>JACAVV010000020.1 GCA_024648695.1 Nitrospina sp.
GTGAAAAGTACCTCAAAAGTTCCCTAAATTTCTTGGTCGAAATTCGGGCGCGTTTTAAAATCGGGTTTCGCCGCTTCATAACTACATTTTAGCCCTCTTTGGAGGACGTTAACTAGTCATGAACCTATTTTAAATATTGTTTTCGGTAAATTTCCCGAGTTATGGATAATAAGGGGGAAACCCAAAAAGACGTTAAAATGGGTCAAAGAACTTTTTAAGGACTCTAAATTGTGGGCCTTTGGCCTCATTTATCCCCCTTACCTTAGTCCTCTCACTCCTGGGAAGAGGGTGACTTCTTATCCATAACCCCGGTTAAACAGGCTTTGCACTCAAATCGTCAATTTGGAAATCTGATAGCGTTAAGTAATAATTCAGGTTAATTGGTAAAATGACCTATTTATCTATCCCTTGTCTTTTTAAAAGACAGGGTCCGTGATAAAATACGATTTATACACTGGCGCAACTGGTAGTTGATCTCACCATACATTGAATTTAATCTATCGTTAAACATCTCTCCATAAAACATTTCAACCCAACAAAAGAAGGAGTGCTCAAAATGAAGAAAATCCTGATCTGCTTGGCAATGTGTATCAGCCTGATGGGACTCATCGGTTGCGGAACGGTAGGCAAGGATTTTAATGAAACCCAGGTCAATCAAATCGTGAATGGTCAGACCACCCGGGAGGACATCCTCTCCATGTTTGGACAACCGTTCAAGAAAGGGATATATAACGGCCGGCCGATCTGGGTGTATGAGTACAACTACTATCACAGCCTGGGTGATGACACATCTAAAGACCTGATCATCACCTTCGACTCGAATGATGTGGTGAAAACCCATCAATTGATGGCCAATTACCCGCTCAATCAGTAATACCGCAATCCTTAAAATCAATATGTTCGGCATTCAGGGAAAACAGGCGAGAATTTTACACCTCACCTGGATCTGCTTTTTCCTGACCTTTGTCGCCTGGTTCAACATGGCGCCGTTCAACACCACCCTGAAAGCAACACTGGGTATCAGTTCAGAACAAATCAACATTTTGATGATTTGCAATGTGGCTCTCACGATCCCCGCGCGCATTTTGATCGGGTCGCTGGTAGACTTTTGGGGTCCACGCAAAGTGTTCTCGGGTTTGTTGATATTCACCGCTCTGGTTTCCCTGCTCTTCGCCCTATCGACCCAGTTTTGGCATTTATTAGTGACGCGCCTGTTAATGAGTATTGTAGGTGCCGGTTTTGTGGTGGGAATCAAAATGATCGGCGAATGGTTTCCGCCGGAGAAAATGGGAACCGCACAGGGGGTCTATGGTGGTTGGGGCAATTTCGGAGCGGCCGCGGCCACTTTTTGTTTACCTTTGATTGCTTTGCCTTTTTCTACCGATGTGGGCTGGCGGATCGCCACAGGGGCTCTGGGTCTGGTTTGTTTGGCCTGGGCTTTTGTCTATTTTAGATTTGCCGATGATTCTCCAGGTCACCATCAAGCAATAAAAAAACCTGCCGAAAAAACACTGGATGTTGCTTCCTTCAGGGACTTGATTCTATACATCATTCTTGTTATCCCGGTTTATGGATCCTTGATCTTGTTTGTGTGGAAACTTTCCGGCCACCCTTTACCATTGATCTCTTCTGAAGTGGCCTGGGCCTTGGGCGCTCTGGTGATGGTGTTCTTTGCGATTCAAGTCCGGAAAATTCTGGCACACAATCTGCCCCGACTCTCTCAGCCAATTTCTGAAGACCAACGTTATGAATTTTCCCGGATTTTAATTTTGAGTTTAGTGTATGCTCTCACCTTCGGTTCGGAACTGGCGGTGATCTCCATGTTTCCAGAATACCTGGAATCAATGTATCATCTGTCAGTTGCCAGTGCCGGCGTATTGGGTTCTGCGTTTGCTGTTTTGAATCTATTCACCCGGCCCAGCGGTGGATGGCTCTCGGACACTTTTGGCAGGCGGCGCAGTTTGTCCCTGTTGATCCTGGGAGCAGGCGTGTCATTTTGGCTCCTGAGCGGCATTGATGGTTCTTTCCCCTTATGGGGAACGGTTACTCTGGCTTTGATTGCTTCCGTTTTTATCCAGTCCGGAAATGGTGCCTGCTTCTCAATGGTTCCCCTGATCCGCAAGGATCTCACAGGCCGCTTGGCCGGCATGGCGGGAGCTTATGGAAATATCGGAGCTGTGGTCTTTTTGACCTTGCTCAGTTTTGTGGAAGAACCGGTATTTTTTAAAATCATCAGTGTGTACGCGTTTTTTGTTTTGGGTTCTTTGATGTTTCTCAAATCCTTCCAGCAACTGCATCGCTCTTTCGGCCCAGATCTGGTGGAAGGAGCAACGGCAGACGCTAAAGCCACACGATAAAATTTATCAATTAGAAAGAGAAAACGATTATGGGATTCACATGCGGTTTCGTGGGCCTGCCCAATGTGGGCAAGACCACTTTGTTCAATGCCCTGACCCAGGGCCATGCGGAGGCTTCCAATTACGCGTTCAGCACCATCAAACCAAACATTGGTGTGGTGCAGGTTCCGGATAAACGGCTTGACGAGATTCATGAGTTGATTCCGGCTGACAAAAAAACGCCGACCACGATGCAATTCGTGGACATCGCCGGCCTTGTGAAAGGGTCTTCCAAAGGTGAAGGTCTGGGCAACCAGTTCCTCGGCAATATTCGCGAAATGGATGCATTGGCCCATATTGTTCGCTGTTTTAAAGATCCCAATCTGGGCGACGAAGGGGAAACGCCCGATCCCGTCTCGGATATCGATATCATCAATACGGAATTGATGATCGCCGATCTGGAAGTTCTCGAAAAAAGAAAACAGAAACTCGAAAAACTTGCCAGGTCCGGAGACAAGGATGCGCGTGCGCAAATGAATGTACTCACGCAGTTGATTGACGCATTGTTTGACAACCGACCCGCCCGCACGGTTCAATTCGATATGGCAGTGGACCAGGCCTATGTGAAATCACTGGCGTTGATCACGACCAAACCAGTGCTTTACGTTTGTAATATTGCAGATCCTGCCGATACCGATACCGAAGCCGTTAAGAAAGCGAAACAGTACGCCGAATCGGAGGGCAATCAAGCGGTGGTTTTGTGCGGTCAACTGGAACAGGAGATTCAGGAAATTGAAGATTTAGAAGAACGCGCGATGATGATGGAAGAAATGGGACTTACCGAAACCGGTTTGCATGCCATGATAGAAGGGGGATATCGGCTATTGGATCTGGTCACCTTCTTTACGGTGGGTGGGTCAGAAAACCGTGCCTGGACGGTGAAGGCTAATACTAAAGCGCCACAGGCCGGGGGCAAAATTCATTCCGACCTGGAAAAGGGGTTCATTCGCGCCGAGGTGTACAATTTTGATGACCTGGTGAAATATAAAACCGAGCAGGCCATCAAGGAAGCGGGATTGTTTCGCCTGGAAGGTAAAGAATACACCGTTAAAGATGGCGACTGCCTGCACATCCGGTTTAATGTTTAATCCATTTACCCAGCGGGTGTTTGCAGGGAGGCTACAATGGATGGCAATTCAATGTCACCGGTGATTTCGAGAAAGATGTCTTCCAGGTCGCCGTGGGCGTTTTGTGCGACATTACGCAATTCCTCGACGGACCCCAGGGCAACCACTTCTCCCTTTTGAATGATCCCGATGCGATGGCACATGGCCTCAGCGATTCCCAGGGAATGAGTCGACATAAAAACCGTAACGCCCTTTCGGCAAAGGTCCAGGAATAACTGCTTCACTTGTCGGGCTCCTTTGGGATCGAGTCCCACCAAAGGCTCGTCTACCACCACCACTTTAGGATCATGAATGATCGCTCCGGAAATGATCAGTTTTTGCTTCATCCCGTGCGAGTAGCCTTCGATCAATTCGTCTGAAAAGTCGGACAAATCAAAAAACTCAAGGAACTGTTCGGTGCGTTCCTCTGCAAGGGCTGAATCCACAGCATACAAGTCTGCAATAAACTGCAAGTATTCGCGACCCGTAAGTTTTTCGTAAATAAAGGGTCGGTCGGGAATGTAACCCAGCAAGCTTTTTGCGGATACCGGATCCTGAGTGATGTCAAATCCGCCCAGAGTGATGGTGCCTGCGGTGGGTTTCAGCAAACCGGCCATCATTTTTATGGTGGTGGTTTTGCCCGCTCCGTTTGGCCCCAAAAATCCGAAAAATTCTCCAGCGGGAACTTCAAGGTCCAGATGTTTTACTGCCAGAGTCTGGTTGTATTTTTTTACAAGGCCCTTGATTGAGATCACTTTATATGGAAAGACAGAGGGTTAGTGGCGGATTTCAAATTCCTTTAATCCTTGAGGGGATGCATCCTGGATTTTAACATCTGAAACCCGTGCGGCAGGGGGACCCTTGCGACACCAGGCGATCAAATTATCGAACAGGGCAGGATCGCCTTCCGCGAACAATTCTACTGAGCCATCTGTTTCGTTACGGACCCAGCCGGCCAAACCCAGTTCCCGAGCCTTTTCAGCGGCACTGGCCCGATAATACACTCCTTGAACGTCTCCCAGTATCCGTAAATGGACCGCAGAGTGACTCATGTCTCAATTATTTTTTCCGGTTGGCATCATCGAACAGGTGCTGGACCTCCCGATAGATAGCAAATTTGGATCCTTCGCCAATCTTGTCTCCAAATTTTCCGAGATCCCGCATAACCCGTTGAAACTCGGAGGTTTCCCCCTTGAATTTTTCTATGAGAGGCCCGAAATAGGCTTGTTCATCGGGGTCGAGGCGTTCATTGATTTTTCGCAAGCGTTCTTTAAGGGGTTCAAAGTTTTTTTCCATAAGCCAACCGCCGGAAAATCCGGCTAAAAATGAGAGAAAGTTTTAATGAGTCTACCAGCCCTTCCACATTTAACCCGAGACTGGGCAGGGAAAGGTTTTGCGAATGCAAAGCGACCGATTCCAGTTACTACTTCAAATATTTGCAATGAGTCTCAAGGGAGAATACCTTATTTACGAACCCAACGGTACTCTTTATTCTCTTTGACGCGAGAATCCATTATCTTTCTAATATACTGCACACCAGGATCGGTTTCAGGCAGTTTTTGAAATTCTTTTCGAGTTAAAACCCTTAATTCGCAATCTTCAAGTGCGATTGCTGTGGCGGTACGGGGCCAACCCGCCACCAAGGCCATTTCTCCAAAAATTTCATCCTTCTTTAAAATTGAAATGACATCTTTATTACCCTCGGCATCTTCCCGGGAAATTTCCACTTTTCCTTTTTCAATAAAATAGGCAGTGGTTCCACGGGCTCCCTGACGAATGATCACTTTACCTTTTTTGAATTTGCGCATTCTGTTCGGGTCTCCAAGGGATTGATTGAAAAATTTTATTTTAACCTAAAAGGATTAGATATAAAAATGGGTAAAACGTTGCATTCCAGGACTGTCTTTTTTGTCTGAACCGGTCAATGCCTCGGTTAAGTCTTATAAAATCAATCAGCCGAATTTTTAGATTCGCGTAGATTGGCCATGCACTATTTTCGCATGGGTTTGGAAAAACAAATTTTTGCACTGAGCGTGCGCTTGTAAGACGAAAAAAAAATTGTCAGGCGTTATCAATCAGTATTCCCCCCTTACAGCCATTGTGACCCGGTCTCAGGCAAAAAACAGAATTATGCGCCATTCCACATTGTTTTTATCCAGTTCAGACAAAATACCTGTCAATTATTTTCGTTTTTTTTGCTGAATAGTTACTGGCAAGGTTTTTCTGATAAATTTTTTCAGCACTTTTGCTAAATTGAGCAACCTGGGGACATGCCTGTTTCCCAGAACATAAATGGCGGTTACCGGGTTGTGCTTCAGACTAAGGTCTGGAAAACGTTTTTTTAGACGTTTATAGCGTTCGAGCAAATTTCCTACCGAATTCCATATGTCCACAGAATGCCACACATAGGGGTACGGCGCGTAGATTTGGTTTTTGACGTGGTCGTGAAAACATACATCCATCCAGGTTTCGCCATCGGCATTCATGGCGGCCGCATTAAAAGGAGCGTCCGCCTCAAGAAGAATCCTCAGGCACACAGGAATTTCGGGATTGAAGGAATTCCTGAAACTATAGCTGATATCTTAGATGATTAAAGTTGGAATCATGCGCTTGTCCAGGCAAATGAAGTTTGCACGGTCGATGTCGCCGTTTTTTTTTCGTTCAATTTCGCATAGAAAAACTCCCATTTGCTCCAATAAAAAATCCCGGCAGGATGCAGGCGGTTCATGGTTTCCATGGGTAAGATTTTCAAGGTCATTCAGAAATTTTTGAGCATTCTCCGTAGTCGCTCCCCAAATTCTAATATCCAGATCATCAAAAGAGCCCTCTCCCATATAAAGGTCCCTCAATGCGCCACCCCGGAGAACGGGTTCCCTGAACCCCGCAGACCTAAGTTTTTCCAGCGCCTCCTGGAAAAACGCCGGAAATTTGAAAGGAATGCCCTTTCGAAAATTTCGTTTTTTTATTCTAACAACAGACATGTTCCATCAGCTCAAAATGTCGCTATTGGTTTCTTTTTAGAATTATATTTGTTTTGTATGCGTAGAGGAAGTGATTGAATGGCAGAATGCGGTTGGCGCATCAACGGTTGAACTGAAGAATCAACCGTGGCCAATTCGGGAAGGGTTGACTTCAAATGTGTTCCAGTTAATGGATTTCAGAAAAATTCGAATAGGCCCAATATTTCGGCTTTAAAAGATAAAAGGATATTGACATCTTAATTTAGAATTCGTATATTACGTAAAAAAGGATAAGAATATCTTTTTATCTCTAAATGAATTTTGCGCTTTAAATTTTTATGCATATTTAAATGGTGAGCCTTCAACTCGCGAGGTTTCTCAAACAACTACCAATAATCACACTATGAAAGGAAAGTTATAATGAGACCAGGAACTATCGGAAAAATTCAACTTTTAACAGCGATTACTTTTTTATTTTACGCAGGGCAAAGCTTTGCGGATGTCAAAGCGGTCCTTACTTCGGCTCCAAAGGTTCCTCCTGCTATTGGAAAACGCGCGGCCCAAACCGTTCATGTGAGTTTCGAGGCCAAAGAGTTCAAGGGACCCATCAATGACGATGTCCAGTATGAGTTCTGGAGCTTTAATGGCACGGTACCGGGTCCGATGGCCCGTGTTCGGGTCGGCGACGATGTCCAATTCCATCTTTCCAACCACAAGAACAACATTCAGCCTCATAATATTGACATTCACGCGGTGAATGGTCCTGGTGGCGGAGCGGCTGTGAACACGGTGAGCCCTGGGGAAACGAAGACCTTCACCTGGAAAGCGCTCAACCCTGGATTGTATATCTACCACTGCGCCGCAGGGTCTATAGTGGACCACATCGCCAACGGCATGTACGGTTTGATTCTGGTGGAACCTGAAGGGGGACTGTCTCAAGTCGACCGCGAGTTTTATGTATTCGAAAGCGAGTTTTTTGCTTCCGATCCTGAAGACGGAGTGGCCGCTTTTGACATCACCAAAGGTCTGGAAGAGCATCCAACCTACGTGGTTTTTAATGGAAGGGATGGAGCGTTATTAGGCAAAAATGCATTAAAGGCCAAAGCGGGAGAAACGGTCCGCATCTTTTTTGGCAATATTGGCCCCAACGGTATTTCTTCTTTCCATGTGATCGGCGAAATTTTCGACAACGTTTATCACGAAGGGGCTATCAATGGATTGATGAATCATAATGTCCAGACCACCCTGGTTCCTTCTGCCGGGGCTACCATCGTGGAATTCAAGGTGGATAACCCCGGAACCTACGTTCTGGTGGATCACAGTATATTCCGCGTGGCCAAAGGTTCAATCGGCCATCTGGTGGTGGAGGGTAAAAAAGATTCTTCCATCTTCAGGGAAGGAAAATAATCTGGATATTTCATAAGGCTATCCAGAAACAGGAAATAGGTATTGTGTCCTCCCCGCGAACCTCCCCGCGTTGGGGAAGAGGGTAGTGTACATCCCTTCTCCCCAGGCGGGGAAATGCAAGAATGCAGGGAGACCTGTGAGGTCGAAGGTCCAACCCCGAGTCCTCTGTAAAATTTTTGGCTCGTATTATCTAACATGGGTTATGGGCAAGAGAATTAAAATTTAAAAATTCTAATTGGCCTAATACTTATTCGGGGACTTTATTGGGGACTCTATCAAGTTGGCCTTCGACCTCATTATTCCCCCTCACCCTGGTCTTCTCCCACCCGGGTAGAGGGGGTACTCTTAAACCAGTTACCGGGATTACCTGGGCCTGGCCATAATTGTGATAATTCCTGATACTTAATAGACCTGGATTCATTGTGATGAAATCAAACAATAAGATTCGATTAACATTTGCCTTGGTCCTGCTTGTCTCACTTTCTGTTTTGGTCGGATTCGCCCTGCACGGAATAGCCAATGAAAATGATGGCCATGAACCGCAATGGGGCTATGAAGGTGGTACGGGTCCTTTGCATTGGGGAGGCATGGAACAGGACCACGACAAGCACCTGCTGTGCCGAGACGGGGTTCGCCAGTCTCCCATTGACATTGGCAAGGTCCTCGGTTTTGAATCGCTTCGCTTGCAAAGCCACTATTTTGAAACTCCGGTGCAAATCATTCGAAATTCACATACAGTCCTTTTGAAATATGAACAGGGAAGTTATATTGAATGGGGGGACGAAGTCTTCGAACTCATTCAGTTTCACTTTCATCATCCAAGCGAGCACCGGGTTTCGGGCCGGTCTTATCCCATGGAGATTCATTTTGTCCATAAAACGGAAAGCCAAGAGTATGTGATCATAGGCGTTCTGGTCAAGTTTGGGAGTTATAACCCGCATGTTCAAAAGGTATGGGATCTGATACCTGACGAAATCGACAAGGAAACGATTTATGAAAACACGCGATTGAGAGCTAACCATTTTCTGCCTTCATCGAAGAAATATTTTCATTATGCCGGTTCTCTCACCACGCCTCCGTGCACTGAAAATGTCACCTGGCTGGTCCTGGAAGAACCCATTGAAATTTCTGAAAAGCAATTGGCGCAATTCCAGAAATACATCGATCATAATGCACGTCCCATTCAAAAACCCCATCACCGAATCGTTGTGAAGCTGAAATAATTTCGATGGGCTGTGGGTTATCGCGGTATTATAAAAAAAGACTTTTTTGAAAAAGTTACTGAAACATAAACAAAGCTCAGGCAAAATACCTATTTGAGGTTTTTATGAGTAGCCCCGGCTCCAAAGGCGAGCATAGCTTACAAAAACAATACAAGTCACAAAGACGCGCTTTGGATTTTTATAAGAACCAGGTGCTGGATTATATGAACCCCGCAATGCAGGAGTTTGTTTCCAACCGGACCATGGTGTTTGTTGCGACCTCGGATTCGCAGGGGGAATGCGATTGTTCATTTCGGGCGGGAGCTCCGGGTTTTATAAAGGTATTGAGTCAGGACTGCCTGGCCTATCCCGAGTATAGAGGCAACGGCGTATTAGCCAGTCTGGGAAATATTTTAGAAAACCCGCATATCGGATTGTTCTTCGCCGATTTTTTTGAAAGCACCGTCGGTCTTCATGTCAATGGAGAAGCAAGGATACTGGAGAATAAAGAAATCCTGGCGGATAAAGAAAGTTTCCAGGAGCTAAAACAGGCAATCAATGTGAAAGGCGGGCAAAAACCGGAACGTTGGGTTCTGGTAAAAGTGGAAGAAGCCTATATCCACTGCTCGAAACACATTCCCCTCTTAAAAACCCTGGATAAAAATATCCACTGGGGTACGGACAATGAAAAGCAGAAAAAAGGAGACTTTTTTAAATCTAAAGGTTCCTGACTCTCAGGGGATTCAGGCGATTTATAATTTATTCCAGTTATGGGAATCAACATTTATCCCAAAAGGTTTTTTTACAAAACCGGGGGAAAACACCCCGTCTCCATCCCGAAAATCAGTTTCTATTGAAACTCTTTCATCCAGGGCACTTTCGATTTAACCACTGCACTGGGTCCTAAAATTTGAGGTTCCTGCCGGTAGCCGAGATCCTCCAGAAGTGATCCGGCTTCATCCACAAGTTTTTCAAAGCTGATATTTTTTTTCTCCCGCAAAAGTTTCGCAAAGGAATAAGTGAACGCTCCATAGCTGGTAACGCCGTGCCGGTATTCATAGGACAATTCTTCTTCCTGACAGGCTTCTATGATTAAGGGTAGGTAAGGACCGAAAATCAAATTATCGGTTAATTCTTTCAACCAGTCCTTTTCGGTTTGGTTCCTCACTCGGGAACCTCGTCCTAGTTTTTGGGTGGCCCCGTTTTTCCCGAAATACCGCGCATTTATTTTTTTATCTTTTGAAAAGCCCGGATTGCGAGGGCGAAAAGTGCGTTCAATCCACATTTGATTATTTATATCCCATTTCAATTCGCGGTGCCGTATATCGTCCGGTGGCGTCAATCCGCGAGCACGCTTGCCCCCTTCCCGGTGCATACCGCCGGAATGGCAACAATCGAGGATCATGGCAAATTTGGTGTCATAGGGAAGTTGGCTGTAGAGGGAGAAGATTTTATCGTCGGTCACCGCGGTTTCCTGCGACCATTCGAAATCGTAAGGAACCAGGGTTTCCTGAAGTTGGTCCGGTTCACCATTTTCCCCATACTCCGGAATGGTTGCCCCATGTCCGCTGTAATAAAATACGCGAATGTCATCAGGGCCCGGATCGTCCAGCAACCACTCCAGGCGTTCCATGATGCCCTGACCTGTAGCCCGGTCATCCAGACACATGCGAATGCTTTCGGGCGGAAACCCGCATTCCTGCAGGACCGAGCTCATGAGAAAGCAATCATTCAAACAGCCTTCCAGGCGATCCGATTCCGTGGGATAATCGTTGATTCCCACCAATAAAGCACGATGCCGGTAGCTGTCTGAAACAACACTTCGCGCCCTGGCTTTGGTTTTAGGTTTTAAGCCTAATGACCTCACTCTGGAAGCGGGATTAAGCGTTTCCTCCGCGATGGGTCGCCAAATTTCGGTAATGCTCGCGGAATGTGACAGATAACTTTCCGCACAAGGGTCGCCTGTAACTTCAGGGTCATTGAACGTTGTGGCGATCTCGCGATAATTTGGCATGTTCCAAACTCTGAATGAGTCGGTAAAACCACTGTCTTTACAATTGAACAGATGGTACCAGTATTTAACATCCAGCGGTTCGATTCTGCCCCTGGTCAGGTTGGAAATCACAAACATATTTCCGATTTGGGAACCCAGGGCCACAAAATTTACTTTTTTGAGAGTCCGCTTGATTTCAGGTTTGCTGGCATCCGGGTGGGAGAAGGCGTTGTAAGCAATCAGAGAGCCTAAACTGTGGGCCAACACGATATCCGGTTGATATTTTTTGACAGAGTCAAGAATTCGTTTTCGGGTCTTTTTCTTGAGAGTTTCATTTTCCAGCCAGGCTACAAGGTAGCCCGCGGTCCAATGAATTGTATCTGAAACATCGCCAGGACTTCCCCTGCGTTTTCGAAACGGTTGCGCTGTGCCGCTTCCCATGAGTTTAGTAACCGCTCCCCGGATTTCCAATGGATCCAATTCGACCTTGGCGAAAAGGTCATCGTAATCTACAAAATCAAAATCCAGTTCGATACCTTCAATGTTTGGAAAAGAATTGCGTACGGAATCTTCCCAGGAGCTTTGCCAGGTTTTATTCCGATGATCCCCCAATCCATGCACGCATTGAATTTTTACAAGCTTTGTCATTTCAATCTCCCTTTGATTCCGTTTTTGGACATGAGCATTAAAGCATGTTTTTTAAAGAAATCCATTTTATAGCAAAAGCCCGATCCAAATGTTTAAAATTTGGCGCAGGTCCTTTGATCATGCCCTAATTTTAGATTGAGTTACTTACTCAACAAACCGGGAACGAAGCTGGTTCAGGATTACTAGGGTTGGGAGTGGATCAGGTTATTGACCCGCTTTGGACAGGTCTGAGGGGAGGGTCAGGATTTCTTGCGGCGTTTGGAGGAGACCCTGAAAGGTGCCTACCAATTTTCTTTCCAGGGATTTTAAGGGGATGGCGGAGATCTGAGGATTGCTGAAATTTCCTCTTAATGTATGGTAACTTTTCACCAGGCTTTCTTCGTCGCCTCCAGTGAGGATGGGTCCTACTACCGGAATTTTAACCAGGATCTTATCAAGACCCGGCATGGGCGCAACGCCTACCACGGCGTCCATTTGGCTTCTACCCAGATCAAACCAGCCCACCATTGTGGCGCGCCTTGATCCTGTGGCATATAACAGGTTATTGGTTTTGGCGATTCCCTGCCGGATGGTGAAGTCGCCTTGCAGACGTTCGAAAGGCGACACCTGATCGGCGTCTGCGCCTACCTTCTTCATCACGGGTCCTTTCGTTTCCCCTGCTAGACGGCCAAGCGCCTGCTTTAACCGAAACGAGTCCAAAGTGCCCGAATGAAAATCAAAGGACACTTTACCCACCAGGGATTTTCGAATTTCTTCCTTGTTGGCCCCGCCTCCTCTTAAAACGATTTCAAGATAATTCCCTTTACCGGTAAGGGCTCCCTTGAACGCGGGTCCCAAAGGACTGATCAGGTTGTTCAATCCGATGCGTTTGGTCAAGATATAGCTTTCAAACTCCAGCTTTTTCGGGTTGGCAAAGGAGACCGATCCCTGGCCCCGAATGCCCTGGTCGCGAACGGGGTAGAGGTTGAATTTTTCGATATCCAGTCGTTTGTCCTTGAAGGTGAGGCTTCCCGACACGTTGTTAAGGTGCCAGAACTTATAATTCATTTGTTCCAGGTTGAGTTCCACCTTTGACGTGCCCCGCGACAACAAAGCCGATTGTGCAACCATTCGCTGGGGCTCTGATTTGGCCTGCATCGGAAAAAAGTCCTGCACATCCAACGTTCGACCCAGAATATCCAGATTCAGATAAGGTTGGGGGCCTTCGCGAAATTCACCACTGACATTCACATTGGAATTGGCTGATACCACTTTCAGGTTTTTGAATTTGTAATGTTTTTTGCCGAATTCCAGATTGCCGCTCAGGTTGACCGGCCGATTCATGCCAGCGCGCTGGTACCGGAATCGCTTCAAGTCCGCCAGAGCAGAGTATTGAATGGACCCCGCCTGATTACCATGACCTTGAGCCTTCAACCTTAGATCTAGGTTGCCTGACATATTCTTTTTAGGTTTTTTAAGGTAAGGATTGAGGGTTTCCATTCTCATGTCCTTACTGGTGAGCATTAGCGAATAAGCCGGATCATCGAAACTTTTCATTTGCGCCTTGCCGATGAAGCGGTTGCCGCCCAGCACATACTCGAATTCGTTGACGGTAATCGGTTGGCCCTTTTTCTTGTGGCCCCGGAAGAACAACTGGTTACTTTCATGCAAAGGTTTGTTCAGGAATCCTGGAATCTGATAGGACGCATTTTTAAATTCCACCTGTTTTTCAAAGTGATGCGAACCCGGCATGCCTTTCAGGTTCATATCGACATTCATAAAACCCTTCACGTCCCAGGACTTCACCCACCCCAGGTTTTGAATGTCCTGCGCCGCAAAGCTGTCCGAGTGGGCTTTGATCGTATAATTCACAGGTCCTTTGACCGGTTTCAATACCGCCCCCTCCCATTGCACGGGAGAGGTTCCGTACAAGCCTTTCATGTTTCTCATGCCGAGGTTACCCGGCTTATAATTGATTGCTCCGAACAAGCCGGTCATCGTTTGATAACCTTTAGGTAAAGACACGGTAACGTTTTTCAAGCTGAGGTCCGTTTGTTTTTTAGAACTATTCTCATCAAGAGGATTGCCCTCGGCCTTATACTTCATCCACACCTCGCCGCCTGTGAACGACGACTGCCGGATGAAACTTTTTAAATCCTTGTCCATCGGAAACAGTGAGACCAGTGCGGAAGAATAATCACCCGGCAAGAGTCTGAAATCTCCAGAGTAATGCAAATACGGTTTGCCTTTGACCACGCTAAAATCGCCGCGCAATTTGGTGAAAGAACTTTCTTTAAAATTGCCAGTCATGTCGCCGAACTTAAGATACCAGGGCCGCTGAAGGTAATTTCCTTTCTTGTCTTTTTTCGCAGGCGGCATGTCGAAGGTTCCGGACCCCTTCAAATTAACCACACGCTTGACCAGCCCGTCTTGCTCAAAGGATCCTTTATCGATATCCAGCGAACCCGAATAGCGAATTTCTTTCGGTCGCTTCAAAGGACCTTCCACATTAAGTATGAAATACCCGTCGCCAGCAACATTCTTGTATCGGTCCAGCAGATTCCCCACCATGTCGTTCTTGAGAATCACCGGCAAAGCCTGATGGAACGGCCCCACTTCCACAGGCGTCTCAACTTTCCAGTCAAGGGTCGGGTTAGGTGATGTTAAATTGAAAATATCACCCTTCAGCCGTTTTACCGGCAAGCCGGCATAAGTCGATTCATACAGGTCGACCACCGCATTGCCGGAATTCAGTTTAAATGAGCCGGTGGCCTTTTTGAAAGGCGGCAAGGGTTTTGACCAGTTCACCTTGCGCAGGGTGATCTCGCCCTGGAGCCGACTCAGATTGTTATTACTGGTGATATTCTTGAGTTGATTCAATGTCCCGCCAAAGTGCAGGGAGTTGATTTCCACGGTTCCCCCGACAAAAGCTTTTTGCAACATTCGGTGCGATTTGCGAGGAAAGATTTTCAAAGGCGGATAACGGTCGCTGATACCCGGTTCAAACTGGTTGCTTTGCAAGGTAACATCCACCCGCGGATTGCCCCCGGCGAATCCCGCCAATTGACCGTTGGCCTGAAAAACGAAATCACCTACACGATAAGATATATTTTTGAAGTGCACTCGCTTGTTGTTAGCAAATAAATCGAATTGAATCGTTCCACGCCCCGGAATCTGTGCAACCGCGCCTCGCGGCCGAGGGTTCACTTGGGCATAGCGCAGTTTGCCTTTGGACTCGATTCCTTTTTGCACCTGGCCCGAAATTTCTGTGGTCAGGGTCAGGCGGCTGTCCTGCGGGATGGTGGAAAGGATAGGAAACTTTTTGAAATTGGGTAAATAACTTTTGTACTTCGCGAAATCCAGATTTTCGACATTCATCTCACCATCTATCGACATCAACGACCAACTCGCCATTTTCCAGGGATTGCGCACCTTGCCCGCAAAGCGGAACGATCCCTTTTCAGGACTCTGCGGCACCTCGCCACTGACCTTGATATCCAAATGGGGTGATAGGAGTCCACGTTCAATAGATAATCCCAGGTTGTATAACTGGAACGTTTCCGGCTGGCCTTCGGGTCGGTTGAATTGATCCTGAAAATGCACCTGGCTTTCGCTTATCTTTAAGGTATCGAACACCTGAATCTGGGGCATGCGGAACCAGCTTTCGGGGTCCGTATTCGACTTTAGGAGCAGTTCTTTCAGATCATAAATATTGTAATTGCCCTCGGCATCCCGACTCAGTTTCAGTACTGAACCCTGGACGATCACTTTCTGAATTTCCAGTTGCTGGTTGAGTAAAGGGATGGGATTGATCACCACCCAAACATCGGCCGCTGTGAAATCCGGTTGACCACCTCCGAGACTGCCAATGGAAACATTTTTCAGGTTAACGCTCAATCCTTCAGAAAAACTGATTGCGGCATCACCGATTTCCACTTTGCGTTTGGTTTTGGATTCCAGCCGCTGGACGACTAATGCTTTGATATTTTCCAGGTCGCTCAATTCTTTATAAACGAGGTAACTAAGTAAAGAACCGAGAACTAAAAAGAGAACAAAGGATAGGACTAAAAATTTTTTAAAGGAGGGTCGCATTAATGGGTAAAGT
Organism: Nitrospina sp.; assembly: GCA_024648695.1. GTDB lineage: Bacteria > Nitrospinota > Nitrospinia > Nitrospinales > JACRGP01 > JACAVV01. The sequence continues at coordinate 15,797 of JACAVV010000020.1, forward strand.
TGCACCGAAAACCGGTTACAATAATCCTTTCCTCCCGGATAGGGAAGTTATTAATAGGCGTATTGGGCTGATACTCCATCTAATCAATTTGACGGGGGAAAAATAGCCTTACTATATATATCACGAACAGGCCTTGAATTCAATGTTAACTCAAAAAAATCAACTGTTTTCGTCAACTGAAAACAGGGTTCGGAAATTGATTTTCAAGGACTTTTACGGAAGTGGGCCAGGCATTTTTTTTCGATAAGAAAAAGACTGAACAAACACACGATAGAAAAATCACTCTCTGCCCTCATCAGGGCGGAACCCTATCAAAGGAAATAATTTTGAAATCTGATCGATCCGATCATATCATCCACGGCATTCATGCTTTGAATGAAGCGTTGAAATCGTCTCGCACCTGTCGGCAAATTCTGGTGGAAGAAGGAAAGTCCAATAAACGGATTGAATCTCTCTTGAACGAAGCCCACGACCGCAATATTGCAGTAGAATTTTTACCGAAACCTGCTTTCTCTCAAAGATTCGGAAGCCAACATCAGGGAATCGCCGGAATTTTTTCTGCCAAAGCGGTGATGGACCTGGCGCAATTGATTGACCACGCTCTGGCTCAATCAACTACCCCCACACTGGTGCTTCTGGACGGGATTCAGGATCCGCAGAACCTGGGCGCCATTATCCGGTCTGCTGAAACACTGGGGATTCACGGCCTCATTGTGCCACAAAACCGGTCAGCGCGAGTGAATTCCACGGTGGCCAAATGCGCCGCCGGGGCTTTGGAGTTACTGCCTGTAACTACGGTCAGCAATCTGGGAAATGCGTTGAGAGCGCTTAAAAAAGCGGGGTTCTGGTGCGTCGGACTGGACATGGCGGGGGAAAGCTCGTGTTTTGACTACCGCTTCGACGCGCCAACGGCTCTGGTCGCCGGAGGTGAACATAAAGGACTGAGACCCATCATCAAAAAAGATTGCGATACGCTCATTCGCATTCCCATGCAGGGCCAAACGCAATCTCTGAACGTCTCTGCCAGTTGCGCGATAGTGTTTTATGAAATTTTACGACAGAACAAAAAAGCCGAATAACCCCGCATTTCAGCAGGCAAAAAAAAACGGCCGGAACTTTTAGGTTCCGACCGTTCAAAATTCTTTTGTCTAAAAAGCTTAAGCCATCATTCTTCGGCTACGATTCGCGGCCCGCTTCTTCTTTTTCGCTTCTTTTTGCTTGCGCTTCTTTTTAACAGATGGTTTTTCGTAAAACCGTCTTCGCTTCAATTCTTTAAGCAAACCTTCTTTAGTCATTTGCCGCTTCAAAACTTTCAAAGCTTTTTCAACCTGATTCTGGTAAACCTGAACTTCCAAAAAAAACCCCCCCTTCAAACTGGAATCGTTACCTTAAAGCATGTTTCAATTGAAATATAAAAATATAAATATCAAAAGGATGCCAAATCTGTAAACCTGTTTGACAATTCCTTGCAGGCGTTGAATCGCCTGGTCATCCCAATCATTATGTGGTACCCCAATAGCCCGAATAAATATTATGTTGGATTTTTATTAATAAGTCAAGTTTTAGCCTGTTTCCACTTGCCCTCCCGGTTTCAAATACTTCCTGGCCTTCTCACTGGAATGGAGCATTGCCTTATGTCATAATAAATCCTCATTTGGAAGGTATGTTTATATTTTTTCATCCCATTTTTGTCCCTTGACCTTTGCCTGAACCAGGACTCCTATGTTTTTTCATTTTCGATCCATTTACATATTGATGTTCGTTGTACTAAGCCCCGTCTCGATGGCCTTTGCGGATTTTGAAGTGCCCAATTCGGGGTCGCCATACCGGGATCTTGGGGAATTGAAACACGATCAAATCCTTCACCTGCCTACGGGATTGATCGTAAATAAAACGCAATTGCTCGATGTAATTTCCCATTCCCGAGTTATTTACCTCGGTGAGACGCACGATAATCTGGAAGCGCACCGGATTCAACTGGAGGTCATTCAGGGATTGCAGGAACGTTTTCCCGGCAAACTGTCTGTGGGCATGGAAATGTTTCGTCAATCCGCCCAGCCGGAACTGGACGCCTGGCTGGAAGGTCACCTTTCGCAGGAAGCTTTCAACAAAGTGTTTTATAAAAACTGGGGCGGCGGCTATCGCTGGTATAAGGACATCACGGATTATTTAAAGAAGCACCACATTCCTCTCATCGGATTAAAATCAAATCGCGATGTGGAAGCACGTTTGCGCAAAGACGGCACCGGCGCGGAGGGTTTGCCGGACATGGAATTGAACGACACGCACCACAAGGCTTCCTCCCTGGCTATTTTCGGAGGACATCAATCGAATCCGGGCATGATGCTGAAACCCTACCACATGCTGGTCCTGTGGGAAGAGTCGATGGCCGAGCGGGTGGCGGATTTCTTAAGAGACAATGCCCAAAATGATAAAAAGATGATCGTGCTGGCCGGCGGTTTTCATGTGCAGTACGGGTTTGGCATTCCCAAACGTGCGTTTCGGCGCGTACCGCATCCATATTCCATCATTTTGCCCGCGATCACCGAGGTCACGCCGGAGACGGAAGGCCGGCAGATGGACGTCGAACATGTGGCCATTCCCCTTTACGCCGCTGATTTCGCCTGGAAAGTTCCTTATAGACTGCCACCAAAGAAAATCAAACTCGGCGTGTTTCTGGAAGAGCTGGCGCAAGGACTGCGCGTGAAATCGGTTCAGGATAATTCCAACGCGGGCCGCGCGGGACTGGTCCAGGGCGACGTTCTGCTGGCGATGGATGGCGCTTCGCTGGATTCGGTGATGAGCCTGATTCAACGTTTGCAAAAGAAAAAAGCGGGATCATCAATCGCCCTTACCGTGCAAAGGGATGATACAATCCTGACCATTGATGTCCATTTGAAATCTCCTTAAACACATTAATTATTTTCGTTCTCGATAATTTTGAATTCCTGAAATGAAAAAATTCCCATTGTTGAATGTATGCTTGCTCCTGATGTGGACGACAAGCTTGCCTCTGACCGTTTATGCAAAAGACAATACCACACCACTCCACAAAGCAGTTCGTAGTGGAATGATAGAAAAGGTCCGAAAACCTGCAGGCAACAAATCCTGGATCAATTCCCGTAAAGATCCGGGAGGCGCATCGCCTTTGCATTGGGCCGCCCGATTGGGCCATCGAGAGATCGCCGAGTTACTGATTAAGAAAGGGGCCAACATTCAACCGGGAGCGGAAAACGGCCGCACGCCCTTGCACTACGCCGTTCAGTTCAATCACCCTGAAATTGTCGATTTGCTTTTGGAACGAAACGCGCCTCTCGGTTCCAGGGACATGAACGGGTTCACCGCCCTGCACCTGGCCGCTATACACAATCGGTCGGGCCTGGCCAAACGCCTGATCGATGAAGGCGCCAAGGTCAATGCCAAAAGCTATGTAAAATCAACGCCCCTGCATTGGGCGGCGGCGAAGAATTTACCGGACCTGATCCAACTGTTGATCGATGCGGATGCCAAACCCGATTCCAGGACCACCAAAGGGTTGACCCCCCTGCATTGGGCTGTGTTCAACAACTGTAAGGAAGCGATTTCGAAATTAGTCGATAACGGAGCGACCATAAATTCCCTGGATAAACAAGGCCGCGCGCCTCTGCATTGGGCGGAACGTTATCCCGAAGTGGCCTCACTGCTGGTCCAGCTGGGTGCGGATATTAATATTAAAGACAATTTCGGCCAGACACCGCTGTTCCAGCCGGTCATCAATAACATTCCAGAGGAAATCAGCCGCCTGCTCGACTTGGGTGCAGACATCAATTTGCAGGACCATCAAGGTTATTCCGTTTTGCATTGGGCAACATTGAAAGCGAATTTGAAAGTCACGAAACACCTGCTGGAACACAAGGCGAATCCTTCGCTTAAAGACAAGGAAGGCCTGACCGCCCTGCATTGGGCGGCGATTAAAGGTTTGCTGAAAATTTGCGAATCCCTGCTGGACCATGGAGCGGCCTTAATGGAAAAAGACAACTCCGGGTTCACTGCAATGGACTGGGCGGTCATAAACAATCGAAAAGCAGTGGCTCAACTATTGATCGACCGGGGAATGCCGTTCAATACCGCCGACGCAGAAGGCAGGACCTGGCTTCACAAAGCGGCTAAGGATGGAAAGGCCTATAAAATCAAATTGCTTATTTCCCTGGGCGCAGAAATCAACTCCGAAGACCACGCAGGCAAAACGCCCCTTCACCTCGCACAGGGACCCAAAGAAACCATCGATTTATTAGTCAACTTGGGCGCACGAATCAATGCCGCTGATAAAGCGGGGCGAATCCCCTTGCACGACTCCATCGTCGCAGGCGATGCCAAACGCGCCAAATGGCTCATGAAGCACGGGGCCAATGTGAACCTGGCCGACAAACAGGGCCTTTCGCCTCTGCACCTGGCCATTCAATCGGGACAACTGGAGATTGCCAAAACCCTCATAGAATCCGGGGCCAATGTCGACGCCAAAGATAAAACCAAAACCACGCCACTGAAACTCGCCGAACAAACCAATCAGCCTGAGTTTACTGAACTACTGATTAAATCCGGTGCTTCTTTAAAAGTGAAGTAGCAAGATAACCTTCCGGATTTAATAAACCCAACATTTCATTATTATGCAAAAACAGGATATAGAATCGAATAAGGACAAACAAGCGGGAGCGAACTTGATGCGGACCGATCTGGAAGGTGCGGAATTGAGTTCCGGAAACTTTGAAAAGGCAAACTTGCGCAAGGCCAGGCTTCGAGAGTCGCGTCTCGGTGAGGCCAATCTGAAAGGGGCCGCGCTCAGTATGGCCGACCTCACAGGTGCGGATTTAAAGGGTGCCGATTTGAGCGGAGCAGAACTCATCGCCGCCAATTTGAGTTCGGCGGACCTTAGCGGTGCGACTTTGCACAAGGTCACTTTAAGCAAGACAAAGTTTCATGAAACCAATTTGTGCGGCGCCGATTTGTCCTTTGCTTTGAATCTCACATGCGAACAACTGGCGTCTACTCTCATCGATAGGGACACCCGGCTTCCGGACTATTTGAAAATCACCTGGACTTCCGATACCAAGTTTGAATGCTGTGATTCCGTGCAGAGAATTGAAGAGATGTAGGGTAACAATTAGGGCTTGATATACAGGTATCCTTCTTGCTGAAGGTCCGCGATGCGTTTTACGGCTACGGGGTGACCGGTGGGTTTGAAGCCGGGAGCCAGTTTGTCCAGCGGGGTTTCAAATAGCTTCATCGACACCTGGCACATTTCCGCATCCACACCTTTGTCGATGATCTTTTTCAGTCCAGCCTTTAAACCGGGATCAATGCTCTCGACCTTGAACAGGTTTAGCGCCGGTCCGTGGACCACCAGCTTCACGTCTATTTTGTCGGGTCCGCCCTCAGCCTCGATGTGTTTGTTGATGAGCGCCATCGCGTATTTCGCCGTTGCCAGGTCTTTGCCATCGACATGGTAGAGCACTTTTACTTTATGCGCTTCGTCATCATGAGCGCCAGCGAGTGACACATTCACGCTCAGAACCAGAAAACCCATCAACAGGGCCAGGGCAATCAACACCCAGGTTTGTTTGCATTCGTTGGTCTTTTTAAACATCATTGTCTCCTTTAATTTTTACTTCTGGATTCCCTTTTTCTTCCAGTATTCCCGGAGGGTATGCGTTTCATCGACCAGGGTGTCGAGATAGCTGTGGTTTGCCGGAATCATCGGCATTACGTGCCCCCGGCTTTTGTCGTTGTACGGATACTTGACATCCAGTACGTAGGGTCCTTTGTGCTTCAGCATGCGTTTGAGCGCGGGAACCACCTCTTCGGGCTTGGAGATGCTTTCTGCCTTAACACCAAAGGCATGGGCGATTTCGCGAAAATCGGCGTCTCCCAAAAAGGTGTGGCCGCGTATTGATTTGTAAAACCGGTCCTCCCATTGCGCCACCATCCCCAAATGGGCATTATTCAGAACAATGGTTTTGACGGGGATCTGCTCGCGTTTCAGGGTTTGCAGTTCCTGGATGTTCATGAGGAAACTACCGTCGCCGTCGATATTGATGACTTGCCGTTTCGGATACGCCACCTGCGCACCCATGGCCGCCGGCAAACCGAACCCCATAGCGCCTAGTCCAGAGGAGCACAACCACGCGCGCGGTTGATTGAAGCGCCAGTACTGCGCCGTCCACATCTGGTGCTGGCCAACGCCTACCGAAACGATAGCGTCTTCATCCGCCAGTTTCTGGCACTCGACGATGACGTGCTGGGGCACGATATCTTTATCCGATAAATCATAATGGAACGGAAACTCTTTTTTCCACTCGTCGATTTGTTTGACCCAGGGGCCGATATCCTTTTTCTTGGACACCAGTTCCGTCAGTTTGGGCAAAGCCAGTTTCAGGTCGCCCTGAACGGGAACGTCTACCTTTATATTCTTGTTGATCTCGGTCGCATCGATGTCGATGTGAATGAATCGCGCATCTTTACAAAACTCGGAAAGTTTGCCGGTCACCCGGTCGTCGAAGCGAACGCCGAGGGCTATGACGAGATCGGCATGATTGATCGCGATGTTCGCATACACGGCACCGTGCATGCCCAGCATCTGCAAAGACAGTGGATCGTCCATCGGGTAGGACCCGAGGCCCATAACGGTGCTGGTGATTGGGATTCCGGTTTTCTTCACGAATTTGCGCAGGTCCTTGTGCGTGTCACCCCAGATCGTGCCGCCACCCGCATAGATCAACGGGCGCTTGGCTTCCATGATGGCGTGGGCGGCTTTTTTCAACTGTTGCGGAGCGGGCTTGACGTTGGGTTTGTAACTGGGCATGTTCAGGACCACGTCAAAATTCGGAACAGTTTCCTGTTGCTGAATGTTTTTGGGAATGTCGACCAACACAGGTCCTGGTCGGCCCGTTTGGGCGACATGAAATGCTTCTTCGATAACCTGCGGAATATCGTTGATGTCCTGCACCAGATAACTGTGTTTCACCAGGGGAAACGACGACCCCATGATGTCGGTTTCCTGAAAGGCATCGCTTCCCAGCACCGTTGACGGAACCTGTCCGGTGATGGCAACCATGGGGATGGAATCCATTTTTGCATCCATGATACCGGTGAGCAGGTTCAGAGCTCCGGGTCCGGAGGTTGCCAGGCAGACACCGGCTTTACCGGTACAGCGGGCATAGCCACAAGCGGCGTAGGAGCCACCCTGTTCGTGACGCGGAAGCACCATGCGGATTTTTTTGCTGAGTGTGAGGCCTTGATGGATTTCCATCGATGCGCCACCGGGGTAACCAAATATGGTATCGACGCCTACATTTTCCAGGGCTCTAACGAGGATGTCGCGGCCTTTCATGGGCAGGCCATTGGATTTTGGGGTGGCGGATTTTTGGGTTTTTTTGGGTGCAGTTTTCGTAGCCATAAATTGAAAGTATTCTTATAGGATCGGGTTTGAAAAAATGGGATTAATAATATTACAGTTATTATGAAGTAAAACGGATTTCAAGCCAACCTTTATAGATGGAAAAATTGCATTTATTTTCCCAAATTCCCCAAAGCCTTCAGAAGGATGCCCTCGCGAAGGCTGTATTCGCTGACTGTGATCCCGGTCCCGCCAAAACAATCCAACGTTTCCAGGACCAGGGCGATGCCGGCGATGAGAACATCCTCGCGCCCCGCTTCAATCGGTTTTAAAGCCAGGCGCTCTTCTTTACTCATGCCACACAAACGGTCGAACTGCGATTGAATTTGCTCCCGCGTCAACACCATGCCATGGACTTTTTCCGGGTCGTAGGGGAAAATATCACCTTCCAAAGCCGCCAGGGTGGTGACCGTTCCAGCTGTGCCGATAATGCGTTCGGGCGCCGGTGCTTTCAATTGCTGATGAACCGATTGCAATTCCTTTCGTAAGAATAAGGATAGCGATTCCAGTTCCCCGTTGTCCACCGGATGCCGGTGGATGTATTTTTCCGTAAGGCGCACGATACCCAGCTTGGTGCCCACACTGCCCACCCTGGTTTTACCGCGAGCCAGAATGAATTCCGTACTGCCGCCGCCGATATCGAATATCAGGCTGGTCTGCCCCTCATCGGGAATGCTCCAGAACACCCCTTGCAGAGTCAGTTGTGCTTCCTCCTCCCAGGGAATGACGTCAATAGAAATACCCGTAGCCTCCCGCACGTGTTGGACAAACTCGTCCCGGTTTTCCGCTTCACGCACAGCGCTGGTTGCCACCGCGTGAATGGGCACGTTTCCCAACTCCCGGCACTTGTCCCGGAACCGCGAAAGCACCTCGATGGTATTCTCGATTCGATGCGGGAGCAGGCGGCGGTGAACATCCATGCCTTCGCCCAGGCGCGTGATGCCGCGGTCGGTCAGGATCTCGCGAAAGTGGGATTTGCCATCGGTTTCCACCACAAGAAGGCGGACAGTATTGGAGCCAATATCGATGGAGGCGATGGTTTCAGGTGGAATAGAATGTGTCACTTTCAAATCATGTCGGCAGAAGCGTTTCGCTGTCCATGGTCAGAATCAAATACAATCCTGCCGCGGCGAATAAAGCCAGCGGTCCCCAGGCGGCCATAGTAGGACTGAAAGTGCCGCTATGCCCGAGGGAAATTCCCATGGCATAAAAAAAGGAAAACGACAAACCCACCGCCAAACTCACCCCCACGCAAAACAGCAAACCGCCGCTCCGGCTGGTGCGTAGCGATAACGGAATCCCGATCATTGCCAGAATCACCGTCACAAAGGGATAGGATAACTTCTGTTGCAAATCAACCCACTTTTTGGTTGTGTCCGTCCCCTCATGGGTTTCATCCAGAATTTCCTGATACATCTCTCGGATACTCATCTCCTCGGGTTTCTTTTTGACCTTTTTAAAATCGTCAGGCTTTTCTGTCACCAGAAACACTTTCTTTTTAAAATATTCCGTTTCCGCTAGACCGTTGTCTCTAAATGTCCGAATATAGCCGTCCAGAAACTCCCAGTTTCTGCCGTTCCAGAACACGGCTGAGGAATCGATCCGCCGCTGAATAAAATTTTTGCCGTCGTAGACAAAAATACTAACGTTCTTCATCATAGAGCGGTCGGGATCATAAAAATCGATGTTCCAGATCGAACCGTCTGCGGAGCGGAACCAGATGTTGTCGCGTTTGAATTTGAACTTCACCGGTTTGCCGCGCACCTCTACCTTGTAAATATGGTTCATCGTTTCCGTCGCCGTGGGCATGAGGAACTCGTTACTCGCCAGCACCAGAACGGAAATCACCAGCGAACTCACCAAAATAGGGCTGGTGGTTCCGGTGACCCCAATCCCGCAAGCTTTCATCGCGGTGATCTCATGAGTCCGCGAGAGGGTGGTGAGCGTGATAACACTGGCCAGCAAAATAGCCTGCGGCGCCATGTACGAAAACACCAGGGGAATTTTGTAAAAATAATACGAAGCCCACTGGTTCAGTTCGGCGTCGTGTTTGACGAATTCGTCGGCGCGCTCGAAAAAATCGATGATCTCGAAAATACCCATAAACCCGAACAGGGTAAGCAGGTAGATCTGCAAAAACCGACCGAGAACGTAGCGCTTCAAAATTTTCATGGGAATTTTTATCAAATCAGGAGTCCGATCCCTCCACCTCGGGAATCACCAGGCTGAGAGATTCGCGTAATGGAGCCAGGTCTGGCCGTTTGTCGAAAGTTTTTTTAACGTAACCCAGGGTGGGCGCGATGTATTGCAAATACCGGTCGTTTTGTTTCTCGACACTTTGGAACGCAAAAGTCCCTACCGCTTTCATGTTTCTTTGAATAGACATCAAATCGAAAATTTCCCAAAACGCGTCGCGATCGATGGTTTCCCCGGACTCTTCTTTAAGCCCAATAAAATGATTGATCATCTCCTCAACAAAATCATCCTCCAGGGTCACATAGGAATCCCTTAGCAGAGAGACCAAATCATATTGGCAGGGTCCCATCCGGGCGTCCTGGAAATCCAGCATCACCAGCTTTCCATTTTTGAGCATCAGGTTTCGACTATGGTAATCACGGTGGGCGAAATACAATTTTTGAGTAGCGAGTGTCTGACAAAGCGGTTTGAATCTGGACCGGATCACGCTTATCTGGCCCGGCGACAGAGCACGCAGTTTCAAGCCCTGCAAATAATATTCGATCATAAAATCGATTTCCGCCATCAGTTTGTCCACATCGAAGCGCAAATAAAACACCGGGCAATCGCCGCCGATATTTTGGGTTGCCGACTTTTGCAGGGAGGCCAGCAATTCGACCGCCTGGCGGTAGAGCACCTTTTTTTCCTCTAAAGAAGCGTCGCGGATACCCGTTTCCAGAGTGACGTCCCCACAGTCCTCCAGAAACAGCAAACCGTTACTGCCGTCAAATGCATGCAATTGCGGTACAGGAAGCCTCAATCCTTGCAGGTAGGTGAGAATCATGGAGAAATCATTTTGGTCGCCACAGGGTTTTTCCAATTGCATTACAATGACGCTCTGTTTATCCTGAGAACCGTTCTCCAGATGAAAACCGACGCGGAAATAGTTTCGGGTCGATGCGTCTCCCTGTAAAGGAGCGAATTCGATTTCAGTGGTTTCGGAACGATAGATTGATTTTAGTTGTGACTGCAAATAGGCCACGTCGAAACGTGCCTTGGCTTGGGATGGTTCCATTGGGTCCAGGCAAAAAAGGTGCGGGTTTGGGAACGTTCAATCTGTTACGGACTATTATATGAAAAATTTTTCAAATTGAGAATGATGAGAAAAAAATAAATCAATATCGGAATTTGTAACATCTAAACAGGCGTTTTGCCAAGTAAATCATATTTAGGAGGAATTGCAATGCCAAAACCTGCTTATCATATCCTTGTTTGTACCAACCAAAGGCCTCCGGGGCATCCCAGAGGATCCTGTGGTGAAAACGGGGCAGGCCAGGTGCTTGAAAAACTGAGCATGGGAATCGAGCAAAAAATGTTGTTCGACAAGGTTATTTTATCCACCAGTTCCTGTCTGGGGCCGTGCTCCATGGGACCGGTGGTGATCGTTTACCCTGACGGAGTGTGGTACAACAAAGTCAAGCCGGAAGATGTCGACGAAATTCTCGATTCCCACATCGGCAACGGCCAAAAAGTGGACCGACTGGAAATCTCAGACGCTATTTGGGGATAAGGTTCGGTTACTATTGAGCCAGAGAACAGCACAATGCCCGTCCCTGGGTTTCAGGGGCGGGTTTTTTTATGTGCACCCCGCAGGGCGCAAAAAAAAAGGGCGCCAGCTTTTGCTGGCGCCCGAATTTAAGGTTTCTGTTATCTTACCAGGTTGACCGTTTCTGTCAGCAGGTCGTTGGACGAAGTGATCACTCGTGCGTTGGCCTGAAACGCTTGCTGGGTTTGAATCAGCGTCACAAATTCGTTCGCAAGATCGACGTTGGACAATTCGAGAGACGCCCCGATCACAGAACCAAATCCACCGGTCTCGGCGGTACCGATAATCGGTTGGCCTGATTGGGCAGACTCTGCGAAGAGGTTTCGACCGGTTCGCGTCAGGCCGGTTGGTGACAGAAAATCTGCCAATGCTACCTGGAACAAATTTTCCGTTTGGCCATTATTGAACAAGCCGCTGATGATTCCTTCCTGATCTGTTGCGAGACCGATCAATACGCCTGTGCTGAATCCGTCCTGTACAAAGGAATTATTGTTCGACGGTGCGGCAAATCCGGTCAATCGCCCATTGGTGCCACCTGTAGTCGCATCGGTCAACGCCCAGTTCAGCGACTGATTCAATGCAGGGGGATCGGATGCGGAATAATCGATATCGATGGTGATATCTGACAAGCCGCCGCCATTGACCCCGGCCAGGTTTCCGCTATCGTCAAAAGTGACGCTACCGGTACTGCCTGAGGTCACCACACCATCTGATGGGTTGGCGACAAAGTCCCAGGTATTCGATCCTGCCTGTTTAGTGAAATTGAGGTTTAAAATGACTTCGGAACCGACCGAATTAAAAAGTGATATCGGGGACGTGAATGTGGTCCCGGCAGAAGCCGAGGCGTCCAGATTGGCGCCTAAAATAAACTCGGTGGAAGCCGCGGGCGCAGATTGAGCGCCTGCCAAGTCTACATCTTCCAGAGATGTTCCTGTCACTCCCTGTGATATTCGGAACCCTTGCAGGATTTCACCGGTCACATTTTGCGCCAACCCGTCGTCGTTGATCCGGAACTGACCGGCCCGGGAATAAAAGTTCCCGATGCCGTTATTCACGATGAAAAATCCGCCGCCATCCATGGCCAAATCCAGTGCGTTCCCAGTGGATTCAAATGAACCCTGGGCAAAAGACTGCAGGACCCCTTGCAACTGCGTCCCGCGTCCCACCTGAAAATTAGTGGCGCCATTCGATAACACCACGCTGAATATATCGCTGAACACGGATTTGCTACCTTTGTAACCCACCGTGTTCACGTTGGAAATGTTGTCACCAATCACGTTGAGAGCGTTGGCGTTACTGCTTAAGCCGGAGACCCCTGTAAAGAGTGCGCTGATAAGTGACATGATCGTTTCCTTTAAAAGTTAAAATATGGCTTATTGACTGATTCGAGTGATTTCGCTTGCCGAGACTTTACTGCCGTTGACCAGGGCATAGGTTTCACCATCTTCAAACAAGATATCCGTGACCGTTCCGGATGAAAAAGTTTCCACTTCGACATCCTCGCCGTCGGCATCGACCGCTGACACGATAAAGGAATAGAGGCCTTCCGGAACATCATCGAGATCGTTATCCTTACCGTCCCAAACGATTTGATTGGTTCCCGCCAATGGACTTTCTTCGGTAAGCGTTCGCACCAGTTGGCCAGCGGAGTTGTAAATTTCTATCGTCGCCGTTTCCGCGGATTCCTCCAGACTATAGCTAAGTGTCGGTGTGGTTTCCGGTTCGAAATCGATAGCGTCTCCTGGAACGTTGATGGATTTACCGATCAGGTTGATCATCGATGCGTTGGTAGACGCGGTATTAGATGATTGCAGATCTTCAATGCCCGTATTGATGTTCGTGAGTTGTTCCAGACTGCTGAATTGCGCCAACTGGCCTGTGAACTCCACGCTTTCCATCGGCTCCAGAGGATCCTGGGCTTCCAGTTGCGCGACCAGCAAAGTCAAAAAATCTTCTTTTCCTAATTCCTGGCTGGGGCCGGAGGCCGTAGAAAGTGTGGTTTGGTCTACCGGTACCGGGGATACGTTAAGCATGATGAAGATTCTCCATGTTCCAGATAATATTCATTACGGTTCTTAAGCGAACACGCTGATCGATTGCGATTCGTCAAACCAGGCACTTCTCGCGTAGGGAACTGTATCCTCTATCGCCTCAGGAGCATACGCATTGTCCGTAGCGGGGAGTCCGCTGAAAGACCGGTCGGCTTGTGATTGCGATCCGAATCCTTTTTGGCCCGGATTGCCGCCCACCAGCACGGTGAAGCTTTCAACTTTCAGTCCCTGATCGCCGATTGAGTCCCTCAAGGCGGATAAATTGTTTTCGATAACTTGTTTGACTGCCTGTGTTTCCGTTACAACCGTCGCGCGAACCGAATCACCAACGGTTGAAATGTTCATACGTACAGAACCCAGCGAAGGCGGATCCAGTTTGATGAATACCTCGTTTTTCAGTCCATTACCCTTAAAGGAAACGCGGTCGACGATACGGTTGATAATGGCTTTTTCGTTGACTGTGCGGGAGGCGATGGTTTCGTTGGTCACCGCTTTCACACCGTCCAGAGCCTTAATCGAAACATCTTTCACCGAACCCGTGCCTTGTGCCAGGTTGTCCGCCACCTTGATAGTGGGAGCCGTCCCGTTATTCAAGCCTTCCAGCAAAGAGTGCGTGCTGGGCGAATTCGAAAGCGAATTGCTGATGTTTAAAGAGTCGGCGGACGTGAAAAACTGAAACCCGGTTTTATTCAAAGAGTTTCCGAACCCCAGGGAGTCCGGGCTGGAATCAAGAGAATTGGAAATGTCCGAGTTCAGTTTAAACTGGGAAAAAAAGTCCGATTTGCTTTGTGACTGCGACTGATTTTGCGACAGGTTTTGTTTGCTCAACAAATCATCGGAAGAAATTTCCACCGAATCCGAGGCCACGGTAGCTGAGTTATTCAGGTTTGCGTTGATGTTCTTGAACAAGCTTTCGCCGTTGGGAAGTTTGGTTTCCAGCTTGGCTTGTAAATTCTTGAGTAGATTTTTCGCTTCCGTTTCACTGAGACCCGATTGCTTTAAAAAATTCAGAACCAGAGCTTCCTTGTCTTTTAATTGCGACAAGAAATTTTCCAGATCAGCCACACTCTGAATATCCGCTTCAGATTGTATTGCGTTGGTGTCGCCTTTCGTCAGGGCATTGAGGAGAGCGTAGTATCCCGCTTTAGCTTCGGCGCTGAGGACTTCTTCGATATCCTCTACATTTTCTTCATTGTCATCCAGCGTTTTCAGATGATCCCGAACCTCTTCTTCCTGATTGCTATAAGAAGTTTCTTGAGGTTCAGTATCCTTATGAGAAACTGTTTCGCTGGATTCGTGTTGTTCTTGAGTGGTGCGAGTGGATTCGGAAGTTTTTGTAGATGCAGGAGTTTTTTCGGCCTCTTTAGGTTCGGGTCGATTCTGGGTTTGGGCAACCGTTGAGGAAGATTGAATGGTGGTGGCGGCCAGAATAGTCTGAAAGCTATCGCCTTTCTGTTTCCCTTTCCTGGGCTTACTGATCGCATCCGGCTGAGAGCTGGAAGCCAGGAACTCTAGAATGTTAGCTTTGGTTTCCACGAATAGGTTGTTTCCACAAGGTTCAAAGAAATTTTTGTTCACTGCCAATAGAGCAAGCACTGTGCCAAAGCAATTCATAAATTTGAAAAGGCCTTTAAAGCCTTTTTAAAATAAGCACTTAGAAGTTTCAGGAAAATTGTTCGGGAACAACAACTGCCCTGAAAAAATTTCCCCCACCAGGAAAAAAGCTCCCGTTTGGCCTCCTGGGATCAGGATTCAAAATTGCAACCAAGGGAGAATCGGAAATTTAGAGAATTAAATTAACCAAAGAATAAATTTTAATAACGTTTTAAGCTGAAAAATAGTAGTTTACCTGATGGTTTTTTGGGATAGGGTATTCGAACTCGATCACTTTTTAATGTGATCTAATTAATAAGACCCACTCAGTTAAAGTAGAAATGAGGAATCATGCCAAAAGTAATAATCACAGCCCTGATAGGGGGTCTTTTAATTGGCCTTTTGATATGGAGCACCCCGGTAGCGCGGCTGGGTGCCGGATTTTTGATCGGGGACGGCCGCTTGGTGTTCACTTACTATGACCTGGTTCTGGATGCTGAGAATTTCCTGGTCAAATTTCCAAATGAAGATGATATTCCGGCACAATCGATTTTTAAGGACAAAATGGAAAATCTGGCGATTCTGGAATTGGAGGAGTCTCCCAAAATTAAAAGAGAACCGCTTTCCCTTAATGCAGGAAATGCCGGCCTAGAGGGAAAATACGTTTTCTTTTTGGGTTACCCCTGGACCAACACACTTGAGGATCGACATACTTTTGTGGAAGGATCTCTCACGTCTTTGGTTGCCAATGCTAACGGTTTATTGGAAATTCAGATGGAAGTGGACCCGATCCACAGTGGCAGTCCACTATTCAACGAGAATCGGGAAGTCGTGGGAATGGTTATCTCGGCGCAAACGATGGGGGACCGTAGTGATTATAAAGGCAAATTGAATCTGGCGATTCCCGCTCCGGTTTTGAACGAAGTGTTGCTAACCCAAAAAATAGCCATGCACTCCAACTCAACCGCAACCCTGAATAACCTTCCAATAGAAGAATTCATTGAAGCCTCAAGAAATAATATCGTCCTGATCGAGGCACGGTGAAATTTTTAGCATAAAAGAAGGTTCAAGGATTCTTGTAAACATGACAATTAAACCGCAAATGAGTGAAAATTAAGCACTTTAGGGAATATTTTCACCAAAACGCCAATCCCTTCCCTGCATAAGTAAACTGTTTTTTCAGCTACTAAAAAAAATCCAGGAATAAACTTTGTTCAAACGCTATCTTAACCATAACGCCTATTAAGGATAAGATTGTCCGAATAGATTTTCTTTTATTTCAGAGAAAGGCTATTGGGGTTAATGGCTTGATTCAGGATAAACCGGGAGGTGAGCGGACCAAAATTCTTTGCAGGCATATGTTTCCGGAAGCCTTCTCTCAGGAAGGATGAGGTCTGGGGCATGTTTACCAAGCCAATTTTGAATATTGAAATTTGTAATGCTTCTCAGGCTTGGTGATTCTTTAGCGATTGAAAAAACCTCAAACCCATTGTTTAAATAGTTTGAGGTCAGGTTTTATGAATAGCTATGGAATTTTCGAAGAGGATAACTGCAGAAAGTCTTAATTTATTAGAACCAATGATTAAAGAACTAATGGAAATGCATTACATACAAGAAATGTCCCCGAATGAAATTGCCCAGAGGCAGGGGCTTCCAATAGGGACTGTTATTTCACGGATTGCTCGAGGAAGGTATTTACTTAAGAGACAATGGATACTGGATAAAAAATTGCAGGAAAAGGTTTCTTGAAAAGTATTCAACCTGTACTTTTCCCCTCCCACTCGCGGGAGGGGAAATGACAAAGAGGCAAATCAGAATTTGGAATTACACTCCTTTTCGACATCCGCATCAACAATCAAACCGCATTGGACCTTATTATTTCCCACCACAGCATAACAATAAGTTTGTAAATCCCGGTTTTTGATCAAAGAACAATAATAATTGCTATGGTTTTTGTTTTGGTACCTGTTCTTGTTATCACTTTGCTTGGGATTGAATGCACGACAAAGATTGATTTTATCTTTTTCCTTTTCCTTATCGCACATCGGGTATTCTGCCTCCGTATCAGCAAACACTGCCTGAGGGGTTAATAGAGCCAAGCCCAAAAGCAAGGCTGTCAACCAGGGAGCGATAGAATGTTTCATCGTGTTCTCCTTTTGATTATGTCAATTGAACGGTGTCGATTCCCGCAAGGCTTCATTCCTACCAAATTCCAGCTAATTTAATAACAGTAAACTTTATCATAAAAATCGTATTTCGTGATATCAAATCACCGGATATCGTTGCTAAAATTTTTATCCAGCTCTCCCACGCCTTGTCTATGCTATTGTTTTCAAAAGGCCTGGGGTTTTTTGGAATCTGTTAAACCTTGCCCGCAAGGCCGGAACAGGCTTGTTCTGAAAGGGCAAAAGAGTTATCTTACCGGGTCGTGGCCATTTGACCGCAAATGTGAATTGTAACTTTTTTGAAAGGGACTGGATAGGTTATGGGCAGGATCGGTTGGGTACTTTTTATTTTCCTGACAGGGTTTGGGGTAAGCGTTGATGCAGTTTATGCCACCGCGGAAGATCCCACCTGTTCAAAATGGCACAGTTGTCCCTCTGAAACCGGAAAATATGTCTGCGGTGATTTGGGGTTTTGTGCTTTTTGTCCAGACAACCAGTTTTGCCTGAAAGGGAAAATCCGTAAAGGGCGAATCAAGACCGATTTGGAAAAAGGTTCTGCAAGCACATCGCCTGGCATCATCCCCTCGCCCAATCCGACGACCCGGGATCTGGATTTATCCTCCCTTTACGACTCCATCTCCAGGCCGGAAAACCTGAAGGGTAAAAGAATCAGCGACTGGATCGTCTATGGCGACGGCACCTTGCTGGATTTAAGCTCGGGACTGATGTGGATGGCCGAGGATTTCAGGTCTTTGAAGGGCAACCTTCCACTCAATTGGGAACAAGCTATGGAATTTGCGGACAGGTCCAATGCCCAGGCGGTTGGTGGGTATGTGGACTGGATGGTTCCTGATATAAAGGAATATCAAACCCTTCTGCACCGACCCAAAACATTGTTCGCCCACTCCAGCAAGAACTGGTACTGGACACGTGAAAAAGTCGGACGGTGCCGGTATTATGATTTTGAAGGTGGAGAAACCGGCAACGAATACTGCTGGTTCGCACGCCCGGCTTCCAATGCGCGGCTGGTTCGAAAAGCGGGAACTCCGGAGGGCAAAATCGAACCCTCATCGCATCTTTTGAGTGATCAGGCCCATATTAAAATGGCCAGAACACAACTGCATAGAAAGGCATCCACTGCGCTCAAAATCTATGCCCGTTCCGTGCAAAGGATCATCATGGCCTATTGGGGCAAGGGGTATTCTGAAACTCCACAGGAGGTGCTTATCCATTTCACCCTGAATAAAGACGGCACCATCACACCTCCGGAACTCCAAAAGAAGTCAATCGACGAAAACCTCAACAGGATGGCATTGGAAGCTGTTCAATACTCCGCTCCCTTCCCTTCCATGCCCAGGGCAATCCAGGAAAAACAGTTGGGTTTTACCGTAAAATTCAGGTACACCCGATAAGGGATCATTCACTCCTTTTTAGAGGGAATGTCGAAGCTGATCAAGCTTTGTTGTCCACGCGAAGATAATCCTTTACGCCTGGACTTCGCCAATAAATCCTTTATATCTTTCCTGGCCCCGGAGGATTCTGGTTCCTCCTTTTCAGACTTATCTGTCTCAACTTCAGGAGGTTGGTTATTTTTTGGATTCTCGGACATTCTTGAACTCCTGTAAAACACTTTGCAATCCTACATTAAAAAAATACCCTCTCTCAAGGAGAATCAGGGGAATTGCGGCCAAAGGCCCACCTTGTACAGTTCTTTTATTCGATTTTCAGCATTTATAAAGTGGTTGTTAATAGTTGATTTCTTGACTTAACAGCATTTATCCATAATTCGGGTTTCCTCAAGGAGAGGGTGACTTGTTGCCCTCTACACGGGTTGGAATAATCACTTCAGCAATCCCTCAAACTTCAGATCAGAAAAAAACAGTTTTTTATCTTCCGACTTTTTGATCTTCTCCCCGGCTTCTTTTGCCAGGACCAGAAAACGATTGCCGTCCCCTGAGCGTTTGTTCAAATAACTGGCGCGCGCCTGCGCTTCATAGGCGTAGGCTATGTCAAAATCTTCCATCTCCCTGGGGTATTTCAAGGTCAATTCCAGGCACTGCCCGGCGAATTTTAATGATTGCCGGGGCTCCTGGGCCACGCTATAAACGCGGGACAACAACCACAGTGCTCGCTGATTGTTCACTCGTTTTCCCAATTGTAACCAGTGGAAACACGAACCATGCGCCGCATGCACCATCATTTCAATATCTTCTTTGGAACGGCGGGTCTGTTCCAGAAACCTCCAAGCCAGGCTGTTTAAAGATTTGGCGAAGTGAAGGCTCCATTCATTTTCTTGATTGTCGGCACTCAAATTAAAATATATATATTATGTTAATGAGAATTTGACGAAACTGAATTTTTTAAAAACTTATCCCCTGGATGGGAATCTAAAAAAAGCATTGGATCAATAAAATTGCTGGAACTATGATTTAAAAGCGCATTTGTTTATACAAAATTACTCATAAATCGCAAAATTTCCAAATCTTTAATTATTGAGTTTCATCTCAAAACAAAACCAGGCTGTAAACGAATTTAAATGGTAGCTATATTTTAGTTTTATTTGCAATGAAAATCTTGCGAGCTAAAATTAACGAATTTCATCTTTTTCCTGATATGATGATTGTTTCTGAAATTGCCTTTGACTTCATTCAATGCCAGAATCAGGGAACCATACTTTCTAAGTCATGACCATTCCATTTCTCATTATTCTGATTCCCCTTTTCGCTTCAATTCTCATTTGGGTTTTTGGAAAGCCACTGGATTCTCGTGTTGCAAAGCTCGGGATCACTGCGATATCGATTTCGTGTCTGTTTTCGGCCTTGACGCTCTACCATGTGAGCACTGATGGTCCCATTCATATCATGTGGTGGCCGGTAGATACGGACAATACCGCCATCTTCAAATTTGGCATATTGGTGGATCGGCTCACTGCTGTCATGATGATGTTGATCACAAGTGTCAGCCTGGTAATCCATGTGTATTCCGCCCGCTATCTGGAAGGTGATGCGGGCTACGCCCGATTTTTCGCGCTGTTAAGTTTTATTACCTTTGTGATTCTTGCCCTGGTCTCCAGTCCCAACCTGTTCATGCTGTTTATATTCTGGCAGTTATTGAGTTGGGCTCTCTACCTTCTTCTGGTGTTCAATTTTCCGCATCGTGACGCTTGCAGGAATGCGTTTAAAACATTTATCGTTCACCGAGTCGGGGATGTTTCCTTTCTCCTTGGAATCTTCCTGACTTATAAATATTTCGGTACGCTGGAGTTTACGGAACTTTTCAAAGTGGCTTCGCAACAACCGCAAATGGTTTCGCTGTTGCCGGGCAACGGGTTGGAGATCAGTGCCGTTTCCTTGATCAGCGTTTTAATTTTTGTGGGGGCGATGGCCAAATCCTCCCAATTCCCCTTACACGTGTGGTTGCCTGACACGATGGATTCCCCCACTCCCGTGTCGGCTCTCATGCACGCGGGGATCGTCAATGCCGGCGGATTTTTAATGAATCGATTGGCCCCGTTTTACGCCCTTTCACCTTCGACACTTCATATAGCTTTTGTGATTGGCGTCATTACGGTAGTGCTTGGCGCTTCTATCATGCTTGTGCAAAACGATATCAAGAAGACCCTGGGGTTTTCCACAATGGGCCAAATGGGCTACATGATTATGGAATGTGGGTTAGGAGGCTTTGCGCTGGCGATTTTTCATTTGATTGCTCACGGTCTTTTTAAGGCATCCCTGTTTTTGAGCGCAGGACAAGGTATCCATGATTCCCGTGAAGAACCCAAGTTTCCCGAATCCTCAGGACACGAAAAAGTGATTTTTCCACCGCAATTAACCTGGATCACGGGTCTCGTCCTCACGCTCATCATGCCGTTGATTATTCTAATGGTGGCCCACGGTGTGCTGGACGTTCCACTGGAAGATGCTCATGGCGCGGTTATTTTTCTGTTTTTCGCCTGGGTCACGGCTTCTCAGGCTATGTTTAGTCTGTTTCGGCTTCATGCGGTGGCCTCCTGGAAAGTGGCGGGTGCCATGATTGCCGCTTTGTTTTTAATCGGATTTATCTATCTGTGGGCGGCAGAAGAGTTCACCCATTTTCTGTATCCCGAACCGGGGTTGGCGGATGAGTTTTTCATGGCCGCGGCGCTCAATCCACAGGTTTTTGATATGCTGGTTCTCCTGGCGACCCTGTTCATTATTTTTGGCTGGGTGGTGCTTTACACCAACGCCAAGGGCCAGAGAATCTTTACCAGGGACTGGCTTCTGCCCATTCGAAATAAACTGTACATCCTTTTGATCAATCGATGTTACGTAGATATTATTTACCTTCGTTGGAGCGAATGCATGATGCGATGGGCCCAAAAAGTAGCCCTTCGTTTTTGAAACTCGACGGATAAGCCTGATGAACTTTGAAAGTATTCTATTTTTAATTTTTGCTCTGGGACCTCTTCTTCTTGGAATGGTTTGGAGAATCCAAGCTGGCTCCTTTTCGATGCTTCGTTATACCGGCATGATGGTGCTGGGTGCTATTGGCATGGGTTTGCTTGTGGTTAAATCTGCAGATCCCACCATCGTGATTTTGGAAGAAGCCGTTGTCCTTGCAGGCTTTTGTGTCTTGCTGAGCCAGAACGAAACGGAAGATAGCACCTTTATTTGTTCCACCGCTATGATTGTTCTGGGATTGGCATTGGGATTTTTAACGCTGACGGGGATAATGAGCAAGGTGTTTCTGATTGGTCTTCTGGTATTTGCAGGAAAATCCATCTATCGAGACGATCCAGGCGCAGTTCGAACGAATCTGGCCCTTGGCCAAATCGCACTGACCATTCTTTGCTCATTAGTTTCCGGGTTCAGTGGAACCACCCTGCAGGCGATGATGGGTATTTTCATAACGGTGATTTTCTTGCCGCTGATTCCCCTCCACCAGCCTTTTTTATGTATCATTAAAAATGCCAAAGGAAGCCTTACCAGTTTTTGGATCATTGTGTGGTTGGCTGTGGGTATTGATGAATTGCATCTGATACACGACTCGATTCCGGCTGGAATGTTGTTCATCTTGCGCCTGCTGGCTTTCATAAGCGCTGGTTACGCTTCGTTAGTGTGTCTCGGACAACAAAGATGGAATTTGTTCATAGGCTCTGCTGTCATTGCGCATGTTGCATTGATTTGGGGTCTGCTGGAACCTTTTCCGGATTTCACCCAATGGGGAATGTCTTTTGGTGTGACCCTGGCCCTGGTGATGGGCGGACTGTGTCTCGCGTTTTCGTTCATTCGACAACGTTATGGCTGGCAAATCATTGGAAAACTTCCCGGCCTTGCTTCACCGATGCCCCGCTTTGGTACAGTCATGATTTTTCTTGTGAGTTTCGCTATGGTCCTTCCGGTATTTCCCGCCATACCGGGACTGAATTCAATGCCGAGCGTTTTTAGTAAAGATATTCCGATTTTAATGACCTTGTTTATTATCCTGGTAGTCTGGTTGGCGGGCGGATGGTATTTTTCAAATATGCTTCATCAGACAGCCTATGGAACGGCCCGTTCTGATGTCACTTATACGGACCTGCGCCCGGCAGAATGTGTCGCCGTTACCGCCCTGTTGCTGGGGGCCACCTATAGTGGACTGGTCTACTAGACACCGATTGTTAAACTCTTTCAGGAGGCCAACGAGTTAAAGCCATGCCTGTGCTTGAGGAAAAAGAAATTTCAGCGTCCAATGAGTCGCAACGCATAGAATTACGGTCCTTGGTGAATCTTGCGGGTGAACCGATCTCGCATTTCTGGCCGATGAAAACGTTTATTCATCACAACCCGCTTCATGGTCTGGAGCATTTGCCGTTTGAAAAAGCCATAAACGAAGCGAACCGGTTTTTTGGAGGCCGTGGTTACCTTCCCAATGCAGAGTACCGGAATTATTTCAGGCAGGGCCGGATTACCGAAGAGGCCGTCGACGAAGCATTAAAAGAAATCGCACAGGATTCTGCGGTCACTATCGGCGGTCGTAAACTCCCTCATCAGGAAATCCTGAAAACCATCCTCATTCATGGCACCGAAACCGTCGCGCCCGATGTGAGTTCGGCGCTTTTGCAACCTTCTCTCAATAAAGCTGAAGTCCGGGATCTTCGCGAAAAAATTAAAGATTTATTAAATATAAGAACACCAAAGGAATTTCTGGTCGCCCATGCCAACCGGGAGAAAGATGACCTGGCGACTCAATACACTCTGGGAAAATGGTGCGATCAATCTCTTGGGACTCGAGTGCAGGATCAAATCAACGGTCAAATCATCAAATGGTGTGCCGGCTTTCTCGATGAGGGACACGCTCCCTGGGCAATGCCTTTACGTAAGAAAACGTTTTATGGCGGTTGGAAAAATCTGGTGCTGGAGGATGCCGCCGGTTCCATTTTGGGAATCAAGGATTGGAAAGCAAAAGTCCGGAAATTGCCGGACCGGCCTGAAGACGCGATTCTGGAAAGTCTGGACATACTGCACCTTCCCAAGAATTTGTGGATTGACTATTTCTCTTTGCATTTTGCCGATATGTCCGGATGGACCGGATTCATCAAATGGCGGTCGGAGCAAATGGACTATGAGTGGCAAAACGCTTTTCCCATGGACCTTATCAAATACATGGCTGTCCGGCTTTTTTATGAACGTGAGTTTGTGGCGATTGCCTGCCGCGATAACCTCGGTATTCCCGGCACCTATGTGGCCATACAAGATTTCCTGAAAGATCATCCCGTTGGGTATGGTCTCTACAAGGAATTTCATACACTTGGATTGCCGGATGAAGTTGCTGACTCAATAGATCCATCTTTGTTCCTTACCAATCCTCTGAATATCGATGCCCTCGATCAATGCGATTCAACAACCGTTTCCAATTGGAAACAGATTCGCCTGCAACAAGAGGCCGATTGTAAAACCTTGACGGTTTTACATCTGTTGAAATCGTTGAATATTTCATTAAAGGATGCTCAGAACAGTTCGGATGAAACACTGGAGACCTTGCTTGACTGGATAGGGCAGTTTCC
The DNA here is from genome assembly GCA_024648695.1 of Nitrospina sp. Classification (GTDB taxonomy): domain Bacteria; phylum Nitrospinota; class Nitrospinia; order Nitrospinales; family JACRGP01; genus JACAVV01. The sequence goes on from JACAVV010000020.1 coordinate 39,843, forward strand.
GGAGTCACAGCACGGGCCCCTGTGGCTCAAGACTTTCGAATCTAGTTTTATCAGGAATTTCGTGACGCGGTTTTCAACAAACATAGAAAAGCTGGCAAAAAACGATGAATCTGAAGAAGAGCCGCAAGAATCGCGGCCTCTGTCGCAATCCCTGTTTTGCATCGATGTGCGTTCGGAAAGCTTCCGAAGGCATCTCGAAGAAATTGGTGGCAACGAAACCTTTGGCTTCGCCGGGTTTTTTGGCATTCCCTTATGCTACCAGGGCTTTACCAGCGAACAGCAAACCGATCAGTGTCCAGTCCTTTTAAAACCCAAACACGTGGTGAAAGAAATTCCACGCGCCTATCAGGCCAGGGCGGCTGAGAAATTTCTGGAAGGTCATCAACTGGCCAAAACGGGCCATACTCTGCTTCACGACTTGAAAGAAAACGTGATCACTCCGTATATCATGGTCGAAGCCATAGGCTGGTTCTTCGGGTTCCGCCTGTTTGGTCAGACCCTGCGACCCAAATGGTATGACAAAACCGTTTCCTGGATTAAGAAGAGTTTGGCCATTCCCATTAAAACCACTCTGACCGTGGATAAAATCGACCGGGAAGAGGCGCATCAAATGGTGGCTACCAAACACCGTGAAATCATTTACCGCCTGTTCATTGAAAAATACGGCCAGCATGGGGCCACGGTGCCTCATGACCAGGTGGAACGATTGCGGAAACTGGCGCTGGAAAAGGTTTCTTCCGATAGCCAGGAGGATGAGGAACTGTATCGACTTCTACAGTGGAATGAGTCCGACTTGCAAGCGTTTATTGTTGCGCTCAGAAAGGAATTCAATATCACCGAACGGGATGTGGACCGCCGGATCACTCAAGTGACGCAAACCGGGTTTACCGTATCCGAGCAGGCCCATTTTGTGGAAACGGCGCTCAGGATTTTAGGGTTCACAAAAACATTTGCCCGACTGGTCCTCTTTTGTGCGCATGGAAGTACCTCAGACAACAATCCCTATGAATCTGCTCTTGATTGCGGCGCTTGTGGCGGGAATCATGGAATCTCCAATGCCCGTGCACTAGCCGTCATGGCCAACAAACCGGAGGTTCGCCAAATGCTGGTATGCCGCGGACTCCAGATTCCGCCGGATACGCATTTTCTTCCCGGCCAGCATGACACCACAACGGATGAAGTGGAACTTTACGATCTTGAAGATGTCCCTGCCACGCATCGCAAGGATTTAAACCGCTTGCAACGGGACCTTCTTGAGGCCGGTGAAAAAAACAGCCGCGAACGGCTCGCCCGGTTTCCCGATGAATCCCCCTTGAAGAAAGATGATTTAGCCCTGCCGCGCGCCAAAGAACGAAGCATGGACTGGTCGCAGGTCCGACCGGAATGGGGCTTGTCCAAGCATACCGCCTTCATCGTTGGGCGTCGCCTTTTGACCCAGGGTATCAACCTGGAGGGCCGGACCTTTTTGCATTCTTATGATTACGCCCAGGATCCCACAGGGAAATATCTGGAAATAATCATGACCGCGCCAATGATCGTGGGTAACTGGATCAACATGGAACATTATTTTTCTACCGTGGATCCCGAGGTTTATGGAAGCGGCAGTAAGGTGTATCACAATGTGGCCAGCCGTGTAGGCGTCATGTATGGAACCGAGAGCGACCTGTGTGTGGGGCTTCCCGTACAAACCGTTCTGGATGGCGACAAGCCTTACCATGAACCCATGCGATTGTTCACCATCATTGAGGCTCCGCTGGATAGAATTGCAAATATCGTCGCGGCCCATGATATACTTCAGAAATTAACAGGAAACCAATGGATAAATATTGTCGGTTTAAATCCCGAAGATATGGAATTTTATCTCTTTCAAGCACCGAAAGACTGGCAACTCATAAAACAAAACTAACTTATTGAGAAGGATTGAGACCAAATGAGCAGTGTGAAACTTCACCCCATGAAAGAAGTTAAAATCATAATCGAAGGAGAGCACCTTCGTTTTGTGACGGACGTTCTGGACCGGATCAAGGCCAGCGGTTACACAATCTTTAGCAGTATTTCCGGAAAAGGTCATGGCGGTTTCCATGAAGGGCACATGATGTTCAATGACACCAGTAGCCTGCAAATGGTCCTGACCGTTGTTCCCGAAGAAAAACTCGACCCGATTCTTTCCGGACTCAAACCCTTTCTGGAACGCCACTCCGGCAGTCTTTTTGTTCTTGATGCCTGCGTGCTTCGGCCCGATCATTTCGATCCCGCTGATTCCTGAAGCGGATATTTTAAAAAAAGCCCAACCGGGCAAACTTATTATCCCTGGCCCTGCAACGGGCCGGCACAGGGCTTTTGCATATCTTCTTCCCGATAGACTTGCCTTGAGGCTCGACTCTGACTTTCAAAAAAGCGGACGTCTCTTGCCATTATTTCGCACCACTAAACATACCAAACCCCATTCGTCATCTGGCAGTCGATGGAATCCAGAACCATATGGATCACCAGTCCAATGCCAACAAGCCTCACCTTTTTAAAAAAAGTCAAAGACAGATAAACGGCGATAAGAAAAAAACCGTGCAAAGGATGAAAGCCGATACTGCACCGATTCGGGTCATACACAGGATCCGCCAGCAGGTGATCCACGTCCACAAGCATCGTGGCCATCAACAGGAAATACGCCCATTGCCAGTCCCGGCGAAAAAACAAACCGACAACAATCGCCGGAATGAGAAAATGTAAAAAAATATGCATGTTCTCTCTTTAAAAGTCCAGTTGACTCCCAATAGTAAAGCCCGTTAGTCTAGCAAAAAAAGAACAAAAGTTGTTAGTCTGTAAACTTTACAGAAACCATAAAAAATACCAGCTACGAAAAAAGCACACCCTCTCCACTGGGGGAGAGGGTTAAGGTGTGGGGGAGGGGTAAATAAGGCCGAAGACCTAACTTTAAGAATTCTATAAATCCTGACAAACAAAAAGGAAAACACAATGAACCTGCTCTGGGCATTCTATTTAATGGGAGCTTTTTCGGTCGTATTAGGAATCACCCATTTCTTCATGCCTATCCTGCTCGATTTCCGCAACGCCATCCCTGAGGAAGGCCCTCCGATCAAACCCTTTCGTATCGGATCCTTCACCTACCGCACTCAACGCTCCGATCTTTACGGCATCGCCTGGGTGATGAACCATTGCGTCAGTTTCGTGATTCTGACAGTTGGGATTGTCGATCTATACGTAACAAAATGGATCAGCACACCGATGGCCCCAATCATTTGTACCTGGATTGCCCTCTGGTGGTTCCTCCGCGCCGCATGTCAATTCTATCTGGGCAAAAGGCGAGGAGACTGGGCAGTCTTCTTTTGGTTCGCATTTTTGGGAGTAGTGCATCTATATACAATGATTAACTGAGCACCTTTCCCATTTTATGGCTCCTTCACATATTCTTTCTGGCAAAAAGTTTTAAGGAATCTATTTTGGGTATTTGATAATATTACCTTCACGGATTTTCTTATTTTCCTGTGGTACTTTCCGCCCGAAGGGAAAATAATTTTTTGGCGATTTTGAGGTTTTACTTTGATGCTCCACTCCACATCTCACCGCCCCTATGCCATCCCTGATTCCACCTGGGTGATGCGAATGGCCTGGGAATCTGTATTGTTTATGCACTGGCGAATCGACCCGGAAGTATTGCGTCCGTTGATACCTGAGAAACTTGAAATCGACACGTTTGATGGACAAGCCTGGATTGGTGTAGTGCCATTTATAATGACTGGGGTGACGCCGCGCTGGGTGCCGGAACTGCCCTGGGTGTCGTGTTTTCCGGAATTGAATGTGCGCACCTATGTGGTACACGACGGCAAGCCGGGGGTCTGGTTTTTCAGTCTGGATGCAGGCAATCCCCTGGCAGTGTGGGTCGCGCGCAAGACTTTTCATTTGCCCTATTTCAATGCACGGATGAAGTGTAGGCGGGTAGACGGTTCAATCGTTTACCGCAGTGAGCGGACGCATCGGGGTGCCCCATTGGCTGTGCTTAAAGCCAGGTATCGACCGGTGGGCGAGGTGTATGGGTCTGCTCCAGGAAATCTGGATTACTGGCTGACCGAGCGCTATTGTTTGTATTCTGCCAATCCTGCGGGACGGGTGTATCGGGGAGATATTCATCATGCACCCTGGCCTTTGCAGAATGCGGAAGCGGAGCTTGAATTCAATTCGATGGTGAACGGGTTAGCAATCGAATTGCTGTCCGATCCGCCCCTATGCCTGTTTGCAGAAAAAGTCGATGTGGTGGCCTGGCCCCTGTTGGAGGTTTAACGTGCTTACTTTAGAACTTCCATTGCGGGCAAAATGAAACCAGAGATTCTCTGGTGAGGTATTTCTCTTCAACTGTTAGCAGGTCGTTCCAAATGCCTTTCAACATTTTTTAAATTGTCCTCTTTTACTAAGTCCTTTATAATCTCCCGGACTTTTGATTTACATCACTAGCCTGATTTTCCATCCTTACTTACATGAAACTTTCTGTCATCATTCCTGTTTATAACGAAGAAGCCACTCTGGAAACGCTGGTGCAAAAGGTGCAAGCGACGGGTGTCGATAAAGAACTGATTCTCGTCAACGACGGTTCTTCAGACGGCACGCGGGAAATCCTCAACCGCTTGAAGGGGCAGGCGAATGGTGACTTTCAGGTACTGCATCATGAGACCAACCGCGGCAAGGGTGCGGCGGTGATCACAGGGCTCACAGCGGCACAGGGCGACCTGACAATCATTCAGGACGCCGACCTGGAATACGATCCAATGGAGTACCCCAGCTTGCTGAAACCTTTCGAAGACGATGAGGTGCAAGTGGTGTATGGGTCGCGCAATTTGCAGGACAATCCGAAATCGTCGTTCGCGTTTTACTGGGGCGGACGCATTTTGAGTTGGGTGACCGGGTTCCTTTACAAAACACAACTGACCGACGAGCCTACCGGCTACAAAGTGTTTCGCACGTCTTTACTAAAGGATCTGAAACTGGAGAGCCAGGGATTCGAATTTTGTCCGGAAGTGACGGCTAAAATTTTGCGGCGGAAAATTCCGATCCATGAGACGCCTATTTCGTATCGGCCGCGGTCCTGGGAAGAGGGTAAGAAGATTCATTGGCGCGACGGCTTCACCGCGATTCGTGTTTTGTTGAAGTATCGATTTGCGCGAATACGGCCTTAATCCCGTTATGGACTCCAGGGCCTTCACCCGGTCGCCGTTGTTCCTGTTTGTTTTGTTCGCAGTAGCTTTGGTGATTCGCTTGATTTACATGATCGAGTTTTCGAAAAGCCCCTACTTCGACCAGATCAATCCCGCCTTCGACCATTACAACTTCGATGTCGGGGCCATGAACTTCGCGAACGGCGATTGGCTTGCCGACGCTCCCAACAATAATTACGCTCCCCTTTACAAATATTTTCTGGGAACGCTGTACGCGCTTTTCGGACGCGATTTTTTTGCGGTCTACATGATTCAATTCATCATGGGCAGTGTGGCGTCGGTGATCATGTATCTCATCGCCCGTGACCTGTTTGACTGGCGTGCGGGAGTGTTTGCGTTTTTAGGGTTTGCCACCTTCACCACCGAGATCATTTACGAAGGCATTGTACTGCGTGCCGCCTTCATCGCGTTCTGGGGCATCGTTTCTTTTTACTTGCTGATGCGTTTGCGTGCGGCCCCCTCCTTGTCGGCCTTGATCTGGGCCACGCTTGCCTTGTCCATTTTTTTTCAGGGTCGGCCCAACACCCTGCTGTGCCTGCCTTTTGTGTGTTTTTATTTGTACAAATACGTTTTTCCGCACTGGCAGGGTCAGGCTCCGGCAAAAGCGTGGGTCTGGTTTGCGGGGGTATTGGGCCTTTCGTTCGTTCCCATACTTGTGCAATGTTATATCGTTCATGGCAAATTCGTGCTGTTCGATGCCAGCGGACCACACACTTTCATCTCGGGCAACCTGACCGGGTATTCGGGCGTAGGATTCAATTCTGATTTGACGGACCGGTTTCAGGAAGAGCATGGTTTGAGTTATGGGTCGACTTTGGGTTTTTTGATAAAGGAAGTGTTTGTGCATCCCCTAGACTACACTTTGCTTTACCTGAGGAAAGTGTTTTTCTTCTTCAACGATAACGAAGCGCCTTCAAACATTTCCGTATATTTATACCGCCAGTATGCAAGCTGTCTGGGATGGCTGAACAACCATTTTGCAGTGATATCCGGTCTGGCTCTGGCAGGCCTGGTATTGGCCATCAAACGGCGGAAGGACATTTTTCTGCTCACCTGTTTCGCGTTCGCCATGACCTTTTCGGTGATTTTGTTTTTGAACGAGTCGCGCTACCGGATACCAGCGGCGCCTTTTTATATACTCTTCGCAAGTTTCGCGTTGAGCGAATGGGTACGATACCTGCGCGAAAAAAACTTTCGCAATGCAATAGTCCTTCTTGTAACGATGAGTGTATCCTGGTTTGCCTTTGCAGACATCGAGGGAACAGAACGCATTCGGGCAGTCGACTACAATAATATTGCCGCCGTGCATGCGAACCGGGGCGATTTTGAAATTGCCGATCGCTATTTAACGCGTGCCTACGGTATGGATCGCAACCAACCGATATTTTATTACAACAAGGGACAGTTCCATTTTGCCAAGGGGGAATGGAAACTGGCGCTTCATTTTCTGGATCGCGTTGATGATTCGGCGAGGGACAACCCGGTGGTGGAGAATATGGTGCGAACGGCCCGGTATTTCATTGCAAGGGACTACATGAAGCGCAAAAAATTTCAGCAGGCTCTTCCTCATTTAAAAACACTGGTGAAAGAAAATTCGCGGTCTCCGAAGATGTGGACCTTTCTTGCGGTGACGCTTTTTCAGTTGGGGCAAGTGGAAGAAGGGCGGCAGGCGGTTGATAAAGCGTTGTCAAATGATCCGACATTTGCACCTGCGCTTATGTTAAAGAGTCCTGGTGCGGGGTAACACCGTTTTAAATTCAGAAAAATGAAATTATTATCAAACTAAATTAACCGGGTTAAGATATTCAAACGCCCATGGTTTCTGGTTCTGCCTTGAAAGATAAACCCGACAAACTATTTGCTCAGGTGGTATTCAACCTTCCTCTCAAGGAAGCGTTCACTTACGAAATTCCACCGTCTATGGTGGGTGAAGTGCTGGTGGGGGTGCGCGTGTTCGTTTCGTTTGGCAGGCGCCGCATGACCGGGTATGTGATCGGCACCACGGCACATTATCCCAAAGGAATTTCCATCAAACCGATTCAGGAGGTTCTTGATACTCATCCTTTGATATCAAAGGAAATTTTAACACTCACCAAATGGATTTCAGAGTATTATCAAGCGTCCTGGGGCGAAGCGATCAAGGCGGCACTGCCTGCGGGCTTCGATGAAAAAGGTGTGCAAACTCTCACACTCACCGAAAAGGGAAAGCAGGCGCTGGAAAACCTGGAACTCCATTCTTTGTCGTGGTCGCTGTTGCAGGCTTTGTCCAGCAGGAAAAACATGTCGTTGAAACAGTTGGAACGGCAGATGCAGGAAGCTCCGAAGCTATCGCTTATCAATAAACTCAAATCGGATGGCCTGATTGAAGAAGAGTTCAAATTGTCGGCCAGCACGCGTAAGAAGAAATCGGAGACCTGGGTTCAGGCACTTCCCTATGGTTTCTCCAAAGACAACGACCCGTTAAAGCGGAGCCCGAAACAAAAGGAAATGTTTCAGTGGGTATCCGCGCAGGACAGAAAACTTTCCGATTTGAAGCAGAAGTTTCCTTCCAGTTCACAGACGCTTCAACAACTCATTAAAAAAGGCTTGGTCCAAAAACTGGAGAAAACCAGAGAGCCTGAGCATCTGGAAGAAGTTCCTTTCGAAAATTATGCCGTCGAACCCGTTGATTTGAAATTGACCTCCGAGCAGGCGCGGGTGTATAAATCCATTTGTGCCTCTGTAGATAAAAACCAGTTCGAAACCTTTCTGTTGCACGGCGTTACCGGTAGCGGCAAGACCGAGGTGTACTTGCGTTGTATTCAACATGTTCTGGAGCAGGGCCGGTCGGCGATTATGATGGTGCCGGAAATTTCTCTCACGCCGCAAACGGCAGAACGGTTCAAACAACGATTTGGTCCCAGAGTGGCCGTGTTTCATAGCGGCTTGTCCAACGCCCAGCGGTTTCGCGAATGGGAAAAGATTCGCGATCAACGCGTGTCGATTGTGGTGGGCGCACGGTCGTCTGTGTTCGCTCCATTTAAAAATATCGGCCTGATCGTTATCGACGAAGAACACGACACATCCTACAAACAGGATTCCACACCGCGCTACCATGCGCGCGATACCGCCATTGTGCGGGCCAGGGTACAAAACGCCGTAGTGTTGCTGGGCACCGCAACGCCGTCTCTTGAATCCAGAAATAACGCCGAAACGGGCAAATACTGTTACCTCACTTTGACCGAGCGCGTGAGGGAACGTTTACTCCCGATCATTCAAACCGTCGATATGAGAAAAGAGAAGCTGGAGAAAAAAAACTTCAGTATTCTTTCCTCTTATCTCAGCAATGCCATTCGCCACCGACTGCAACGCAAGGAGCAGGTGTTCTTATTTTTAAATCGGCGCGGCACAGCCAATTATGTGTTTTGCAGGGAATGCGGTTTTGTGTTTCACTGCATCCGATGTAGCGTTACCTTAACGTTTCATCGAAGCGAAGAAATATTGATCTGCCATTACTGCGATTACCAGACAGGGATTCCCGGAACCTGTGCCGAATGCCAGGGCGAAGTGATCCGCTTTCAGGGGTTCGGGACGCAGAAACTGGAAGAAGAAGTCCGGCAACGGTTTCCTGAAGCCAGCGTGGTTCGGCTCGACCGCGACACCACACGCAATCTGGCCGCATTTGAAACCATGTTTTCGCGCATGCACAAAGGCCAAATCGATATCCTCATCGGCACACAGATGATTACCAAAGGCCACGACTTTCCCAAGGTGACGCTGGTGGGCGTGGTGCATGCGGACTTGTCATTGAACATTCCGGATTTTCGATCCTGTGAGCGGTCTTTCCAGTTGTTGACCCAGGTGGCCGGGCGCGCCGGACGTGGAGAGACGCCTGGAGAGGTGGTCATTCAAACCTACAATCCGGAGCACTACGTATTTCATTTCGTTCGGGAGCATGATTACGAAGGATTTTATTCGAAGGAATTGCAATTTCGCAAGCGGTTGAATTTTCCTCCCTTTACACGTATTGCCGTGGTACACATGGAGTGCGCCCAGGAACGCCAGGGGGAAAGTTTTGCGCTCGACCTGAAAAAAGCATTGATCCCCGAAATCCGTCAGCGCCAAAACCTGGAATTTCTGGGTCCGTCGCGCGCCGCCTTGTACAGGATCAAAAACAAGTATCGATGGCACTTGATTTTGCGCTCTAAGATTAGTAAAGAACTGCAATTGTTTTTAAGCCAATCAAGCGCTATAAAGGAAGATAAAAACCGGTTTCGAAAAAACGTCAAACTGAGTATCGATGTCGATCCTGTTAACCTGCTTTAATTCTTACCAGAACATTTAACCAACCAGAAAGGCTGTCATGCTGAGAAAACTTTACGATTGGGTATTGCACTGGGCGTCAACGCCGTACGCGGTCCCTGCATTGGTCCTGATCTCTTTTGCCGAATCCTCTTTTTTCCCGATACCTCCCGATGTATTATTAATCGCTATGGTGGTGGCCGTTCCCAAACGTTGGTACAGCTTTGCCTTTTACTGTTCCATTGCCTCCGTGCTGGGAGGCATTTTGGGTTATTTCATTGGCTACAGTTTTATGGATATTCTGGGCAATCGGATCGTAGAGTTTTATCACTTCCAGGAAAAGTTTGATAAAATAGGCGGACTGTTTAACGAATATCAGGCTTGGGCTGTGGCCGCGGCAGGGTTCACCCCGTTACCCTATAAAGTGTTCACCATTGCCGCTGGCGCATTTAAAGTCAACTTGCCTGTATTTATTTTTGCCTCGGCGCTCAGCCGGTCGGCGCGATTTTTTCTCGTGGCTTTCTTCGTGTATAAATTTGGGCCACCCGTAAAGGAACTCATAGAGAAATACTTTGGCCTGTTCAGCATTGTCTTTTTCATCTTGCTGTTTCTGGGATTTTACTTGATCAAATTTGTAATTTAAAAATTTTCATAAGGAGAAAAGGTGATGGAGGAGTTTATCATCGTTTACACCACTGCTGGTTCGAAACAGGAAGCTGATGATTTGGCAATCGGACTTGTCGAAAACCAGCATGCCTTTTGTGTGACCACTGTACCGTCTGTCAAGTCTACGTATTATTGGGAAGGGATGATCAAGGAGGAAGAAGAACATTTGTTGATAATCAAAACGAGAAAAAGCCGGTTTGAGGTTATCGAACAGTGGATCACCAAAAACCACAGCTATAATGTTCCCGAGATTATCGCCGTTCCCATCAGTGAGGGATCCAAACCCTATCTTTCGGGTATGTCCGACTGGATTATGACATAGTCCTGTTTTTCAAGACCAGGGGCGTATCAGCCCCTTTTCAAGGATCCAATGGTCATGGGTTTGATTAAAATTCCGAAGCCCTGGGAAATTGTTGACCGGGATGTAACGCCCGAATCGGTTTATATGAACCGCCGATCCGTTCTAAAAGGGATGGGTGTTCTTGGGCTTTACGCAATAACTCATACCGTGGGGTGCTCTCCCAATTCGGGGGCAGGCAACCGTGTATCCGAAGATCCTTTGTCCCCGGCTGAAAAAGCGGTATATCCTGCCAAAAGAAATCCACGTTTTACTCTGGACCGGAGACTGACGGCGGAGGCAATCGCGGCCCGGTTCAATAACTTTTATGAATTTACTGACATCAAGAAGGATGTGGAAGTTCATGCCCGGGCTTTGAAAACCCGGCCCTGGACCCTTGAAGTATCCGGCCATGTTCAAAACCCCCGGACCTTCGACATCGACCAGCTTTTAAAAACCATGCCGTTGGAAGAGCGTTTGTATCGGTTGCGGTGTGTGGAGGCCTGGGCGATGGCGGTACCCTGGACCGGATTTCCTTTGAAGAAATTGCTGGAGCAGGTTCAGCCTCTGTCCAAAGCCACCCATGTTCGCTTCACCTCCTTTTACAAACCGTTCACAGCCCAGGGCCAATTGGCCTTCTGGAACCCATGGCCCTACGCGGAAGGCCTTACATTAAAAGAAGCCCAAAACGACTTAACCTTTTTGGCTACAGGAATCTATGGCCACCCCTTGCCGAGGCAACACGGAGCCCCCATCCGTTTGGCGGTACCCTGGAAATATGGATTCAAGAGCATCAAATCGATTGTAAAAATTGAGTTGCTGGATTATCGTCCCGCCACATTCTGGAACACCGTTCAAGGACTGGAATACGATTTTCTCGCAAACGTGAACCCTAAAATCCCGCATCCCCGTTGGTCGCAGGCCAAAGAAAAAATGATAGGCAGTGGAGAAATCTTCCCGACTCAATTATTCAATGGGTATGGAGAGTGGGTGAACTCTTTGTATGCTTGAATCGTTATTCGGCATATTTCAAATGATTAACAATAAGAAAGATTAATAAGGCCGTTTAAATTTACAAAAAAGTACACTGTCTGGTTGGCCTCCGTCCTCAAATCCCCTGACCCTCCTTAAAATATTTATGAAGAAATGCCGGGCTTTGCACGGCCTCGCCCCGGCCCTCTCCCTCCAGGGAAGAGGGTGATTTTTTAATTTATTTATTACTTAATGGCATTGATCCGTACCGGAGATGGGTTAAAGAAATAGCGGCCAGAACCTTAAATTGTAAACCCCACTTTTTTGATGTCCGGTATAATAGGGCGGAAAAAATTATTGTCCTTTTGAATAACCAATTCATTGAGCCGTTTATTGTCTCGAATAAGCATTAAAAAATATATTTTCGTTTTGGGGAGTTTTTTTCTTTTATTTCTGTTCATGAGCCAGGCCGAAACCAGACCCGCTATTGAATACAGATTAAAAGCGGCATTCATCTACAAATTCGTTAATTTTGTGAGTTGGCCGGATTCCGCGTTCAAAAATCCAAGCTCGCCTTACCGAATTGGCGTCTATGGGGATGGGCCGATTTTTGAATCCTTGCAATTGCTGAAGCACAAAACAGTCCAGGGCAGAAAATTTGAAGTACGAAAAGTCGATCTTCCAAAACCGGTGCAATATTTTCATATCCTTTACATAGGAGGGTCGAATCGGGAAGACATTGCAAAGGTGTTGGGCGCTTATAATAAACTTCCCACGTTAACAATTGGAGAATCCGGAGAATTTAGTGAATTGAAGGGTATGATCCGGTTCTTCGTAAGGAAAGAAAAAATAAGGTTCACCATTAACAATCAGGCCGCGAGACGTTTGGATATCAGGATCAGTTCCAAGTTATTGCGTTTGGCCAGAAAATCGATAGCCCCTTAAACCAGGGATCTGGAAAAGTCATGAAACTTTTTCAAAATACATCCATAATTCAAAAGCTCCACTCGATCATTCTGATCACCTGTGGCACGGCTCTTTTATTGGCAATGAGTGCGTTCACAGTTTATGAGTTCACCACTTTTAAAGCATCCGAGGCGAGGGAAATATCGGGGCTTTCCCGGATTATAGGAATCAACAGCACCGCATCTCTGGAATTCAATGATCGGCAAGCGGGGAGGGAGATTCTGGATTCTCTCCGAGTGGACCCACGGATTGAAATAGCCGCCCTCTATTCCGCCGATGGCCGATTGTTTGCCAGCTACAAAAGGGGTATGTCGAATTCCCTGACCGTTCCCTTCAAACCCCTTCCGGATGGGGTATTCATAAAGAACGGTTATTACAATATGTTCAGTCCGGTCATGTTGGGCACAGAACGTATTGGAAGCCTTTATATCAAAACCAATTTGAAGACTTTGAAAAAGCATATTCAGTTTTATGGCATTATCATGATTCTCGTATTGGCCGGTTCTCTGGTGGTAGCCTTCCTGCTTGCGTCCAGACTGCATAAAATGATATCGCAACCGATTTTAAATTTAGCCCAAACGGCCAATAAGGTGACGGAGCAAAAAAATTATTCTCTGCGGGCAACCAAAACCAGCGAGGATGAGCTGGGCTCGTTGATCGATCAGTTTAATGAAATGCTGAACCAAATCCAGGCCAGAGACCACGCCATTTCGGAGGCTAAAAATGAACTGGACCAACGGGTCAAGGAACGTACCGAGGAATTGGAACGAGAAGTCCAGGTGCGCCAGCAAACCGAAGAACAATTGAAACTGTCTGCCAGGGATTTAGAGAGAAGCAATCAGGAATTGCAGGATTTTGCATTTATCGCCTCCCACGATTTGCAGGAACCTTTGCGCAAGATCATTACTTATAGCACCAGAATTTCTAAAAAGTATGAAGGTCGTCTGGACGAAATGGGTAAAGATTATTTAGTCCGCATGCAAAAAGCTTCTATCAGGATGAAACGTTTGCTGGAAGACCTGTTAAAGTTGTCCCGGGTTTCCGTCCGGCACAATCCCTTTTCGGAAATCGATCTGGACAAAGTGGTGATGGAGGTTCTGGAGGACCTTGAAATCCGGATAAAGGGAACAAACGCCTGTATCCAGACCGAACCTCTGGGGCATATTGAAGCGGACCTGTCTCAAATATATATGCTGTTTCAAAACCTGATTGGCAACGCATTGAAATTTCATAAACCCGATACCCCCCCTCAGATAAGAATTGAAGGTGAGGTTTTGGATGAAACGACATTGGAAGTTCGAGTCCGGGACAACGGAATCGGTTTTGAAACCAAACATGTTGAGCGTATTTTTAAACCCTTTGAACGCCTGCACGGTCGATCCCATTTTGAAGGCAGTGGAATTGGCCTTTCGGTGTGCAAAAAAATCATACAGCGCCATTCCGGAATGATTGAAGTCGACAGCGCACCCGGCGAAGGCAGTTCGTTCATTATCAGGTTGCCCTTGAAACAAAATGGGGCATCCGGAGAGAACACTGCTTGACCTCTATTCAACAAGATACAGACCCTTATAAAAGTAAGAGGGTAATGGCTGTAATCAGGAGGGGACCTTTTTTAAAATTTCCTGAATTTTGGCAAAATCATATTTTTCTAAAAAAGGCTCCAGGGTTTCTACCAAATTTTTTCCATTGTCATCATTGCTGGATACTTGGGAAAGTAGCGATTCTATTTCAGTTAATTGGTACAGGTCGACCGCGTTTTTCAATGCATTCAACTTTTCTGCAGGGATTTTTATTTTTGAGGGATCGAAACTATTTGCGGTATCGGGTTTTTCGGGAAGATCCATTTCTTTTTCATACTCAAACTCAACCTTAAGGAGTCTTTTTAGACAATTGAAAATATCATTGATTCTGAACGGCTTGTAAATAAAATCATCCGCCCCGGCGATTAAAAAGCTTCGACGGCGGTTTTGGATCACAGAAGCGGTGATAGCCACAATCTTGAGTTGATTCCGAGAAAACTTTTCACGAATTTTCGTTGTGGCTTTCATTCCGTTCAGGACTGGCATCCGGGCATCCATAAACACGATGTCAAAAGGGGGATCCGTTGAATAAACCAGATCCAGGGCTTTTTGGCCATTTTCCGCTTCATGCACCTCGACTCCCACTTCCTTCAGAATTTGCATCAACATATCTCGATTTTGAAATACGTCATCCACCACCAAAGCACGGACATTGAAACCCGGAGCTAAATGCGAAACCTTTTTCAGGTTTTCTTCTGAAGCCAGTGGAATTCTATCCACTGGAGGTAATGGGAGCTCCACAATAAATTGGGCACCTTCTCCCTCTTTCGAATTTAACCTAAGGCTACCGCCCATCAATTCGATCTGGGTTTTTGTTATTGCAAGGCCCAACCCGGTTCCTCCTTTTTTGTTTCCCGATTCGCTTTGCCAAAACGGATCGAAAATGTGTTCCTGAATATTAGAAGGAATTCCGGGTCCGCTATCGCTCACCTCGAATCGGAAAGTTTCTTCTTTAGTAAACCGGACATCAAACCGTACCCACCCCGAATCTGTAAATTTGACCGCATTGCCCAGCAAATTAATCAAAATTTGACGAACTTTGGTTTCATCTCCTTGAACCCAATATGCATTGCCCAAACCAGTCGAATGGAAATTTAAACCTTGGGTTGTACACTTATCATTGAACATGCCAAATAGGGATTCAACCATACAATTTAAATCAAAATCCCCCAGATTGATTTCCATTTTTCCAGCTTCAATTTTGGATATATCCAGAATTTCATTTAAAAGTGAAAGCAGGTGGTCACCACTATTGAGAATATTTTTCAAAGCTTTTTTGTCTTCTTCGTCCTTCAATTTTCGATTCAGGATTTGAGTATAGCCCAGAATAGCATTCATAGGAGTTCGGATTTCATGGCTCATATTGGCTAAAAAGGCACTCTTGGCTCGATTGGCGCTTTCCGCAACAAGCCGCGCGTTATGCGCTTCCTGCCTGGATTTTTCCGTGAGGGCTTCTATGGCTTTACGGTCTGAAATGTCCCGGGCAATTCCAATAAATAAGCATCTTTCTTCTTCTTGAACCGCGTTCACCCTCAGATCCAAAGGAAAGGTTTCTCCATTTTTTCGTTTGCCCACCACCTCCCGGCCGATACCAATAATCTTCGCAACTCCTGTTTCCCAATAGTTTTTTAAATAACTGTCGTGTTGGCTCGCATGGGGATCCTGCATAAGCATGTTCACATTTTTTCCAATGACTTTTTGTTGTGAATACAAAAACATTTTTGAGGCAGAGGTATTAAAAGATTGAACGATCCCATTTTTGTCAATGGTGATAACGGCATCGCTGATGTTATCAACCAAGGATTGTAATCGTCGTTCACTTTCTTTATGAGCAATGATTCTTTGCTCTACCTTTTCCTTCATAGTGTTGAAAGCTCCTACAAGCATACCTATTTCGTCTTCGCTTGATTTGGGCAGGGGCACATTGTATTCACCTTTCGCAAAATTTTGAGAGGCCTGGGTCAATAAACTCAATGGGCGAGTCAATAAACTTGAAAAGTAAAGTGCCAGGATGGTGGCCCCCACAATCACCAGAACTACCAGGATAATTATTCCTTTTAAAGTTGCCTTTAATACGGAAAGCACTTCGTCGGATTCCAAAAAATGACCGAATAATAAAAAGCGCTCAGGGTTATTCGGGTCCAATCGTTTCTTCTCGAAGTGTCCAATCCTTTTTTCTTCTGTTTTCGAGGGCAATAAAGTAAAGTTCGCCTGGTACGATTCCAATTCGAACAAGGATTGCAATCCTTCCAGATCATTTTGAATTCGATGGTTTTTGTTGAATTCAAAACCGAAAGTTTTTTGGGTGTCAGGATGCCTTAAATAATCCCCTCGTGAATTGGTAACATACAAAAAGAACCGTTGATTCTCGAATTCCTTAAGGATTTTTTGAAAACTCATATTAATGACCACCATCCCAAAAATTTCACCCAGGTCTGAAAAAACTGGAACAGCACTACGAATCATGGGAGTATGAGGTTCTATTATTTTTCCTCGCTCTCGATTCAGGGTTATTTTTGATAAATAATTATCTCCCGGACTTAATTTCATGGTCTCTTTAAAATAAGGTTGGTTTCCTTTGGGCTGAAGTTGGTTTTCCGGAATAATAAAAATTCCATTACCTCTACGTTCCACACGAACGATTTCTTTTCCATATTCAGATTTTCCAATGTATCGAACCTGAACATAATGCGGTCTGGATTCAAGGATTTGCTTGAAAATAGTTTGTAGACGGGATTTCAAATTTTCTTCAGAGGATTGGCCCTCCTTATCAAACCCTCCCCCCTCTCGAGACCTTATGATTCCTTGTATGGGGGGCATTTGTCCCAGAAAATAAACATCGTTTTGCAGGGTTTGAATCAAAAGCGTGAATTCATTGGATTTTTTTTCAAGGGAAAACTTCATGTCCCTTAGAGACTGGTCTATCAAAAGATCGTAGGTCTGGTTATACAGCACCCATCCAATACCACCAGATGAGCACAGCACCAAAAGAAAGGAGAGCAAGCCAAATTTATGGCCAATTTTAAGTTTCATTCAGTCATCCGTTTAAAAAACTGAAGGATTCGTGGGTATTGTATTTTGAATTCATGGGGGAAAAACAACTCATTTCTGATACCCATGAAGCGTGATACCGAATCGGGAGCCTTTTCCCATTTCACTCTCCACTTCAATTTCGCCTTTCATTGATTCTATCAGGTGTTTGGCTATGGTTAACCCGATTCCTACGCCTTCCACCTTGAAATCGTGATTTTGCAAACGAATGAATGGTTCAAAGATCTCTTTTAATTTATCCTCGGGTATTCCAATGCCTGTATCAGAAACGATAATTTTGATTTTTCCGGACTCTAAAAAATTACGTTCAAGGTAAATATTTCCACCATTTTTATTGTAATTGATAGCGTTGGTTAGCAGATTCACCAATGCCTGAGCGGCCCTGATGGGGTCAACAAAAATGAAAGTCGAATGCTCGGATGGAATTTGGTTTTCAATGGTTACACCCCTTTCACGAGCAAGGGAAGAAATCGCAGGCAAAACACGCTCATCAACTAACCTGGAAAGGGGGAACTCTTCCATACCAATGATCAAATTACCCGATTCAATGCGGCCTAAATCCGAAATGTCATTGATCAAATTTTGAAAGTATTCTCCGGCAATCTGGATTTTTTCAAGACAAGAGCATTGTTCATCAGTCAAGGGTTGTAAATTATGGGTTTCCATCGATTGAGAGAAACCAAGAATCACATTTAAGGGAGCTTGCAGTTCCTGACCCATTCGGGAAAGAAACCGGGTTTTGGAATTGTTGGCCAATTCTGCCTCTTCCTTTGCTTTTTTCAATACAGCGGTCCGTTCAACCACTTTTTGTTCCAGGGCCATATTCGACCTTTTCAACTCTTCCAGCAACTTTACCATCAGCTTGGCATGCTTGATTGCCTTTAGATGAACGACTACCCTGGCCAACACCTCTTTTCCAATAAAAGGCTTCGCTATATAGTCCACACAGCCTAATGAAAAACCTTTTTCAATATCGCTGGGTTGGTTTTTTGCAGTGAGAAAGAATAAGGGGATGTCCCTGGTTACCGGATTTTCCTTTAACAGTTTACAAGCCTCAAACCCATTCATTTCCGGCATCATCACATCCATTAAAATGAGATCGGGTTGGATGACAGGCGCATTTTCCACTGCGACCTTGCCGTTGGGGGCCATAGAAAAATCCAGTTTTTCCGGCTCCAGTAATCTTTTGATGACATCTATATTGGTTCGGTTGTCATCCACCAACATGACCTTGGAACCTTCAATGTTGATATCGCCAGAATCGTTGTTCATCAAGTTATTGTCTGGTATTGGGTTATTGGCAGTAGTTTGCAACATTTCTTTTTAACTTCAATATGATGGGGTTTGCGAAACACCTCTTCCTATCCCAAAGGGATAACTGTAACAAAGGATTTCTTCACCTCTCGTTCTTTTTTCAAGTATAAAAGGGAAGGATTTAAAAAACAATATTTAAAGCGCAAGCAAATGTAAATTTAAACTGTAAACCCTTAAAAAATTTTTAAATAAAGGCATTAGGGTTTTTTTAAAAATAATTCCATTTGGGCCGCTATAAACCCGGCAATCGCTCCTCCCGATCCTGCGGCCATGATGAGTATGTCTTTATCTCCCGATTGCGATCCCCAAAATCCGCCACCTGCCACTCCGAAACAAATGATCACCAGAAACCTCCGGCCCCCCAACCAGCCTACCAGGGACCCGATCAGGATTCCCAACACTCCCGCTATCATCATCAAAACAGGACTGTTCAGAAAATACCCTATGAGCAATCCGGTGGTTCCCATCAGAACGATTCCAAAAATGACATCTTGTTTGGCTGATTTGGGCTTCATGTTACACTGAGTTTGGGAATGAAGGGTTCAAAGATTACCGATACAGGCGTATTCAGGATTACCCAGATATGAGACGACTTGTTAATTTCCTGCTGATGGGGGCATGCCTTTTCCCTTGCACCGGTTTTGCCGTGGAGTGGAGCGGTTTCAAATCCCCCAACCACGTTATTTACGATCCTTCCACCAGGACCCATTATATTTCCAATATCAATGGCAAGTGGAACTTTAAAGACAATAATGGCTTTATCAGCAAAGTCCACCCGGAAGGAAAATCCACCAACCATCAATTCATCCGAGGCGGTCAGGATAACATACAATTGCACGCACCGAAGGGGATGTTGATCTTTAAAAATGAATTATTCGTCGCAGATATCGATACCCTTCGGCGTTTTGACAAAAATACCGGCAAATTGCTGGGAACCATCGATTTAAAAGTTCTGGGAGCCCGCTCTCTGAACGGTATCACCCTCGATGGGCAAGGAATTCTTTACGTTTCCGATACCCTGGGAAACGCAATCTATAAAATCAACATGAGAAAATCTTTCCAGGTCACGCGGCTGGTGCGATCTCGGAACCTGGGTCAACCCAGCGGAATTTTGTACGATCACAGCCTAAAAAAACTGTTTGTGGCCGCCTGGGGAACCGGGGGGTTGTTGCTTGTTGACAGGAAGGGAAAAATCGGATCCCTTCCAACTGTGAAACTGAAAACTCCCGATGGAATCGCCAGGGACCGCGAAGGAAACCTCCTGGTCTCAAGTTATTCCTGGGGGGCGGTGTATCGCATTATTGACCTTTCCAGGGTGGAGGTAGTCAAAGGCAAACTGCGAACCCCAGCGAAAATATATTTCGATTATTCCACTAACCGTATATTGATCCCGCTTGTCCGACCCGGAAAGGTAGTGACCCACGCGTTAAACTAATTCCAGCAATGAAAAGTCTCTCTCCCCGGGAGACTTCTTATCCGTGGCCCGGGCGCACCCGAAAAAAAAACTCCTTTTCCTGTTTGGGAAAAGGAGTTTTCCATTCTTTATTGCTATTAACTCAGCATGTCGCCGGGTTACTTGGAAAGCGCCGCGTAAACCTCTTCCAGGGTCGTTTTGGCGTTACCAAACAACATTCGGGTGTTCTCTTTGAAGAACAATGGATTCTGAACACCCGCATAACCTGTCGCCATTCCCCGTTTCAGGACCACGGTCGTGTTTCCCTTCCAGCACTCCAGAACCGGCATTCCCGCTATGGGACTGTTCGGGTCAGTTAGCGCCGACGGGTTTACAATATCGTTCGCCCCGATAACGACCGAAACGTCAATATCCGGAAAGTCATCGTTGATTTCATCCATTTCAAAAACGATATCGTAGGGAACCTTGGCTTCCGCCAATAAAACATTCATGTGCCCCGGCATACGTCCAGCGACGGGATGAATGCCAAAGCGCACGTTCACTTTCTTCTTTTTAAGCAATTTGGTGATATCACAAACCACATGCTGGGCCTGGGCGACGGCCATACCGTAACCCGGAATGATCATCACTTCCTTCGCCTCTTCCAGCAGGCTTGCGACCTCTGGAGCTTCCAGAGCCACAACTTCACCCTGTTCTTCATCGGAACCTGCGGTACTTCCCGATGTCGTACCAAACCCGCCGGCGATTACCGCCAGGAATTTCCTGTTCATGGCTTTGCACATGATGTAACTCAGGATGGCGCCACTACTGCCCACCAGAGCGCCGGTCACGATCAGAAGATCGTTATTGAGCATGAATCCCGTTGCGGAAGCGGCCCAGCCCGAATAACTGTTCAGCATCGAAACCACCACCGGCATATCAGCTCCACCGATCGCCATGACCATATGAATCCCAAAAACCAGCGCGATCCCGGTCATGATCAATAACGGCATCGTTCCCCCTCCGGCCGCAGACTGATCGACAAATTTCACGCAAAGCCAGAGGGATACGAGCAATAAACCCAGGTTGAGCCAGTGACGCGCCGGCAGAAGCACCGGATTTCCACTGATTTTTCCGCTGAGTTTTCCAAATGCGATGATCGATCCTGAAAACGTGACCGCACCGATCAGGATTCCCAGATAAGTTTCCACGTCATGAATGGACAGCTCGACGCCCGCGTAGTGTTGAAGTCGGTCGGGATCCATAAAATTGGCATAACCCACCAGAACTGCGGCCAGACCTACCAGACTGTGCAGAATCGCCACCAGTTCGGGCATCTCCGTCATCTGAACGCGTTTCGCCAGTACCAGGCCTATAGAACCGCCGATCAGTAAACAGAGAATCAGAATTACAATATTCGCCGTGACTCCGGCAATCGTAACGATCAGGGCGATCGACATACCGATGATGCCGTACAGATTGCCCCGGCGGGATGTTTCCTGGTGACTCAAACCACCCAATGCTAGAATAAACAGAATTGTGGCCCCTATATAAGAGGCGGTTAAAACTCCTCCTGACATTTTCTCGCCTCCTATTTTCTGAACATGTCGAGCATACGCCGCGTTACCGCGAATCCGCCCACAATATTAACTGCTGTAATCAAAACGGCGAATCCCGCTATCGCCGCGATCATGGTTTCTCCGGAACTTATTTGTAAAATGGCCCCGATAACGATAATACTGCTGATGGCGTTGGTGACGCTCATGAGGGGAGTGTGCAGAGCCGCGGTCACGTTCCAGATCACCATGTATCCGACAAAACACGCCAGCACAAACACCGTGAAATGCGCCATGAAAGATGCGGGAGCCACAGATCCCAATCCAAGCAAGGCAAGCCCGCCAACACCGAACGTAATCAGAGGTGCCAGCCAGGCAGGCGCTGGTTCCTTTTTCTCCTCCGGCTGTACTTCTTCCTTTTTCTCTTCCTGTTTGGGAGGTGCGGCAGACAACTTGGGAGCAGGGGGAGGCCAGGTGATTTCCCCGTCTTTGACAACCGTCGCGCCCCGAATGACCTCGTCTTCCATGTCCACTGTAATATTGCCGTCCTTCTCCTTGCACATATCCGTCAACAGGTGACGCAGGTTAGTTCCATATAACTGGCTGGACTGGGCGGCAAGGCGACTTGGCAAATCGGTGTAACCGATAATATTGACGCCATGAACCTTTTTCACAACGCCCGCCTCGGTTAATTTACAGTTACCTCCCTGCTCGGCGGCAAGATCAACGATCACGCTACCGTCCTTCATGGAAGCGACCATTTCTTCCTTGATCAATTCCGGCGCCGGTTTTCCCGGAATCAGGGCCGTGGTAATGATGATGTCCACCTCTTTGGCCTGTTCCGCGAAGAGCGCCATTTCCGCTTCAATAAATTCCTTACTCATGACTTTTGCATAACCGCCCGTTCCCGAACCTTCCTCTTCAAATTCGAGTTCCAGAAATTCGGCGTCCATGCTTTCCACCTGTTCCTTGACTTCCGGCCGGGTGTCAAAAGCACGCACGATGGCGCCCATGCTCTTCGCGGCACCGATAGCGGCCAATCCGGCAACACCGGCGCCGATGATCAGGATCTTGGCCGGCGGCACTTTTCCGGCGGCAGTGATCTGCCCGGTAAAAAACCGGCCAAAATGGTGCGCCGCTTCTACAACCGCCCGGTACCCGGCAATATTCGCCATCGAACTGAGCGCGTCCATTTTCTGGGCGCGGGAAATACGCGGTACGCTGTCCATCGCCAGCGCGGTTACTTTTTTCTCAGCTAACTGCTTGAGCACGTCTTCGTTCTGCGCGGGCCAGATAAAGGTAATCAGCGTTTGATTTTCTTTCAGTAAATCTATCTCTTTAACGTGGAGTTCCGGGTGAACCTCCAGAGGTCTGATCTTCAATATAATATCGCTGTTTTCCCAGACGGCTTTCGGATCCTTTTCAACCGTGACGCCGACCTCTTCATAGGTCGAATCCGAAAAATGCGCGCCTTCCCCGGCACCGGTTTCAATCGTTACCTCAAAACCCAGTTTCATCAGTTGTTTTGCGACATCGGGCGTCGCCGCCACCCGTTTTTCGCCGCCATGAACTTCCTTTGGAATACCAATTTTCATGTTTACCCTCTTTTTACGAGCTAGTTAAAAATCGTCAATAAATTTAAGAGCACATCTAACCACCCTTGCCCTTATCAAGGCCGGGGGTTCCAATACCATTGGACCGACTCCAAACCGCAAGCGATCATTAAAGATGCCCTTAATAACCTGAATAATCCAAGCTCAATAAAAGCGCCCTCCTGCAAGAAAACCACTATTTGAAACAGACCCCACACCCGACCTGAGTAGAGAATTCGGCCAAAAGTGCAAATGGATCTGAATAAACTTCAGGTTCCAGGAGGATTACTATAGCAGGAAAAATTAAAGGGATAGAGCATACCACAGAATCCGGATTTCTACTAGATTTCCCACGAAATTTTCATATTTTTGGCAAGAAAAACTTCAACTTTTACCCCGATTTTGGATAAAAATACCTCTCTCCCGACAAGAGAGGACCAAGATGAAGGACGTAAATAAACCAGGGTAATGGATAAGAAGTCACCCTCTCCCCTGCAGGGAGAAGGCAAGGGGATGATTCTTTGCTTTTTAAAGGCCGAAGGTCCGCAATAAGTGCTTTGAGTCATTAAAACGACTTTTGGGGTTTCCCCCTTCTTATCCTTAACTCAGATAAAGCTAAATACTTCAAAAGATTTTGAATACTCAGAAACTGGGAACTTCTGGAAGAAAAATAAAAGCTTGATTGAAGAAAGTCACCTCCGGGTTATTCTTTCCCATGTTCCTCCAGAATCTTTAGAATTTCAGGGCGCTTGAATTGTCTGGCGACCTCAAAGGTGTCGCGTCCGAAGTCGTCTTTGATGCTGGTATCGGCTCCGAGTTCCAACAGCAATTCTACGATCTCGGGATAGCCTTTGGTGATGGCGAAATACAGAGGCGTCGTGTTAACCCGGGTCGGGATGTCCACGTCAGCACCTTTGTCGACCAGGTACCGGATCATATTGGCTTCGAAGTTGATCGCCGCCCAGTGTAATGGCGCGTAGGTGGCGTCATTGTCCTGATCGTCGATGTCGGCACCTTCGTCGAGAAGTTTTTGCGCTTTGGCGGTGTCGCCACTGCAAGCGGCTTCGTGGAGAGGCGACATCCTGCGTCCGCGCCAGCAGGGAATCTTTTCGCGCCCTGAATGTCGCACCGGTTTTTGTGCTTCCGAAGATGGCTCCGAGTTCGGCTTGTGCGTATTTTCAGGTGTTGCCGAGTCGGCTTTGGATTTTAATTTTCCCCCGCTACAATGTTGATTGTCCGGGCAACTTGAGCAATATCCCTTGTCGCCACATATATAACTCCCGTCGTCCGGGGGACAGCTGTGCATGCGTTTGCATACAGCGCTCCCGGCATGTGTAGTAGAGGTTACGACAAAAAATAGCAGGCTCAGGAATAGAAACCTGGTTATGCATATGAGTCTCATAGACTTGCCTCCAGAAATATTAAGGACTCATCGGTGAAAAAAGGTCTCATTTTAACATTAAATGGTCCCGTTGCCTTTGTGGGTGGCGGATAAAAAGTTGAACCGTTTAATATGCTTTCGGTATCTTAAGGAGTGAATCGATTCAACTCCCGTCCGGTTGGCGGGGCTTAAATATAAGGAAACGTTTTATGTCCGAATGGCAGGAAATCAGCGCAAGTAAAACCAATGACAAGATGGAAACGGAAGACGTCCATTTGATAGACGTCCGCGACCCGGATTCTTATCACGCCAGCCACATTCCCGGCGCGATCCAGTTCACCACCAAACAGGAAGCCGACGAGTTTATCGAAGGGACGGACAAAGAGAGCCCCGTGATCATCTATTGCTATCACGGCAATTCCAGTCGCGGCGTGGCTTCGTTTTTAGCGGAGCAAGGATTCAAGGAAGTGTACAGCATGACCGGCGGATTCGAGTCCTGGCACCTCAGCTACCCCACCGAGCCTTGAGGAGGGTCCGGGGAAACGCTGTTTTGTCATGCAAAGAGTGTCTAAATATTATCGACACCTTCAGGAAGGTTAGGAGTTTTCAATGACCACTTTGCCCATGGCTTGACCACTCTCCAGGCGAGCGTGGGCTTGTCCCGCTTTTTCCAGTGAGAAACGCTTTTCATCGAGGACGGGTTTCAGTCCGCCAGACTCTACAATCCGGGTCAGGTTGGCCAAAATCTCTGCATGTTTTTCTCGTTTAAAATTATGGAGCATGGGGATCAGCATAAATACAACATGCAATGATAAGCCCTTGAAATGGGCCAGAGACAAATCCAGCTCGCATAATGAAACGGTTGAAGCGATTTGTCCATTGAGAGCGGCCGCTGAAAAAGAGTTCACCATGTTTGCGCCACCCACAGAATCGAATACCAGATCAAACCCTGCCCCATTGGTATATTTTTCGACATACTGTTCAACCGTTTCGGTTTTATAGTTAATGGCCGTCGCGCCCAGTTGTTCGATCAATGCAAGTTGTTTTTCTCCACCACCGGTAGAATACACTTCGGCCCCAAAATGTTTTGCCAATTGCAAGGCAACATGGCCCACGCCGCCGGACCCGCCATGGACCAGAACCTTTTGGCCTTGCTGGATACCTGCGCGAATCAATCCTTCGTAGGCGGTAATGGCCACCAAGGGCAATGCGGCGGCTTCTCTCATGGACAGGTTTTTGGGCTTAATGGAAATCAGGTATTTGTCTGCCACCATATACTCAGCCAATGTACCTGGTAAATCTGCGAGACCCCCCGCACAGCCATAGACTTCATCGCCGACCGAATAATCGGCTACACCATCACCAATTTCTTCAACCGTGCCGGCAAAGTCCATTCCCAGAATGGCCGGGGTATCCGGAGATAACGGCAGTTCCTTTCCCATTTTGCGAATCATGGTATCCACCGTATTCACACTGGAAGCCGCGATCTTTACCAGAACATTCCCAGCCCTGACTTCAGGAGTTTGAACTTCCGCCGCTTCAAATTCCGCATGTTCGCCATAGGTATTGATAAGCATTGCTTTCATGTTGTTTGTCCTTGCTTTCAAAATTGAATTGTCCATTTAAGAGACTGAAATCGCACTATTTGCATTACCTTCCATGAAACCACAGAAATAAATTTCTAATGGCCCACATATTTGGATACATCCAGTTCTTTTAGGGGGGTTTAAACCTCGTTTTCGGCAAATTGACAACAATCGGGTTTCTTTTCATAATCCATTATATTCCCCTGGGCATCCAGTTCAAAAGAGCAACAGTTTTCAAACAACTGGTTCAACATTTGACGGCCTCTCTGCACACGGGATTTTATCGCTGAATGGGACACACCCCATCTTTTGGCGAGCTCCTTTTGAGACGTCCCATTCAAATCGGCCTCTACAATGGCGTCGCGGTATATTTCGGGCAGTTCTGATAAAAAAGGCCTTATGCACCGACTCAACTCTGCATGGACAGATTGAGTTTGATCCGGCAAATCTTCTGCAGGTAAATCAAGCTCGTGCACGGTTTTCTCCGGAACTTTAGAGACTTGTTTCCGGTAATAATCAAAAAGAGTATTTCTGGCAAGCTGGAACAACCAGGCTCCAAACCTTTTGGGGTCCTTAACGGAGGACAGGTTTTTATGAGTTTTAATCAAAATTTCCTGCAAAAGGTCTTCAGCATCCTCAAGATTGGAAACCCGGGATGCCAAAAAACCTTTTATTTGATCCCCGTAGTCACTCCATACTTTTTGAACGTCCATTACAAATACTCCAGTGCCAGGGACTCAAGCGCCCTGACCATCAATTGCAACAGGATGATTCGGGTTGAGGCGACGATCCACAACAGATAGGAGAACGATCCTTTCCGTATTTTTCTTCCGAATCGTTTAGAACGATAAATGTCTCCCAGGCATTGCCGTCAGGATCTTTAACCCAGACTTTATCCTGAACAGCATAACAACATAAAGTAGATTCTTCATAAAACGTATCCAGACCGAGGTTTTTGAGCCGTAGATTCTGCTTATGGACATCTTTGCCCGCTTTTACCTCGATTCCTAAATGGTTGATCCGGTTCCCGGTGACCTCTTCCGCCGAATTCAACGTAAGGTTTACAGGAGGACTGGATGCTTCAAACTTTGCATAACCCGGTTTAATTTTGCTTGGCTGGATATCAAACAGGGCCTTGTAAAATTCCACGGATTTCTTCAGGTGCGTTATATTTAGGGCAAGGTGTATGCGCGATGTTTCTTCAAATTGTCTGGTCATAATCAGCTCCTTTTCTTTGAGGTTATATCTGCAAAGACGAGCTATTATTTAAAAAGACGCAAAAAACAATTTAATGGGGCAGACACAGATGGTTTTACTCTTCGCTAAATCGACCTGAATATACCTGAATATGAATACAACACCGCTCTCACCCTGCCGGGAGAGGGGGATTACTTATCTTTAGGGGAGTTTTTCCTTGCTTAGGGAGAGGAGGAAATAAAAAGCGATTGATTCAGGTAAATTGAACCCCAAGACTGGTCAGCATTTGAAAGGTATTCATAATTGGAACGTTAAAATTACCGCAAACATTTGGTATAGGAACCTTTTTCTTTGCAAAGGGAGCAGGTTTTTCGTGGGTAACTACTGTGAATCCTTTTAACATGGAATAGGAAATAACCCATCCATCTGCGCCTTTAGCGAAATCCGCTTTTGCTTCATTGCGGTATTGACTTTGGTTTTGAACCCAATTCATTACTTTTCGATAATAGATAAAGACTTCCTCTTGGTCAGTGGAAATAAATGCTTGAGTGAAATGGTTGTCGGCCCAATTTGAAAGTGTATTATTTCCCTTATCAAGTTCATTTTTTACCCTATCAATACTAAATACTCTTCCTCTTTCATTAAATTCGATGAGACTATCCCAAAAGCGGGGAGCTATATCAAAGGAATAATAGTGCATGCTTGCTTCAATAAATACATTAGCGTCCAGAATAAAAGTAGGGTTTTTATTCAACAGAATTTCCTGCGTCTATGTTGGCGGCAAAGTTATCAAAAGTTTTTCCATACAAGCCCGTTAATTGATAGGCATCGGAATAGAGTAGCTTACCCTCCCTGACAGATTGGATAATGGCAGAACCGAAGCGTTTACCCACGCGAAGGTTCTGATTGGTTAAAAAATCGCCTCCTTTTGGTTTCCTGGAACTTTGTCTTCGCTCATCCTTCAAATAATTATTATAGAAGCTAAAGAAGCTTTCTCTCTCTATTAATCCCAGGTCTTGAGCACGTCTAGCGGCTACCAATGAACTGACTTTAAACCTACGGGCAATTAAATCAAATGGAGAAGAATTTTCCCGGGCGGTCTTCCAAAAGTGGTTCAGCTCATATTCTGGAATGAGAAATTCAGCGGCAATTTTATTGCAAGCCATTTCCACTGGGTCATCAAATGGTTGCATCTCTCTCAAATCAAAGGCAGCACTGGAACCTAAAAATATATGGGCCAATTCGTGTGCCAGAGTAAACATTTGTGCCGCTTTTCCATCGGCACCATTGACAAACACCAGAGGAGCGTAATCGTCAACCAGAACGAACCCTCGAAACTCTTCTGGATCAAGTTTTCTATGAGTGTTATTGCCGACAATCCCGTTTACGAAAACGAGAATACCCACTTCAGAAATAGCATTGCGAAAAACACGCAGAGCGTCCTTCCAGGTTTTTTGGTCTTTCGCCCAGCCTTCCTTGAGACCAAATGAGTTTCTTATTTGCCCTGCCACAATTATTGGCGATTCATCTTTTGAAGCAGAACCTGCAAAAGGAAGCTTTTCCTGGCCCTGATCAATAAGAAACTCCCTCATCCAGGCTTGTCGCTGGAGCATGAGTTGGACCGTTTCGATTAAATCGGGACTCGGTCTTTGTAATTCTTTATCCTTTAAGGTTCTGAAATGAGGAAAGGGTAATTTTTCTTCGGGGGGCTGATTAAGAAAGAAATATCCAAGAGGTGTTGAAGTTTTTTTTGCCAAGGCTTCCAATTGCTTGAAAGTAGGCAAACCTTTCCCATCCATCCAATCAGGAATTTTAGGAAACCTTGCGATCAGTTCCATCTCAGATATGCCTGAGCGTTCCAATGCCCAATTCAAAACATTCTTTTCGATGGCCACTTTACTCATTGAATTGACTCTTATGGAGTTATGGAATCCTTTTTAAAAAATTCACTACGTCACATTATACTTAAAAAGGAAAAAAGTTGGTACTGGACAACCAATCAATAATAGAAGGGTTAGCTTAAAAAGCTCAACCTTTCATTCGTGCTCGACCCAAAAAGGTTTCCGGGGGATGGTAGGCTTTGGGAACGGTTGTGTTGGGGTAAACCATACCGTTTCGCCCCATTAGCGTTCCGGGGCAGGTGACGCTGTTGCATCCCATTTCAGTATAGTCGCCCAAAATGGCACCCAGCTTGCCGATACCGGTGTCCACTTCCTTGCCCAGGATGGGAATGAGGATGGGGCGAATGAAGCCTTCGTGTTTTTCTTTCGGCGTGCGAAACTGCAGGTTGGCCAGTTTGGTGCCGGCACCAAGGTTCACATAGCTTCCCAGGATACTGTCACCGATATAGTTGAAGTGCCCGGCTTCGGTGTGGTTCATGACGATGCTGTTTTTCAGTTCGGTAGTATGACCAATCACGGAATGGTCGCCCACCAGCGCGTTGCCGCGGATGTATGCGGACTGCCTTATGTCGCAATTGGTGCCGATGACCGCCGGACCTTTTATGATGGCAGTGGGTTCCAGGGAAGTCCCGGCTCCAATATACAGGGCGGCAGACTCAATATGCAGGGGTTTCTCCAGCCGCACCCATTTCTCGACAAGGATTGCCTTTTGCTCAGGCTCGTAGCAAACGCCGTCAACTTGGGACAAGGCGTCTTGCGTGGGTAGCTGTTTGATGATTCGATGGAGGTCCTGTTCGAGTCGGGACAGCGGAGCCCACACGGGTTCATTCGATTTAAATAGATCGCGGTGAGCGAATTCGGCGAGGTGCGGGAAAAACAGTTGCAGGTCGTTCATGGTTTATTCGTCACTCCCTGATAGGGTCGAATGAAGACCCAGGTACCATTTGCCTAAAGGGGCTAATCTGATTCCTTTGTCTGCAGGTTGAATCAATCCCTGTTTCATGGCTTCGTTCAACATTCTCGGTTTCAGGGAAGGTTCCACTTGTATAGCCTGTTCGGGCAAAATACCCTTTTTCGCCAATTGAGTCAGCAGTTTCCACTCTATTTTAAAATAAGGATTGTTGAGATCCTTCATTTCCTCGAGAAGCGCCTTGCACACGCGGTCACCTATCGTTTGAAGGGCTTTTCTGTGCGCCGTTCCTCCTCTCAGGTTGACACTGATTTTGTTCTCCGTTCCCGAGTTGCGCACGAACACACCAGCCATTCCTTTGGGTCCCTTGCTTGAGTCCTTTGCTGTCAGTACCTGATAGAGCATATCCGGATCGGCGCGAAACTTTTTTGCTTTGCACGCATAACCCAGGGCTTGCGCCTCTTTTCGAATCGTTTGGTTTACCCGCTTCCAGACTTTGGAGTCGCGATAGAAGTTTTCCTTTTGCACATAGTACACATAGGACGTTCCCTTGTAGCCTGGTTGGAACGGTTTTTCCAATAGACGCCAGCACGTTTTAGGCGTTTTATCCGCCAGAAGGTATTGCGTTGCAGAGAATGTGTTGAGCGCGCTTTTTAGTCCATTGCCAAAAAATACCGGATAGCTGGTGTCCCCCATGTTCAGGTGGCCAAGCGTGATATTGTGTCCGGTTTCCTCACTTCCCACAGCAAGTGGAATTTTTACCGGAAAACCGGGTTTGCCATTTTGGGCAATCCTATCCAGTGACCTTTCAACCTGCTGAAACTTGATAGAATCCAGGGTTCCCTCGCGTTCCATGGTTTGCAATTGTTTGCGCAGGCGTTTCACTTTTTCTTTTTCGGTTTTGTGGTTTGCCAGTTTCAAAGCCTGAGTCATTCGGCTTTTTAACAGCAGGGAAACAATTTGAAGAAGAATCCATTTATCCCCCACCGGTGCGAGACTCAGCTGGAATCCTGAAGCCTGGGCAGAAAGCCCGGCGTTGAGGTCGCTTTCCACCGTATTGATATAAGTTGTGCCTTGATAGGTTTTGGAATCGGTCTCCAGCAAGTACCGTGCTTGCAGGAAAGCGGTTTCGTCGCCGCTAAGCACCAGCAAGGCATCCTTGTCGGGATGGTAATCGACACGATAAAACCGGTCGCCATCGGCGTCGAACACGGCACCGCATACTTTTTTTCGGCCCGATTGAATATGTGATTTCAACTTTCTGCCGAGGGAGAACAGTTTAATGAGGGCTTTGTGCTTATGAAAAATTCCCGAGCCCGGTATGATTTGATCGGCGGTGATCCATTTTTTTCCTTCCAGGTCGGCCACGCCGGAATATTCATTCACCTTTCCGTCGGTTTTACCATTCACCTCGACGACTTTACCGAATCCCGCCCTTTGGAAAGCCTCGGCGGCGATTTGTGACAGGGACCCATTGGCCGGGTCGACCACCAGGACGATGTCTTTAAAATCAATGTCCGCGGTCCAGGCATTTGCAGGGTCCAGGGAAAATTTCAGAAACAGATCGATGGCATCTTTTCTGCAATCCCTGAGATTGCCTTTTTGGGCCTTTTTTTTAATCGAGGCAAAAATTGTTTTCATGATAGCTTTGGACAAGGCGACATCATTATCCGGCAAAAGCTTCATTCCCCGGTATTTGAGAAACGTTTTGATACCGTTTTGGTCTTTGGGATTGTGCGAGGCGGTGATCATGAATCCGCCTCCTGCATTTTTATAAAGAGAATAAATCGGGACCAAAGGCGTCGGCACCACGCCGAGTTGCAAAACGGTGGCTCCGGCCTTGCGCACGCCACGGACTACTGCGCTGGTGAACTGTCCGCTGGTGTCACGAGGGTCCCAGCCGACCACGAAGGGATCGCCAGGCTCAAGAGTTCCGTCCTTCATTAAACTGTCCACGTGGGCGAAGGCATAAAGCTCCATGAACTCTTCGGTGATATACCCTCGCTTGAGAAACACATCCTGCGGGGTCATGCCGCGAAAAGCTTTGTCCGTGGACGCGCGGATTTCGCGCCGGATTCCATCGGTTCCCTGAAAACGAAAGGGTGGTTGCTTTGTAGACGAGGTGGGTGGCATGGGTGGATCGGGTCATTAAAAATTAAAAGAAAATGATCTTACCACAGGACCCGGAAAATGGAAATTGTTACGGATTTTAATCGATATCCCACCAATCCGCTTATATCCTGAGGTTTTCAAGAAATAAGGAGTCGTCATGGTTGCCCTTCACCCCGGCCCTCTCCCGCGTTGGTGAGATGGGAGTTTTATTATCCATAACTGAGGTTAATCATTGTTTTTGTGGCGTTTGGGGTTTTACTGAGGTAAAATACCCAAAACTTTTCCGTCGGGAATTATTTTCGGGACTAAACTTTTTGAGGGAAATTGATTATGGCATCCTACAACTACCCGGTGAAAAAAGAAACCATGAATGTGGTCATCCGGACCGCACATGAAAAGATTGAAGGTGTGATTTATTTGCACAAAGGGAGCCGGATGATGGATATGTTGAATAAAGGTGAATATGATTTTATACCTGTCTCTCAGGCAAAAGTGTATTCAATTGAGAGCGGAAGCATCCTTTTTGAAGCCGAGTTTTTAACGATTAACAAAAAACAAATTGTGATGCTGGTAGAAAATTACAAAGTCCCTTAGTCACCTGGTAGCCCGGTTTTTAACTGTTCTTCCGGGTCTACGATAGCCGGACAGCTTTTCAGCTTTCCTCCTCGAACTGGATCCTTCCCCGTTTCAACCAGCTTTTTTGATCAAAGTTTTCCTCCATATACTTTAAAAACAGAATTTCGTTTTCCGTTAAACATTTACCATCCACAAACTGGGCGGAGGGTTTCTCTTCGGCCTTTTCAGTCGGTTTGGGATTTTTAAAATCGAGTAGAGGCGGGTTTTTGGGCGATTCTTTTTTCAGTTCGGGTGCAGGAATCACCGGATCCTTTTTGATTTTTATTTCAGGTTGAGATTCTGAAAGTCCGGTTTCGGAGGAATCCTCATTTTCCCTGGATTTTTCCCTGTCGATCAGCTGGATCAGTTTTTTCATGTCCAGCACCAGATCATATTCTTTTGCCAGGTCGAGCAGTCCCATATCCTCCAAAACGTTTACGGTGTTCTTCACTTCTTTGGATTTGAGAATGGCGATGTTGATTTCGGTCCAAAGGTATTCGATCAATTTGTTTTTGAAATCTTCCTGGTAGTCCATAGTTCCTCCCGGTAATTGTGGAAACTTGTACGGGTTTCCAATCCTTTAATGAATCATCTTGTAATCAAGGATACCGGTTGGAATTTACAGGCGGGTCAAGCTCCTGTTACAACTCAGTCACACCGGGGGGGGGTGAGGCAAAGGTTAGAGGGTAATTTTATAACTAACGTTAAGGAAGGTCCAGGATCCTGGTTTCTCATTTAGAACGTTGAAACCTTTTCCATCAGATTTGAAATTTCGGGCATATCATAATTGTTAAGCAGATCCTGGAGGTGATCTACCAGCTCCGAGGGTACATTTCCCTCTTGTTTTAGCTTCTTCAGGATATTTTCGATTCCCGTGATATTGTAAACTTGGGCCAAACTGCCCAATTCATTTTTTAAAGATTCCGGAATGACAAGCCTGGAAAAGTCCAGGGTTTTTCTGGCAGGTGAACCTTTGGATGATTTTATATCTTCACAAACAAATTTCGCGCCTAATAAATTCTCCAGGCAATCGAAAACCCTGTCCTCCTGAAACGGCTTGGAAATATAATCATGGCAACCTAGATTCAAAAAGTGTTCCCGTTTGTGATCATAGACCGA
The DNA here is from genome assembly GCA_024648695.1 of Nitrospina sp. Lineage (GTDB taxonomy): Bacteria > Nitrospinota > Nitrospinia > Nitrospinales > JACRGP01 > JACAVV01. Next base: position 73,597 of record JACAVV010000020.1, read on the forward strand.
TGCGGTTATGGCCACCAGCTTAATGCGATCAGGACCGCAATTTTGAATGATGGCTTTCACGCAGTCCTCACCTCGCATAACGGGCATTCTCATATCCATGAAAACGATATCGGGGGAATGCATTAATGTTTCCTCAAGCCCTTCCTTGCCGTTTACAGCGACCTGCGTTTGCACACCAATCCCATTCAGGATTTTCACAAGAACATCCCGGTTTTCCAACACGTCATCCACCACCAGGGCTTTGATCTCGCATTCAGGGGCCAAATGTAAAACCCTTTGGGTCGTCCTTTGCTTAGCCGGGATGCGTCTGTTTGAGGGTGGAAGGATGAGGTCAAAATGGAAATGAGTCCCTTTGGACAATTCAGAATTTATTTCCAAATGCGATTCCATGATCTCCAACTGGTTTTTGGTGATCGCCAGTCCTAATCCAGTGCCTCCTCTATTGTCGACAGCCTCTTCTTGATAGAATGCATCGAAAATATTCTTTTGCGCTTCCATAGAAATACCCGGTCCGGTATCGATAACACCAAAGCGGTAGCGGTCCCCTTCGAAGGCGGTTACTTTTAAAGAGACCCCACCGGTTTCTGTAAATTTAATGGCGTTTCCCAATAGATTGATTATAATCTGCCGCAGTTTAATTTCATCCCCAATAACGATTGTGGAATCAGGTAAACCCGAAACTTTCCAGGTCAGGTTTTTTTGCTTGCACCGGAGATCAAACAAACTGGAAATATTATCCACCAGAACCTTTAAATCAAACTCCACAGGATTGAATTTCATTTTACCCGCTTCAATCTTGGAGATGTCCAGAATTTCATTGATCAGCTTCAAAAGGTTTTGACCGCTGGTTTCCATGGTTTGCAAGCAGTCTCTGGTTTCTTCATCAAGGTCCTTTTTCCTCAATAAAATTTGCGAGTATCCCAGAATAGCGTTCAGGGGGGTTCGGATTTCATGGCTCATATTGGCAAGAAAAAGAGATTTGGCCTGATTGGCCTTATCGGCTTCGATTTTTGCCTGGTTGAGCTCGGATACCAGGGTTTTTTCCAGGTTGTAGGTATAGACGTATTCCAAAAGCAGTCCAAGGAATGGAACCAGATAAGCGAGTATTTTTAAAAAATGGGCCACATTGAAACTGTTGTCGAAAAGGGCCGCGGAACCAAAAACCATGTGAGCCTGGGTAGCAATCTGGGGGATGATACTGATAATTAAGGAATGAGAAAAAACGGAGGGTTCTTTTTTGTAGAATTTTGGAAAAATCCAGACTCCCGAAATGAGAAACAGGATTAATGGGGCCACATCCCAGGGCCGGGAAATGAGGGCGTTGGGATACATGGTGTTGGGTAGTTGTGCGTTTGTTGCGCAATAATTGATTATGGAATAAGCCAGTATTCCAAAACCCAGACTGGTGACGATGACAAGTTTTGAACCTGATTTCCTGTCACCCTTAATCAATAGCAAGGCCACACCTGCGATTAAAATAATGGAGTTGAACAAACGGCATATGGCCCAGGTGAATGGAATGAGGTTGCGGTTATCGGCAGTAGCCTCAATCAGCCGATCCGCGGCCAACGTATGGAACGCATCCATACAACCGGCGCAAAACAACGCCACTCCTATGATGGGCGTGGCTGTATCGCGTTTGATGTAATAATGGGTAAAACTCAGGAGAACCGTCATTATCGCGACACAAAAGGCGCTCCATTCCAGGATGGTGTGTGTGAAGCTTCCCGACAAAGCATGAAACAAGTTGTCGGTTTGTCGAGTTCCGGTTAGTTCCATGGAGATATCCGGATCAAGAAAACCTGAGGAGGATGCAAAGTCGAATCCCAAAATGTTCAGAACGGTAGGCAAAGCGCAAAAAACCAGCACTCCGCCAATAAACATTTTAGGTACTTTGACTTCGGGGTACATAAATTTTACTCTGATAGAATTCCGGGTTTCCCAGCAGGCCCTGAATTTAAACTCAATTGTTAAAGCCTGAGTCTCCTTTTGCAGGAATTAAGTGTGGTTCGATTGGGTCGGTTACCGGTCAATTGGACTCGATCCGATTTTTCCCCTCTCTTTTTGCCCGATAGAGGCATCTGTCGGCTTCCTTTAAAAAGCTTTCCAATTGGGCGTCTTTTTGACAGGCAACGCCAAAACTGATGGTTATTTTGAATTTATGATTTTTGTATTCGGGCGTCCAATCTTCGATCTTTGAGCGTATTTTTTCTGCTGTATTTAAAGCCCCTTCCAAAGGAGTGTCCGGCAAGGTTATCAAAATCTCTTCGCCCCCCCATCGTGATACCTTGTCTATCTTGCGAACATTATTTTGGATAATCTCGGCGATTCCCTTCAATACATAATCTCCGGCGTCGTGCCCGAATAGATCATTCACCTGTTTGAAGTTATCCAGGTCTCCCATTAAAATAGAAAATGGTTTGCCGTAACGTTCATATCTGGATTGCTCAAGAAGAAGCGCTTCTTCAATATCCCGTCTATTGGCCAAACGGGTTAAGGGATCGATTCGTGAGAGAGAGTCCAGTTCCCTGATCAAAGTTTCCTTTTCTCTTATCAATTTTACTATTTTGATCTGAGAAGCAATTCGTGCCAGAACTTCCTCTTGTTGAAACGGTTTTTTAATATAATCGACGCCTCCCATCTCAAACCCTTTGACAATGTCAGCCTCGTCCGCTTTCGCAGTGATAAACAAAATCGGAAGATTTTTGAATTCCGGATTTTCCTTTATTTTCTGGCAGGTTTCATATCCATTGATTTCCGGCATCATCACATCCATTAAAACCAAATCGGGATTGATTTTTGGAATAAGCTCCAAAGCTACTTTCCCGCTAGGTGCTACAAAAATAGAGTATTCCTTTTTCTTCAATGTTTTCATCAAAACATCAATATTGGTGGGAACATCATCAACAATCAATATGTTGAATTTTTTCATGTCTTCCATTGCGATCCATCTTTGCCGGTTCGGGATTTGTTCTATTCCTGCACAATTAATGTAAATTTTAGATTAGCTCAATATTTTATTCTGTGCAATAAAAAGATAAAAGTATCGAAATGTTCTGGTTGATTGGGCCTAGCCGAATGAGGCTCTGAATCGTGACTAAAAATCGTTTTTATTAGATTTTAGTGCATTCATTCGTTTCGACACCGTTTCGTTTTTCCAAAAACGATTGAGATGATATTGTACGGGCAATAAGACCGCGGACTGTACAAGGATTATCAGGATGTTGATCCAAAACTGGTTTTCGATGGTTTTGGGGTAAAAGAAATTTAAAAGCAAAGACAGGAAAAATAATCCCAGCAAGGTGTGAATGGGAAAGGAACGCTTGAGGGTTGCGTCCAGATAACGTTTGATTATTCGAAACTGGATATATAGAAAAGCGGTCTCGGCACAAGCGACTGCCAGGTATAAGGAGATCTCCACCACCGGACTGATTCCCGGTAGATTGAAGATGGCCATCACGTTCGCAAAAATGAAAAAGGAAAATATCGTGACCGCAAACAGACCCAGGCTCCTTAGCTCCGGATTCAACTTCAGTTTTTTGTATGTTTTGAAATAAACATAATTGCGATGAAACCAGAAAAACAAATACATTCCAAAGGTCAAAAGATAAATCAGGAAAAACCAGATCAAAGCCTGGCCTCTTGACGGGATTCTGCGTTTGCTCCGGTTTCTGGAACCGAATTCCTGTTCCAGAACATCGCGGATGCTTTGTTGGTTTCCGGTTTCCTTCTCGATGAGAGTGTCGTTCAAATCCAGACCCCAGTCGGCGAGGCCATCGCGGATTTCGTGCAATCGAAATGGGCCTAATTGGGCGTCGTCCTTGAGGATCAGGAATTCTCGTGTCGATGATTGAACGGTTTCCGATTGCGACAGCAACTTACGTTGTGCGCGAAGGCCGGTATAAAGAATCAGGAACAAAACGCCGACAAAACCGATGTAGGTGATCATGCCGGTCGAGTAGCCAAAAAAGTTGTAAGCGCCGTGAAGCAAAACAGCGTAAAGGAGTCCTTTGCCAAGATCCGGAAACGGGTCGGCCTGGAATTTTGCCCGGCCCAAAAAGTAGCCCATCAGTATGCCCGAAAAGGCATGCATGGGAACTGCAGTGAACAGGCGGGAGAAGCCGGTAGGAGCGCCCCTTTCGAAAACGTAAAAGATATTTTCCACCGTGGCGAAACCGCATCCGATCATGGCACCGTAAACAATGCCGTCGAAAGGTTCGTTGAATTCGCGGTGGTTGTAGGCGAACTCTTTCAAAAAAAGAAACTTCGCACTTTCTTCCAGGAAAGCCACATACAGAAAAGTGTATAAAGCCTTTTTCCAGGCGGGCAATGCTACAATGAAACCGGGATCCTCTGGAAGGTCGTAGGCCATGTTAATCAGCTCGCCATAGAGCAGAACGGGAAGGGTGGAAAGCGCACCCATAAAAAAACATTTCAGGGCAAGCTGTGCAGGTTCCGGTTCCCATTTGTCGAAATAGTAAATGTAGAGGGCTATCGCGATTCCAGGTCCGGTGGCAAGATAAAACAGGCTGAAAAATTCCATGAAAAATAATTCCTTAGTGATTCTGGTAAACTGGAAGCGCACAGGCCTCAGCAAATTTTTATATCATAGTGCAAGAATTTTCCAGCTTAATCGAACAGGGATGTATCGCTGATTAAACGATGAGGACACCTATGGGCCAAATGGTCGCGGTATACGTGACTGTGCTTTATTTATTGAACCCTCCCACGGCAGGAGCTGTGGAAAAAATGAGCCGGTTTTTTGGCCTGAAATTTGGCCAGACCTTGAAGGATTCTTCCATCCTGAATAAAGTCGGTTCCCCGAGCGATTTTGAAGAAATCTATTCAGTAGATCCCCCCCTGCAAAATAGTTTGTTTGAACAGTACCGTGTCAGCGTCGATAACTCCACCCGTGTAATTTTTCGAATCGAAGGAGTTGGGCCCCCTGAATCCATAACCCAGTGTACGGCAGAAATGAAAGCTATGGCTTCTCATTTAAAAAAGAATTATAACTACTCAGCGGATCTTTTTGGCGGCGCTTATTTTCATATGGATTTCACTAACGAAATTTCTCTTTGGATCCGGTGTTTGCAAAATAAGGACGCCTGGCAATTGAGCCTCTCCGTAACCCACCTCGGCTTACTCTACCAGTTTGAAGAACAAATCGAACTGGAAAAAAAGCAACCTATCCTACCCTGATTCCTGTTAGAGTCTGTTTGAGGGAAAAGCCTTTCCTGTTTTAGTTCCCACCCCGCCAATAATATTCCTGTATTTTCCTCAATAGGGCTAACTTTAACCTTGGTTTTGTTGAGTAAATGAAAAAATTTCACCTGAAGATAAGCAATCCCTCTACTTTCTCAATCTTTAACCCGGGCTTATTACTTCGATTACGGTAATTTTTTCAAAGTATATTAACCAAATAACTCCAAGGTTTTTTCAATTTATACCAATTAAAACAAGTATTTTTTGTTTTTATTAATGTAAAAAAATAAATTAAATAAAAGTTTTATATTATTTTATTTTTAACATACTTGAAAAAATAGGTTTATATGTTACGATAGTTTGCTCTTCCTAAAAATTTTGAATATTTTCTTTTAAAAAAGAACTTCTATTTATCATATTTTTTTTTTCGAAAAAGAATGAAGTTCTTTGTTGGTATTTAATACTTTTTTAAAGGAGATAACCTATGTGTTTTTTGAAATGGAAAACTGACCCTGTAGAGTTTCTATTTTATATTATTGTAAGTTTATTATTGGTTTTACCAGTTTCCTCATTTGCGGCAACCACCTGTACCTTCACCGATTCGGGTAGCGTTCGTTCTCTGGATGCTGATTGCACCACCGATGAAACCATCCTCGTCCCCGATGGAATGACGCTTGATGGACAGGGCAACGCAATTACCGCAGAAGACCCACCCGCCGGGCATTTTGTAGGTGCTGTCGTGATGAATGGTGGAACAGAAGCCCATGTGACGAATTTGTTAGTCAACACCGATAACCTGGCCAATGTTTGTGATGGCGGTGATGATCGTTTGCGCGGGATTATGTTTGAGGGGGCCTCCGGCAGTATTTCCGGGAATACCATTTCCAATGTGAACCAGGGAGCCAGCGGTTGTCAGGAAGGGAATGCTATTGAAGTTCGCAACGCTCCTTTTGATGGAACACACCCTGATACCCAAACGGTAGAAATTGAACACAACTATGTAGAAAATTATCAGAAAGGCGGCATCATTTGTAACGGCGATGTGGAATGCCATATCCACCATAATGTTGTGGGAGAATCCGCAACCCAGGAAAACCTGGCGGCCAATGCGGTGCAACTGGGTTTCGGAGCCAGTGGCGAAATCGCTCATAACCATATTGGGGGAAACCAATGGCTGGGAGCCAGTAATTACGTCGCGACCGCAGTTTTAATTTATTCCGTTGATCTGGTTGTGGTCGAAAAAAACAATATCGGAGGCAACGCTGATGTCGGAATTTATGTGTTTTCGGATGACTCTACAGTAGACAACAACCGTGTTTTCGAAAGTGGAGAGGATGGTCCACATGGGGATTATGGAATTTTGAATTATGGAAATGGTAACGAGTTCACGAACAATAAAGTCCGTGGATACGAGACTCCAACTTATGGCGATACCGAGGGTACCAAGGTTATACCCAGGCCTCAAGATCCCAATGCCTGTTTCCAATCCTGCGAATGATTAACTAAGAATCATCTGGAAGGGTGAGCGGAGCCAAAAGCTCTGCTTGGCCCTTTTAGGCTTAAAAAAATTCGCGATAACGGTTAATTACCTGTCCCGGATTCCATATTTTCAATTTCGGCTTTGGGTTGGGGTGTGCTGGCAGGGGTTGAAAGGGAAACCACTTTTTTGTCGTCGGAACTCATGTCGCATTGCCCGTCAAACGTACTGCCTACTTCCACGGATAAAGACGGGGTTTTGATATTCCCGATGACGTGACTGCTGGCATGAATATCGATTCGTGAGGTGGCGATGATGGTGCCGTTGATCTGGCCTTCACAAATCACCGTGCCTGCGCGGATGTCCGCTGTGACCTGTCCTTTTTGCCCGATGATCAGCGTGTCGTCGGTAATCACTTCCCCTTCGAACTTGCCATCAATGCGCACAGTTCCCTCGAAACTGAGAGTCCCGCTGAATTCAGTATCTTCGCCCATATAGGCTTTGATATTTTTATCCGGTTTATTCGACATCTTTTCTCCTTTCCGCCACCTCGCAGTGGGGCCAAATTATTAAAACCCGAAATTTTAAAATTTTATTAACTGAACTTGGGAATGATCATACCGCGTATGCGTTCGAGGTCCTCTTCGTCGTAATAAGACACCACCAGTTTGCCACCCTTCTTGCCTTGCTGAATTTCCACCTGCGTTCCCAGAGTCCTGCCCAGGTCGCGTTCCAGACTTTTTAGAAACACGTTCTTTTTGGTTTCCGGTTTTTCCATGGATTGCCTGTTTAGGCTACTTTTACTGTTCAGCAATTTGACGCGGGTTTCCGTCCGGCGAACGTTGAGGTCGTGATTGACAATTTCGTCTCGCAGTTGAAGCCGTAACTTTTCGGATTCCAGCCCAAGCAGGGCGCGGGCGTGGCCCATACTGAGCTTGCCGGAAATGAGGTCTTCCTGGATTACCTTGGGCAGGCGAAGCAGGCGCAAAAAGTTGGCTACCGATGCGCGGTTTTTACCGACGCGACGCGAAATGGCTTCCTGAGTGAGCCCATGCTCGCTGGCCAGGCGCTGATAAGCTTCCGCTTCTTCTATCGGATTCAAATCGGCGCGATGAATGTTCTCGATGATGGCCAGTGCCAGGGATTCCTCGTCATCGGTTTCGCGGATGATGGCAGGGATCTTTTTCAGTCCCGCTTTCTGGCAGGCACGCCAGCGCCGCTCACCGACGATGAGCTCATATCCCTCCCCGCCCGGAGCGGTTTGCACCACCACCGGCTGAATGATCCCGTTTTCCTTGATCGACTCCACCAGTTCGGTCAATTTTTCATCATCGAACGTTTTTCTCGGTTGCTGAGTGTTGGGAACGATTTCCTCGATGGGCAGTTCGCGGGCACCCATAGCAGAGCCCGCCTTTTTCTTCTCTTCTTCAGGCACACCCAACTCGAAATCGGGGATCAGGGCATCGATACCTTTGCCCAGGGCTTTGCGGTTCATACGATCTCCTTGTTAAACTTACCGGTTCCGTTTTTGGACCGGGTGATGATTTCTTTCGCCAACTCAATGTAGGAGTCGGCTCCCTTCGAACGATTGTCGTACAGCACCACGGGCATACCGTGGCTGGGTGCTTCGCTCAGACGTATGTTGCGCGGGATCACCGTTTCCAGTAAAAACTCCTTGAAATATTTTTCCACCTGATCCTTCACCTGGGCCGCCAGCAGGGTCCGGCCGTCGAACATGGTGAGCAGGATTCCCTCCACACTCAACTTCGGATTGAGCGAAACCTTGATGCGCTTCAAGGTTTTCAATAAATGACTGAGACCCTGTAAAGAATAGTACTCCGACTGCATCGGAATGAGCACCGAATCCGAACTCGCCAAAGCGTTCAGGGTGAGCAGGCCCAGGGAGGGCGGACAATCGATCAAAACAAACTCGTACTCCTCCTGACAACCCTCAAGTCCTTTGGCCAGGCGTCGCTCCCGTTCGCCCAATTGGACTAATTCTATTTCTGCGCCCGAAAGGGCGACTGTAGCGGGGATCACTTTCAGGGTTTCGATAGCCGTAGGATACGTCGCCTGTTCCCGTGAAACCTCGCCGGTCAGCAGGGGATAGACACCGGGCTGGCCTTCTTCCAGGACAATGCCCAGTCCGCTGGAAGCATTCGATTGCGGGTCCATGTCAACCAGCAAGACGCGCCGTCCCGCAAGAGCCAGGCAAGCCGAAAGGTTGATCGCGGTGGTCGTTTTCCCGACCCCGCCCTTTTGATTCGCGACGCTGATGATTTTACCCATAAACTCCTGCCAAAGAAGGCTTTATATTAACTAAAAACTACCATAGTTAAGGACAATTTCCAATAAAAACACTTATATTTACAAAGGTTTTTTGGAAATATGATCGACGGTTAAAAAGAATTCAAAGTTTTAAATCAGTACCACCTAAGTAAACATTTAAAGGAGGGTCAGTGGATATGCGACCGAAGAAAACCACCCTAATAAGCTTCCCCAACAATTCAGGCTTTTTAATACGAAGGTTTAATAAAGGAAAGGCAATATTGAAAATTGTAAAACGGAAATAAGCAGTAAATGTTTCACGTGGAACAATTCTGAAAAACCAGCAATCGGGAGGGAACCCCGAGCCAATTTACCACAGGAACTTCCTTGATCAGTTGAAGGGAAAGGTTAGGGGGTATAGTGATACCATCCTCCATACCTTTCCTAACAATAATTTTGCCGTCCTTTTTTAAAAATGGATAACCCATTTGAAGACAATCTTCTAGGGGAGCAACGGCTTTAAAGAGAACAACATCTAAAGAAAATTTTAGTTGAGTATTTCCAAATAATTCTTCTGCCCGAGCATTATGGCATTCAATTTTGTTAAAGGCCATTTCCCGTATAACCGTTTTTATGAAATTGGCTCTTTTTCTTTGACTTTCTACCAGAAAAAAATAATGGTCGGAAAGAAAGATTTTTAAGGGAATACCTGGGAACCCCCCACCAGAACCAATATCCATGATAAATTTATCTTGATTTGGTTCCAAAGCAAATAAATACTGAATTGAATCAAATACATGCTTTTGAAAGAAAGTTGTTTCATCATTTTCAGCGGTGAGACGGACTTTGGGGTTCCATTGTTTCCAAATCCGGACATAGGAGAGTAACTTTTCCTGAGCAAAAGGAGGAACATACAATAAATCAAGTTTGGAGAGCACTTCCTCAACAATAAAATTCATAGATATTTACTGGAAAAGTTTGGTGACGCCGGGAGCAAGAGGAAAAGGACCCAAGCCAAATTTTTAATTGAAAACAAGGCCTGTTAACGGCAGGTAGAAACCATTGGGAATCAAAATTATTGCCAGGCTTTCTTATCCGCTCATGGCCCTATTATGTTCCACGTGGAACATTACCTTCCAAGTGTTTCCTTGAATGAGGCGTTTAGGGCAGGGACCACTTCTAACGTGTTCCCGACGATACCATAGTCTGCAACCTGAAATATGGGGGCATGGGGATCCTTATTGATGGCAACGATGCATTTGGAAGACGACATACCCGCCAAATGTTGAACGGCTCCTGAAATTCCGCAGGCAATATAAAGGTTTGGCGACACTGTACGGCCCGTTTGGCCAACCTGGTTCGAATAGTCGCGCCATCCCTCATCGACCACCGGGCGACTGGCCCCCACTGCGCCATTCAAAGTTTCCGCCAAGTCTTCGAGTAGTTGAAAGTTATCCGGCTTTTCCATTCCCAGACCGCCCGATACAAGAATAGGGGCTTCGGTGATATCCAATTGACCCCCTTTATGTTCTACGGACATCAATTTTAATTGAGATGGGGAAATTTCAACGGGAAAGGACCTGGTTTCGCCCTGCCGGGAGGTGTCTGGACCCGCCCCACGGAACACGTTGGGACGCAGAGTGAGAATATGGGTATCCGCATTCTCCAAAATCACAGTAGAAAGAGATTTTCCCGCATACACCGGGCGCGTCACCTGAATACCATGTTCAGGATGAACATCGATGGCCGTACAATCAGTCGCTAAGCCGCCATCCAGTCCGACCGCCAGACTGGAAGCAAGTTCTTTTCCGTGGTTATTAGCCGGAAGCAAAAGGAGAGAAGGTTTCTGTTCTTGAACAAAAGGAACCAGCGCCGAATGGTAATGCCAATGAATGTATGCGTCCAGACGGTCGTTGGTAAGAACAATAACCTCATCCGCCCCATAATGGAACAAGGAAGAGTCATCAAGGTCCGCGTTTTTATCAAGAACGACTGCCGTAACGCGTCCACCTGTTTTACCGGCCAGCGTTTGACCCGCATGCAACATTTCAAAAATAACCGGTTTGATTTCCCCATCAGAATGCTGAACGACTACCCAGATATTATTCATGCCGATTCCTTCATAATAGATGATTAATTTAATCTATTTTAAATCAAATTGAAGGATTTATTAAGGCTAAATTGACGAAGGGGCCAATTAGGTGGGTTTGGGAAGATTCCAATGAAAGGAATACCGGCCAACGCGGGGAGCCCAGAATTTATAAGATTTAAGGGTTTTTGGAGGGGAAATGTCCTCATTAGATGATTCTAGGAACTTGTTCAAGTTAACCATGATCTGTTTGGCTGACTTTTTATCTTCCTCTGAAAAACTGAAATTATTTGTATTTTTAAACGCATCCCATAGTGTAACGCCTAAAAAATGTTTGAGTTCCATATTTTCCGCTTGTATTTTTATAAGGTCAAAAACCTTTGGAGCAAGCTTGGGGAAACCGACATTAATGGCCAATAAAAGAAGAACCGACCGATAATGGCCCTCTGAACTGTTGATAATAAAGGAACCAAAGTCATTGGAACTTGCCTCGACCCTTAAAATTCTGTAAATATTAATCAACCGTTTAACTAATCTAGGTGTGCTAACAAAATTATGGAGGGCTTGAATAAATTTAAGCTCATGATTTTCAAGGAGCAATTCTTTTTCGGGGTCATTCCCAATTGTATTAATACCTACCAAAACATCATTGGGCTCAGGCAAATTATTTTTATTCGCCTCTTTAGTTGTTACCAGGCTGTTTACCAAACCGACATAACCCTCCTCTTGCATGCTTGGCAGAGAGTAAGGAATTTGAAAAATTTTTTCCAGGTAATTGTGTGGATCGATATTTTTGATGTCTCCTGGTTTTCCAGAATTTCCATCAACTCGATATTCCTTTTTGAGCGAGGATTCCAGCCAACGCGGGTCCACACCTACGACAACGACAAATAAATCAAGGGCTAAGAGCAAGTGCACCGCTTGCAGGACTTCCACCACCCGTTGTGGTTTGCAACGATCCAGATCATCTATATAAAGTACTATTCTCTCTATGGGATTATCAGCTACCTCCTGAAACTCATTCAGTTTGACCTGGAGTTTTTCAAAGTCACGACGAATGGTTGAAATAAGACCGAGCTGATCCAGGTATTCATTGTTTTCCGATCGTTCTTCGAGAAAATCATAAACCAGTCCACCCGATTCAATTCTTTTTATCTCCGCCTCGGCATCCGTGATTCTTTCATTGGCAGATTCAATTTCAATAGTAGCCTGCTGGATTTGCGCTTCAAGCCCATTTATTTCGTCAAGAAGTTTCTTTTCTTCATTAGAAGTTTCTCTATCTTCCAATTTATTAAGTTCATTCTCGACACTTGTGGCCAAGTCCAAAACCCTCTTAATGGAATTCATTCTCTTTGAAATTTCATTAAGTATTAAAATGAGCACCGAAAGTACGTCACCCATTCCTTTTTCAAACCCAGGAATTAAACTCAACCCCTGCCAAATTACAATAATTCCAATGAACCAATAAAAAAAAGGCGATTTTCGAAAATCTTTTAGAATTTCACTAAAAGACCACAGTTGTCCTTTTGCTTCCTGAACCTGAGAATATATGCCTTTAAACTGCTGTAAAGTAGAGATACTTGAAGATATTCCCAGTTTCTCAAGTTCAGGTTTTAATTCTAAAAAAGTTTTATCGAGGTTAGGGCTGGCATTAAGCAATTGTTTTAATTGCTCTTTATCAAAAGCTTTGACCCTTTTTTCCTTCTCGATTCGTCGGTCTTCCAGATTTTTTACCGCAAGCTCCATATCATTTTCCGCTTTGGTTTTTACCTGTTTGGCCTGTTGGATGGAAGCCTGTCCCGATTCGGTCTTTTCTCTCAGTTCATTCAATTTTTCACGGGTTTTGTTGACCTTTTCTTTTCCATCCTCTAATTCTTTAACAATTTCCTGGGCAAGACCTTCATATATGTTGAGCGCAAGACTGGCCCAAAGATTGCTGTCCACATAATGCCAGGCATTGAATTTGATATGGGCGGCACGCTTTACAAAGGGATTACTTTCTGCGTCGTTATCTTTTGCAATATCGGAAAGACCTTTACAGTGTTTTTCTAACAACTCCATAAAAAAACTTTTTCCAGATCCCCATTGCCCAAACAGGCCAATAGACAATGGAGGTTTGCTATCTTTTGCGACCATGATTTTGGAGAAAATCTCCGCCTGATCCTTAAAGTTAAGACGATCTTCCAAGTTGGTAAAATTATCGTTGGTGAACCCAGAGCGGGTGGGGGGAGGTTGTTGTTTGACAACCTTTTTCTTTAAGGTACGAGTCGAAGCTTTTGACTGCTTTTTACGTTCTTGGCTGGAGGCAAGGTTTTCGTCTTTGATACCAGGAAACTCAGAAAAAACGGGACTAAATTCCTCCACTGGTTCTTTAGTCTGTTTTGGGGAAGGCTTTTTTGAAGAATCGGTCGTTTTCGTCTTTTTGGGTTTAGCTTTGGCTTTGGTGATTTTTTGTGGGCCTTTTTGACTGGCAGGCATTTTACCACCCCTTAAAAACTCAAACAGTAGCTTACCAGGAAAATATCGCTATCGGAAAACCATAATAACAATATTGGTTTTGAGAATACAATAACCAAATGAAATTGTTCCGAAAGACACGTGAACGGATGGAGCGAGTATTGCCGCAAGGTAAAGTTTAGGAAAAGCCTATTCTCTTCTTGGTTGGAGCTTCTTCAAGTCGTAGTCTTGCCAAGGGGGACGGAAGAGGGGGAGGTCGAAACCCATTCAATGTCCCAGACTTCGCCTATGGACCCAAGGACGAGCAGGGCGACGCAGATCACAAATACAAATAAGTCCGTTTGGGCTTGAAATACTTGCCCCAGCCATTGGCCCTGGAGAGGATCTGGTTTGACGGCTTACCTTCAGGTTTCTGTGGATTCAGTTATCTTTGCCTGTTCAGACATATTTTTTAATGCCTTTGGTTTGCTGTGGAATCTTGATTTAAGTTTTAAATTATTTTTGGTACAAGACTAGTTAAGAGGTCGTTTTTTGATGATTTTTAGTAGCAATTTATAGAGATCTTGATCTCTATGATTAAACCTAAACTCACACTCTTTAAGATGCAAATAAAAAGTGGATTT
>JACAVV010000021.1 GCA_024648695.1 Nitrospina sp.
ACATCGCGATGATCATACAGAATTAATCAGCCGCCTGACCAACGGCAACCGAAGTTTTTTCATCTTTATCTCCCTAGCTTGACCTCCTTGCAATACCCTCTCCCCTCGTGGGGAGAGGGTTTTTTTTAGAGAAAAAACACGGGGATAAGGAGAAATTACTTTTGCAGGGGAATGTCCTCAAGAGAAGAAAAGGCTTCCAGTGAGACTTCAAACTCCAGATTCGAAGAGACGCCGGTGCCTCGGTACATTCCAAAAGTAGGGCTGGCCATTTTGGGGCTCCCTGCCGATGCCACCGCGATGTGACGATCTGCCGTTGCCAGGCCATGGGTGGGATCATACCCTCTCCATCCGCCTCCGGGTAGGTATACTTCCGCCCAGGCGTGAAGTTGGACTTTGGAACTTTCTATTTCCTCATTGTAAAAATATCCACTGGTAAATCGTGTTGCTAAACCCACAAACCGGCAGGCATCCATAAACAATACGGTTAAATCCCGGCACGATCCTTTTTTTAACGTTAACGTTTCAATCGGTTTTTGAGGATTCCCCTGAGGCCTTTCGATTTTTTCAAAATTTTCAAAAATATGCTGATTCAAGTTGGTTAGAAAATTGATAGTATTGGCACCGCTATTTTTGATCACCTCATTGGCAAAGTGGTCGATATCGACTGCCGTGTATTCTCTTTCCAGATAGGCGCCCAAAGCTTTGTCCAGTTCCGGAGAATAGGAAATGGGGATTTCATAGGAACTGTCTTCCGTTAAAATAAAATTGAACGGATTCTGGTTGAGCGTTTCTACCAGAGAGTTTGCATTGATAGTTATATATCGATTGAGGCCACCGGACCAGATACAAGTGACTGAATTTCCATCCAGATCGATAGCCTCACTTTGACCCTTCGGAAGAGGATCCGACCTGATTTCAAAATGGTGGAGTTTTTGAAAGCAATCGGAACGCGGGCGTAATCTCAACGTTATGGGCTCAATAAAAACTTCCTCGGAATACGTGTAACGAATCTCATGTTTGATTTTGAAAAACATGTCACTTGCCCTCAGGGTGGAGTTTAATAAAAGCGTCTTCCAGCCAATCCGATGGTAACGCGTCCAGTGACCGGCGCAGGCGATTTTTCCACCATTGGGAAACCTGCCTGAGGTCGTTGGCTTCGTATCTATGATGAATCATTTTTCCAATAGTTTGCTGATAAAGAACAACATCCAGAGGATACCCCACATCGATGGCGCTTTGCCGAGTAGCGTCGAAGGCCAAAAATCCGATTTTTAAAGCCTGCGCCATGGAGGACTCATATGTTAAAGCCCTATCGCAAAGGGGTTTGCCATAAGAGGAGACTCCGATGATTTGATATGGACTTCCTTCTGTGATTTCGATCCAGTTGGCTTGCGGGTAAATCAGATAAAGTTTCGGTTCGCTGTCATTCTCCAATTGTCCGCCCACAATGGTATGGATATTAAAATAGAGTCCGCTTGCTTCCAATGCTTTATAATCTTCGTTGTAAACTCTGCGAAGCTGGTCCGAAAACCGATTGACGGCTTTATAGAGTTTATCGAAAGATTCATTATCTTGCTCAAGGACTTCACTGAAATAGGTGACCGCCTTATCTCGCACCGAACGAAGACCGGAGGTCATGAGAAAAATGGGACGGTCGCCATGCCTTTGTATAATCATTTTGCGGGCATAGGTTTGTTCGTTTCCGCTAACCACACGGTTGTCGGCGATTCCAACAAGGCCTTCTTTTATCTTGATACCAATGCAAAAGGTCATCCTGGTTTTTTTACATCCGGGGAGAAAAAGGATTCATAGATGGAGCTTCCAATTGCATTCAGGTCAAATTGCAGACTGTCCAGAAGTTCGTGCAAGCCGTAATTCATAATCTCTTCAATGGTAATGTAACTGAACCTGGACCTCAACTTACCCAATAGTTGTTCTGCAGGATAATTGAAGGTTCCGAAGGATGACCCGGTTATCGAATTTAAGGATTGCTCGGCTTTTATCAGGCAATAGTTGATCGACCGTGGAAAATCCCTGTTTAACAACAGAAATTCGGCCACATTGTTGGGGGAATAGGTTCGGTATTTTTTCCGGTAAGCCTCAAAGGCGCTGATCGATTTCAATAATGCCGCCCATTGAATGTTGTCGATTGAGGTTCCCACATATTCCATTTTGGGCAAAAGCAAAAAATATTTTACATCCAGAATCCTGGAAGTCTTGTCCGCACGCTCTAATAGTCGGCCCAGACGGAAATATCGCCAGGGTTGGTCATGGTGCATGGTGTGGTCTGTAATCCCGCTCAACAGGTGGCAGGTCAATAGAACCTTTTTGTAGAAACTGAAGGGGTCCTTGAACGCCTTTTCTTTGGCTTCCGGATGAATCATTTCCTGATAAAAAGTATTGATTTGTTCCCACATCTCTGAAGAGATGATTTCCCGAATGGAGCGTGCATTTTCTCTGGCATTCTGAACACAATTCAAAATTGAATTGGGATAATTGGGATCAAAGGTATGCCACTGGATCACATTTTCCATGGTGGCATCACCAAAATGCTCCTGAAAGTAAGATTCGTCACCGGTGATGTGAACCAGGGGTTTCCAATGCGACTCTTTTTTGAACTCCAGAGGAAGATCCAGAATTAACTGCAGGTTCACCCTTATGAAGCGGGCAACATTTTCTGCCCGTTCAAGATACGTGCTCATCCAGAATATTGAATTGGCGACTCGACTTAACATCTTAAAACAAGTTTCCTGTCAATAAAGCACCCATGTGTCCTTGCTTCCTCCACCCTGCGAGGAGTTGACCACAAGGGAACCTTTTTTTAATGCCACCCGCGTCAAGCCGCCGGGAAGCACATAAATATCTTCACCATAAATAACGAAAGGCCTCAAATCCACATGACGACCCTCAAAATGCCTTTTCACTAAAACCGGCATTCGCGAAAGAGAAAGGGTAGGTTGTCCAATATAGTTTCGTGGGTTGGCCAGGATTTTTTCCCTGAACAAATTTCGCATTTCATCTGTCGCATGGGGGCCGATCAACATGCCATAACCCCCGGATGCGTTCACTTCCTTCACGACCAGTCGATTGAGATTGGCTAAAACGTGCTGGCGGTCCTTTTCCTTTTCACACAAATAAGTGGGAACGTTTGGAATGATGGGGTCTTCGTTTAAATAATATTTAATGATGTCCGGCACGTAGGAATAGATGGCCTTGTCGTCGGCTACTCCTGTACCGGGAGCATTGATCAGGGCAACCCGCCCATTTCGATAAACATCCATCAGGCCAGGAACCCCTAAAACGGAGTCCGGACGAAAACAGTTCGGATCCAGAAAGTCATCGTCAATTCTGCGATAAATGGAGTCCACCCGTTGCAATCCTTTGGTGGTTTTCATGTACACCAACCCGTCTTGCACGGTCAAATCGGAACCCTCTACCAATTCGATACCCATTTCACGGGCGAGGAAAGAATGCTCAAAATAGGCTGAATTGAAAATTCCCGGAGTCAGTATGACTTTTGTGGGATCCGGAAGGCTATCGCTTACCAGATAATCCATAGCATCAAGCAGACTATTCGGGTAATTGTCCACTGGCCGAACCCTCATAGTGTCAAAAATACGGGGCAGGGTTTGTTTCAGGATAAGTCGGTTTCCCAATACATAGGAAACCCCCGAAGGACATCTCAGATTGTCTTCCAAAACATAAATCTGTCCGCTTTCATTACGAACGAGATCGACCCCGGAAATGTGGCACCAGATGCCCTTAGGTGGTTTGAGCCCACGGCATTGTTCCAGATAGGCCCCCGAGGACAATATGATTTCTTTGGAAATTACACCATCCTTGATTATTTTCTCATCGTTATAAACATCGTCCAGAAACAGGTTAAGCGCATAAATCCTCTGCTTCAACCCCCTTTCAATAAGATCCCATTCATCTGAATTGATGATTCGCGGCAGGATATCGAAAGGAAATATTTTTTCGACCCCATCCTGTTCACCATAAACATTGAAGGTGATTCCCAAATGAAATAACGCATTTTCGGCCGCTCTCTGTCGATGAACGAGGTCTCCGCGATCCAGGGATTCAATTCGATCCACCAAAGGTTTGATAAAGGGCCGGGGGGCTTGAAAGCCTTCAAAATACTCATCGTAAAAATATTTTGGACTATAACTTTTGAAGTTCATGGGATTGGAGGCATGTGGATTCAAAGGCATCCAACTTCGTTTGGAAAATGCCAATGGATCTCTATTTTAAAGTCAATGGAAGCTTTTGACCGAAGATTCATCGAAGTATCTGTTATTCACTTCTACTCTCAAATAGATTGTCCGTCAATTAAAAACTTGTCGGGAACCTAAGGGAAACTTGTATGTATAATTTGTGATTTAATAATGGGGAAAAGAGCGAATCAGGGTAAATCTAAGTTCGTGGATCCAGGTCCAGAACATGAGGAACCGGGAATGGCGTGGATTTTCGGAGGAATCGTTGAAATCAGCGATAACAACCTCGCCCGAGAATTAAAGTTCAGCCGGGACCACGAAGGTTTTATAATACAGAACGAAGGCCAAACTACTTTGGAACCATTGTACTCAGGTAGAGGGCGATCATTTCATTGCCCCAGATAATAGAAACGAAGGTGGCCAGCGCGAGGTAGGGCCCAAAGGGAATTTGACTTTTACGGGTTTTCCCCTGAAAGGCCATCATTAACAATCCAACAATACCCCCTGCCAATGACGCCGTAAATATGATCAATAATACGTGCTTCCATCCCATCAAGGCTCCGGCACCTGCGATGAATTTGATGTCGCCTCCCCCCATGCCTCCCCGGCTGGCCACTGCCAGAAAATAAAACAATCCGCCTCCGACAAGGAATCCCAGTACCGAAGGCCACACGCCATTCAAGTAAATTCCGGCTATGAATCCAAATACGATGCCCGGAAGGGTGATGCGGTCCGGTATGATTTTATGCTCGAGATCGATCATAGTGATGATCACAAGAACAATAGCGACAATGCTGTATATGAGCGTTGCCCAACTTATCTGATACTTGAGAAAAATCGCTACTAAAGCAAGGCCGCAAGCGAACTCCACAAGCGGATAGATGATGGATATTTTTTCTTTACAGTTTCTGCATTTTGCCTGCAAAAGAGCATAGCTCAATATGGGAATATTATCGAAAGGGGAGATTTTTGCATCGCATTTCGGACAATGCGAAGGGGGAAAGGAAATGGATTCTTTCCGCGGCATTCGGTAAATACATACATTTGAAAAACTGCCAAAACACAAGCCTGTAATAAAGAACAGGCCTATCCAAAAGGCTTGCGGGATGAATGCCAGGGATTCCATATCGGGATCAATATCCTGTTTTGAATGGGATCATCTTTATTCAATCCTGAGAAATGGGATTCAGGGTTGCATGGATGATCTCTTCTGAAAACCCTTTGCGCGACAACTTTCTGGAATAGCGTGCGCGGTCTTTTTCATTTTCGATTGTTCGGGGGTTCCATGAATCCGGCAAACATTTGCGTGCTAAATCCCGTTCATCCAATTTCGCAAATAATGTTTTAACGGTCGTGTGAGCCAACTCCGGTTCTATGCCTTTGGAGAGCAGTTCCTGCTCCAGCCGAAGGGAACCAATTTTTTTCTTTTCGATGCATTTGCGTCCCCATTCCAATGAAAAACGTTTATCATCCAGATAACCGTGTTCTTCCAACTGGTTCAAGGTAGAATCGACCAACTCATCGGAATAACCTTTGTCTCGCAATTTGAAATAGAGCTCGCTTCGGCTATGGTCTCGATACGCCAGTTTTTTCAAGGCGAAATTTTTTGCCTGGTTGGATTCGTTTTCTGTTTCCATGATTTCTGCTCAGGAGTTACGCCGTTTTTTTGAACCGCCCTTGCTATCCTCCTCCTCGGATTCCGCAGGAGCCTTGGAGTTTTCGGGAGCCGCCAGACCCAGGATCTCCCGCACACGAACATCAATTTCCTGGTAGATTTCAGGATGTTCTTCCAGAAAGTTTTTGGAATTCTCGCGGCCCTGCCCAATCCTGTTATCCTTGTAGGAAAACCAGGTTCCACTTTTATTGACGATATCATTGGCCACCGCCAGATCCAGCAAATCACCGGTTTTTGAAATGCCTTTACCGTAGACGATATCAAATTCGCATTCTTTAAAGGGAGGGGCCACTTTGTTCTTGACCACCTTCACGCGGGTTCGGCCGCCTATGATTTTATCTGCGTCCTTGATGGCTGAGATTCTGCGGATGTCCAGCCGTACAGAACAATAGAATTTGAGCGCGTTGCCACCTGTCGTGGTCTCCGGATTGCCAAACATCACTCCAATCTTCATGCGGATCTGGTTGATGAAAACCAAACTGGTTTTGGATTTATTGATCACGCCGGTCAACTTGCGCATGGCCTGGGACATCAGGCGGGCTTGCAGTCCCATATGCGAATCCCCCATGTCGCCATCCAGTTCAGCCTTGGGGACCAGGGCCGCTACGGAGTCGATGACTATCACATCCACCGCGCCGCTTCTCACCAGTACTTCAGCGATTTCCAATGTTTGTTCGCCGGTATCGGGCTGGGACAACAGCAAATCGTCCAGATTGACTCCCAGTTTTTGAGCGTATTGCGGGTCCAGAGCATGTTCGGCATCGATGAAAGCCGCCACGCCACCTTTTTTCTGCGCTTCGGCGATGATGTGCAGGGCCAGGCTGGTTTTACCCGAGGCTTCCGGTCCATAAATTTCGATAATGCGCCCGCGCGGAATACCTCCCACACCCAGGGCGTTGTCCAGGGATATCGATCCGGTTGGAATCACATCAATGCCCCGTTGGGCTTCGGCCTGCCCCAGTTTCATGATCGAACCTTTGCCGAACTGCTTTTCTATCTGGGAAAACGCCAATTCCAAAGCTTTATCCCTGTTGTCGTCCGCGCCCATTTTTCCTCCTTGCACGCTTTAAGTTTTAAAAAGGCCAATACGATTCTTTAGAGGTCCTCTGTTCTATCTAATAAGGATCCGGATTTTATGTCTTCGACAATGGAAAGGTTTCCAATACCGTATAAATGGCACCTTGCGGTCTCAACTGACTCTTATACAATGATATGGACTCGACTTCAAACGGTTTGGAAGCCAACCCGGAGGAGTCGTTAATAATCTTTCGAAGTTCCTGATTGCCTTGAGTGGATTTTAACCTGCCGAGGGTCAAATGAGGAGAAAATTTTCGGCTTTCTTGAGGAATGCCCAAAGATTGCAATTCCTTATTGATTTGGCTATGCAGGCTTTCCAAAACGTCCATGCCACTCCCGGCTACTCCCACCCA
Organism: Nitrospina sp.; assembly: GCA_024648695.1. Lineage (GTDB taxonomy): Bacteria > Nitrospinota > Nitrospinia > Nitrospinales > JACRGP01 > JACAVV01. The sequence continues at coordinate 7,323 of JACAVV010000021.1, forward strand.
AACGACCCGCGGCCGATTGAAGTTTGGAAATACTCCCGCTTGATGTAATTGCAGGGAAAACGGGGAAAAATTTGCCGCCAGGGAACGAATGTGACCGGCAATTCCGGGAACCAGATCCTGAGAAATTTCACCAAAAAATTTTAACGTCAGGTGAATGTTGGAGGCGGGAACCCATTTAGCATCTATATTTAAAGGAAGGAACCGGGCCTGCAATGAGGTTATAATATCCTTGGCGAAATCGGGAATGGGGATAGCTACGAAGGATCGGATTACAGTCACAAGCAAGAGCGCCTAAACCGGAAATAGCGATGCAAATCAAAATCCCCTGGCAGGAGACTTGATTTCTCATCCTTAATTTAGAGCAGTCCTGAGGGATTTACAAGGATTAACTTTTGACTTTGCGGTAATGGGGCGACAGCAGGGAAGCAAGGACAAGCCTTTGATTGGGTTAAAGATATTTAGGGCTCACAGGTTCCAGTGCATCCATTTCAGGGTCCGAAAAGTCACGGAACCTGAGCATGGAAAAAGTGTTTTTCATGCTGTCAAGCTTACGGCGAAAGAATTTGGAAACTCCACCGAAAGGATTCCTGGGTGGTTCATTCCGGATGATTCCCAATTTCTTCAGCATCTGCCGTTTGAGAATCTGTTTGAACTGTTCCGGGCTGATTTCACCGGTTTCCAGTTTCCGTTTCAAGACCCGAACCCCGCGGGGGTCGAGGAGTGATTCCAGAGAGGTTTCATTTTTCATAATCGTCAACTTTTTGGCTTTATTTAGGTTATAAACTTTAATAAAGCAATTTTGATGCCGATTAGAAGGGTGGGCTTGAATTTTCATTTTCTTATAATTAGAGCGCTATCTCACTAGGATATGCTCAATGCTTTTGGTAAGATAAATATGTCTGTTGTATCCCACAGTGCCAATCAACGCCTGCCTACCTGCATCTTTCTGGGTTCCTTGTTCATCTTGTTATGGACGGGGTGTTCTCAAGAGGCCAAACCCGAAGTTCCGTTGATCACTTTTCATTTGCGCAATGATTTCAACAAGGATCAATCATTTTGGGAATCGTCCCATTTTGAACTTCCCGATCCTGAGGAACCGGTTGAAACTGCCGCGGGTGGATCAGAGGGATTGGAAGCTGAAAAAGTTTCCATTGCATCGCACGCAAAAGAACAACTGAAGATGCAAAAGGATCCGGCATTTCAAAAGCTCAAGCGACTTGAGATTCCGGTAAACGAAAACTCCCGTTCACGTGTCGTTAAATCCAGGCAATCCACCAAACCGGATATCATAGCGTCGAAGGAAAAACAGGTTTTGTTTGCGGGACGCGATTTTAACCTCAAAGGATTCGAATCAGTGGCACCGCCGCAGTCCACCATTAATTTCGATCATCATCTCGTTGAAAGCCTGCCACATGAGGGCGATTTGGAAACCGTGGAACATCTGGATTTAAGTGCCAAAGTGAGACCGCACGATAAAACCCTCGTATTTCACGGTCGGCCCAATGGCTGGTTTGAGTCTGGGGATGATGAGTTTTTGCAGGAAGAAGTTTTTGAAAAGAACCAACGGCCGAAAACCCAAAAAGAAATTGAAGAAATTCCGGAAACAAAAGTATTAAATCTTGCAAACGGAGAAAGCTATTTGACCCTCACGCCCAATGAGAAAAAACTGGATTTGTTTGGAAATCATCAAACGGTAGACCGCGGCTATTTCGACCTGGATTAGAAAATCCCCAGTTCCATTTCTTGGTCCCTCAAGGTTTTCCGGACTAACCGGTAATCGGTGCTTTATCTGTGGATACATCAGTATTAGGTTTGGATGTGTCTCCTTGGTGCCAATAGTAAAGCAACCAAAACAAAACCATGAAAATCAGGATGATCCTTCTTCGGGTTTTATTGACTCCGGGCGGGTCCTTCAGATGTTTGAAATTCATAAACTCAAGGAGATTTTGCACAGCGAAATCCAAAACTGTTGTTGCGGGCTTCCAGGTCGAAAAAACTTCAGTTGAGGGTAGGCTTGCTCAATTCGCATCTATATGAAAGGCAATCGAACCGGGGTCCGCCTTTCAGAACTCTTTTGTCCTTACCGTACTCCGGACCGGGAACAGGGTTGCCGGGATGCAACAAATAATGGGCATTCATCCACTCCCATACATTTCCGGACATATCGTAAAGCCCATAGGGACTTTGGCCCAGCGGATAGGAGCCCACCGGTTCGGTTCCTGTGGAACTTTTATAGGGAATATATGATTTTCCTCGCATGGTTTTGGGGGCGGGGATGTTCTGTTAAGAAACTTTTTTCAGGAATATGCCTGGATTAAATCTATGTGATCAATATTGTTATTAAGAGTGAATCCATTGTTTGCATTTTGTTTTTTTTGTCTGCATATTCTATAATCTTCTCCTCTTTTTTCTTTGTTTATACTTTTTTAATCTGTACATGATTGGAACCCGATGAGTTTTGAATCCGATTTAAAAAATCAGGTGCTGTTGCTTGATGGTGCTATGGGCACCATGGTGCAAAGCCTGAACCTTACTGACGCCGCGTTTGGCGGTTCCCTTTTCAAAATGTTGACTGACCTGTTGACCTTTTCCCGTTTCAGCGATCTGGAGCAGATCCACTATCAATACCTGGAGGCGGGTGCGAATATTATCGAAACGAATACTTTTGGTGCATCACCCATCCGTCTGCGCGAATTCGACTTTGCCCGAATTGACACTTCTGATATGCAATCGCTTCCGGATGGACTTGATTTGAAGTCCTGTTCCCTTGAGGAAATGGCCTACCACATTAATGTGGAGGCATGCAAGGCGGCGCGTAAGGCCATAGAGCGTTATCAAAAGGAGGATGGCTATGATGGCAGGTCTTTATATGTTGCGGGTTCTATAGGGCCTTCCAACAATGTGTTGTCGAGTACTGAAGCGAATTTACAAAAAGCCACTTTCGACGGAATCGTGGATAACAACTACTATCAAATCGTGGGATTGATCGATGGCGGTGCAGACGTCCTGTTGATCGAAACTCAGCAGGATATTCTGGAATCGAAAGCGGCTGTCATCGGCGCGCAGAAAGCGTTTAGGGAAAAGGGTAAATCCCTTCCCATCATCATGCAGGTGACGGTTGATGAGTATTCGAAGATGCAGATATTCAATACCGATATTCTGGCGGCTTATACGGCAGTATCGCATATGGATATCGCGGTGTTCGGAATCAACTGTAATGTCGGGCCGGAACTGATGGGTAGTACGGTGAAAAAATTGTCGCAGTATGTGCGGCACCCGGTCTCGATTATTCCCAACGCAGGCCAGCCCGTTTCCGAAGACGGAGTCACAAAGTACAAGTTGACCCCGGAGGCCATGGCTGAGCAGATGCGGCCATTCGTCGAGGAATCTGGAGTGGGCATCATTGGCGGTTGTTGCGGGACAACCCCGGCACACATCAAGGCTTTGCGCGAAATGCTGAACAGCGCCACGCGCGCCGAGCGCCAGCCGGATACAGGCATCTATCTTTCGGGTCCGCAGGAGGCGGTGGCTTTGGACAGTTCGGAAAACCTGATCCGCATCGGTGAACGCCTGAATGTCCGGGGAAGTAAAAAGGTGCGGGATGCTGTGGAGAGTAAAGAGGGATTGAATTTGCCGGTGCTGGAAGAGGTGGTGGATGAACAGATCAAGGATCTGGGTCTTGATATCATCGACGTGTGTATGGACAGTAACATTGTTGAGACCGAAATGGTTTTGCCCGAGATCATCCATGCCCTGACGAGCGATTTTAAAGGGGTGATGTGTATCGACTCCTTTTCAGTGGAAGCCCTGGTGAAGGGCATTGAAACTTATCCGGGGCGGCCGATCATTAATTCGATAAGCCTGGAAGAGTATTCGGAAGGGGTGAGCAAGCTGGAAGCGGTTCTGGAAGCTACCCGGGATCATGGCCCTTTGTATATTGCGCTGGTGAATGGCCCAAACGGGCCTGGGCAGACAGCAGACGAAAAATATGACCTGGCGCTGGAAATCGTCAATCAGTCGCGGGACAAATATGGGGTCACACCCGACCAGTTGTTGATCGATGTCAACGCGTACCCGATTGGCAGTGAATCGGTGGAGGGATTGAATTTTTGTGCGGAAACATTGAATTGCCTGCCGCGTATCAAGGCCATTCACCCTGAATTGATGACGTCCATCGGGGTCGGCAACCTCACCAATGGTCTAGCCGCCAAGCCGTATATGCGAAAAGTGTTGACCAGCGTGTTCCTGGACGAGGCGCGCAAAGTTGGACTCGATTGCGCGATTCTTAATCCGAATCATTACGTCCCGGTGGAAAGTTTGCCGCCGGAGGACGTGGCTCTTGCACGGCAAGTCGTGCTGGAACGCAACATGGAAGCTTTTGAGAAACTGGAGGAGATTGCGCTCACCAAAAAAACCGGTAAGGTTGTCAAGAAATCGGATTACGGCGAGTTGCCTCTGGAAGACCGTATCTGCCAGAAAATCACCGACGGGTTCAAGCAAAAGGAAGAAGGTTCTTTGGAGCGGGATGGTCATGAGTTCCAATACCGCGACCGTATAGTTCTTGACACCGTACAAATTCTGGACAAGCACGAGCCTCTGGATTTTATCGGCAACTACCTCGTTAAGACCATGCGCGCGCTTGGCGACCGTTTTGGTCGGGGCGAAGTCAGCTTGCCGCACTTGTTGAAAAGCGCAGACGTGATGAGAAACGTCATGGGATTCCTCGAGTCCTATATGCGCCTGCAAAGTGGAGCCGATGAGAGCGGTGGGATTCAATATAAGGGTGTGGTGGTCATTGGTACGGTTTACCAGGATGTCCATAGCATCGGTAAAGACCTGGCGAAAACCTTGCTCGACAATTACGGTTACCGCACGATTGATCTGGGAGTGCAGGTGCCGTTGGAAAAATTCATTCAGACGGCCCAAAATGAAAACGCGGATGCCATTGGGCTGAGCGCCTTGTTGGTGCAAACCTCCAATCATATGGTGACCATCGCAAAAATGTTGAGGGAACGCGATTACAAAATTCCCCTCCTGATTGGCGGTGCCCCGGTGAATAACCGCCATGCCAGTTATGTGGCCATGCATGGCCAGGATGATTTGACCGGAATCCTCGACAATATTTTTTATTGCGAAAGCGGTATGGATGGGGTCAATGCCATGAATACCCTGATGGATTCGGCGCAGGCAAAGGCATTTTGTGATACCAACCGGGAACGTTTGATTGCAGACTACAAACGGGCCAAGGGAATGGAAGAGACACGCAACAAGTTGCTGGACACCTTGAAGCGCAGACAGGTGAGTTTTAAAGGGCATCATCCCGTGGACTCCGGGTATGGCAACCATCGTGTCGAGTTCAAGCTCAGCAAGCTTGCGGAAAACCTTGACCGCAAAAGCCTGTTCTCGCTGAATTGGAAATTCGGAAAACAGTCGTCCTGGAAAGATCAGGGCGTGACTCTTGAACAGCTTAAAGACCTTGAGTGGGAGTGGATTCAAAAAGCAGAGAGCAATCAGTGGATCACACCACGCGCCCGTTTTGCCTTGTTTCCCGCACAGTCCGAAGGGGATGAATTGGTGTTGTATGATCCGGAAAACCTGGAAAAGGAAGTCGGGCGATTGCAGTTCACGGTATGCATCGGAAAAGGCCAGAAAGATATATTTTCCGTGGCACAGTATTTTTTCTCCAAAGAGTCAGGGCGTATGGATGTGGTGGGTTTGCAAATCACAACCGCAGGGACCCAGTCCATTCAGGCGATTGAGGACTTTAAAAAACAAAACGAGTCCGAGTCGGCTTTGTACCTGCAGGGTTTAAGCGACCGAACCAGTGAGGATCTGGCGGAATACGTTCACAATTTATTGCGCCAACGGGTGGGATTGGCAAAAGGAAAAGTGGGCGAACGTTACAGTCCCGGATATCCTGCGATTGAAGGATTGGAAAACAACAAAACCATTTTTGAATTGTTAGGTGCCGGGGACCTCGGAATTTCGCTCACCGACGCCAACGAATTTTTCCCTACCAGTACCACGGCCGCTGTGGTTTGTTTTCATAAGGATGCAGGGTATACTTGAAAAACGGTAGGAAATATTGAGGGGAAAAATATTTATAGAATAAAAAAAAGTAAACCGATACCATATAAAAAACATCTATTAATAGACTTGGAAAATCGCAATAGCTCGGGTAACAATTTGACGTTAAAATTGAACTAATTGATTTGTAAGGAGATATTGCGGTTTTCAGGGTTCGTTAGGGGAAAATAAATGCTTGTATTCTTTGACTCGTTTGGTACAATGAAATCAAGAATAGAAGATAAGGGCTCTTCAAAGGCCCAATAAATGGATCTCCCCTAGAGTCGAACCATATCTAGCTAAAAATATCAGCACCAAATCATAAGGATTTTTAATCATGTTTAAGCGATTTACAGAAAGGGCCCGTAGAGTGATCATCCTTGCCCGCGAGGAGGCCGAGCTTTATAGGCATGAATATCTGGGGACAGAGCATATTTTGCAGGGGGTTTTGAAGGATGGGGGCGGTATTGCTGTGGCCATCATTCAAAAGACCGGTGTTGATATTAATCAGATCAAACAGGAATTGGAAAAGAATTTGCCAAGAAGTTCCAACTCTCTAATTATTGGTGATATTCCTTTTACCTCCCGTGCTAAAAAAGTTTTGGAGTTTGCGGTAGAAGAAGCGCGGTCCCTCAATCATAATTATATTGGGACGGAGCATTTGCTTCTGGGTTTGCTCAAAGAAAAGGAAGGCGTGGCGTGTCGGGTTTTGAACAGTTTTGGTATGTATTTTGACGATGTTAAAGAAAAAATTGTTGAAATGTTCAAGGAGCCGCAAGAGCAAACGAAGGAAACCGGAAAAACGCCAACCCTTGATGAGTTCAGCCGTGATTTGACGCAGATGGCTATGAATGCCAAGCTGGACCCGATCATTGGGCGCGGTAAAGAAATTGAGCGTGTGATTCAGATTTTAAGTCGTCGTACTAAAAACAACCCTGTTCTTATTGGTGAGCCGGGTGTGGGTAAGACCGCAATCGTTGAAGGTTTGGCGCAATTGATCATTGAGCGGGAAGTTCCGGATACTTTGTTTGATAAGCGTGTGGTTTCTCTGGATCTGGGGTCTCTCATTGCCGGAACGAAGTATCGTGGGCAGTTTGAGGCGCGTTTGAAAGGAATCATGAAAGAAATCACCCAAAACAGCAATATCATTTTATTTATTGATGAATTGCATACGTTGGTGGGTGCGGGGGCCGCTGAGGGCTCTGTTGATGCGTCCAATATGTTGAAGCCCGCCTTGTCTCGGGGCGAGATTCAATGTATTGGGGCGACCACTATGGAAGAGTATCGCAAGTATATCGAGAAGAATGGTGCTCTAGAGCGTAGGTTTCAGCCGATCATAGTAAATCCGCCTACCATTGAAGAAACGATTGAGATCATTAAGGGATTGAAGGTTCCTTATGAGGTTCATCACAAAGCCAAGATTACCGAGGATGCAATCGTGATGGCGGTTCGTTATTCTGACCGCTATATCAGTGACCGTTTTCTTCCGGATAAGGCGATTGATGTTATTGATGAGGCCGGTTCTCGTGTGCGCTTGCGGAAGGTAACTCATTCTCCTGAAATGAAAAAAATTCAGCGAGATATTGATTTGATGGTCCGTGAAAAGAAAGTTTGTATCGAAAATCAGGAATTTGAAAAAGCTGTTGAGCTTCGAGATAAAGAGGAGGCTTTGCGGAGTTCCTTGCAGAAAGAAAAAGAAAGCTGGGAGCAGGAACGCCAGGATACTGAGCCTTCAATTACGGAAGAGGATATTGCCGCGGTTGTATCCAGTATGACCGGGATTCCGCTTTCCCGAATCGAAGAAAAAGAAAGCACGCGCTTGTTGAATATGGAGCAGGAGCTTAGCAATACCATCGTGGGTCAGGAAGAAGCGATTCATGCGATTTCCAAAGCGATTCGCCGGTCCCGGTCAGGATTGAAGGATATGCGTCGACCGATTGGTACCTTCTTGTTTCTGGGGCCAACAGGTGTTGGTAAAACCGAATTGGCCGGATCGCTGGCAGAGTTTCTGTTTGGTGACCGGACGGCATTGGTTCGTTTGGATATGTCCGAGTATATGGAGAAATTTAACGTGTCCCGTTTGACTGGAGCGCCTCCAGGTTATGTGGGCTACGAAGAAGGTGGCCAGTTGACAGAGAAGGTTCGCCGTAAGCCATACTCGGTGGTATTGTTTGACGAGATTGAAAAAGCGAATCCGGATGTCTATCACTTGTTATTGCAGATTATGGATGACGGTCGTTTGACGGATAGTTATGGGCGTCATATTGATTTCAAGAACACTGTGATTATCATGACTTCAAACATCAGCTCGCGTACTCTGGAAAAAGGTACAAGTCTCGGTTTTAGAAAAGATGATCCTGAGCTTAATTACGATTCCATGAAAAAGGATTTGACTCAGGATCTCAAGAGGACGTTCAATCCCGAGTTCCTTAACAGGATCACTGAGACCGTGGTATTTCATCCATTGAATCTGGATCATGTAACGAAGATTCTCGATGTGCAGTTGCAACAGTTGAATGAGCAATTGATTCAACAGGGTTTGACTTTGGATATGACAGAAGAGGCCAGAAAATGGTTGGCTGAAAAGGGATTCGATGCGGCATTTGGAGCGCGTCCTTTGAAACGTGCCATTCAAAGGCATTTGGAAGACCGTCTGTCTGATGAGATGTTGAAAGGTAAATTTAAGAATGGCGGGGTTATAGAAGTGACCTTGCAAGATGATGATTTGGTATTTAATGAAAAAACTGGTGCTCTGAACCCTTGTTAAGGGGGTTCGGGGTGCATTGACCCGAATCTTTTCATGATTGTTCGTTAGAAATAGTATTAAGTTTTGTGATCTTTGTGGTCTAAAGCTTAATACTTTTTTTTGCCTAATATCGATTCGGTCAAATTTTCGAAATAACTTATTTAAAATCAAATAGTTGCGCGAAATTGTGAAAAATAGGAAAATCGTTCCTACAGTCCTCTTTTTAATTCTCTCCTTAATTTTTTGTTCTTCTTCCCTGTTAGCCCAAGAAGGCCAAATTGTCAAGTCTATTGTTGTCGAGGGCAATAGAAGGGTGGATACCTCCACCATTCTCTATTACATCAAATCTGAAGAAGGCAAACCATTATTGCGTTCAAAAGTGCGCCGGGATATTGAGCAGATATTCAGTCTTGCACAGTTCAAGGATATTCAGGTAGAGACCCGGCCTTTGGAGGGAGGCGTGGAGGTTATTTTTAAGGTAGAGGAGATCCCCTCCATTGGTCCCGTTAATTTGGCGGGTAACAGTAAGCTGGATAATAGTGAAATATTTGAGAAAATCAATATCAAGCGTGGCGCTACCTTTAGCGATCATTTGGTTCAGGAAAGCATTGAAGAAATCAACAAGCTTTACCGGGACAAGGGATACTTCTTTGCGAAGGTAAATATCGATACCACGATGGAGGACAATCTGGTCAGCGTGATGATCCGGATTAAAGAAGGCGAAAAGGTTAACATTGAAAAAATACGCTTTTCCGGCAACCGGGCTTTCAAGGATAAAAAGTTACTCAAGAATATGGAGACCAAGGAAAAGACCTGGTATTCGTTTATCGACGAGTCGGGAATTTATCGCAAAGACCTGCTTAAGCTGGATTTGCTCCGTATCGAATCTTTTTATCACGACCATGGGTATTTACAGGTCCGGGTATTGGAACCAAAAATTGACATCAATCAAAAGAATAAAGAAATTTACATCACCATTCCCGTTGAAGAAGGAGACCGTTTTAGAGTTGGCAAAATTGATATTGAAGGAAATGATACCTTGTCAGCCGATGAGCTGAGGAAATCTATTGTCACCCGCGAAAAGGAAATCTATAACGAATCACAAGTCCGCAATGACGTTCTCAGTCTGACTGAGATATATTCCAAAAAAGGGTTTGCCTACGCCGACGTGAGTCCCAATATCAAGATCAAACCAGAAACGAAAACTGTAGATATTTCCATGGAAATCGATAAGGGAAATAAAGTATATGTGGGCGAGATCAACATTGCCGGAAATATCAAAACCAGGGATAACGTCATTCGCCGGGAATTTCGCTTGAAAGAAGGCGAGCAATTTGACAGTGAAAAATTAAAGCGAAGTAAACAAAGGATCAACAATCTTCAATTTTTTGAAGACGTTAAAATCGACACCCAGCGTGGTGAAAAAGCTGATTTGATCGATATCGTCACCACTGTGACAGAACGGCCCACGGGTTCCATCTCCGTAGGTGGTGGTTTCAGTTCGGTGGAAAATTTGATCTTCACGGGATCGGTCTCCCAGAACAACCTGTTTGGCCGCGGGCAGAGTTTATCTTTTTCAACCAACTTGTCATCCAGGCGGACCAATTTTAATATTAACTTCACCGAACCTCGAGTTTTCGATAGCGATATCTTGTTGGGAATCGACGCTTTCAATAGAGAATCTGATTTTTTCAGTTTCGAGTCCAAAAGTATAGGCGGTGGCATACGTTTGGGTAAAAGCCTGGGTGAGTACAATTGGGTGGGTTTGAATTACCGTTTTGAAGAAGTGGAGGTGTCTGACGTCGATGCAGAAGATGAAACCGAATTTTTGAAAAACGAAACTCGAACCACAAGCCGGATTGCTCCCACCTTTATACGTGATACTCGAGATAATTTCCTCAACCCAAGCAAAGGTTGGCGACATGTGGTAAGATTAGAGCTGGCTGGAGGAATCCTGGGCGGAACGGATTTTTATAAAACCGGTTACGAAGTATCTTATTACCGTCCCCTCTGGGGTAAGCTGGTGGGCGCTTTTCATGCAGAACTCAATATAGCTGCGGGTTACGGTGGCGACAACCTTCCTATATTTGAAAGATATTTCATGGGAGGTGCCAATAGTCTGAGAGGATTTACCATTCGGGATGTAGGACCCAAAAACCTCGATGGGGATCCTTTAGGTGGCGACCAGTCCCTGTTGTTTAATGTGGAGTTGCAGTACCCATTCTCTCAAGGCTTCCGTGGTTTTGTGTTCTATGACCGCGGTAACGTCTATGGAAGTGGTACCGACACTCGGATCACTCCGGAAACCCTGGACCTTGTCGAAATGCGTCATAGCATTGGCGCGGGTATCCGATTCCTTAGCCCCTTTGGGCCTATCGGTGTTGCCTATGGCATCAAGCTGGACAAACAAAGTGATGAAAACTTTGGTGAATTCCACTTTTCCGCCGGAAGTTCCTTCTAAAAATTTTACCCTTTGATTTAAAACTTTCCAACAGAAAGGATTTACCCCATGAATGCGAAAAAAATGTGGGCTTTGTTTTCCCTGTCCCTCCCAATTTTTTTCGTAGGCTTGACCCTTGGGTTTAGTCTGCCTGCCTCCTCACAAGCGGCGAGTAAAGGAGGTTCCATTCGTATCGGTTTTATCGATATTCAAAAAGCGGTTGCCAGTACCAAAGAATGGAAAAAAGAATTTGCCGGTTTTAAAGCAGAATTCCAGAAAGAAAAAGGAGTTGTGACTCAAAAAGAAGAACGAATCCGCAAATTGATGGATGATATCGAAAAGCAAAGTTTTGTTTTGAGTCCGGAGCTTAAAAAAAGCAAGGAAGAAAAATTTCGAACGCAAAAAAAAGATTTTGAGCGTTATGTCCAGGATCTTAATGAAAAGTTCAGCAGAAAAGAAAAAGAGATCACTGACAAGATCATAGTAAAAATGATCAAAACCATTAAAAAACTCGGCAAGAGCCGTAATTACACGATGATTATGGAGCAAAAGGCCGTGTTTTATTACGATGAATCAGACGATCTCACCAAATATGCCATTAAAGCCTACGACAGGGAAAATGGATAAGACTGAAAGTCAGGAAGAAACACAAAACACGCTGGACCTGAACCAGATTCAGGAAATCCTGCCGCATCGTTACCCGTTTTTGCTAGTGGACCGCATCATCGAATGCGATAACAAGGAACGTATTGTCGGTTTAAAAAACGTTACCGGCAACGAGCCTTTTTTCCAGGGCCATTTCCCGGGTTACCCGGTGATGCCTGGCGTGTTAATCATTGAAGCGCTGGGTCAGGTGGGTTGTATCCTGGGCATGAAAATCCAGAAGAAAGAAGGGCATCCGTTGATCTATTTTACCGGGGTCGATTCTGCCCGGTTTCGTAAACCGGTCGTTCCTGGGGATCAATTGAAGCTGGTGTTGACCAAGCAAAGGCAACGCGGTGATTTTTTCAAGTTTAAGGCAGAAGCCTTTGTCGAGGATACCCTGGTGGCGGACGCAGTATTGCACGCCATGTTGGGAAAAACGGAAGACTATTGATTCCGGTTTAACTGGCTATGAATTTCCGTTCCGGAAACGGTTGATTTGGGAATCATACCTGTTTGTACAGGTTTTTCGGAGAGCATGTTCAATTGTCGATTCATCCCGGAGCCGAGGTGCATGCAGATGCTATTCTGGGCAACGATGTTAGCATTGGTCCTTTCACCCTGATTGCGGATGGGGTTGAAATAGGTGACGGTTGTAAAATCGGATCCAATGTCGTCATTGAAAAGGGAACGGTTTTGGGCAAGGGGTGTCAGGTTTACCCTGGCGCTGTCCTGGGAGGAGATCCCCAGATTTCCAATTTTGAGGATATCCCCTCCGGTGTCCAGGTTGGTGACGGAACGATAATCAGGGAGTATGTGACCCTGCACCGCTCGGGGAAAGAAGGAGGGATCACCCGGGTCGGTTCCAAATGCATGTTGATGGCCTATTGCCATATTGGGCACGATTGTAAGATTGGCAATGAGGTGGTGATAGTGAACAGTACCGGATTGTCGGGGCATGTTGAAGTCGAGGACTTCGCTTTTCTTTCCGGAATCACCGGTGTCCATCAATTTGTCCGAATTGGCAAATATGCTTTTGTTGGAGGCGGAATGATCGTGCGCCAGGATATTATACCGTTTTCCATGGTAACTGGAGAACCGCCCCGATTGAAAGGCATCAACCGCGTGGGACTGGAACGGCGGGGGATTGATCAGAATGTTCGAAGCCGATTGAAAAATTGCGTCAAATATTTAATTGATCCTGTATTAAATACTTCGCAGGCCGTAGCAAAAATTGAAGAGAAAATTGAAATGTGTGAGGAAATTGGATATCTTATCAACTTTATCAAGAATTCCTCAAGAGGCGTCATAAAATAATGGATCCGGTAAAGGCAGGAGTTGTAGGCGTAGGAAGAATGGGTGAATACCATGTTGGTGTTTTATCGCAAATCCCTGGTGTAGAGTTGGTGGGCATTTGTGATGTAGATTCCGGTCGGGCTCGCGAAATCAGTACGAAATACGGGGTCCCGGAATTTAGCCGTCATGAACAGTTGTTCGATAAAGTAGATGTTGTGGTTCTGGCAGTCCCCACCTCCCTGCATTATCCGATTGCAAGGGATTTTTTACAAGCCGGGGTCCACGTGCTGTTGGAAAAACCATGCGCCAATAATTTTCAGGATGCCAGCCACCTGTTCGACTTGGCCGCGGAAAAAGACCGGGTGCTTCACATCGGCCATGTGGAACGTTTCAACGGTGCCGTGCAGGAACTGTATAAAATCGTCGATGACCCCCTGTTCGTCGATTGCAAACGCCTGGGGCCCTTTTCTGACAGGATAAAGGACGACGGTGTTGTGCTGGATATGATGATTCATGATATCGATATTGTCGTCAACCTCATCCAGGCGCCAATTGTGCGGGTGAATGTTGTAGGCACTTCAGTGTTTACGGAGAAAGATGATATCGTGAATGCGCAACTTGAATTCGAAAACGGGTGTATCGCCAACATTTGCGCCAGCCGGGCTTCGCAGAACAAGCAGAGGACCCTGTCCGTCACGCAAAAAGATTCTTTCGTGCATCTGGACTATACGGAGCAGGAAATTTTTGTTCATAGAAAGTCCTCTTCCCAGAACGAAATGAACAAAGAGTTTTTGCGGTACAAACAGGAATCCCTGGTGGAACGCATATTTGTTCATAAAGACAATCCGTTGAAACTTGAAATCCAGCATTTTCTCGATTGTGTTAAAAACGGCAGTCCCCGAATCGTTGCTGTCGATAAAGAACTCTACTCCCTGGAACTCGCTTTGGAAATTCTGGACTTGTTTCAGAAACAAAAAGCCGAAAGCCGTGAAACCTTAAAAAAGGTTAAAGTAGGAGTCTGATTTTTCCTGCCTGTAAGGCATCTTCTCCTCCCAGGAGTTTTCATGCTTGACCTTAAGGAACGCCGTATCGGGCTCATTGCAGGCTCTGGCGACATTCCTGTTTATTTTGCCGACAAAGCTTCCAAAAATGGTGCCTGTTTGATTTCAATCGGATTTTCCGAAGATATCCGTTCGCGTTTGGCCCCTTTTTCAAGCAAACATTTTTCAATTGGCATCGGGCAAACCGGGAAAATCCTGCAAACTCTGAGAAACGAATCGATCAGCGAATTGATCATTATGGGAAAAGTGGATAAAGCCCTCATTTTCAAACCGCAAATGTTCGACTTTCAGGCATTGAAATTTTTGACCGGCCTCCGAAACCGGGAAGATAAAACGGTGATGGAAGGCATCATTCATGGCCTTGAGGATGCTGGATTTCGTGTTCTGGATCAACGCGAAGCCTTGCGCGAAATTTTCCCTGCCAAAGGAATGCTCACTCGAAGAAAACCGGGCAAGAAGGAACTGGAAGACATTGAGTTCGGGTTCCCCATTGCCAAGCGCATGGCGGACATGGAAATTGGGCAGACCCTGGTTGTGAAGAATCAGACGGTGGTAGCGGTTGAAGCCGTGGAAGGTACGGATCGTGCGCTGGAACGGGGATGCCAATTGTCCAAAGGAAAAGCGGTGGCGCTCAAGGTGAGCCGTTCAGAGCAGGATTACCGTTACGATTGTCCGGGTGTTGGACCCCAAACCATCGAAACTTTGATTCAGGGAGGCGCTTCTGTTTTGGCATTGGAGGCGGAACGCATAATGGTGGCGAATCAGGAAGAGGTTGTTCGATTGGCCAATGAAAAAGGTTTGTCGATTGTATGTGTCTGATGATTTTTATTAACAGGAACTCGACACGGTGAAAAAAAAATCAATTCTAATAAGCGCAGGTGAAGAGTCGGGGGACTTGCATGGCAGGAACCTGGTTCGGTCTCTGAAAGCATTGGACCCGGAATTGCAATTCACCGGTTTGGGCGGCAAAAAAATGAAGGAAGCGGGTGTCCGTACTCTTTCTGATATCGACCGTATGGGAGGCATCGGATTGTCCGGATTGCTTGGATCGTTTTTCCACCATTGGCAGGTGTATCGACTGCTGGCAAAAGAGATAAAAGGGGGAGAGTATTCAGCGGCCATTCTCATCCATTATCCCATGTTCAATTTATTATTGGCCAAACTTTGTAAAAAGAAAAATATTCCTGCGTATTTTTTTATCAGCCCGCAAGTTTGGGCCTGGCGGAAGGGAAGGGTCAAATCGATTAAACGGACGATTCGAAAAATGTTTGTCATTCTGCCCTTTGAGGAAAAAATTTACCGGGACGCTGGCGTGGATGTCGAATTTGTCGGTCACCCCTTCATTGAATTGGTCACACCGACTCTGGAGAAAGATGAAGCCTTTGGGTATTTCGGATTAAAGCCGGGTGTGCCGACGGTAGGCATGCTCCCTGGTAGCCGTAAAAGTGAAATCGACCGTCTGCTGTCGCCCATGCTGGAAGCGGCCAGCCAAATTCAAAAAGAAATGGGAGCCTGCCAGTTCATTCTTCCTGTTGCCGACACCATTGATCCCGAATACTTGAAGAAAAAATTGCAGGATACCAGGGTGCCTATCGTAACGGTAAGCGGCAAGACGTATGATGTCGTCCAGTGTTGCGATTTCATTATTTGCGTTTCCGGTTCCGCCACTCTGGAAGCAGGAATTCTGGGTTGTCCGATGGTGATCATTTACCGTTTCAACCCCATCACTTATTTGTTGGGGCGGTGGTTGGTCAAAATCAAGTTTTTTGGCCTCGTCAATATTGTAGCTGGAGAGGGCGTTGTGCCCGAACTGTTACAAGGGGAAGTGACGCCTGAGAACATAACGCGCTCCGCCTTGGCGGTTCTGAAAAATCCCGACCAGGCCAAAATCCTGCGGTCCCGGTTGATGCGGGTACGCGACTCGCTGGGCGAACGGGGAGTCGCCGACCGCCTGGCCCGAAGTATTCTCGAAGACCTCAATCCCGATACTGTTTATGAGCTTAAAGAAGTTTCTGTTTAATTACGTTCTGCCTTACCCATTATATTTTTTTATCATGCTATTGGGCCGGAGCATTCGGGAGACTTATGTCAATCAGGCTGGGGAAGACTATTTTTACAAGTTGGACACAGCGTATATTCTTACCTTGTGGCATGGCAGGATTTTTTACCTGTTTTATCATTACCGCAACCGTCCAGATTACCATTTGCTGGTGAGCCCCAGTGAAGACGGCGATTTGCTGGCAAATGTAGCCCGTTTGCTGGGTTATTCGGTCATTCGCGGATCGACTTATAAAAGTCCCATAGCCTCGACTCGCGCCTTGATTAAAATCCTGCGCCGAAACGAGCGGATCATCGTAGTTGCCGACGGATCGCGGGGGCCCTGCTGTGTGGCTCAATCGGGAACACTGCAAATTGCCAGGGCCACAGGAGCGCCCCTCATTCCCATGACCTATGACGCACGGAAGAAACTCAGGTTCAGTACCTGGGACCAGCATATCGTTCCCTTACCCTTTACGGAATGCACCTTAAACTTTGGAGCGCCACTACACATTCCCAGAAATGCCGATCCGGAATGTATCAAAGAAAAAACGGAAAAAATGCAAGCCGTTCTGGATCGTATAACAGAAGAATGCACCGACCGTTTTGAGGTTTCTTAGAGGTAGAATAAAAAAGCTTTTTTAAATACCGGTGGCCGATGGCCTGGTTACTGGCTTATATTGAAATAAGGCTGGAATGCTTTTTCCCGGTGGATGTCAATGAAAATTGAGAGGCCTTTATGAAACAATTTAAAAATATATTATTGGTTACAGACTTAAAGCTTGGCAGTCAGCCTGCCCTAAAGCGTGCCATTTCCCTGGCAAAACACAATAAAGCTAATTTAATGGTGGTCGATACGGTGGAAGATGCCAACCCTCATGTGGTTTTCACTCAACCGCTTAAATCCATGGATTCCAAAACAAAGCATAAGAATTTGCAGAATTTGTTGATTGAAGGCAAACGGCAATTGTTGAAAGATCTCATTCAATCGGTGAAGAGCGAAGGCGTAAAGGTTAAAGGCAAAATTTTGCAAGGGACCCCTTTTGTGGAAATCATTCAAGAGGTGATTTTAAATGGCTTCGACCTGGTTATGAAAACCGCCGATGGTAACTCGGGAGCCCGAAGACGTTTGCTGGGAACCGAGGATATCCGTCTGATGCGAAAATGCCCTTGTCCTGTCTGGATCATTAAGCCAACGCGAAAAAGCAAATACCACAGGATTCTTGCTGCAGTGAATACAGATCCCCATTTGAAGGTTGATACACTCAACCCCCAGATTATGGAGTTAGCTACTTCGCTCGCGGAACGTGAAAACTCTGAACTACACATCCTTCATGTCTGGCGCCTGGATAATGAAAATGCTTTTCGGCAGGATACCATTATGACCAAAAAGGAAGTGGACCACCTGGTGAAGGAAAAGAAAGACGCACACAAAGAAAAACTTGATGAATTATTAGAGAAATTTCCTTTACAGGGGATTAAGGCGCAAGTTCACCTTATTAAGGGCAATCCCAGAAAAGAGATTCCTGCCCTGGCTGAGAAAATGAAGGCAGAACTGGTCATAATGGGAACCGTGGTCCGGACAGGCATACCGGGGTTGCTGGTAGGGAACACCGCGGAAACCGTTTTGTCAGATCTTGATACTTGCTTGCTGACCGTAAAACCCGAAGGATTTCAGACACCGATATTGCTTTAAAGTTCTGCCCTTAAAGAGGTAGAAAGCCTGTTTGGAAGCGGATGAAAAGGGCATGCTGAAAAAAAGAAAAATTTAAAACATTTGATTTTTTTGTTACTTTCTTTCTAGAAATTTAAGAAAAAGACCGGTAATATAAAAGGTGAATTTTAATATATAATTAAGGGAAGGAATAATAATGGTCAGGCCGATTGAGTACAATTACGAAGAAGTTTTGGACGGGGCGATGAATGCATTCTGGTTTAAGGGTTATGAAGCCACAACCTTACGCGACCTTGTTAGCGCGACCCGATTGAACACGCGGACGATGTATAATTTGTTCGGGGACAAGAGCGGATTATTTTACGCCGCATTGCAAAACTACAATTCTAAAAAACAAGGCCCGATTTATGAAATCCTGGAAAACGAAAGAGGCATGGCGGCTATTCACTCGATGTTAAATCATTTGGTAAAGGCCAGAGGCGCCAGCGGCTGTCTGTTTGTGAATACGCTTTCAGAGCGAAATTCAGTTCAGCGCAAAAGTTTGCGTCTGGTGGAAGAACACTTCAGAAAAATGGAAGATCTTCTTTCTCAAAAATTAACCGAGGCGAAAAGGGATGGCGAATTTTCCGGAAAGGTAGCAACGATGAGCAACTATCTGATTTGTTTCCTGCAGGGAATGGCGATGTTCTCCAAATACAACCAATCTGTTCCAGAACGAAAGGAATTGATAAAAACAGCTCTTAAAGTGCTGGAAAGTTGAGTTCAGGGAATCCCGAATAAGATACTCTGATTTTCACACCATGCCAACCGAACTTTGTGCCATAGCGGAACGTTGTTCAGGAGTCATTTGCAGTTGTGGAAGGTTGTTGCTTCCAAATTCATCGATATAAAGAAAAATGTACTCCCGAACACAGGTTCTTAAGTCCCATTTGGGATGGTGGTTCTGCTCGAATTCCTCAAATACCTCCAAGGCTTCGCGGATTCCCAATCCTTGTTCGCTGGTGAAGTAATAGTCCAGTGCCAAATCCCATTCAGGGTTTTTGTAATACGACACTCCATAACGTTCCGGTTCCATGGCAACCGGACTGTATTTTCCCAGAACAAAGGTCATGAAACCCAGGGAATGAATGTAATCGCGGTTATCATCCACGAAGCGTTTGCTGTCTTCCGCCTCTTCCCGGGTTTCGCCGGGGAACCCGAAAAATCCCATGATGTGGTTCCAGATACCAAACTTGGAGGACAGGCGCAAATTGGTGGCAATGGCTTCCAGATTAGTGGCTTTGTCCATCAACTTAAGAACCCGCTCGTTTCCGGATTCATAACCGAAATGCAGATACTTGCAACCTGAGTCTGCCGCATCTTTCCAGACCTCGTCATCGAGCAGAGTTTCTTCAAAACGCATGTGCGTGGTCCAGGCGATGTCAAGTTTGTCGGATATCAAACGTTGCGAAAGTTTGCGAAACAGGGCAGGGGGATAGGACTCGTCGGTGAAATGGAAATGCCGGTTGCCGTATTTATCCTTCAGGAATTTGATTTCCTGTGCTATCTGATCAATTTGCTTGGTTCGATAGCCTTCTGCATACCCCTGGAAATGGTCGCAAAAAGTGCACCGCCCCCAATAGCACCCACGCGTGGCAAGGTAGGGCAGAATGAGCTTTGGCACAAAATACTTTTCCAAAGGCAGGCCATCAAAATCCGGTACTGGAAGTTTGGACAAATCCTCTGAACAGACCTCATCATTCAGGACGATAGTTCCATTTTGCCGGTGCATCAGGTTTGGAAGCTTGCTGAAATCCACCTCACCTTTCTCCAGTTCATCAATCAACTGCAAAAACGCATTTTCGCCTTCATAAATGATGGCTGTGTCAAAAAAGTCGAACAAGGCATCCTGTTTCGCCAATTCGCCGCGAATGCGCGTGATGATATTGCCGCCCAAGGTGATATGGGTATTGGGCGCCATTTCCTTGATCATCTTGCAAAAGGTGAAGGTGGAAATGAGTTGTTTTTGTTGCACCACCGAAATGCCCACGACATCGGGTTTCTCTTCTTCAATGATTGGTGCGATCAGCATCCTGAAAACGTCACGATAGACATTGATCTGGTTGTCGTCCAAAGCTTCCAGGATTTCGGTAGACATGAAAGGTTTGTATACCAGATCGGTTTCGATCGGCGGGAAACAAATTTGTGCAGGATAGTATCCCAGCGAAATGTACGCCATAGTTTGGTGCAGAATGTGCGTGGCCCATTCCAGTTTGTCGATCTCGTAGAAATCCTGGCTTCTCAGGATTCGCTTGGCTTCCAAAATATCGAGGGTCAGCTCCTTGATTCTGTCCTCGGTCCAATACTGCAAATGCGTGCCTAACGTGTGCTCTTCCTCATTGAGACCCTGTTGGCTTGCTTGATGATCGAGATGGCGCAATTCGAAGGCGATGCGATTTTGTACGTGTTGCAAAAAATCCTCGCTGAACATCAAATCGTACATATCGACATTGATATCCTTTTGAATCACCGTATGGCCCGCCGGACGCAGGACGGAGGTTAAGGAGGGCAGGCTCAAATAGGGTTCCGAAGGAAGCCAATCCGGGGGAAATAATAAAAGCACTTTCATGGATGCAATCCTTTTAGTTTTCTTTCGTTACCGGAGAAGGTAATTATCAAGCCTTGCACAGCACCGATTCACCACCAAGGCTCATGGGCTTCTTGCCGCTCATCGATTCATTGCCAAAGCGATCCAGATACAACAGAAAATGTTCCCGCGGCATGGTGCCCCAATAGTCTATTGTCGGAAACAATTCCTGAGCCATTTGAATGCAGGCGTCGTTCATCGCTTTGGCCTCTTCGCGGGACATGCCGGAATCGATTTCAAAATCCAGGTTCATGGCAATATCGGCCTCTGGATCCTGGACGATTTTTTTGATTGAATATTTATCCGGGTATTGGTAAACGCTGGAATCCCGGTTGAGCAGAAACACTCCCGGTCCGAAAGAATGAATCGAGTTCAAATTGTTTTTCAGAAAATCTATCGTGTCCTGGGCTTCCTCCCGCGTTTCCGTTGGAAAGCCGAAAAACAGGAAGCAATGGTTCCAGATACCCGCTTCATGGCTTTGAAGCAAGACGTCCCGCTCCACCTCCTGACACGTTCCCTTGTCGATGAGAGCCAGCACGCGGTCGTTTGCGCTTTCCAGTCCGAACATCAAAAATATAAACCCGGCCTGTTTCATTTTATCAAACAGGGAACGGTCCATAACTTTTTCGAATTTCAGCAGAGCCAGCGACCGAATGTCGACACCCCGTTCGATCAACTCTTCAGAAACATCGTTGAGTGAATGCGGAGACACCGCCTCATCTGAAAAAGTAAAAAATTTCGTGTTGTATTGTTTGGACAAACGTTCCAGTTCGTCCACCATCGCTTCGGTGCGCTGTTTGCCATACCGGTGCCCGTAGATGAAACTGTGCGTGCAAAAAGTACACTTGCCCCAATAGCATCCGCGGCTTTGCAAAACAGGAATAATGGGATACGGAGACAGGTATCGGTCCATGGGAAACCCGTCGAAGGTGGGCGAGGGGACCTCTTCGAACCTCAGTTCCACCCGGTTTTCGTTGATACGCACCTCATCATCTTTGACATACACCAGATTCGGGTTGTTTTCGAGGGACGATCCTTCCTTTAATGAAGTCAACAATTGATGCATGGGTTCTTCACCCTCGAAGGTGATGATGCTATGACAAAAATCGTCGAAGAATTCGCGGTGTCCTTTTAATTGCGGAGCGTTCACAGAAAAAATAGGCCCACCTAGAACAATGTGCAAGTGTGGATATTTTTCCTTGAGAAGACGGGCCAATGTCAAACCTGGAATGATCTGGGATATGCCAACAATAGAGATCCCTGCAACCTGATACTCTTCCCAGTTTTCAGTGGGCAGTAAAGTGTCTTCGTACAAGGGTAAATAAGGGTTGGAATCTGTGTCCCGCACAGCCAGTCTTGCCTTGCGGGTGGACTCTTCAGCCAGAATCCCGCTTTCAAATGTAGAAAGAGTGAGGATCGATGGAGCGTAGGCGTCGGAGGTCAGTTTCAAAGCCGCCTTGATGACCATATCCGCTTGTTTGTACTGGTCGAAATTGAAAAACAGTTCTGACGTACGAAACACGTTCTTGGCGTGTTCAACCCGACCCAGAATGGCTTCCGAGAACCGGATACCTGTATTGAGCACATCCATCAGGGACTTGTCTTTTATGGAAAACGAGGACTTGGAGCGAACCTCGTTCAACCGCCCTTCCATTTTTTTTACAACACTCTCAAGCCACTGCGAGGATAAAAAATGATCGTAGGATTCGATATTGAAGTCACGTTGAGTTACATCCCAACCCTTGTCGCGCAGATAAGAGGTCAGGTAAGGAGTCGCGAGGTAAGGTTGGCTGGGAAACCATTGAGCTGGATAAATGAGAATCGTTTTCATGATTGAATTCATCTTACCATTTTTTCAGGCCCGTTTACCATTTAATCCAGTCTGAAATTTGGATTCAATGATTTTACGAATTGTCAAGTCGGCCAAATTTTATAAAAGCAATGAAAATAATTCAAGATTGGTAAAACTCACAAAAGCAATTGACAAGCCAAGGCGGCGAAGTATAATCTGAAAACAATCACCTGAAAAGCCTTGAAACATTGAAAATATCATCGGATAGGCTTCCATATCAAAATTGGCCGCTTCGGACATAAATGATAGTGATGGGTTTGCCCATTCAGGCGGTGTTAACGAAGCACAGCCAGTCTGCTTTTCTTAAGTTCCCTTTCAGGATCAACCCTTGGTTTCACGGGTGTCTATTGTTTGTCGGGGTCTTGTGAAAGGTCGGGTTGTGTGAACAGTACAATCATTTTCAAATGGGAAGGGATTGAATAGCGAATGAGGTTAACAATGTTTGGAAACATTAGCCACCCCAGACAATTGAAAGCAACCCTGCTGGCTTTGATTGTCGGGATCTTTTTTTCAGGAGTTCTGTTTACTGAGGCGTTGGCTTCCAAATCCGGCAAGGCCACTGAGGTTTCGATTTCTCTCGTGGATGGAATTGCCGTGGATGCCGAGGGGAATATTTATATTTCCCGAAGAGACCATAATGTCATCAGTAAAATAGACAAGCAAGGGATGATCAGCAGATTTGCTGGATCGGGGGCGTCCGGATTTAGCGGCGACGGTGGGCCAGCTACAAAAGCGACCTTTCGTGTGCCTGCAGGTTTGGCCTTCGACGCAAAAGGGAATCTGTATATCGCGGACCGGGAAAATCATCGGGTTCGAAAGGTGGATTCAAAGGGAATCATCACAACTATTGCTGGAACGGGTACGGCCGGATTTAGTGGTGATGGTGGACCCGCCGTCAAGGCACAATTGAATTTGCCTTCCGGAATCGTTGTCGATCCCAAAGGAAATATTTTTATTGCCGACCGTTCTAATGACAGAATCCGTGTGATAGACCCTGAAGGGAATATTAACACTTATGCCGGAACGGGTGAGGACGGTTTTTTTGGCGATGCGGGACCTGCGTCGAAAGCGAAATTGAGCAAACCTTTTGGTGTGGCTCTGGACAAAAAGGGCAACCTGTTTATCGCCGACCGGGGAAACAACCGGGTGCGTCGTGTGACTCCCAAGGGAATTATTACCACTGTTGCTGGTGACGGAGGATTTTTCTTTATGGGGGACAATGGTCCTGCCTACCGTGCGAGCGTGGCGGGTCCTACGGGTGTAGCTGTTGATCATGATGGAAATTTGATTATTGCGGATCGCAACAACAACCGCATTCGAATGGTCGATACTCAGGGTTTGATTCGTACGGTATTTGGAACAGGTCAGCAGGATTATAATGGTGATTCTGAATTAGCCCGGGAAACCAACCTGCATCTTCCATTTGGTGTAGCAATTGACAATGATGGGAAACTGCTTGTTATCGATCGCTCCCATTACCGAATTCGTCGCACTGACTTAAAAACGGGTAAGGTGAATACCGTTGCTGGTAATGGCGTTAAAAAGTTTATGGGAGATGGTGGCCCCGCTACAGGTGCTCGACTGAGCTTCCCTCACGGAATCGTTGTGGATAGCAAAGATAATGTCATCTTTTCCGATAAATCCCATAACCGCCTGCGCATGATCACTCCGGATGGCATAATCGATACTATTGCTGGAACTGGAAATCGCGGCACTCTTGGAGACGGCGGTCCGGCAATAGATGCGGACCTGTATGTTCCGACGTCCTTGCTATTGAATGAAAAGGATGAAATTTTCCTTATCAGCCCCAGCGGCTTTGTCAGTGTGATTCGGAAAATAAACAGCAATGGAATTATCGATCATTATATTTCTACGGCGGATGAGGGGTATATGGAATCGATCAAGAATTCTCCTCGAGGCCAATCTTCGCAGTCTTTGATCGTTCCTATCACAAATTTTGGGGACCTGGCCTATGGTGGCAATGGCATTTTGTACGTCAGTGACCCATTGAATCACCAGATCCGTAAAATTGATAAAAATAAAAAAGTGACTACCATAGCAGGCACCGGTGATTCCGATTATACAGGTGATGGCGGGCCTGCTGAGAAGGCCAACTTTCGCGATCCGAATGCTCTTGTCGTTGATAGCAAGGGCAATCTCCTGATAGGAGATTCTGCGAATAACCGTATCCGAATGATTGATACCAAAGGTATTGTTAGCACCATCGCAGGAAATGGGGAAATGAATAATGAAGGTGACGGTGGTCCTGCTCTTGAAGGCGGTATCCGGCATATCAACGATTTGGCGTTCAGTCCTTCAGGAGAACTTCATATTGTGGGTTCGAATTCGCATTTGGTTCGTAAAATCACCAAAGATGGAAAATTGGCCACTGTTGCCGGACGGTCCGGGATTCAGGGCTTTTTTGGCGATGGTGGTCCTGCGACCAAAGCAATGTTGAAGAATCCGATTGCCATTGCTTTTGATTCAAAAGGCAATTTATACATTTCTGATATGGGAAATAACCGCATTCGTAAGGTGGATACTAAAGGGATAATCACCACCGTTGCGGGTACCGGGGCTTTTGGTTGGGCTGAAGAAGGCGAAAAGGTTGAAATTCTATTTCAAAATTTTCCTTAAGGAACATTTCCCATTTATATAAACTTTTGAAATTATCGTTTAAACTTTCGGTTCTTTATAGAACCTCATCATATGGAGCCAATTTCATGCGATCTAATATCAAAACTTTTGGTTTATTTTTGGTATTTTTAATTTTTATGATTCTGCCAGGTGCCGCGTTATCTGCTGAAACGGATGGCCTCAATGCGGTACTGGATAAAATCGATGGTTATATTTGTACGACCCCGAAAAAGATGGCGGACCACTTCGCCAAAGGGCATGTTCTTATCTCTGATGATAAACGCCAAATGCTGGCGAGCCGTATTGAATCCTACCAACACATGATCGGCGAGTTGGAAGAAATGAATTGCAAGGTGGATAGAAAGGTTCTCAATAGCGCGGTGAATGGCAATATCGGATATATGCTCGTTGATGAAATGATCAGCGTGACTTCCCGCCTGAGTACCGATGACCGTCAGCACAGCGTTTGTACTTATGTTTTTGTAAAAGATGGTGGTTCCTGGAAGGTCCTGCAAGAACACTGTTCGAGTTTGCCCGACTACAGCATCGTCCCCGGCGACGACGCGCTGTACTACTACCACAACCCAGTCTACTAGGAGCCCGCGGCTCCGTGAAGCTCCGGCTATGGTGGGCGAGCATTGCATAATTTCCACCGACCGGGGAAGGCTGTTTTTTAAGCTATAATCGTGCGGCTGGGGTCGCAAGGCTCCCGCGCCGTGTTTTGGGAGCAAAAGTTTATTCTTTGCTTTTAGATCCCTTTATTAAATACCCCTTCTCCCCTTGCGGGAGAAGGAAGGGATGAGGGGGCTAATGAGGCCGAAGGCCACCTCTTAATTGTTTCAGGACGTGAGAGGCCATGGAGAATCCACCTCAAAAAGCCCTCGATTCTGTCCAGCCTCCCCAAACACAAGGGGCTGTATGGGATGGGAAAGGCGTCCATTTCTCCCTCTATTCAGAACACGCCCATCGAGTTTACCTTTGTTTGTTTGACTCTCCAGACAGCCAAAGTGAATCCAAACGAATTCCACTAAAAAAGAATGATCACCTCTGGCATGCGTATGTACCGGATGTGAAACCGGGGGTTCTGTATGGTTTCCGGGTGGATGGCCCGTTTCAGCCTGATAACGGACTATGGTTCAATTCGGTTAAAGTGCTTGCGGACCCCTGCGCCAGGGATTTTGGCAGGCTTCCCATTTGGGATGAATCCCTGTTTGCTTATCCCTTTGGCGATGTGTCAAATCCTCCTAAAAAAGACAAAAGGGACAATACCGCATTCGCTCCCCTTTCCAAAGTGATTGACCCGGCCTACGATTGGCAAGGCGATCAATTGCCTGGAATTCCCTGGAACGAAACCATCATATA
Organism: Nitrospina sp.; assembly: GCA_024648695.1. Taxonomy (GTDB): domain Bacteria; phylum Nitrospinota; class Nitrospinia; order Nitrospinales; family JACRGP01; genus JACAVV01. The sequence goes on from JACAVV010000021.1 coordinate 33,763, forward strand.
CGAAACCCACGTTAAAGGCCTGACCCAATTGCACCCACAAGTTCCTGAAGCTATAAGGGGCACCTATTCTGGAATGGCGAGTGAGGTGATTCTGGATTACTTTGAGAAGCTGGGTGTCTCTGCTATTGAATTGCTTCCCATTCAGCAATCGTTTTCAGAGCACCATTTGTATCAAAAGAAGCTGACGAATTATTGGGGGTACAACACTCTGGGCTGGTTTGCCCCGGACTCCCGATTTGCCGCCACCTCAGATCCTGTACGCGAGTTTAAAGATATGATTAAGGCCTACCATGCACGCGGCCTTGAGGTGATTCTGGATGTTGTTTACAACCACACCCCGGAAGGCAACCGCTGGGGACCCATGTTGTTTTTTCGCGGAATCGACAATGCTGTGTATTACCGTTTGCAAGAGAATGATAAAAAAGAATACAAGGATTTCACAGGTTGCGGCAACACCATAGACATGATGCATCCCCAGGTACTGAAACTGGTTCTGGACAGCTTAAAGTATTGGGTCGAGGAAATGCATGTCGACGGGTTCCGGTTTGATCTCGCGTGCGCTTTGGGAAGAACTCACGACCACTTCGATCCCAATGCTCCTTTTTTTCAGGCAATTCAAAACGATCCCGAATTGTCGAAAGTAAAACTCATCGCCGAGCCCTGGGATTTGGGGGAGGGTGGTTATCAACTAGGCAATTTCCCCAAAGGCTGGGCCGAATGGAACGGGTTGTACCGCGACCAGATCCGTAAATTCTGGCGCGGCGATTCAGGTCAGATTGGAGGACTCGCCACCCGCATCTCCGGAAGCAGTGATCTGTTTCAAGGCAAAGGCCGCACACCACAAGCTAATATCAACTACATCATTTCCCACGATGGCTTCACTCTGGAGGATTTGGTAAGTTACAAGAAAAAAAATAATCTGGCTAATGGAGAAGAAAATCGGGACGGCCCTCATGATAACTTTAGTTGGAATTGTGGAATTGAGGGCCAAACAGGAAATCATAAAGTTTGGGATCGGCGCAATCAATCGAAACGAAATATTCTAGCGACTCTGTTGTTGTCCCAGGGAGTTCCCATGATATGTGGCGGTGATGAATTTGGTCGTAGTCAAAATGGCAATAACAATGCTTACTGTCAGGACAATGAAATCAACTGGTATTGCTGGGAATGGGACCGCAATCAATCTGAATTGTTTCAATTCGCTCAAATGCTGATCAAACTGCGAAGAAGTCTGGGGTCATTTCATAAAACCCATTACAGTTCCGGGCAGAAACCTCCTGGCCAAATTTTCAAGGAACTATCGTGGTTTTATCCCTCCGGACGGGAAATGTCCCAGGAACAATGGTTGAATCCCGAAAACAAAACCTTTGCAATGCGAGTTTCAATTGGGGAAAAGGAATCCGGTCAATCCTTAGACAAGACAATCCAGAGCCTGCTATTGATACTATTCAACGCAAGTTCCCACCAGAAATCTTTTGTTTTGCCCGCTCATAAAAGTGGCATGAAATGGATACAAAAACTGGATACTGCACTTACCAATGAAAACCAATCGGTTGTATCGGTCCGTGGAGGACAGGCATTTGATTTAAAGGCAAATAGTTTGGTGCTTTTTCTATGGCAGGGAAAATGATCAATGCGTTTTTTACAAGACCCGAATTATGGATAAGAAGTTACCCTTTTCACTCGAGGGAGAAAATTAAGGTGAGGTGGATGAATGAGGCCGAAGGCCCACCAAAATATACGGCTTTTTGGATTTATCCATGACTCCGGTTTACGAGGGTTTAAGGATCCCGAAAAGTGGCTTGCCCAAAAAACTCTGCGAGCAAACGTAGATATCCAAGCCAGGGATAACATCTCCCCTTCAATGGGTGGGAAAGGAAGAGGTTAGAGGGAATCCGGTAAACGTTGTAATCTCTTTTTTTTCAGCATGGCCTTTATGAGGCTTTTACTTTTTCCAAAGATTCCATAATTCCCTCCATGTCATAATGATCAATCAAGGAACTAAAAAACTTTCCCACATGTTCAGGAACCTTATTTTGGTTTATAAGTTCAATTACACAGGCTTCAAGTTCGGTAATATTATATAAAGAAGCGGCGATCCTCATTTTTTTGACCAGATCCTCCGGAAGGTTTATCTGTGACAGGTCGTATTCTTTTTTCGTATAAAACTCTGGATTGGTTGATGGAACTTCTTCGTAAATAAACTCAATCTGAAGCAAATTTTTCAAACAATCAAATATCTGATTTAATTTAAAAGGTTTTGAAATGTACTCATCAAAACCCAAATCCAGATAATAGTTCCGGGTTCGGTCGATTGTCGAAGCCGTTATTGCCACCACCTTGACCTCTTTAATAGTTTGGTCTTTGCGAATAAATTTAATCGCATCATCGCCCCGTAAGAGAGGCATTTTCATATCCATAAATATAATATCAGGAATCAGGCGCTGGGCGATCTCAAATGTTTCCTTTCCATTTCCTGAAAAATAAACTTTAACTCCGATATCTGTTAACAGTTTAGCCAACAGATTTCGATTTTCCTCCACATCGTCTGCAATTAAAGCGGAAACCTCACAGCCTTCGGCTAAATGCAGTACTGACAGGTTTTCAGTAGCATTGTTTTTGGATAGAGACTCCCTGGAGGAGGGTAGTCTGAGAGTGAAATAAAAATGGGCGCCTTCGTTTTCTTTCGATTCAAAAAATAAATCGGATTCCATCAATTCCAGTTGGCTTTTTGCGATGGAAAGCCCTAAACCCGTGCCTCCTTTTTTAGACCCGTGATCGTCCTGATGAAAAGCATCAAATATTCTTTTCTGTTCGTTGAACGGGATACCAATACCCGTATCTTTGATATCAAAACGGTACAGGTTTTCATTTATGGATCGGACTTTTAATGACACACTTCCGGATTCTGTAAATTTAATTGCGTTTCCCAGAAGGTTGATCAGGATCTGTTTAATTTTCTGTTCGTCTCCCAATACCCAAACAGGACTATCGAATCCGTTTACCTCCCAATTTATATGTTTCTCCTGGCAACGGAAATGGAACAAGGTTTCAAGTTCTTTAATCAATTCCGCAAGATTGAAATCGCTCTGGTGAAGTTCCATTTTTCCAGCTTCGATTTTGGAAATATCAAGAATTTCATTGATCATATTTAAAAGATTTTTACCGCTTTTTTCTATGACTTTCAGGGAATCTCTGGTTTCTTCATCCAAACTTCTGTTTCTCAGAAGAATTTGAGAATATCCTAAAACCGCATTCATAGGGGTCCGGATTTCATGGCTCATGTTTGCCAGAAAAATAGATTTTGCTTTGTTCGCCTTTTCAGCATCCTCGCGCGCTCTTAAAATTTCCTGCTCATAAAGTTTTCGTTCGCTGATATCCCTGATTATGGAAGACGCGCCGATTATTTCCCCACTTTCGTTTCTTATGGGAGACACAGTTAGTGACGCATGGATCCTGGTTCCATTTTTTTTGACGCGAATGGTTTCAAAATTATTGACCATATTTCCCTGCCGGATTCTGTCAATAAACATTTTATTTTCCCGTTTCCGGTCTTCTGGATAAACTACCAAAATGTTTTTACCCACTACCTCCTTGTTAGAGTAACCGTAAATTTTTTCGGCACCTTTGTTCCAACTGATTATCTTTCCATTGAGATCGCTTCCTATGACACCGTCATCCGTACCTTCAATAATTGAGGTTAGGAAAGATTCACCGATACGTATGCCACGAACCTCCAGGTGCACAGCATAGGTAAGTGCAGCAAGATAAGCAAAAAGCCGCAAAACGTGCCACAGCCACCATGTCATATCCCACAGTTTTGATAACTCAAAGATAATGCTGGCCGTGCCAAATAGTCCGCAATGCAAAGCAAATAAATAGTCTTCCCACTTGTTTTGCGTTTTAAATCTATAAATGAAACAGATAGTAGCTAAATAAAACACCAGGGCACCTGCATAGTGGAGGAATTTTGCTGGGAAACTAAATCCTCCATTTCTGACCATGGGGGGTATGGCTTGGGGAAATAGAAATGATCCTGCAGAGAACAACAGGATTACCACCACAACAACAGAAGTCCTGCTTATCGGGATTTTGTAACCTTTGAGAATATGAGGAGTCCAGACAAACCCAAAAAATAATCCACCGAAAAAAGTGGCCGTTGTGTGGAGCCAGACAAATAGCTTGCCCGGATCAACCATGGCATGGAATATGTCCAGGAGTCCCATACTGAGAAGGGCACTGGAAACAAAAAAATGATGCGTTTTATCGGCTTCTTCTTTTTCACCCAAAAGAAGAACCCCCGCCACGGAAAGGGCGATCATTCCGCCCAGGGACTCCAGTGAACTATGAAACGCGATACTTTTCCACCTGATGTCGGGATAAAAGGTTAAAGCGGCCCACCCTGCAATCAACGGAAGGGCTACCGAATAAATGATAACCCTTAGTATTAACAAGCCTTGGTTGTCTTTTAATAACTTGGTGGTCATTGTCGAAGCTTAAAATTATATTTAAACATAATTACATTAGATTACTTTATGATTCCTTGTCTTTCAAGGTAAATCATATATTTGAATTAAGAATTAATCGAAGGGGGGTTGATGTGGTATGTCGGGTTTTTTTCTTAATTTGAATCAATAATCTCAGGATTGGAGGTCGGGTTTTAAGCCCAGTTGGCATGCGAAAACCTCAAAATATAAAAAATTGTACGAAAACTCAAAAAATAAGTGCAAAACTTTTAAATCGCGTGTATACTTTCTTTTCCTTTCAAAGCAAAACTAATCCAAAAACTACAAAAAATCCCATTTTTAATTTTTGTTTGACAAGGGCTAGTTTAAACCTGTAGAATCGCTTGTTTTAAGTTTAAATGGGCTGGTATAGCTCAGTTGGTAGAGCAGCTGATTTGTAATCAGCAGGTCGGGGGTTCAAGTCCCTTTACCAGCTCCAACCTAAATTGTTGATTTTTATACGAGTTGGCAGGTTTCCCGCAGATTGGTTATGTGTTGAATGGTGGATGGTGACAGGAATTTCAAGGTGATTTGATCGGTTTTATTGCGGGGAGGTTCCCGAGTGGCCAAAGGGAACAGACTGTAAATCTGTCGGCTCAGCCTTCGGAGGTTCGAATCCTCCCCTCCCCACTGGATTTTATAATTTTAAGACTCGTTGCGGGAATAGCTCAGATGGCTAGAGCGTCAGCCTTCCAAGCTGAGGGTCGGGGGTTCGAGTCCCCTTTCCCGCTCCAAAGTATTTGTCAAGGTAGTGTTTTGTAAACAGATTAAACGCCCACGTAGCTCAGTGGTGGAGCACTTCCTTGGTAAGGAAGAGGTCATCGGTTCAATCCCGATCGTGGGCTCTGTTTAATTGATTGGTTTTTTATGCTCTGTTGGTTTGGGCTTTTGATAAACGTATAGCAAGAATGGATCCATGCGAGATATTGTTCTTTTGGCCTGCGGCGATTGTAAACGCAGGAATTACAGCACAACGAAAAATAAAAAGACGACGACGGGCCGTCTGGAGTTTAACAAGTATTGCAGGTTTTGCAGGAAGCATACGCCGCATAAAGAGACTAAGTAGTTTTCGATGGGCTTGGGTTTTGTCGATTGTTGGACGCATTCGAATTGAGAACCATTGGCGTCCCATTTGAAGCATTTTTTTTTGGTCTTTCCTGTTGTCCTTAAAGAATTTAGGCCAGTAGCTCCTAACGGCTAGAGCACCGGACTCCAAATCTGGGGGTTGGGGGTTCGAATCCCTCCTGGCCTGTATGTAAACGTTAAATTATTGGGATTATGATTCATAAAGCGCTGGATTTTTTATCTGGAGTCAAACAAGAGGTTAAAAAGGTTACCTGGCCCTCCCGGCGAGATGCAATGGGAGGGACGATGGTGGTATTGGTTGTGGTGTTTCTTGTTTCTTTGTATTTGGGAATTGTAGATACCATTTTGTCCAAGATCATCCAGAGTATTATTTGATATGGAATCAGGGAATCCCGTAGAGAAGCAGTGGTATGTGATTCATACTTATTCCGGGTATGAGCAGAAGGTCAAAATGAGCCTGGAGGAAAAGTTTGAGCATGCCGGAATTAAGGATAAGGTCGGTGAAATCATTATTCCGACGGAAGAGGTGGTTGAGATCCGTCAGGGAAAGAAAAAGATTTCGTCTCGCAAGTTTTTTCCGGGCTATGTCCTGATCAATACTGAGATGGATCAGGATATGTGGTACCTGATTAAGAACACTCCCAAGGTGACCGGGTTTTTGGGAGGCGGTGCGACGCCGGTTCCTTTAAGTGAGAGCGAAATCAAGTCCATTATGGACCAGATCAAGGGCGAGTCAGCGCGGCCGAAACCCAAATTTACTTTTGAAAGGGGTGAAAGCGTGCGTGTGATCGAGGGACCTTTTGTGAACTTTAATGGGGTTGTTGAGGAAATCAATCAGGATAAGGGTAAGGTTAAGGTGATGGTCTCCATTTTTGGCAGGGCGACACCAGTGGAGTTGGAATTCCCTCAAATTGAAAAAGTCTGAGTCCTGCAAGCCAAGCGTCAGGGCGGAAGTTGGAAAGGTTTATTAAGATATGGCCACAAAACAAATCGACGGTTTGATCAAGTTGCAGATCCCCGCGGGGCAAGCGACTCCTTCTCCTCCGGTGGGACCGGCTCTGGGGCAAAAAGGGGTCAATATCATGGAGTTTTGCAAGGCGTTTAATGCCAAGACCCAGGGGCAGGAAGGGATGGTGATTCCGGTTATTATCACGGTTTACACCGACCGGAGTTTTACGTTTATTACCAAGTCGCCACCAGCGGCAGTGTTGCTAAAGCAAGCGGCGGGAATCGCCAAAGGTTCTTCGAACCCGAGTAAAGAGTTTGTGGGAACCGTTACTACGGAACAGCTTAAGCAGATTGCCCAGACCAAAATGGAGGATCTCAATTGTTATGATGTTGAGGGTGCGCTCAAGATCATCGCGGGTTCTGCCAAGAGCATGGGTCTTAAGGTAGCGGATTGATTCTTCCCGCAATCCTGCGGATTTATTGATAGGAAACGATATGGCAAAGACAGGAAAAAAATTTAAAGCGGCCTTTGAAAAGGTGGAGCAGGGGAAGGCATATGAGTTGCCGGAAGCTTTGCAATTGGCCAAAGATACAGTGTGTACCAAGTTTGACTCGTCGGTGGATGTGGCGGTGAAACTGGGTGTGGATCCCCGAAAAGCGGATCAGAATATTCGCGGTAGCGTGGTGCTTCCCAAGGGTACCGGTAAGAAGTTTCGTGTGCTGGTGTTTGCTAAAGGCGATAAGGAAAAAGAAGCCAGGGATGCGGGTGCCGAGTTTGTGGGTGCTGACGATATGGTGAAAAAAATTCAGGATGGCTGGCTGGATTTTGACCGTGTAGTGGCCACCCCCGATCTTATGGGGTTAGTGGGGCGTCTCGGGAAGGTGTTAGGTCCTCGAGGATTGATGCCGAACCCCAAAACCGGAACCGTTACCTTTGATATTAAAAATGCCATTGATGAGATCCAGGCGGGTAAAGTAGATTTTCGAGTAGATAAAGGCGGTATAATTCATGCCTCTGTTGGAAAAGCCAGTTTTTCCGTTGGAGATCTTGAAGAAAATGTGAAAAGCCTGATCGCTACTTTGGTAAAAATGAAGCCTGCTTCCAGTAAGGGGCAGTACATTAAAGGCGTGAACTTGGCAACGACGATGGGGCCCGGGATCAAAGTAGCTTACGTTTCCTAGGCAGTCGTTTTGAAAAAGATAAAATATTTAAAAACCTTAATAATTATAAGCTTATGCCAAACCCAGCAAAAATAGAAACAGTAGAAAATCTTCATAGTTTATTTGAAAGCGCGAAGTCGGTCGTGTTGGCAAATTATCAAGGAATTGATGCGGTTGAATTGTGTGCTCTTAGAGCTCATATGCGCGAGCGGTCAGTGGATTTTAAAGTGATAAAAAATACGCTGGCTCGGCAGGCGGCGAAAAATACGCTTTTTGAAATTATTGACGACAGTCTTAAGGGACCGGTGTCTCTGATTTTGAGTTATGACGATGTGATAGCTCCCGCCAAGGCATTGTCTGATTATGCTAAAAAGGGCGGTGAGAAACAGCCTGAAGTGATTTGCGGGGTGGTGGAGGGGCAAGCTATCACGCCAGCCCAGGTGAAAGCGATGTCGGACCTGCCTTCCAAGGAAGTGTTGACCGCGCAATTGCTGGGCACTTTTCAGGGGCCAACGACCAATTTTGTTGGTGTGTTTGCCAGTTTGTTGCGGAAGCTGGTGGGTACGCTTGAGGCAGTTAAGGGAACAAAGTCTTGATGCCCGGAGTTGATCCGAGTTTCCTGTTTAAAATTGAGTGTAATGCCTGCGGGCAATTGATTTTTTGGATGGCTCACTAAATTTAGTTTTTTTGAATAGTTTGATCGAATTTTTAGGAGGATACAATGGCGGTAACTAAAGAAGATGTCATTTCCTTTATTGACAATATGACGGTTCTGGAAATGTCGGAATTTGTAAAAGAGTTGGAAGATAAGTATGGGGTTACGGCGGCCGCGGCGGCGGTTGCAATGCCGGCAGGTGCAGGTGGTGGCGATGCGGGTGCCGCGGCTGAAGAGAAAACCGAGTTTGATGTTATTTTGACTTCTGCTGGCGATAAGAAAATTCAGGTGATTAAAGAAGTGCGAGCGATTACTGGCCTCGGGTTGAAGGACGCCAAAGATTTGGTTGAAGGTGCGCCTAAACCTGTTAAAGAGGGTGTCAGTAAAGAGGAAGCTGAAGAAATTCAAAAGAAAATTGAAGGTGCCGGCGGCAATGTGGATGTGAAGTGATTTTACCTTTCTTTCAAAACTTTCTTTTTCCTTCAAATTCTAAAGCTCTGGTCGGCTTATGTCAAAAATGAAAATGGATCGCACTGCTGGAACAACCCGGCAACGGATGAACTTTGCCAAAATTCCAAGCGTCATAGATATTCCCAATCTGATTGAAATTCAGAAAAGGTCTTTTGAGTCATTCCTTCAGGTAGATGTTGCGCCGGAGGACCGTGCTGTTAAGGGGTTTGAAGAGGTGTTTCGGGATATCTTTCCTATTTCGGACCTGAACATCAATGCACGCCTGGAATATGTGGGTTTTGAGATTGGGCTCTGGGAATGTGGTTGCGGGGAATATAAGGAGTTGGGCGGACCGGGTGTGGTCTGTGAAAAATGTGGGCAAGAGGTTTATTGTAAAGACAAGTTCAAGTTAAATGAATGTCGTCAGAAGGGTTTGACCTACGCCGAGCCGATCAAGATTATGATTCGCATGGTTTTGTTTGATCGTGAGCGGGTCGATCTGGATCCCAAGTCTCCAGGGTATCTGGTTGGAAAGCATATTGTTGAAGAGGTCAAGAATCCGCAAACGGGGAAAATCCTGTTTCCAGCCAAAACCGAAATCAATCAGGATGTTCTAGATAGCCTGGTGGAGAAGCAAGTCTCTCAAATTACTATTAATTCGGTTCGGGAGGTCAAGGAGCAAAAGATTTTTCTGGGTGAAATGCCAACCATGAGCACTACGGGAACTTTCATGATCAATGGCGTGGAGCGTGTAATTGTCAGTCAGATGCACCGATCCCCCGGAGCTTTTTTTGCTCATGATAAAGGTAAGTCTCATGTGAGTGGAAAGTTTTTGTATTCTGCCCGTGTGATTCCTGATCGTGGATCCTGGGTGGATTTTGAATTTGACGTAAAAGATATTCTTTATGTCAAAATTGACCGGCGTCGTAAATTGCATGCGACCATCCTCTTGCATGCTTTTGGTATGAGTTCCGAAGAAATTCTGGAAACTTTCTACCGCATTGAGAAAATAAAAGTCGATCCCAAAGAAAATCGTTTTAGTACTCTCTCGAAAAGTTTGTTGGCGGGGTTTAAAATTCTGGAAGATGTTCTCGATTCCAAAGGTGAGGATGTTCTTGTCAAGTCTGGTAAGAAAATTACGCCTCCTTTCAAAAAAAGGATTGGTCGAAATGGTAAGCCTAATCAAATGGTTGAATTTGATAAGGAATGCCTGGTCGGTAAAATCATGCTTGATGAAATTGTCGATCCCGAAACCGGTGAAGTGCTGGTAAGTGGTAACCAGGAGATTACCGAGAAAACCCTGGAGTTGATCGCTCAATCCCAATTGAAGGAAATCCGGATTCTGCATATTGATGAGGAGAGTCCTGATACCTCCATCCGCGATACCTTGATGGCGGCCAAAATCAGTAGTCAGGATGAAGCCATACGGGAGATCTACAAGCGTTTGCGTCCTGGTGACCCGCCAACGGCAGAAATTGCAAAGGCGTTGTTTTCCAATCTGTTTTTCAATTCAAAGCGCTACAACCTGTCGGTTGTGGGCCGAATGAAGATGAATCAGAAATTTGACCTGGATATTCCTCTTGAAAACCGTTTGTTGACCCTTGAGGACTTGGTTGCGGTTGTTAAGTATCTGGTGGATTTGCGTAACGGCATTGGCGATATCGATGATATTGACCATTTGGGCAACCGCAGGGTTCGCGCGGTGGGTGAGTCTTTGGAAAACCAGTTTCGTGTTGGATTGGTCCGTATGGAACGTGCGATCATTGAGCGTATGTCTATTCAGGACCTGGAAGTTTCCATGCCTCATGACCTCATCAATTCAAAACCGGTAACAGCGGCGATTAAAGAATTTTTTGGTAGCAGTCAGTTATCCCAGTTTATGGATCAGACCAATCCGCTTTCCGAGGTAACTCATAAAAGAAGGCTTAGCGCTTTGGGGCCGGGTGGTTTGACTCGGGAACGCGCCGGATTTGAAGTGCGCGACGTGCACCCGACTCATTATGGGCGAATTTGTCCGATTGAAACACCTGAAGGACCGAACATTGGTTTGATTTCCTCCTTGAGTACCTTTGCCCGGGTGAATGAGTTCGGGTTTATCGAAACTCCTTACCGAAAGGTGGCGGGTTCCAGGGCCAGCGATACGGTGGAATTCCATACGGCTATTGTTGAGGATAGATACATCATCGCGCAAGCCAATGCCCAGCTGGATAAAGATAACAAGTTTGTTGATGAAATTATTTCGGCCCGGCAGGGAGGCGATTTTATTCTGTCGCCTTCCGACAAGATTGATTTCATGGATGTGTCTCCAAAGCAGTTGATCAGTGTAGCGGCTTCTCTGATACCATTTCTTGAAAACGATGACGCCAACCGGGCGCTCATGGGATCCAACATGCAAAGGCAGGCGGTTCCCCTTCTTAGGACGCAGGCGCCTCTGGTGGGTACCGGAATGGAAGGAATTGTGGCCAGAGATTCTGGAGCGGTTATCGTGGCCGAAAGCGAAGGGGAAGTGATCAGCGCCGATGCATCAAGAATTGTTATTCGGTCGGAGGTCAAGGGCAAGCGGGGAAGAATTACGGAACCCAAGGTCAATATTTATACCTTGTCCAAGTACCAGCGTTCAAATCAAAATACCTGCGTGAATCAAAAGCCCCTGGTGCAACGTGGTGACAAGATCAAAAAAGGGGATGTGATAGCAGATGGTCCTTCCACCGATATGGGCGAGTTGGCTTTGGGCCGGAATGTGTTGGTGGCCTTCATGCCTTGGGAAGGTTACAACTTTGAGGACGCTATTATTGTCAGTGAAAAATTGGTGAAGGAGGATGTCTATACTTCGGTTCATATTGAAGAGTTCGAAGTGGAAGCCCGTGACACCAAGCAGGGAAAAGAAGAGATCACGCGCGATATTTCCAATGTCGGTGAGGAGGCTCTCAAAAACCTGGATGAAAGTGGAATTATCCGCATCGGTGCCAGCGTCAAATCCAACGATATTTTGGTGGGTAAAATCACTCCCAAAGGTGAAACTCAATTAAGTCCTGAAGAGAAGTTGCTGAAAGCTATTTTTGGTGAAAAGGCAGGAGATGTTCGTGATACTTCCTTAAGGGTGCCTCCTGGGATTCAAGGAATCGTTATTGATGTCAAGGTCTTCTCCAGAAAAGGGGTGGATAAGGATTCAAGAACGCTTGCGATTGAAGAAGAGGAAATCTCCCGAATCCAAAAGGACTTCAACGACGAAATTAAAATCGTAAAATCGGAAACCGATAAGCGCATGAGGGCTTTGTTAGAAGGTAAGGAGATCAGTAAGGCCACGGCTTTTGGAAAGGTTTCTTTTAAAAAGGGCCAAACTATTGAGGCTGAGGATATTAACCGACTCACAGCCAAAGATCTTGCGAAGATCTCTGCCAAGGATGTGGATGTGACGGTCTTGCAGGAACTGGAAGATAATTGCAAGGATCAGGTTCAGCTTCTCAAGTCGATGATGGATGAGAAAATTGCCAAGCTAAAAAAAGGCGATGATCTTTCCCCCGGCGTTATCAAGCTGGTGAAAGTCTTTGTTGCCATGAAACGCAAGTTGCAGGTGGGTGACAAGATGGCCGGACGCCACGGTAACAAGGGTGTTGTGTCCATCATCGTTCCCGAAGAGGATATGCCTTATCAGGAAAATGGGGAGCCGATTGAATTAATATTGAATCCTCTGGGTGTGCCTTCACGAATGAACGTGGGGCAAATTCTGGAGACCAACCTGGGAATGGCGGCGAAGGCCAGGGGCAAGTTTATGGCCACTCCCGTATTTGATGGGGCATCTGAAGAAGATGTTCGTGCGATCCTGGAGGAAGAAAACTGCTCGACCACAGGTGAGGTCGCATTATTTGATGGTCGCAGTGGCAACCGCTTTCGGCAAAAGGTAATGGTAGGCTATATTTATATGTTGAAGCTTCATCATCTGGTCGATGATAAAATACATGCCCGATCCACAGGGCCTTATTCCCTGGTGACGCAACAGCCTTTGGGTGGTAAGGCGCAGTTTGGTGGTCAGCGTTTGGGTGAAATGGAAGTCTGGGCACTGGAGGCTTACGGTGGTGCTTATACCCTGCAGGAAATGTTGACTGTTAAATCCGATGATGTCGAGGGCCGCAAAAGGATGTATGAGGCTATTGTTAAAGGGGATACCAACCTCAACCCGAGCCTGCCCGAATCGTTTAACGTGTTAGTAAAAGAACTTCAAAGTCTCGCTATTGATGTCGAGTTGATGGAAGCAAGTAAATGACCCGATTGCAAATGCAGTATGAAAAAAGGCTGTGTATGAATAGTTGTCGTAAACGAGGTTTCATTCAACTTCAACAAGGAGAACCCCCTCGTGGATAGCTTAAGTATTTTTGAAAAAACCAAAAACCCGATCATGTTCGATGCTATTCGCATCCGCTTGGCGTCTCCGGAAAAGATCCGTTCCTGGTCATATGGAGAGGTTAAAAAGCCGGAGACGATCAATTACCGGACATTTAAACCGGAACGTGATGGCCTGTTTTGTGCCAAAATTTTCGGTCCTGTGAAGGACTGGGAATGTAATTGTGGCAAGTACAAGCGGATGAAGCATAAGGGTGTGGTTTGTGAAAAGTGCGGTGTGGAAGTCATTCTCTCAAAAGTCCGGCGCGAACGGCTCGGTCATATCGAGTTGGCAAGCCCAGTGGCGCACATCTGGTTTTTTAAGGGTCTCCCCAGCCGCCTTGGCCATATTCTGGATCTGAGTCTAAAGGATCTGGAACGGGTGATTTACTTTGAGAACTATGTGGTCACCGATCCTGGTGATTCAGACCTCAAAATGGGGCAGTTGTTGAGTGAAGAGGAATACCGCGAAAACGAACTGGCTTTTCCGGACACATTTCGGGCTATGATTGGTTCTGAAGCAATTTACGATTTGCTGAAAGGTATCGATCTGGATGAGGTTGCGGTTCGGCTTAAAGAGGAAGCGCAAACCACTAACTCTATCCTGAATAAACGAAAGATTGCCAAGCGGTTAAAAATTATTGAAGCGTTCCGGAAATCCGGCAACCGGCCTGAATGGATGATCATGAGTGTTATCCCGGTCATTCCGCCGGAATTGAGGCCTTTGGTCCCCCTCGACGGTGGACGTTTTGCGACTTCGGATCTGAATGATCTCTATCGGCGTGTGATCAACCGGAACAACAGACTCAAGCGCCTTCAGGAATTGAAAGCGCCGCAGATCATCATTCGAAATGAAAAAAGAATGTTACAGGAAGCGGTCTCGGCTCTGTTTGATAACGGTCGCCGTGGCAGAACCTTGCGGGGTACCAACAAGCGGCCTCTGAAATCGCTGAGTGATATGTTGAAAGGCAAGCAGGGCCGGTTTCGTCAGAACCTGTTGGGAAAACGTGTGGATTACTCTGGGCGATCGGTTATTGTTGTCGGACCCGAGTTGAAGTTTCATCAGTGTGGGCTCCCCAAAAAAATGGCCCTGGAGTTGTTCAAGCCGTTTATCTTCAACCGGCTTGAGGAGAAAGGTTATGCCGCCACGATCAAAACTGCGAAAAAAATGGTCGAGCAAGAGCGTGCCGAAGTATGGGAAGTGCTGGAAGAGGTTATTCAAAAGCATCCCTTGTTGCTGAACCGCGCTCCTACTTTGCATCGCTTGGGAATTCAGGCTTTTGAACCGGTTCTAATTGAAGGGAAAGCGATTCGTATTCATCCTCTGGTGTGTACCGCTTTCAACGCGGATTTCGACGGCGACCAAATGGCGGTCCACGTTCCGCTTTCGATGGAAGCGCAGGTGGAAGCCAAGTTGTTGATGTTGTCGCCTAATAACGTACTGTCTCCTGCCAATGGCAAGCCCATCGCGGTGCCCAGTCAGGATATTGTATTGGGCTGTTATTACATCACCAAAGTGCGTGGCGGGGTTAAGGGTGAAGGAAAAGTGTTCTCGGGTCCCAGGGAAGTGGTGTCAGCTTACAATGTAGAAGAACTCGATTTGCAGGCCCGCATCATGGTGCGGATAAAAGATGAGTTGGTGAGTACCACCGCAGGACGTGTGTTGTTGTATGAAGTGGTGCCTGATGAGTTGTCTTTTTCGCTGGTTAATCGAGTCATGGATAAGAAATCCCTGTCGGAATTGATCTCCAATTGTTTCCAGAAGGTTGGACGAGAAAAAACCGTAGCTCTTTTGGACAACGTAAAGGCTTTGGGATTCAAATACGCGACGCAAGCGGGAATCACAATTTCGATTGACCATATGAGGATTCCTCAACAAAAGCATGAGCTGGTAGAAAAAACCGGAGAAGAGGTTCTTAAAGTTTACAAGCAGTACCGGGATGGTTTGATCACCAATGGTGAGCGTTACAATAAAGTAATCGATATTTGGGCGCATATCACCGAACGCGTATCTGAAGAGATGTTTAGAGAATTGGAGGATGAAGACGAGCGCATTATCGAAGGTAGGGAAGCGCATGATTTTAATTCCATCTTCATCATGGCCGATTCCGGCGCACGTGGTAGCGGACAGCAATTGCGTCAGTTGGCAGGAATGCGTGGCTTGATGGCCAAGCCTTCAGGAGAAATTATTGAGACCCCGATCACTGCAAACTTTCGCGAAGGGTTGTCGGTGATTCAGTACTTCATCTCCACTCACGGTGCCCGTAAAGGTTTGGCCGATACGGCATTGAAAACGGCGAACTCGGGATACCTGACCAGGCGGTTGGTCGATGTTGCTCAGGATATCATCATTCAGGAAGAGGATTGTGGTACGTTACGCGGAATCAATGTTACTTCTCTAGTTGAAGCGGGAGAGATTATTCAACCCCTTGGTGAGCGAATCCTTGGTCGAACAGCCTTGGAAGATGTTATTGATCCGTTCACGAATCAGGTTCTTG
The DNA here is from genome assembly GCA_024648695.1 of Nitrospina sp. Lineage (GTDB taxonomy): Bacteria > Nitrospinota > Nitrospinia > Nitrospinales > JACRGP01 > JACAVV01. Next base: position 49,446 of record JACAVV010000021.1, read on the forward strand.
TGCCGGCGAACGGCATTATTGATGAATCGGTCGTGGAAGCGATTGACAATTCCGGAATTGAGACCATCAGAATCCGATCCTGCCTCACTTGTGAGTCGAAGATGGGATTGTGTATCCGATGCTACGGCCGGAATCTGGCAACTGGCAACTGGGTAGAAACCGGAGAGCCGGTGGGAGTAATCGCCGCGCAATCAATTGGAGAGCCGGGAACCCAGCTCACCATGCGTACGTTCCATATCGGTGGAACCGCGAGTCGTGTTGTGGAACAGACCACGTTGCAGACTAAAAAAGGCGGTATTGTCAAGTACCAGGGCCTGAGAACCTTAAAGAACCAGCGCGGGGAAATTATCGTGATGAACCGCAATGGGCATTTAATAGTCCAGGACGAAAACGGACGCGAAAAAGAAAAATATTCGGTGGTGTATGCCGCCAAACTGAAGGTGACCGACGGGCAGGAAGTTCATGTCGGGCAAAACCTTATTGAATGGGATCCTTACACTAATTCAATTTTGACGGAAGTGTCTGGAACCATTGCTTTCGGGGATATTGCCGAGGGTGTGACGATGAAGGAGGACTTTGATGAAATTACGGGTCTTTCTACAAAGGTCATTATCAGTCACCGTGACGAAAAGAAACAGCCACGAATTTCAATCAAGAGTGAAGAAGGGGAAACCGTACGGCGCTATATATTACCGGCAGGAGCTCATATCAATGTGAATGAAGGCGACTTTGTTCATGCCGGTGAAGTGATTGTGAAGATTCCCCGGGAAACCGCCAAGACGAAAGACATTACCGGTGGTCTTCCGCGTGTTGCAGAATTGTTTGAAGCACGCAAGCCTCATGAACAGGCGACTATCACCGAAATTGATGGAACGGTAAAGCTAGGGGGATTTGTCAAAGGTATGCGCAAGGTTGTTGTAGTGAGTGATGCCGGTGATGAATGTGAATATTTGATTCCCCGGGGCAAACATATCAATGTGCATGAAGGGGATACAGTCATTGCTGGTGAGTCCTTGATGGACGGTGCTTCCAATCCTCACGATATCCTTAAAGTTTTGGGTGAAAACGAGCTTCAGAAATACCTGGTTAACGAAGTTCAGGAAGTTTATCGTCTGCAGGGTGTAAATATAAACGACAAGCATATTGAAGTGATTGTGCGGCAAATGTTGAGGCATCTGATCATTGAAGAGCCTGGTGATACTGATTTCCTTTTGGGAGAGCAGGTTACCAAGAAACTGTTTAATGAAAGAAATCAGGAAGTGATCAAGCAAAAGGGAGAACCTGCGAAGGGCGTTCCAGTTTTATTGGGAATCACAAAATCCTCCCTGAGTACCGAAAGTTTTATTTCAGCCGCTTCTTTTCAGGAAACCACCCGCGTTCTGACCGAAGTGAGTGTGAGCGGAAAAGAAGACAGGCTGGTAGGATTGAAAGAAAATGTAATTATGGGGCGATTGATCCCTGCGGGTACTGGTTGCAGGGCTTATACCGGTATTCGAATTGAAGAGCCAGAGATTGAAGAGCCTGTAGAAGAGGCCGAAGAAACCGCAGAAGAAGAAACTGCCAGTGTGGAATAAAATAAAGTCATTTAGCGCTTGACTCCGCGTTAAACAGTGCTAAAATGATCGACTTTTAATTCCTGAAATTAGATCCCGTGCCTTTAAGGCGTATCGCCTAAGTTATTGAAAAAGAACGGTTTATTTTAATAGGAGGGCATTCTTGCCTACAATTAATCAGCTCATTCGTTCGGGCCGCGTGTCGCAAGGGAAAAAGACAGCGAGTCCGGCATTGAAATCTTGTCCTCAAAAACGGGGTGTTTGTGTACGTGTATATACCTCCACTCCAAAAAAGCCTAATTCGGCATTGAGAAAAGTGGCCCGTGTTCGTTTGACGAATAGTATGGAAGTGACGACGTATATTCCTGGAGTGGGTCACAATCTCCAGGAGCATTCAATTGTGATGATTCGAGGGGGAAGGGTAAAGGATTTGCCCGGGGTTCGATATCATGTTGTGCGTGGTAGTTTGGACACCCTTGGAGTTGCTAACCGAATGCAGTCCCGTTCCAAGTACGGTGCAAAGAAAGCTAAAAAAGCCTAAGGAAATTATCCATTATGGGAAGAAGAAGAGAAGCCGAAAAAAGGCCGGTAACTCCGGACGCGAAATACAATGATGTTCTGGCCGGTAAATTCATCAATAATTTGTTGAAAAAAGGCAAGAAAAGCCTTGCTGAGAAACTGTTTTACTCGGCTTTGGATGAGGTGGGAAACAAGAGTCAGGAGGACCCGTTAAAGGTATTCCGTAAAGCGATAGAAAATGCATCTCCACTGGTTGAGGTTCGTTCCCGTCGTGTGGGGGGTGCGACGTATCAGGTGCCGGTTGAGGTGAAAACCGATCGTCGGTTGGCGCTGAGTATGAGATGGGTGATCGGTCAGGCTCGGAGTCGTGCAGGTCGTTCGATGGCTGACAAGCTTTGCGGTGAGATTTTGGATGCCTACAACAATACGGGTGGGGCGATCAAGAAAAAGGAAGAGGTTCACAGGATGGCAGAGGCTAACAAAGCTTTTGCTCATTATCGATGGTAATTTTTGAGAGTTTGTTTGGGAAATGAGCAAAAAGCCTTTAGATAAAATTAGAAATATAGGAATCATCGCCCATATCGATGCCGGAAAGACGACAACCACAGAGCGTGTTCTTTATTACACGGGTAAGAGTCATAAGATCGGCGAGGTGCATGATGGTGCGGCCACCATGGACTGGATGGAGCAGGAGCAGGAGCGTGGGATTACGATCACTTCTGCGGCGACCACCTGTTTTTGGCTGGATCACCAGATCAATATTATTGATACTCCGGGTCACGTGGATTTTACTGCAGAAGTGGAGCGTTCGCTGAGAGTGTTGGATGGTGCGATCGGTGTGTTCTGTGCTGTGGGTGGTGTTGAGCCGCAATCGGAGACGGTTTGGCGGCAGGCGACTAAATATTCTGTTCCCCGAATCGGGTTTGTGAATAAGATGGACCGTGCGGGAGCTGACTTCCTGGGTTGTGTGGGTCAGATGCGAGAGCGTTTGAACGCAAACCCTGTGCCTTTGCAGTTGCCCTTGGGTGCTGAAAATGATTTTGCGGGAATTATTGATTTAATCTCCCTTAAGGCTCACAAGTATAGTGAGGATGCTAAAAAGGGAGAGATGTTCGAGGTTATCGAAATTCCTGAAGATCTTATGGGAGAGGTTGAAGAGCAAAGAGAAGTGTTGATGGAAGCTCTGGCTGATGTTGATGAATCCCTGATGGAAAAATACCTGAGTGGTGAAGAGATCAGTGAAGAAGAGGTTATTAAGGGGGTTCGGCGGGGCACTCTTGACTTGAAATTCACGCCCATTCTTTGTGGTTCGGCCTTTAAAAATAAAGGGGTGCAACAGCTTTTGGATGCCGTGGTCCGATATTTACCTTCACCTGTTGAGGTTGAGTCGGTTGTTGGGATGAATCCTAATAGCGAAGAGGAAGTGGTTCGTAAAACAGATGAAAAAGAGCCTGTTTCTGCGCTCGCTTTCAAAATAATGACTGATCCCTTTGTGGGGCAGTTGGCCTTCATTCGTGTGTATTCGGGTCAATTGAAAGCCGGAAGTTATATTTATAATTCGACAAAAAATGAACGGGAGCGTGTCGGGCGTTTATTGCGGATGCATTCCAATAAAAGGGAGGAAGTGAAAACCGTAGGTGCTGGCGATATCGCGGCGGCTATCGGTTTCAAAAAGACTTTTACCGGAGACACGCTTTGTGATGAAGATTTTCCCGTTATTCTGGAGTCTATCCATTTCCCTGAGCCGGTTATTTCAGTGGCCATTGAGCCTAAAACGAAAGCCGAGCAAGATAAGTTATCCGACTGTTTGATCAAGCTACAGCAAGAGGATCCCACATTTGATGTTCGAGTGAATGGTGAAACCGGGCAAACAATTATTTCCGGTATGGGTGAACTTCATTTGGATATTCTGGTGGATCGAATGCGACGCGAATTTTCGCTGGATGTTAATGTTTCCAAGCCTCAAGTGGCTTACAGGGAAACGATTACCAAGCCTGTTGATAGCGGTGAGCGGTATGTGAAGCAGACCGGTGGTCGAGGCCAGTATGGTCATGTGGAATTGAAGTTGGAGCCGCGTAAGCCTGGCGAAGGTTTTGAATTTGTAAATAAGATAGTCGGTGGAGCGATTCCTCGCGAATATATTCCGGCAGTGCAAAAAGGTATTGAAGAGTCGATGTCGCAAGGGGTGCTTTGCGGTTTCCCGGTAGTGGATATTCGGGTGACTCTGGTCGATGGGTCTTATCATGATGTTGACTCGTCGGAAATGGCATTCAAAATTGCCGCATCGATTGCTTTCAATGGTGGGTGCAAGCGGGCTAAGCCTGTTTTGCTGGAACCAATCATGGATGTTGAAGTGGTGACCCCTGAGGAGTTTATGGGGGATGTTATTGGTAATCTTAATTCCAAGCGTGGAAAAATCAAGGAATTGAATGACCGTGCTGGAGCTAAAGTGATAAAAGGCGAAGTCCCTTTGGGGGGCATGTTTGGGTATTCCACCGATTTGCGCTCAATGACTCAGGGACGGGCCAATTTTTCGATGGAATTTTCCAAGTACGAAGTGGTTCCCAACATGATTGCTGAAGAAATCATTGCCAAAACCACCGGCACAAATACAGAAGTAGCAATTAATTAACGGATATTTAAAATATTAATTCGGAGTGAGTCCAGATGGCGAAAGAAAAATTTGTTAGAGACAAACCCCATTTGAATGTTGGTACGATTGGGCACGTGGATCATGGTAAAACGACCCTGACTGCGGCGATTACGGAAGTGCTGTCCAAAAAGGGCTATGCCGATTACATTCCGTTCGATCAGATCGATAAGGCGCCTGAGGAAAAGGATCGTGGTATTACTATCGCAATCGCCCATGTTGAATATAAAACTGATAGTCGCCACTATGCGCATGTGGATTGTCCGGGTCACGCAGACTATGTTAAGAACATGATCACGGGTGCGGCGCAAATGGATGGAGCAATCTTGGTTTTGAATGCGGCTGATGGTCCGATGCCTCAAACGCGTGAGCATATCCTTTTAGCCCGTCAGGTGGGTGTTCCTCGCATTATTGTTTTTATGAATAAGGTGGATATGGTTGACGATGAGGAATTGCTCGACCTGGTAGAATTGGAAGTGCGTGAACTGCTCAGTAAGTACGATTTTCCGGGTGACGATATTCCGGTTATTCGTGGAAGTGCTTTGCAGGCTCTGGAGAATCCTGAAGATGAGGAAAAGACTAAATGTATTTGGGATTTGATGGGAGCCCTGGATGAATATTTTCCTGTTCCGAAGCGTGATATCGATAAGCCGTTCCTGATGCCGATCGAAGATATTTTCAGCATCTCGGGCCGTGGTACTGTTGCTACCGGCCGTGTTGAGAGTGGGATTATTAAAGTGGGTGAGGAAGTTGAGATTGTAGGTTTTCGCCCTACCACTAAAACGGTTGTAACGGGTGTTGAAATGTTTCGCAAGTTGTTGGATGAAGGGCAGGCGGGTGATAACGTCGGAGCCTTGTTGCGCGGAACAAAGCGTGATGAGATTGAGCGTGGCCAGGTATTGGCTAAGCCGGGATCGATCACCCCGCATAAAAAGTTCAAGGCTTCTGTATATATCCTGACCAAAGATGAAGGTGGGCGGCACACTCCGTTTTTTAACGGTTACCGGCCTCAGTTTTACTTTAGAACCACGGACGTTACAGGCGTATGTACCTTGAAAGAAGGTGTCGAGATGGTTATGCCGGGTGATAACGTGGATGTTGAAGTGGAATTGATCACCCCGGTTGCAATGGATAAAGAGTTGCGCTTTGCTATTCGAGAAGGTGGTAGAACAGTAGGTGCTGGTGTGGTCAGTGAGGTTATTGAATAATGGCCGAACAGAGTCAGAAGATTAAAATCAAGCTTAAGGCTTATGATCATAAGTTGCTTGATTGGTCTGTGGGCGAGATTGTTGAGACAACCAAGCGGACTGGGGCTAAAGTAATTGGCCCCATCCCTCTGCCCACAGTTAAAAACAGATGGACCGTTCTCAGGTCGCCACATGTGGATAAAAAATCCCGTGAGCAATTTGAGATTCGGACGCATAAGCGGATTCTTGAAATATTGGAACCTACCCCGCAGACTGTGGACGCGTTGATGAAGCTGGATTTGTCCGGCGGTGTGGATATCGAAATTAAATTGTGATTCCTTATTCTGGGATCTTTAAATAATTGAAATATTGTTAATATGAAAAGTATACTTGGTAAAAAAGTAGGGATGACACATATCTTCTCTGAAAAAGGGGATTGTGTTCCGGTGACCGTGATTACGGTTGACCGTTGTGTACCGCTTCTGAACAAGACGGTAGAGCAAGACGGGTATTCAGCGGTTTTGGTCGGTTATGGGGAACGAAAGGCCAAGCATACAAATAAACCGTTGCAGGGATTTTATGACAAAATTAAAGCGTCTCCTGCGAAAATTCTGACGGAATTTCGCGATCAACAGGCTGAAGAGGATGCATTGGGCAAACCCGTCGATTTGGGTCTGTTTCAATCCGGGGACAAGGTTTCTGTTGTTGGGGTGTCCAAAGGAAAAGGTTTTGCAGGTGTTGTGAAGCGTTTTAACTTTGGGGGTATGCCGGCTTCGCGTGGAACGCATGAATCGTTTCGTGGTGGTGGTTCGGTGGGTATGCACACTTATCCTGGGCGAGTGCTTAAGGGTAAAAAGATGCCTGGAAGAATGGGCGGCGAAAAAATTAATGTAAAAAATCTTCAGGTGGTTCAGGTAGATTCAGAAAAAAATGTGATTTTGCTGAAAGGTGCTGTTCCCGGAGCCCGCGGTGGTATCGTTCGATTAACAAAAGTTTCTAATACAAAGGATTGAGATGGCCGAGCTTCCGATAGTCGATTCCAGTAATAATCAGGTTGGGACAGTTCCTGCTGTTCCAGAAATATTTGAGGTTCCTGTTCGGGAACATTTGGTTCAGAAGTATGTCGCGATGCAATTGGCCAAGCGCCGCCGTGGAACGGCTTGCACGAAAAGTAATTATGGCCAGCTGAGTGGCAGTGGTAAAAAGCCCTGGCGGCAAAAGGGTACGGGTAGAGCTCGACATGGTAAAACGCGATCCGCCATTTGGCGAGGTGGGCTCACCATATTCGGTCCTACGCCTCGCGATTACAGTTTTAAGATGACCAAGAAAACTAAAACTCTTGCCTTAAAATCTATCCTTACCGAAAGAGCCCGAAACGATGCTATTTGCGTCATTGATAAAATTGAATTAGAGCAACCCAAAACCAAAGAAGCGGTGAAATTGCTTGAAGCATTGGGATTGCCGGAACGGACCCTGTTTTTACTTGACCAAAGAAACGAAAACCTGGAATTAGCGGTTCGGAATCTGCCTGATACGGATGTATTGTTGCTGGATGGATTGAATGCCTTTGATTTGCTTGTCCATGAAAAGATAGTTTTTACTGCTGAAGCTTTAAAGAAAGTGGAGGGCCGACTTAATGGATGAGCTGTACAAAATTATTGAAAAACCTCTGATCACTGAGAAGAGTAATGATCTTATCGAGGGAAACCGGGTATGTTTTCGGGTTCGTAAAGATGCTAATAAGGTCAAAATCAAGGAAGCGATTGAAAAAATTTTTGAGGTCACTGTGGTGGATGTGAATACTTTGAATGTCAAAGGCAAGAACCGCAGATTTGGTCGAAATATTGGTAAAACCAAAGGCTGGAAAAAGGCTATGGTGCAATTAAAAGACGGCGACAAAATAGATTTCTTCGAAGGAGCGTAAAGTAAATGCCAACCAGGAAATTAAATCCCAGATCGGCCGGTGTTCGATTTCAAACCATTTCCGGTTTTGAGGATATTAGTAAAAAATCTCCGGAGAAGAGCCTTGTTGTTTCAATCTCCCGTAAAGGTGGGCGCAATTGTTATGGTCGCATAACAGCGAGAAGGCGCGGTGGTGGGCATCGAAAGCTCTATAGAATTATAGATTTCAAACGTAACAAGGATGGTATACCAGCCAAGGTTGCCGGAATTGAATATGATCCCAACCGCTCGGCGTTTATTGCCTTGTTGAATTATTCTGACGGTGAAAAACGCTATATTCTGGCGCCCCAGGGTATAAAGGATGGCGATACAGTGATGTCCGGGGCGGATGTCGAAATTCGGGCTGGAAATTGTTTGCCCTTGCAAAGCATTCCTGAAGGAACGCTGATTCACAATATAGAAATGCGGCCTGGCAAGGGTGGCCAGATTGCAAGAAGTGCCGGAGCTTATGCGCAGTTGATGGCTAAGGAAGGCAAGACTGTTACTGTCAAGATGTCATCCGGAGAGGTTCGATTGATTTCCAAGCAGTGTCGGGCCACCATTGGAACAGTCGGTAATTCTGAGCATGAGAATATAAAGATTGGTAAAGCGGGAAGGGTTCGCTGGAAAGGCCGACGGCCTAGGGTTCGAGCGGTGGCAATGAATCCTGTAGACCATCCCATGGGTGGTGGTGAAGGAAGGTCCTCTGGAGGACGCCATCCGTGTAGTCCTTGGGGGATGCCTGCAAAAGGTTTTAAAACAAGGAAAAAGAGTAAGCCTTCTGAGAAGTATATTATGAGTCGGAAAAAGAAGTAAGTAGTGCAACAGGATAGGAATTGAGGAATATATGGCAAGATCGCTGAAAAAGGGGCCTTTCGTTGATGCGCCTCTGGAAAAAAAAGTGGAAGAGATGAATCGCCGCAATGATAAAAAGATCATCAAAACCTGGTCGCGGCGCTCGACGGTCACGCCGGATTTTGTGGGTCATACCTTTGCGGTTCATAATGGGAAAAAGTTCATTCCTGTTTTTATCTCGGAAAATATGGTTGGGCATAAACTGGGTGAGTTTTCTGCAACCCGGACATTTCGAACGCATAGTGGAAAAACCAAGAAAGCTCCGCCCCCTAAATAAACTTAAAGAGCTGATTGTGGGTGTTCAGGTTCATGCCTGAATGGCCAAAAGATTTGTACATTAAAGTTGTATTACCGATAGAACGGATTAATTATGGATGTGAAAGCAGTATTAAGGCATACGCGTAGTACCCCGAGAAAGACCCGATTAGTGGCAGATATGATACGGGGCAAGAACGTGAATGATGCGATGAATATCCTCACCTTTTCGCCCAAGAAAATAGCCAGGGACCTTCAAAAACTCCTGAAGTCGGCTATTGCCAATGCGGAAGAAAACCATAAGGTTTTGGATGTTGATGATTTGTATGTAAAAAGCATCCGAGTGGATAAAGGAGTGACCTGGAAGCGTCAGATTCCCCGGGCTCGAGGAATGGCCACGCCGATCCTTAAACGGACCAGTCATATCGAAATCATTCTGGACGAAAAATAACTAGGAGAACACCCAGTGGGTCAAAAAGTACACCCTTATGGATTCAGGTTGGGGATCAACAAAACCTGGACATCGAATTGGTATGCGAAGAAAGATTACGCCGATTTCTTGCTGGAAGACATCAAGATACGAAAGTATTTGAAAAAGAGTTTGTCGCATGCCGGGATCTCCAAGGTGGAAATCGAACGCTCGGCGAATCGGGTTCGGATTAATATCCATACATCCCGACCGGGTATCATTATCGGTAAAAAGGGTCTTGAGGTGGATCGCCTGAAGGAAGAACTGCAGAAAATTGTCATCGGCAAGCAGATTAATCTGAATATTAAAGAAGTAAGACGTGCCGAAATGGACGCCAATTTAATCGCTCAAAACATTGCCTTGCAGTTGGAAAAGAGGGTCTCCTTTAGAAGGGCCATGAAAAAATCAGTCGTCTCAGCATTACGATTCGGGGCGTTGGGGATTAAAATCCGCAGTTCCGGTCGATTGGCTGGAGCCGAAATCGCCCGCAGTGAATGGTACCGGGAAGGCCGCGTGCCTCTGCACACCTTAAGGGCGGATATCGATTACGGGACGGCAGAAGCGTCCACAACTTATGGGATCATTGGGATTAAGGTTTGGGTTTATAAAGGTGAAATTTTGCCGGGAGCCCATCATGTCCCGCAAGAAAAATCACAGGGACATGGCCACCGGAAAGGTTAGGCGGGTTGAATAACCTGTGTAATGAGATCCGATAAAGCCAAATACAAGGAATTAGCCTATGTTGATGCCAAAAAAGGTAAAATACCGAAAACGCCAAAAAGGAAGAATGCGCGGAACTGCGTTTCGGGGTGGTGAGATTAGCTTCGGAACTATAGCTCTGCAAGCGCAGGAATGTGGAAGAATCACCAACCGCCAGATTGAGGCGGCACGTATTGCCATGACTCGTCATGTAAAGCGTGGTGGCAAGATCTGGTTGCGGATTTTTCCCGATAAGCCGATATCCAAAAAACCGGCTGAAACTCGAATGGGTAAAGGTAAAGGCAGTCCCGAATTCTGGGTTGCTGTTGTAAAGCCAGGCAGGATTTTGTACGAGATGGAAGGTGTCTCGGAAAGTGTGGCGAAAGAGGCCCTTCGCCTTGCCGCACATAAACTTCCCGTTGCTACCCGCATCATTGTGAAAGATGACTTTTAATTACCGGTAGCCTTTCCTGATTCCTTTTGGGAAAACCTGTAAAGCTGGATTGATAACGATTTTTTAGTTTGGAATATTTATGAAAGCGGAAGAGATAAGAAATCTTACTGAAAAAGAACGGGTTGAAAAAATCCACGATCTATCTGAAGAGTATTTTAATTTAAAGTTTCAGGTAGCAGCTGGGAAAATTGAGAACCCGGGTCGAATGCGTTTTTTGCGAAGAGACATTGCCCGTATAAAAACCATTCAGGCTGAAGTTGCCCGTAAAGGTGAAACAATCACTGAAACGGTAGAACCGGAAAAAGAATAACAACTTTTTAATCGCCAAGTGCATTAATCGAGAGAAAGTCCATTGGGAACTGAAACGAAACAGCGCAGGGTTCTGTCAGGAACCGTTGTCAGCAATAAAATGAGCAAAACCGTAGTCGTTCGAGTGGAACGAAAATTTGTTCATTCCAGATTTAAAAAAGTCGTGCGGCGCAGTAAAAGGTTTAAGGCTCATGATGAGAATAACGAATGCCAAATCGGTGATTTTATTTCCATTTGCGAAACACGTCCTTTGAGTAAAGATAAACGTTGGCGCTTGCTGGAAGTGATAAATAAGGCAACCGTAATCGAGGCGGCCAAGTAGGAAAAGGGACATTATGATTCAATTGAGAACAGTTTTGGAAGTCGCCGACAACTCTGGAGCCAAGCGCGTCCAGTGCATCAAGGTTTTAGGCGGGTCTCGCCGGCGTTATGCCTCGGTGGGAGACATAATTGTAGTAGCGGTACGGGAAGCGGAGCCTAACACCCCAATCAAAAAGGGTGAGGTAAAAAAGGCAGTGGTTGTCCGTACACGAAAGGAAATGCGTCGCGCAGATGGAACTTATGTGAAATTCGATTCCAATGCGGCGGTTATGGTGAATGATTCCAAAGAGCCGGTAGGAACCCGTATTTTTGGACCGGTGGCCAGAGAATTGAGAGCCAAGCGATTTATGAAGATTTTATCTCTTGCCCCGGAGGTGCTTTAAGATGTGGAGCGAATTGGAAAAGACCTTATTGAAAAAAGACGATATCGTTCAGGTCCTGGCCGGAAAAGAGAAAGGGAAAAAAGGGAAAGTCCTTTCAATAGATAAGATCCGGGGGCGTGTAACGGTTGAAAAGCTTAATATGTTTAAAAAGCATCTCAAGCCTACCCGTGATAATCAGCAAGGTGGTATTGTGGAAAGGGAAGGGAGCCTGCATTTAAGTAACGTCCTGTTGGTTTGTGATAAGTGTGGTAAAGGCGTTCGAATCAAAAAGAAACGCTTGGAGGATGGGAAACGGGTTCGCGTTTGCCGTACGTGTCAAGAGGTGATGGATAAAACCTGATCTATTTAGATTGATTTTGATTTGCTTGACACTACAAAGCAATGATCAACGCATGGCCCGTTAGCTTGAAAATTTTGCCGTTTCTTTTAAGAAAGAATGGAAGTCCAGGAAAACATAATGATTCCAAATGTAAAAAAGAGTTTTAACGAAAAAATTAAATTCCAGGTTCAAAAGGATTTGGGGCTTAAAAATATCATGGAGGTTCCCCGCCTGGACAAAATAGTCCTGAATGTGGGATTGGGCGAAGCCCAGCAAAATGCAAAGTTGTTGGAAGCCACCGTTGCGGAGATCAAAGCTATAACAGGTCAAGCCCCTGTGATCACACGGGCAAAAAAAGCAATTTCGAATTTCAAACTTCGAAAAGGTATGGCCGTGGGTGTGATGGTAACCCTTCGTGGTAACCGCATGTATGAATTTTTTGAGCGTTTTGTATCGTTTTCTTTGCCACGTGTCCGTGATTTCAAAGGTCTGTCTCCAAAAGCGTTTGATGGGCGCGGTAATTATACGGTGGGATTGAAAGAACAGTTGATTTTTCCAGAAATTGATTATGACAAGATTGAAAAAATCACCGGTATGAATATCACCATTTGTACCACCGCCCGATCGGATGACGAAGGCAGGAGCTTATTGCGAAATATGGGTTTTCCTCTGAGGAAATAATTCAATTCCGGATCGAATTTAAAAGGAAGTCGTATGGCCAAAAAATCAATGATAGCCAAATCTTTAAGAAACCAGAAGTTTCTGGTTCGCCAATACAATCGTTGTAAAGTGTGTGGGCGTCCACGTGCTTTTCTCAGAAAGTTTGGAATGTGTCGAATTTGTTTCCGGACCCGAGCTTTACAAGGGGAAATCCCTGGTGTGATCAAAGCCAGTTGGTAACAAGAATGCTCAATAGCGTTAGGAGAATAATCCGCTTATGATGACCGATCCGATTGCGGACCTGTTCACCCGGGTTCGTAATTCAGTCCAGGTAAATAAGGACAAAGTAGAAATTCCCAATTCGAAGATCAAAGCCCGAATTGCCGAAATCCTTAAGGAGGAAGGCTACATTCGGAATTTCAGAGTTTTCGAAGACGACAAACAAGGGGTTTTGAGATTGTACCTAAAATATGTTAACGATAGTTCCGCGATCCAGGGAATTCAGAAGGTGAGTAAACCTGGAAGAAGGGTCTATGTAAAACACGATGAAGTTCCCAAGGTTCTTAATGGATTGGGAATAGCAATACTGACAACTTCTTCTGGAGTAATGACAGATCAGGAATGCCGCGAGAAGAATATTGGCGGCGAAATCCTGGGTCATGTCTGGTAAATATCATGTCTAGAATTGGAAAAAAACCGATCAAAATACCCTCAGGGGTAGAGTTAAAGCAGGATGGGGGACTGTTCAAGGTGAAGGGTCCCAAAGGAGAATTGAAGCGTAAACTTCACCCGACCATGAAGGTGGAGATAGAAAATGGTGAACTGCAAGTGGTTCGTCCATCTGAGGAGCGGAAAGCCCGAGCCCTTCATGGTCTCACCCGTAGTTTGATCAATAACATGGTCGTTGGAGTGACGGAAGGGTTCTCCAAGCATATCAATATTGTGGGTGTGGGTTACCGTGTTGAATTGAAGGGAAAAGACCTTGTTTTGCAATTGGGTTATTCCCATCCGATCAATTTTCCGGCACCTGATGGAATCCAGTTTGAAGTGGATGGAAAAAAGAACACCATTGCCGTCAAGGGAATCGATAAGGAAGTTGTGGGTCAGACCTCGGCGAATTTGAGAATGCTGAGACCTCCCGAACCTTATAAGGGTAAAGGTGTTATGTATGCCGATGAAAGAATAATCCGCAAAGCCGGCAAAGCCGCAGTTGGGAAGACTTAATTTATGAATGTACGTGAACGCTATAGATTGAAGGTTGCCCGTAAGGGGCGGATCAACAGGAAAGTTCAAAAGAATAGAGATAAATTGCGTTTGACGGTTTTTAAAACCTCAAAACACATTTATGCCCAAATCATTGATGATCGTACCCGTAAAACGCTTGTAGCCGAATCTACCATGTCTCCGGAGTTCAAGAAATATGGTGGCAACAGGGATGCAGCTAAATGGGTGGGCGAATCCCTCGGAAGCAAGGCCAACGAAAAGGGTGTCCAGGAGGTCTATTTTGATCGAAATGGAAATCCTTACATTGGGCGAATTAAAGTGCTTGCTGATGCGGTTCGTGAAAAGGGTGTCAAGTTTTAAGGAATCCAATTCCTTTTAGGTAACACAACCAGACAACATGGAGGGGTATTCTTTGCAAGATACCACGGACAGAAAAGAAGAGTTTGTAGATAAAGTGGTCAGTATCCGCCGCGTGGCCAAAGTGGTCAAAGGTGGGCGCAGATTCAGTTTTAGTGCCCTGGTGGTTGTCGGTAACCGCGAAGGCAAGGTGGGCTGGGGATTGGGCAAGGCTAATGAAGTTCCTGAAGCGATTCGCAAAGGTGTTGAAAAAGCCAAAAAGAGCCAGGTTAATGTTTGCCTGGACGGGTCCACCATTCCTCATGAAACCCTCGGAATATTTGGAGCGGGCAGTGTTTTGTTAAAGCCGGCTTCGCGTGGTACTGGCGTGATTGCCGGTGGAGCGGTGCGTGCGGTACTGGAGGCTGTTGGGGTCAAGGACATCCTGACCAAATGCCTACGTTCGCACAACCCCCATAATGTCGTCAAGGCCACGATTAACGGATTGAACTCACTGCGAGGAACCGCAGAATTGGAAAAAATTCGCGGCAAACGAATCGCTGACAACGTATCGGAACAAGCATCATGATGCAATTATCAGAATTAAAAGCGGCTCCCGGAACCCGTAAAGCCCGCAAGCGAATAGGTCGCGGTATTGGATCGGGTAATGGAAAGACCAGTGGTAAAGGTCAAAAAGGACAAAAGTCTAGATCGGGCGGGAATCCTCATCCTTGGTTTGAAGGGGGGCAAATGGCGCTTCAAAGGCGATTGCCCAAACGTGGATTCACCAATATTTTCAAAACCGAGTATGAAATTGTGAATTTGAGTAAATTCAAAGATGTTTCCGGTGATGCGCCAGTGACCCCGGAAATTATGAAAGAAAAAGGATGGATCCGTAAACTGAGCCCGGTAAAGGTTTTGGGGACAGGAGATTTGTCTGATTCCATAAAAATACATGCCCATAAATTCAGTCAATCCGCAAAGGAAAAGATTGAAAAAGCCGGGGGAGAAGCGATTTTAATTAAATGAGTGGCGCACAGAGTTTTGGTAATATATTTAAAGTTCCAGAGTTAAAAAGACGAGTCCTGTTCACTCTCGGAATATTGGCAGTTTATCGAATTGGTGCGCATATCCCGACCCCGGGAATTGATAGTGTTGCTCTGGCAGAAATTTTTGCCCGTGTGGGATCAACGATTCTTGGCTTCTTCGATATGTTTTCCGGCGGTGCCTTGAGCCGTTTGACGATTTTTGCTTTAGGCATCATGCCCTATATCAGCGCATCCATTATAATTCAGTTGTTGACGCTGGTATCTCCTTATCTGGCCCGATTGAAAAAGGAGGGGGAGCAAGGTCAAAAGAAAATAACTCAGTACACACGTTACGGTACCATTTTGGTCAGCGTGATTCAAAGTACCGGTATCAGTATTGGTCTGGAGGCGATGAAAAGCCCAACAGGTGCCTTGATTGTTCCAGAACCTGGTTGGTCCTTCAGGGCTATGACCATTCTGACCTTGACTGCAGGGACTGCATTTTTGATGTGGTTGGGTGAGCAAATCACAGAGCGGGGGATTGGAAACGGAATTTCCCTGATCATTTTTTCTGGGATTGTAGCTGGAACTCCTGCCGCTATCCTTCAGTCTATGGATTTAATGGGAACCGGCGAGTTGCAACCTTTAGTCATGTTGTTGATCCTGGTACTTATGATAGGTGTTGTTGGAGCCATCGTGTTTACCGAGGGTGGGCAAAGACGAATTCCGATACAATATGCGAAACGGGTTGTTGGTCGTAAATTATATGGCGGGCAAAGCACACATTTACCATTAAAGGTAAATACGTCGGGTGTGATACCACCTATTTTTGCTTCGTCCATTATAATGTTCCCGGCGACGATTGCGCAATTTATTGATCATCCCTGGATGCAAACAGTTTCAGGATTGCTGACGCCAGGAACCTTTTTTTATAGCTTAATTTTTATAGGTGCGATTTTTTTCTTTTGTTATTTTTACACCGCGGTTATATTTAATCCGGTAGATGTTGCCGACAACATGAAAAAGCACGGCGGTTACGTCCCAGGAATCAGGCCCGGAGTAAAAACTTCAGAATACATCGATCAAGTTTTATCAAAATTGACGTGTTATGGTGCGGCGTATCTTTCTTTAGTCTGTATACTGCCGGATTATTTGATAAAGTACTTCAACATTCCGTTTTACTTTGGTGGAACCAGTTTGTTGATTGTGGTGGGCGTTTCTCTCGACACCATGCAACAAATTGAATCGCATTTAGTAATGAGAAATTACGACGGATTTGTTAAGAAGGGGAGGTTGAAAGGCCGGAAAGGTTAGCTCATGAGGTTGATCCTTTTGGGGCCTCCGGGTGCAGGTAAAGGAACCCAGGCAAAGATGTTGATGGGAGCATTGGATATCCCGCAAATTTCAACCGGAGATATCCTAAGAGCGGCTATAAAAGAAAACTCTGAACTGGGCCAGGAAGCTAAAAAGTTTATGGACCAGGGCCAGCTTGTTTCTGATGATATTGTTATCGGCTTGATCAAGGAGCGGATAAAAGAAAAGGATTGTGAAAACGGTTTCATTCTGGATGGGTTTCCAAGGAATATTCATCAAGCAGAAAAGCTGGGCGAAACGTTGAAGCAAATGAACCAGGACATTGACCTGGTGATCGATTTTAAAATAGATAACGATGAATTGGTAGATCGTTTGAAAGGACGTTGTACCTGCCGGGAATGTGGGGCCATGTTTCATTTAACCGCCCGGCCCCCGAAACAGGATAAAATTTGTGACCATTGCCAGGGCGAACTTTACCAACGGCAGGACGATAATGAAGAAACCATCGTCAAGCGCCTGGAAGTGTATGAAAAAGAAACCGCTCCATTGAGAGGTTTTTATAAAAATGAAGGCAAACTTGAAAGTATTAAAGCAATAGGGGATGTGCAGGAAATATTTTCGAGCCTTTGCAAACTGGTGGTGAAATGAAGAGAAATTATGTCTAAAGAAGAGTCCATAGAAGTTGAAGGGACGGTTGTTGAACCTCTCCCCAATGCTATGTTTAGAGTTGAATTGGAAAATGGCCATAAAATTCTAGCCCATATTTCCGGAAAAATGAGAATGCATTTTATCAGGATTCTTCCAGGTGATAAGGTGAAGGTTCAATTGTCTCCGTACGATTTAACACGGGGGCGTATCACCTACCGGTACAAATAAGATTGGAGGTCCCATGAAAGTTCGGGCATCAGTAAAACCTATTTGCAATAAGTGCCAAGTCATTCGACGAAAACGAATCGTTCGGGTGATTTGTGTTAATCCGAAACATAAACAGAGACAAGGTTAGGGTCAACCGACTCCTATTGAGTTGGTGCCTTAAGCAAGGAGAACACTGTGGCAAGAATCGCAGGCGTTGATATACCCAGTAATAAACGGACAGTAATTTCATTGACCTACATCTTTGGCATAGGGACCACCTCGGCTAAAGATATATTAAAAAAAGCGGAAATATCTGAAACCGTGCGTGTCAAAGATCTCACTGAAGCAGAAATCAGTAAAATTCGCGGAATCATCGAGCAGGACCATGAGGTCGAGGGTGATTTACGACGCAGTATTAATATGAACATCAAACGTTTGATGGATATCGGAAGTTATCGAGGATTGCGACATCGTAAAGGTTTGCCGGTACGGGGACAGCGTACCCATACCAATGCAAGAACGCGCAAAGGACCTAGAAAAACGGTCGGCTCCCGATAATTTTCAGCCTTTAAGGGGAAGTAATGGATAAAGATAAAAATAAACCCGGAAAAAGTTCCAAGAGGAAAAAGGTCGCTCCGGAAAATGGTATCGCTCATATTCGCGCAACCTTTAACAACACTCTGGTCACCATTTCTGATTTATCAGGGAATGTGATTTCCTGGTCCAGCGCAGGTGCCCAGGGGTTTAAAGGGTCGAGAAAAAGCACTCCCTTTGCCGCACAGGTAGCCGCTGAAAAAGCCGCCACCAAAGCTATGGATATGGGCATGAAGAAACTTGAAGTCCATGTCAAAGGGCCAGGGTCCGGACGCGAATCGGCAATTCGGTCCTTGCAGGCTGTGGGTATGGAAATCACGGTGATTCGGGACAAGACCCCTATTCCCCATAACGGCTGTCGACCCAGAAAGAGGAGACGGGTGTAATGAAAAACAACCTAATACAAGGAGGCCAGGGCATTGGCAAAGTATAATGGATCGGTATGTCGGCTTTGCCGCCGGGAAGGCATAAAACTGTTTCTCAAGGCAAACCGCTGTGAAACCGCCAAGTGTGCTATTGAACGGCGTGCGTACCCTCCCGGACAGCACGGGCAAAGACGTAGCAAGTTTTCTGAATACGGAGTCCAGTTACGTGAAAAGCAGAAAGTGCGTCGTATTTATGGGGTTCTTGAAAAGCAGTTCCGAAAATATTTTGAAATTGCCGACCGTAAAAAAGGTGTGACTGGCCATAACCTGTTGCAGTTGTTAGAACGCCGGTTCGACAACGTGATTTACCGATTAGGATTTGCTAATTCCAGAAGTGCGGCCAGGCAGTTAGTCAGGCACAACCACTTCACGGTGAACGGGAAAAAGGTCAACATCCCTTCATACATTATTCGTCAGGGCGATGTGGTTTCACCAGCAAAAAACAAAATCGAAAAATCACCCTGGAAGCGGACCGAGGAAACGTTAAAAAATAAAACGCTACCCCAATGGCTGGCGTATGACGAGGATAAAAAACAGGGCCTGGTGCAATCCCTACCTACGCGTGAGGATGTGAATATTCCGATTGAGGAACAGCTCATCGTAGAACTTTATTCCCGTTAAGCAACTGCCAGGCATTTGTAACGATCCAAAATTTTTTTAAAAAATAAACACGTAGGCGGTGCATTTATGTTCTCGGCTCAGGGAATCGTAAAACCAAAACGTTTAGAATTCGACAAAAAAACAAGAACAGATACATACGGCAAATTCACAGCAGGCCCCTTTGAACGCGGTTACGGCGTCACCGTTGGAAACTCACTCAGAAGAATGTTGCTGTCCTCCATAGAGGGAGCGGCTATTATCGGAGTTAAATTCGAAGGCGTGTTCCATGAATTTTCATCCATTCCGGGGGTTGTTGAAGATGTCACGGACATCATCCTCAATCTGAAAGAATTGAATCTGAGAATGGACGGTGAAAATACCGGCGCTCCTCGCAGACTTCATTTAAAAAAGAATCAACCAGGAAAAGTTTGTGCGCAGGATATTGAAGGCGATACCCAGATTCAGGTCCTCGACCCCGAACAGCACATCGCCACTCTCGATGAAGGCGGCGAGTTGGAAATGGAACTTCTTGTCCAGAAAGGCAGAGGTTATCATCCAGCAGAACGCCACGACCTGAGTGCGGAGTCCATTCAAATGATTCCTGTGGATGCTATTTTTTCACCGGTTCAGAAAGTTAGCTTTATCGTTCAGAATACCCGTGTCGGGCAATCGACCGATTATGATTCTTTGGTGATGGAATTGTGGACCAATGGCAGTATCAGTCCGGAAGATGCAGTCGCCCATGCGGCGAAGATCATTAAGGATCACATGCAGTTGTTCATCAATTTTGAGGAAGAACCGGAACCCGTTCAGCCGCAAGTCGACGAGAAAAAGCAGAAGATGCTGGCGTATCTTGCGAAAAGCGTGGAAGAACTGGAGCTGTCTGTTCGTTCCTACAATTGTTTGAAGAACGCCAATATCCAGTCCATTGCCGAGTTGGTGCAGAAAAATGACCAGGAAATGTTGAAGACTCGAAACTTTGGCAGAAAGTCTCTGAACGAAATCAAGGAAATTCTTGAAGATATGGGACTGTCGCTGGGAATGAAAATCGAGGAAGAAGACCTCAAGCAACTGAATATGTTCAAAAAGAAAAAAGAAACCGAGGTCGAAGCTTGACGCCGCCTGGTATCTTGATAACAATGGAGACCGAATAAAGCCATGCGCCACTTAAAAGCTGGAAACCGAAAGTTTGGACGCAGTGCGTCCCATAGAAAAGCCATGTTCCGCAACATGGTCACCGCGCTTATTCGCCGCGAGCGAATTCGTACGACCCTGGCCAAAGCCAAGGAACTGCGAAGCAAGGTGGAAAAGGTGATCACACTCGGCAAGAAGAACACCCTTCACGCCCGCCGACTGGCGCTCCGCCATGTGGCCGAACGCGACACGGTTCTGAAACTGTTCGGAGATTTGTCCGAACGCTACGCTAACCGACCCGGTGGCTACACCCGCATCATCAAGATTGGCAATCGCCGAGGCGACGATGCTCCCATGGCGTTCATCGAACTGGTCGACCGAGAAGGCGACATTGAAGATGGGGGAAAAGAAAAAAAAACCTCCAAGAAAAAAGCCTCTCCCAAAGAAGAAAAAGTAAAAGAACCCGCCGCTGAAGCTAAAGAGGGTTGATTTAGAGATTCCTCCCTCCGGTTTCCGGAGGGTGATAGAATTTTGTATAGTCCTCCCCACCTTGTTGTTTTTTACTCATTCCAAGACATTTCCATCCTTTTGATATTGAAATTTTTTAACTTTCATTATTAAAAGCCAAGTGTTAGTTTGTTGCCTCTCTTATAGAATTGTGAAGGCTACTTTCTTTTGATAGAAATCTATTATTAGGCGTTTGTCCTTTCCTTGAAATTTAATCATCATTTTTAGAACGTTCCAGTGTATAAAGTTTCCTAATGGTGATTGATAATTTTTCTTGATTGTGTTTTTTTAGTTGTAGAGAGAAAATTCAAAATTGTGGTTCTTGGGTTCTTGTTCAGGAGAATGATATGAAAAAAATGTTTAACCATTTGGAGACTTGTCTGATTGTAATGGCTCTATTGATTGTAGCTT
The DNA here is from genome assembly GCA_024648695.1 of Nitrospina sp. Lineage (GTDB taxonomy): Bacteria > Nitrospinota > Nitrospinia > Nitrospinales > JACRGP01 > JACAVV01. The sequence continues at coordinate 70,448 of JACAVV010000021.1, forward strand.
CTGGAACGCAAGCTAACGAGCTTTCTCCCAAGAAGACGCTATTGGCCATGCTGGAGGCGGCGGAGAACGGGGACTGGGAAACTTATGTGGATGAGTTTTATGGGGAACAACACAAGTTTAGGTCGTCTCAGGACCGCGATAGTCTGGTGGCCCGGTTTGAAAAAAAATGGGGGAAGAAAGTGCTGTTGGGATTACGGGAAGCGGCTCAGGCAGACCCGGTGTTGAGCGCGGATGGCAAGAAGGCTTTTTTTCAGCTTAAAAAAGGTAAGTTCGTTTTGTATAAAGATGACTCGGGAAAGTGGATGTTCCATTTATGAGTCCGTTTGAGCTACCGCAAGTTTCCTAATACCTGTTGAAACGTTTTGAATCCTTTAGCATCGAAGAGGGTGAAACGGATGAGTTTTAATTGCGTGTTTTGTTGCAGGTATTCTTGAGTGGCGGTCAGCATGATGTGGGCGCAGTCTTCGATGGGAAATCCGAATACGCCGGTGCTGATCGCGGGAAAGGTGATTGAGGTGAGTCCGTTTTTTTCGGCGCAGTCGAGACTGCTCAAAGTGGCTTGTTTCAGTTTTTGTTCTTCGTCCCCTTCACCCTGTCTGGGACCGACGGCGTGGATGACGTGGCTTGCCGGCAGGTTACCTCCTGTCGTGATCACCGCTCCTCCGACCGGGCAATGGCCAATTGCGTTGCATTCCTCCTGAATGACTGGTCCGCCGTTTTTTGCGATGGCGCCTGCCACTCCAGCTCCTAGAATCAATTGGGAATTTGCGGCGTTGACGATGGCGTCTGTGACGCTTTCTGTGATATCGCCTTGAGTCAACTCAATGACGCCGTCATTCACTTCTTTTTTCAAGGAGAGCCCACTCCTGTCGAGCCAAACCCGCTGTCGCCGCGACGAGTGTCTTCCAATTGATCCACCTGAATGAATTGAACCGTTTCCACTTTTTGAACCAGGATCTGTGCGACACGGTCGCCTTTTTTTAGGGTGCGAGCGAGGTGGGAATGGTTGAACAGGAGAACTTTAATTTCCCCGCGGTAACTGGAGTCAACGACACCGGCCCCGGTATCCAGTCCCTGCTTCACCGCCAATCCACTGCGCGGCCAAATGAGACCCACATAGCCTTCCGGAAGCGCGAGTTTGAGTCCGGTAGACACCATGGCCTGGCCCTCCGCAGGGATCATCACATCGCTGGCCGCTCGCAAGTCGGCTCCGGCATCCCCCGGATATGAATAGGTCGGGAGGTACCCCCCCTGCACTTCGCACGGGGGATAGGATTCGCCGGACTTCATTAAATCGGTATTAGAGGGATAGTGAACCGGCAGGTGAGACATGATGACACCTCATCAGACTCGCCCTGCACGGAGCAAACGAACCGCCCCGCCGGGAGGCACGAAACGTTGCATTTGGAGACGAAGGAGCTCGTCGCCAGGAAGCGTAACCTGTCCTTGACACCACTGCCTGAACTAAGCGAGTGCGGAACCTGTACGATGGGAGCGGTTTTTCCGGGGTGCAATTCGAGCGTGATAGGTTCCGGTGTTTCAAGCCATTCGGGAGTGGAACAGATGTAGCGATGCAATCCGGCGGGGCGATTCTTGAAGGAAGGAGCGGCGGGCTACTAGTTAACCGGAAATAAATTCCAGTCGTGAAAAAAAGTCTCTTTATTTTTTTAACGCCGATTGGCAGGTCTTCCAAAGCCGAGATGTTCAGAAGGATTCGGCCGGCGTTCGATATATTTGGGGATTCAGGAAGGGGGCTTTGCACTTTCCGTAGAAGTTTACGTAACGAAGAAGTGTCGAAAGAGACCATTTTTCTAGTAACCCGCCAGTTGGGGCTGTTCGGTTAATCTAAAAATTCATATTTGATAAACCGGAGTTCCTTTAAAACCTTCGTTCTGGAACTCCGAATACCCTTCGTAAAACCCAAATGCAATCCTTAAATTAAATCCTTTATCTTGTATGCGAGTCGAAAGATACCACTATATATTGTAGGCCGTCAAGGAATAATTTTCAGGTTTGTTGATTTTATTTATAACTCACAAAAAATCAATAGTTTATAAATTGAAAAAAATGGTTTTTTGTAAGCTTTATACTATATGCAGTGTTCTAAACCCACGTTTTTCTCTATATATTGTATTTATTTTGATCAGTTTACATAATGCATTTTCGGGTAGGAGGTGCGCTGGCTTGATTCGACCGGATAGCGAAAATTGAGGACAGGAGACCTGGGTGAAACTTAAAAAGAGGGGCTGGTATTCACTTTTTCCGCGGTTTTTTGGGGATTAAAATTGTAATAAAAATTCGTCATCCATTTCTTCTCCCAAATAGTCCGGGAGCTTGGTGTTTGCATCGATGTAACACACCTTGATCTGACTTGCGCTGAGCCCCGTAGCCTGGTCGAGATTAGCCCCCTTGAGATTGGTTTTATGGAACATGGCATCTTCGTTGAATTGGGCTTTTCGTAAATCAGCGTTTTCGAAATTAGTCTCCTGCAGGTTCGATTCGATCAGGCTGGCCCCGGTGAGTTTGGCATTTTGAAGATTCGCGCTTTGGAGGTTGGTGTCCAGCAGTTTGGCTTTTTGCAAATCGGCATTTTCCAGATTGGCCTGGCTGAGGTTCGTGGTTTGCATTTTGGCACTTTGTAAATTAGCGTTTTTTAAATCGGCTTGAGACAGGCGAACTCCACGTAGGTCCGCCTGAGCAAGATCAGGAACCGTATCAGGATTTTGTTCACGCCAGGCGTTCCAGGCTTCGGTCCCTTGCTTGATTATTTTCAATTGTTCTTCGTTAGCCATGAGTCCTCGTTGTTTGTTTGGGGTGATATGAAACGGGTTTCATACTGGGTGTTTCATCTTAGCTGGGAGAAGATAGGTCTGTAAACCATTTTTAAAGATCCTTATCCGACCAAACGGCGTATTCGTTGCCACTGGGATCGCTGAAATGGAATCTGCGCCCACCGGGAAAGGAAAAAATGGGTTGCACGATGCTTCCCCCTGAGCCCTCTATTTTTTCCTGGGTCAGTTCCAGTTCACTACTGTAAAAAACGATCAGAGCGCTTCCTGTCTTTGTGGTGGCCTGCTGGTCCGATTTGAAAAAACCTCCGTCGAGGCCTTCGTTGGAGAACGCGGTATAATCCGGTCCATAGTCCTGAAACTTCCAGCCAAAGACCTTTGAAAAAAAAGTTTTGGTGCCCACCATATCCGTGGCAGGAAACTCAACATAGTTTATTTTTTCATGTTTATGCATTTTCAAGAGCCTTTTTTCGAATGGTTGCTGTCGATTTTCAATGTATCCATTTTACAGATTTAGAAAGAATTTTGTTTGCATTAATTGGAAGTCTCTGGCTTATAGCTATTTATTAGGTTTATAATAGTTGCCTTTGAAAAATATAATATTTAACAAAACGATAGGAGGCTTTGCGCTTTTCGCACTTAAATGAAAATCCTGGAATCAAATACAATCGACCCTGAAATAGTCCAACCTTCCCGCACGCCTTACCGAGTTTTACTGGTTTATCCCAACACACGAACGGTGGCCCTTTCCAATTTGGGGTATCAGCAAGTGTTTCGTTTGCTGAATAATATGGAGGGTGTGTCTTGCGATATGTTCAGTCTTCCAGACTATTGGGAGCCGGGCGAAGTGGAAGTGTCCAGCAAGGATATCCGCTCCGAAAAGTTGGGCCTGCGTCCGGATGAGTTCGATATGATCGCGTTCTCCGTGTCCTATGAACCGGATTATCTGCATGTGGCTTCGGTTCTGGAGTATTTTCATATTCCTCTGGCCCGAAAGAAACGCGGTGATTCGTACCCTTTGGTGACGGCCGGAGGTTCTGCCATATTTATCAATCCCGAGCCGCTCGGGGATATATGCGACGTCTTTTTCGTGGGCGAAGCGGAAGAAATGGTGAACCGGTTTTTTCGTCTTTTCCTTGAGAGGCAATGGACTGAAAGAGATGAATTTTTCAAGTCTGCGGCAAGCATACCGGGTATATACATTCCGAAGTTTTATCAACCGGTTTATTCCGGTGACCGCCAGACGGAGATTCAATCCGCCCCCGATGTTCCTGGGCGGGTGACGCGACATTGGGTGGAGCAATCCAAAGACCTGTGCACTCATTCCGAGATTCACGAAGAAGAGGCGGCCTTCAAGAATATGGCCTTGCTGGAGGTGACACGCGGATGCCTCTGGGCTTGCCGCTTCTGTACAGCAGGTTTCATTTATCGTCCGCCGCGCTTGCCGGATCTCGACAAGACTTATGATTCGCTTTCCAAACATTTAGCCGGAGAAAACAAGGAGATCGATACTGTGGGCTTGCTGGGGCCTTCGGTAACAGACCATCCGAGGCTTTTCGAACTGGCTCAGCGTATTGTTGAAGAAGGCCGGACGCTATCTTTTTCATCCCTGCGAATGGAAACGCTGACAGAGCAGTTGGTGGACCTCATCGTAAAAAGCGGACAAAAAACTTTAACGGTTGCGGTGGACGGTCCATCCGAACGTATGCGCGAGGTCATTAACAAGCAGGCAACCGACGAATTCATCGTTGAAAAATGCAAGTTCCTGGTGGAGCAGGGCATCCTTCATCTCAAAATTTATTCCATCATAGGCCTTCCGGGCGAAACCGATGAAGACATCGACCAGTTCATTAACCTGATTACCCAGGTTCAAAAAAATTATGTGGAGTCCAGCAGGGGACGCGGCAAAATCGGCCATGTGATCATCAGTCTCAGTCCTCTGGTTCCCAAACCGGGGACGCCGTTTCAGTGGCACCCGATGGAAAAGGTAGGCGAGTTGAAACGGCGATTCATGAAGGTCCGCAAAGCCCTGGGTCGTCTGCCGTCGATCAAACTGAGTTTCGGCTCGCCGCATGAGGCGTATTTGCAAACGTATTTGTCCCGTGGAGACAGACGTTTGATGGATTTTCTTCAGGCTTATCTGGATAACGGCAAGGATGCGAAGCAAGCGTTAAAATCCGCGCAACCGAATCCGGATGAATTCGTGTACCGACAATTTCAAAAGAAGGATTGCCTGCCCTGGGACATTATTGACCACGGGTATTTCCAGAATTTTTTGTGGCAGGATTATCAACGTAGTTTGCGCGAAGTGGCCACTCCAGTATGCGATACCGCAACCTGTAAAATTTGCGGAGTGTGTTGACCCCTTTTCTTTCAAGCAATGTCCTTCGATATTGAAAAAATGTACAAGATACCTCCGGCTCAGAGGTATTTTGATGTGAACGAAATCTGGTATTTCGCCAATAAATGGGTGGTCCGTTTCTTATACCCCTTGCCGGTATCGCCCAACCACATCACTTTGCTAGCGCTGGTGTTCGGGATCGCTTCGACCATTTGTTACCTGATTCCCGGTAATACCGCCCTAATGTGGGCCGGTGGCTTTTTATATGCCAAATTGCTGTTCGATAATGTCGACGGTAACCTGGCCCGCATCCGCGAAGAGGAGTCGCGGCTTGGCAGGTTTTACGATTCCGTCAGCGATTTTTTAGTGACCTTCCTCGTTTACGCCGTCATTGCCATTCGTCTAGTGCGGGAGACAGGTGACGGTTTATGGATTGTGTGGTCAGGGGCGGCTTTGTTTTTTACACTGATCCACTGTTCCTATTTCGTATACTATCTGGTTCATTACACAACACGTGTTGGGAGCTACCAGAAAAACCGCGTCGACGAAACGCCCACCGCAGAAGAACAATCACTGTACCAAAGGGGTCAATTGCCCAAAAAGGCGTATTTTTTTCAAATGCTCTACAATCGCATTTATGGGTGGCAAGACCGTCTGATTTTATTATTGGACCGGCGAAGCTCGAAACAAGCGGGGCTGGATGAGTCTTCTAAAGCGCAGGAATTGTGGTTTATGGATAAGCCGTTTCTTGTCCTCGCCGCACCTTTATGTTTGTGCACCAATATCATGTGGCTGGTGCTGTGTACCTTTGCAGGACGACTTGATATCGGGTTGATAGGAGTGGTGACTTTCTGGAATATCTACATGCTCGGTTTGCATGTGTGGAAAGTTCTTCGATACCGACGGCGCTTTTCTTGCGGTTGATTTCCTTGCTTCAGTTTCTCCTGAAATCGAAATTCTCTTTAAAATTATCTTTGGAATACTGGACAATCTGTTTCTTTAAATCCAGGACCTTGATCAGGTAATCCATACGTTCTTCCACGTCGAGCTGTTCCAGAAAATCCTGTTTCTTTTCCGAGTTCAATTCAAATTGATGCACGATCAGGTCGATCAGGTTTCCCAGCGTTTTACATAGTTGGGCGTCGATTTGTAAAGGAATTTTTGCTTTGGAAGGAAGCAGTTCAATGAAATTATTGTAATGCCGGATCACCGGATGGTCCTCGATTTCGTGGGCTTGTAAAACCGAGTCGTTACTGTCTTTCAATAATTCAACCTTGGCCTGGCGATAGGGTTTGCCGGGAATTTCTTCAAGTATTCTGAACCGGCTCAATCCAGTCAAATAAATATTGTATTTGCCGTCTTCAAGAGACGACACTCGTTCCATTTTCCCGACACAGCCGATATTCTGGATTTCCGGGTTTTCCCAGTACTTCTCTTCCCAATTGGGCATTAACTTAACCATTCCGATCAGGCGATGCGAATCCAGGGATTCCTTGACCATTTGCCGGTACCTGGGCTCGAAAATGTGAAGCGGAAGCAGGGTTTTCGGGTAAAACACCGTAGAAGGCAGTGGAAATATGGGAATGACTTCTGGAATGCTGGCTATTTCTTTTTCAAATTCCATATTTGAAACAATCGAATGATTTCAGGTTATAAAACAAAATGAACCAAAACCTTTTGCCTCGAAAATGCATCTAGATGGGAAGCGAAGGTTCAAGGGCTTCGTTGACAATTATATCAAATTTATTTAACCTGCGGACTGGATGACTACCCTAACCGAAGATACCTGCCATTTTATCAAAGATTTTCTGATTCAAAAGGGTTTGTATTCCGAATCAGAAGAATCTTCCACCAATACCTGGAGAATTTCTCCGGAACCTTACTACCTGAGTCCAGAAGATGTAAATTTTTTTAGGCGGCTAGGCCCTCATTTATTAAAATTTTATCAATCTTTGGATAAAATTTATCAATTGAGTGTCAAGGGTAAGTTGCCTGAATGGATTTCCTGGTACCTGGATTTAGGCAAACCTGCTGATTTGATTCAATATTGCCGCATGAAACGCCTGCGGAGAGAACTGCCACGTATTATCCGTCCGGATATTATTATATCAGAAAAAGGCTTTCGTGTGACAGAACTCGATTCCGTCCCGGGAGGCTTTGGTTTAATGTCGGCCTTGATGCCCTTATATTCCGGTTCCGGTCATAATGTATTAGGTGAGGATTTGGGGGGGATTCCCGATTTGTTTGCCAGAATGATGGACAGTGTATATGAGGGTAAAAATGCTACCCTGGCCATCGTTGTTTCCGACGAAGCAGGCGATTACTTGAATGAAATGAAGTACTTAGGGGAGTTATTGCGGGAAAAGGGAATAATAGCCTTTGTTGGGCACCCGCGGGACCTGATTTTCAGGGAGGAAGGCCTGTATTTTAATTCCAGCGAAGGGGAAGTTCCTATCGATGTCCTGTACCGTTTTTTTGAGTTATTTGACTTGAAAAACATCCCCAAGATGGAATTGATCATGTACTGCCAGAAGAAGGGAAAAGTGAAGATCACCCCGCCGTTTAAGCCGCATCTTGAGGAAAAGCTGGTATTTTTCCTCTTCCACCATCCAGAACTCAAGGCAATCTGGGAAAAAAACCTGGGAACTGAAACTTTTACACTTCTTTCACATCTAATTCCAAAAACCTGGTTACTGGATAATCGCGAGTTGCCGCCCTATAGCGTGATTCCCGGTTTGACGATCCAGGGCAAGCCGGTGAGGCTCTGGAGAGAGTTGATGGACTTGACTCAAAAAGAACGTGAACTGGTGATAAAAACCTCCGGATTTTCGCCCAAAGCCTGGGGCGGACGCGGAGTGACTATTGGTCATGATGTGTCTCTGGAGGTGTGGCAGAAAACATTACAGGAAAGTTTACGGCAATTTGATCAGGAACCCTCCATTTTGCAGGAGTTTCACAAAGGCAAACGGGTGACGGTTTCCTATTTTAATCACGATACCCGGGAATTGAAGCAAATGGACAGCCGGGTGCGGCTCACCCCATATTATTTTATCATTGGGGAAAACGCTGAACTGGGAGGAATCCTTGCAACTTTGTGTCCCCACAACAAAAAGAAAATCCATGGCATGACCGAGGCTGTAATGGTCCCTTGTGCGGTTAACGGGAGTGTTGATTGATAAAATTCATGGCAAATTTGGCGGAGATCTGGCTTTAAAGCCTGGCCGGAATATCTTTCTGAATTTTATTGAATCCATTGTCTCTGCATTCTCGTCAATATATAAAGTCCAATAATTGATCGGAACAAACTATGAAGCTCTACAACATCGATAGTTGCCCCTACTGCGTTATGGTGCGCGGTGTGCTGGAAACATTAAACCTGGAATATGAAAAAATCGACGTGCCCTGGCCCCATCACCAACGTAAAGAGGTTTATGAGGTTTCAGGCCAATACACCGTCCCCGTTCTCATTGATGGCGATAGGGTGATGGACGATGAATACGAGATCATCGACTATCTGAAAAAAACCTATCCCAAAAATGCTAATTCTATAAAAGGATAATAATGGAAACCTGGCAAAAGTTGTTGAGCAAGAGTGTTGTTAAAGTCGAAGATCTCCCTTTCATTCCGAAAGACCCTGCCTATCAGGAAAAATTGAAAAAAGTTGCCGAAGTGTTTCCCATCCGGATCAATTCCTATTTTCTGGACCAGGTGAAAAGTGCAGACGATCCAATGTGGAAACAGGTGGTTCCTACTTTAGAAGAGCTGGATGATTTCATTGACAGGCACGAATTGCTCGATTCGGATCCTCTGAATGAAGAAGGCGATATGCCGGTTCCGGAACTGGTACACAGGTATCCGGACCGGGTGTTGTTGATGCTCAACAATCAATGCCCCATCATTTGCCGGTTTTGTACGCGTAAACGCAAGATCGGGTTTCCGGGAATTGTGACTCGCGAAACCTTGCGCCAGGGCATCGAATACATTCGCAATCATCCGGAAGTCCGCGATGTGATTATGTCCGGAGGCGATCCTTTACTGGTCCCCGATAAGGAACTGGACCGCATTCTTGGTGAGTTGAGATCGATACCTCATCTGGAGATCATACGTATTGGAACTCGTGTTCCCGGAACCTTGCCGCAAAGGGTGACACCGGAATTGTGCGATATTTTGAAAAAATACCATCCGCTTTATTTCAATATACATTTCAACCATCCGGATGAAATCACACCTGAGGTGGAAAAAGCCTGTGCCATGCTGGCGGATATCGGGATTCCTCTCGGCAGTCAAACGGTGCTTCTTAAAGGTGTCAACGACGATGTCGAAGTGATGAAAGCCCTGGTGCACAAGCTTCTAAAGAATCGCGTGAAACCCTACTACCTCTATCAGGCCGATATGACGATGGGCACGGACCATTTTCGGACGACCGTTGAAAAGGGCCTGGAAATTCTCACCGCCTTGATGGGGCACACCTCCGGAATGGGCGTTCCTTATTATGTGATTGACGCTCCCGGCGGCGGCGGTAAGGTGCGCTTGCTTCCCGGTACTGTGATCGATCATACCGATAAGGAAGTCATCGTCAAAAACTTCGAAGGCAAAGTATTTCGCTACCCCCAACCGGTCAACGGCCGAAAGAAACACCAACCGATTGAAAAGCACTTGTGCAACGCCTGATCCAGGTGACGCGAGGTCCGCTCCGGACTAATATTTATTCCGGTGGCTCCAAAACTATCAAAAAGTAAAATAAATAACCCCGGTTACTGATCAAGACACCCCCTCCATATCCCCCCAGAGGGAGAAACAAAAGTCTCTCATCAGCAGGGGAGGGTTGGGTAAACTGGACAACGTGGAGCCCGATTACAACCTTAATCATCGTGGTCGTGCTCATGATGATCTGGCACCTTATCCATTTTAGATACGATGGATAGTAGCTTTTCTTTGTTGAGATGAGCGTTGGCCGCGCCATATTTGTAAACCAGTTCCCCTCCGGTATGCCCTGCGTTTCCCAAAGGCAAAATGGCCAGAAAACCCAAAACGACCAGAGCCAGCCTTACCCGGTCATTATTTTTTACTACCAAACCTGCCAGAGAAACGAGCAATAAGGTTCCACCTACCCAGGGAATGAGTTCCCCGGCCTCTTCGTGCTCTTCAATGACATCTTCAGCCACGATATGCTCGACATGCTCTTCCTCATCTTCGCCCAATTCTGCGGCAATCAGAGAAGAAACGGTGAAAATGAACACAAACACCACAACCAGTCCCCAGGACTTTTGAGGGACCCATTGTTTTTTAATGGCCCACCAAAAAATAAGGCCGACTACAGGCAGGAAAATACCCAGAACGATTGGAAAGTGAACGGCAATGGGATGCAATGGCAAATCAAACATGATAATCTCCTTGAAATGGATTAAATTTTGTTACAACCCTAATGTGCGGGAAAAAGAAGAGATTTGCCATCCGGGTTTTGGGGTAAAGGACAACCCTTTTAATTTTAATGGTTTAGGAGGAACTTTAGGTCAAATGGAGGATACCCAAAAAGTCAATTGGGCGGTTCTGGTTTTTTCCGGTTCCACCCTTGTTCTTGTAGGATTGGATCTGCTGACCGATTATGGTCATGGAGGGTCCAAAGAGCACCTGATCCTGGAAGGCATCCTGTTTCTTCTTAGTGGAGGATTCTTGATATTTGGTATGAAGCAGTGGAGTCGCACCCGTCAGGAGATTCGTTCCCTGCAGAGTGATGTGCAATCCTTGTATCAGGAAAAGGAGAAATGGAAGGAGGAGACCAATCAGCTACTCCAGGGTCTTTCAATAAAAATCGAGAAACAATTCGTTCACTGGAATTTGACACCCGCTGAAACGGAAGTTGGGTTTTTGTTACTCAAAGGGTTTTCCCTGAAAGAAATTGCCGATATTCGCAATACGAAGCTGAAAACAGTTCAGCAACAATCCCAGGCGATATACCAGAAAACGGGATTATCCACCCGATCAGAACTTTCAGCTTTTTTTCTGGAGGATTTGTTACCGCCTGCGGCCTGAGGACCATTAGAAAAATTTATGACTACGTGCCAGAGCGAATATTTCGGTTCCATATGATACAGAACGGCCGCGGCGATATACTTCAAAACCAGGGAAAAGGTCAGTGCGGGACGGCTATTGAAAAATACTGCGGACTTATAGTCAATAATAGACTTGACACTTTTACACAAATCGGGTTTGCATCACAGAACGTCCCAGGGTTGTCGAAGAAAAGCAACGTATCGGGGACTGGGAGTGCGATACGATGATCGGGCAGGATAAAAAAAGCGTTCTGGTCACAGTGGTGGACCGTTTCACATTAACAACCTGTTGTTCCCGGATTTACAGTCGGTCGGCTCAAGTCGTTTCCCAGGCTATCATTCGCATGCTTAAACCGCACATGGATAAAGTTCATACGCTGACCTTTGATAATGGGTCGGAGTTTGTAAAACACGAAACAATAGGAAAGGCATTGCAGGCGAAAACCTATTTTGCCCACCCGTATTCATCGTGGGAACGCGGTATCAACGAGAATACGAACGGCCTGATCAGGCAATTTCTGCCGAAAGGAACGGATTTCAAATCAGTCTCCTGGCAGACTATAAAACAGATCGTGGACAATTTAAATAATCGACCGAGAAAAACCCGCCAGTATCAAACACCCAATCAGATGTTTAATAATAAGTTTGTCCCTCTTATATAATTTAAACAAGGTTGCACCAGGAACAACAAAAGGCGTGAAAGGTATTCGATAGTTTACAATGGCCTGGTGACTTGTGGAAAACCGCTTTGCGGTTTACCACAGGGCCAACAGGCCCTACTGCTACTACCACTGTTAAGTTAATTTGAAATAAGAAGCTGTTTGCAAAATATTCACAGCAAAATAGGGCCTATCACATTTCATCGGAATTGCACTTATGACTTGAATTCGCCCACAAATCCATTGCCAGCACAGCATCCTACCTTGCCGTAGATCAACGTGAAGCCCTCGACCTGGCCAAGAAAATTAAAGTGTAAAAACATAAAAGTTGGCACTTATCGCAACTATACGGTCATTGGGCCTACCAGAGAAAGCGCCTCTTTCCAGGTGCATTATTCAATCTTTAGTTTTAACTTGGAGTGCATTTGTACATAAATCGGGGCGGTACCCAGAGATGCACTTTTGATTTGAATTCGCGCTATTATTTATTTATTTCGAAATCTATTTTATAAACGTTTTTTGCGATTTTTTTCGAAATTCGATCTTCGGCAATGGCTACCAACCTATAAACTCCTTGAGGATCCGTTGTATCTAATTCCAGATCCAAAGCTGGATCGGCCATAATAAAATTGGGTGTGTTGTTTTTAATCCGCTTTTTTGCGTGGGCATAATTATCTTGCTTAAACATGGTTCTACCGTTGGGCTCATAAAAAACCCAGTGAATCACCACATCCATAAAATTTTCCTCGTTCAATTTATATCCGGTTATAAGGAAAGCTGTGTACATTACTTGATTTGGTCTAACCTTATCCAATCTTTTAATTCTAACAACCTTTTTTGGCTTGGAGTGCACCCATTCCCTTATATAATGTGGAGAATCTGATACGACAATATTGACTTGCAAATCTCCAGGTTGATTTGGTTTTACTAACCCGTTCTTTGAGTCGATTTCATCTCCCAACACGACGGGAGGCATTAAATAGAATAAAAACAAGTAAAATAAAAAAGAGAGTATTAGCTTTAAATTGTATTTTTTTTTCATTTTAACTTTTAATTCAAAGGTGGGTAATACACAAATTGATAAAAGAATGTGGTCAAAGGGAATTTCCTCTATATGCTGTCTTCTATCATTATTATACATTCTAGTGAAGTATCACCGGAAGTGTATAAATAGAACAAATCCCTTAAACTGAGGCCTGACTGGAATACATTTTAAACCTATTGCTTTCCTTTAGGAATTGTTAGAAGTTGATTTAAACCAATGAGACATATCTTCATTTATCCAAATGCCGTAGGAAAAGAATTCATCAAAAATTCTTTTCCCTCTATCTTCATCAAATGAATAAGCAACAATAAATGGAGACTCCAATTTCATTTCCCATAAATTGGTTCGGCTACTATGAGAAATGAGAGTGTCATGATTTTCAATATAGGTAATTCCTCCATTAGTGAATGGTAAGTTTTTTAGAACTTCTCTTTTGCCTGTTTCAATGCTAACTTGATAATGGGCTTTTTTGTGAATGCCTTGGCATATCAACTTTCGATTCTTTTTTCTCCAAGCTTTGGGAATGCAGTTCTCAATATTTAAAGATTTTAATTCCCTCTTTACAAAATCATATTTGTTTACCTTTTGGTCCTCTCCAATGAAAACTACTGAGTTTTCCGAAATTTGAACCACAGGATCAAATATAATTCCACGTGAATCTAAAGGTACACGACCCAATATTTTTCCGTTTGCTAAATCGTAACCATTAGCTACCCTTAATTCGAATTCCCTTCTTCCTTTTTGGTGGAAATAATAAAATAGTTTTTTATGTTCCTGGATATATGTTGAATAAAAACCCTTGCCAATTGTTTTTATTTCACCATTGTGCAAGGTGAATTCCTTGATTTCATTTTCATAGAACATCATCCCTTCGCTTAGCAAAACACTCCCCTTGGGCCCATGAGAAATATGGGTTAACGTTTCATAATGTAAGCCAGGATTATAAATCTCAGTATCTTTAAAGTTTTTAAGGGATAACGTACGATACGTTTCGCACATTTGAAAAAAGAAAGTCCTCCTTTGGGTCTGTATACTGCGTTTTTGCGAAACGTTAACAGACCAATCAGAGGAGGACTTAAGAAATGGAAGCGAAATTGAAA
>JACAVV010000022.1:0-10000 GCA_024648695.1 Nitrospina sp.
TGAAAAGTACCTCAAAAGTTCCCTAAATTTCTTGGTCGAAATTCGGGCGCGTTTTAAAATCGGGTTTCGCCGCTTCATAACTACATTTTAGCCCTCTTTGGAGGACGTTAACTAGTCATGAACCTTAAATTATATTCTATATTCCAGGTTCCTAGGAAAGGTATAAATAAATCTTTTTGTTCAGGACTGATTTCTTTGACTTTTTGGATTTTTCACGTAACATGATTTCTAGGAAAAATGGATCTAAGAAATCGTAAATCAAATACTTGTTAATCACAGATTTGGGCTCCAATAAATTCTTTTTAGTCTCATTCAAATATAAATAAATTCCTTTATGCGCAAAATCAAGGTGATGATCGTTGATGATTCTGTTGTGGTAAGACGTTTGATCGGCGATTCCCTGAAAGTGGATCCGGAAATTGAAGTGGTGGGAATAGCTTCAAACGGAAATCTCGCCCTGAAAAAAATTCCTCAGTTGAAACCCGATTTAGTAACGCTGGATATTGAAATGCCGGAGATGAACGGCCTGGAAACACTTGCTGAAATCAGAAAAATCTACCCCAGGCTACCGGTGATTATGTTCAGCACTCTTACCGAGCGAGGAGGTACCGCCACTTTGGAAGCTTTGGCTTTGGGTGCCAGTGACTATGTTACCAAGCCTGCAAATGTGGGCAGTGTCTCCGAAGGTATGAAACGGGTTCAAAATGAACTCATTCCAAAGATCAAAGCTTTTTGTTCGGGAACGGTTGGCTTGCCCAGTCCCCAAACAATAATTCCGCCATCTCCAGACCGTGAGCCATTGAAGAAATCTGCAACCCAGCCTCATGTATCCACCCCTATTAATACCACTGGACAAAAAACACCTGTTCTAAGAACAGGAACGATCAAGCAAAAAATCGAAATCGTTGCTATTGGAGTTTCCACTGGGGGGCCTAATGCTTTGGCGGAACTATTTCCGGTATTTCCTTCCGACTTTCCTGTCCCAATCGTTATGGTTCAGCACATGCCACCATTTTTCACGAAACTATTGGCGGAAAGACTCGATTCCAAATCGAACCTGAAAGTCTACGAAGGGCAGACAGATATGCAATTAAAAAGGGGGGAAGCCCTTGTCGCACCAGGTAATTATCACATGGTGGTTAAACAAAAGGGGCAGGGCCCAGTAGTCCAGTTGAATCAGGACGAGCCGGAAAACTCCTGCAGGCCAGCGGTGGACGTCCTGTTTCGCTCAGTGTGTGAGGTTTATGGAAAAAATGTTTTAGGAGTGATCCTGACAGGCATGGGCCATGATGGGTTAAATGGTTGCGAACACATTACAAAGGCAGGTGGACAGGTTCTGGTCCAGGACGAAGCTTCCAGCGTCGTCTGGGGAATGCCGGGTTTTGTTGCCAGAGCAGGATTGGCCGATGGCATTCATCCTCTAAATAAAATAGGGTACGAAATTATTGAAAGAGTAAAAGCCTTCAGATAGGCATTTTAATTAAAGTAAACCGAGTGGAATCCCTCAGGATTCCGCCTGTGCGGTAGCGCATACCTGAACAGCTTTTTCCGTATCCAGTATCAGCAAAAGTTTGTCCTGGAGTTTATACACGCCCTGAACCAATTCACGAGTGGTTCCTTTAACGGTGTCTGGTGGAGGTTCGTAGGATTCATAAGGAACTTCAACCACATCACCAATTTCATCTACCAGAAGACTGACAGCACCGTCATTGGTCCGGACCACAATATTCATCGGTAATTTGCCTTCTTCCAATCCGTCCAGTTCCAGCCTTTGACGTAAGTCAATAGCAGTGATGATTTGCCCTCTCAGGTTAATCAGCCCCTTCACCACTTTGGAAGCCAATGGAACTGAGGTCATTTCCTGAAACCTGAAAACTTCCTGAACTTTTAAAACCTCGACTCCAAAAAACAGGTCATCAAGATAAAAGGTACAAAACTGTTTTTCATCGGACATAATATTTAATCTTTATTAAAAGGTTATTGGAATGAAAACAGGTTTTAAGCCTCAACTCCAGTTGTAAGCTGTGGAACCAATACCTGATCATATTCAGTAGTTTGAGATAATACTCCCATGGTGACCACCGCTTCAAGGTCCACCAGGTCGGTGACTTTATTCTGGACCACCACGGTTCCGAGGATTCCGCTTCTGTTGGATTCTTTCTTTACAGTGATGGTTTCTTCAACAATATCGATAATGCGGTCAACAATTATTCCAATACTTTTTCCATCCTGCGTATAAACAACGGCTGGCATCATTTCCGATTCGCTTCCATTGCCATTACCGTTGCTAGTCGAGAAAGTTTTCGACAAGAAAACCAAAGGCATAATTTCACCGCGGTACTGAACAACAGTCTGGTCTCCAGATTGCTCAACAGAAGACCGCTTGAACTCTTCGAGACGAGCAACCATCGACAATGGAATGGCCATACGACCGGTGTCTCCAATACCAAAAATAAGAAGGGTTTGTTTATCTCCCTGAACAGAATCATCCATATCTTTGGCTCCCTGACCCAATTGTTGTCTTCCTTCAGTAACCACTCCGGCTTTTTGGGCAAGGCCCATACCATCCAGAATAAGAGCTACTTTTCCATCTCCCATAATTGTAGCTCCTGCGAAAGCGGTGATTCCTTTCAACTGGCTACCCAGTGGCTTAACAACAATTTCTTCAGTATCATTAATTCCATAAACAACCAGGCCAAAATGCCTGTCGCCAGCTTGCAGTACCACAATATTGAGAATATCAGAATTTTCAGAAGCGCATGGCACCTGCAATTCTTTATGAAGGTATACCAGAGGTAACAAATTGCCCCGCAAACGATAAACCGGGGTTCCCTGAATCATCTCGATTCCATTTTTAGCATCCTCTCCTTCCAGGCGGACCAGTTCCAGCAGATTGACTTGAGGAATTGCATAGCGATTTTCTCCACAAGTAACAATCAACGCAGGAATGATTGCCAGGGTTAGCGGAATTTTAACTTTCAAGGTCGTGCCCATATTGACGGTTCCCTGAATATCTACAGTTCCACCTATCTTTTCAATATTGGTACGAACCACATCCATACCAACACCCCGGCCGGAAACATTGGTGACCTTTTCAGCGGTGGAAAACCCGGGTGCGAAAATCAGGTTCACCAATTCACGGTCATTCATTCTAGCCGCTTGCTCAGAGGTAACTACGTTTTTGTCGATTGCCTTGTTTTTGATTTTTTCAGGATCGATTCCACCGCCATCATCACAAATTTCTATATTGACCTGTCCACCTTCGTGAAAAGCTTTAAGTGAAAGCGTGCCTTCTTCGTTTTTACCATTAGCAACGCGCTTTTCAGGAGACTCGATACCATGATCCACGGCATTCCTTACAATGTGGGTCAAGGGATCCTTAATCGCTTCGATGAGAGTTTTATCAAGTTCCGTATCTTTGCCATCCATTTCCAGCTTTACTTTTTTCCCGCAGGAAAGCGCCAGATCGCGGACCACTCTGGGAAATTTATCCCAAATGTTTCCTATGGGTTGCATACGGGTTTTCATAACTCCCTCTTGCAACTCTGTAGTGATCATATTTAATGTCTGACTACTGGCCGAAAACTTGGGATCTTTTTCAGAAGAGGAATACTGAACGATCTGGTTTCGGGCCAGAACCAGTTCACCTACCAGATTCATCAAAGTATCGAGTAAACCTACATCCACACGGATGCTGGTTTCGGATACCCCCCGGTCCTGTCGGGCGGGAGCAGATCCTTTATCGCCAGATGCGGCCACAGGTGTGGCTTCGGATTCTTTTACATCGGGACTTGCAGATTCAGAAACCGCAGGTTTACTTTCTTCAGCTGGAGCGGGAGTCGATTCTTCTGCAGACACCGGGGCCACCGTTCCCACAGATTCCCCGTTATTCAAGCGTGTTAATGTATCGACCAAGCCGGAATAGTCCGTTGACCCTTCCGTCCGGTCTTCTTCGATATAAGAAAGAATGTTTCGAATAGCATCCACCATAGCCAGTAAAGCACTGGTGATTTCTGCATTCAGGGCCAATTTGCCTTCGCGCATTTGACTTAATAGGTTTTCGCCCACATGAGCAATGGATTCCAGTTTCGTGTAGCCAAGAAAACCGCAGGTTCCTTTAATAGTATGAATGGTTCTGAAAATACTGGCCAAAAGACTCTCGTCCGTGGGATTTTGCTCCAGATCTACCAATTCTCCATCCAGTTGATCCAGATTCTCATAACTTTCCACCAGAAACTCTTTAATAATAGATTCCATCCCTTCATCAACTACCGGGGCGGATTCAGCTTCTGGCTCAGATGTATTTTCAGCAGAAGTTTTCGTTTTATTTTCAGGAGCCGGGGATTCTTTGGGGGTACTCATCGCGGGAGTAACGACACCCGTTTCTCCTTCATTTAAAAGAGTGAGGGTTTTAATTAACTCGGAATAATCAACCGCACCTTCGTCCTGATTACTTTCAATATTGGAAAGAATTTCACGAATTGCGTCAATCATGGACAGCAGGGCGCTAGTGATCTCTGCACTCAGGCTCAATTCACCTTCTCTCAATTTACTAAGAAGATTTTCGCCCACATGGGCAATGGATTCCAATTTCGAAAATCCCAGAAAACCACAGGTCCCTTTTATCGTATGAATGGTCCTGAAAATTCCCGCGAGTAACCCTTGATCCGTCGGGTTTTGTTCCAAATCGACCAGATCCGCATCCAGTTGATCTAAATTTTCGTAGCTTTCAACTAAAAACTCGTTAACAATTGAATCCATTCCATCTTCCATAACATCCCCCTCTGAAGAGAAGTTTTCCGAATTTTTTGAAAGGAAACCCAAAATTCAAAAAATTACAAAAATCTTAAAACCCTCAGAAAAATTGATTGCTAAATATTCTTGCTTCAAAATTAATCAACCACTGCCCTTAAACCATGTGAACCATGCCCAGTTAAACAACTGTTCAAACAAACTGACCTCAGGTCCCGGGGGTCCTACCTACAGTTTGTCCTTCTTGGGAGCCAGCCACTTTCAAATAAATATCTCCATCACCAATCTTGTAGTGCATTTTCACCGAAGGTAGCCCCCGCGGAAGAAGGGGTTCCACATCGTGTCCACGCATAATAGTGGGTAGGGACATGGTAACCTTTACGTCCTTTGCGCTTAATCGGGCCACAATATCTCCCGCTAAAACATTATTCAATTCTCCGACAACATCCCCCATGTCCGGACTGTCATAATCCACCTCAAAACCTGCAAATTTCAATGCGGTTTCCTGGGCTGAAGATTTTGGTAGAACCAGCATCAATAACCAGGAAACATCGCCTACAAAGGAAATAATGCCAACCACTCCATCCCCAATTGCTTTATTGTCGGCATTTCCAACAAACTCCGGGGTGCTTGAAAAAATGGATTTAAAAATATCAGAAACAGAATCCATAACCACCTGGGGCAAGACTTCAGGCATTTTCCCTTCTTTAAAATCTATTGTTGGCATAAAATTTTTCCTATTCGTTTCAAGAATTTAATTTCGCAAAATTAGTAAACTTAAAAAAGATGCTACCTGTTATGGCCTAACAAATATCTTTAAAAAAAACAGTAAACCCTATATTAGTATTATAAGGGTCATTAAAATTGAGTGTCAATGTAATTTATTTTGCGAAAAAAATGCAAGCCGGCATAGTTGATTTGGAACATCCATGAGCTTTATTAGACGTCCCGAAATACCCTTTGAAACTTTCATGCATTTAAGTAAGCGATGCAATGGCTACCCGTTTAATTCAAGAAAAAATCTGATTGATTTTTTCTTCCAGTTGATTCGCATTAAAAGGTTTTACAATGTATTGATTGACCCCAGCTTGAACCGCTTCCATGATTTTTTCTTTTTCAGATTCAGAAGTAACCATTAAAAATGGAATATCCTTTAAACTGCCTTCGGCTCGAATCGCCTTTAAAAAGTCGATCCCTGTCATTTTAGGCATATTCCAATCGGAAATGACTAAATCAAAAGACCCTTCTCCAAGCTTTTTCATGCCCATTGATCCATCCTCTGCATCAGCAATATTATCGTGCCCAAACCCTAACTGTTTCAGGTTATTCTTAATAATATTCCGCATTACATTGGAATCGTCTACAACCAGTACTCTTTTTGATTCAAAAGCCATAGCAAAAGTCCCTAAAAAGTTATTTACAATGCGTCAAAATGGATTTTTACTGAAGGGCTAAATAAATTAACCTTAGGGCAATCCAAAATATCAACGACCACACTTAATAAACTCAAATCATTTTACCTCTTGACTATATTTTAATACACCCTAAGTGTAAATAAGTCAAGAGAATAAAATGAACCGATTTATAAAACTATTAATATCAATAATTTATAGTTGAAATTTTCTAAATCAAGCCACGCATTCCTGGACCTGTTCGTAAACGGTGTCCCTTTCCATGGGGACACGCCCCGCTTCCCGAATCATGTCAATAATGGTACTTTTATGGAATATCTGATCGGTCACCGCTCCCGCCGCATGAACAATTTTTTCTTCTACCACCGTTCCATCCATATCATCGGCTCCAAAGGAAAGAGATAGCTGGGCTATTTTCGGAGTGACCATGATCCAAAAGGCTTTAATATGAGGAAAATTATCCAGCATCAGACGGGAAACTGCCAGGGCTCTTAAGTCGAGGTTACCGGTCGTTGAGGGAATGTGATCCAGTCGTGTATTTTCCGGATGAAAAGCCAGGGGAATAAATGTTACAAACCCACCAGTTTTGTCCTGCAGGTTTCGTAGTTTCACTAAATGATCCACTCTTTCCTCGACGGTTTCCACATGCCCATAAAGCATGGTGGCGTTACTTTTTAATCCGAGAGAATGAACTGTTTCATGAATGTGCAACCATTCGTTGCCGTCACTTTTTTCAGGACAAATCTTTTTACGCACGCGTTCCGAAAAAATTTCTGCGCCGCCACCTGGAATCGACCCCAAACCAACATCTTTAAGCATGGCGATGGTATCTTTCAAGGGCCGTCCGGCCAATTCGGAAAGGTATTGCAATTCAATCGCTGTGAAAGCCTGAATATGAACCTCGGGAAATCTTTCCTTCAAGCCTTCCACCAGATCCAGATAGTATTGAAAGGGAAAATCAGGATGCAAGCCTCCTACAATATGAAACTCGCTGACATTGCCGTTTTCATACTTTTGGGCATCATCAAATATTTCTTCCAAAGACTTCTCATACGCATTCGGCTTATCCGCTTTAGTTCCAAACGCGCAAAAACGGCAATTATAAACACATATATTAGTGTGATTGATATGACGGTTATTGATGAAATAGGTATTGTCGCCATTCAGTCGTTCTCGGGCCATATTGGCCAGGTACCCGACTCCCATCAAATCAGGAGTTTCAAAAAGCCGAACACCATCCTCAAACGATAAGCGCTGGTCAGCTTCAACCTTTGTATAAATAGCTTTTAATCCTGGATCTTCAAATTCAAACAACATCCTGCGTCCTCAAAATTTCGATCATTACAATGATCGTTATTATCAATTATTATTAAGGAAGTAATGCTACATTATTCTCACAGTTAAAACAATTGTATTGGCTTTAAAATAATTGTTTTTAATAGACAGGTTTTTATACAGTTTTAAAGTATAAAACAGAAACCCTGATTTCAGGTCCAAATACAATCAATTATCACTACCATCATTAACAATACACTGATACATCCGTTCACGTTAAAAAACGCCATATTCACTTTCGACAAATCATCTTTTTTGACCAGCGAATGTTCGTAAAAGAGAAGCCCCCCAACACAAACGATTCCGAAAAAATACAAGCCACCAAGAATGGGTGCCAATCCGGGCAGAACCAAAAGAAAGAATATCATTAACACGTGGCTCATCCAGGCGAATTTTAAAGCCCGGTCGATTCCGAATTTTTTGGGAACTGAATACACCTTGTTTTTAAGATCGAACTGGACATCCATGCAGGAATAAATAATGTCAAATCCGGTCAACCAGAAAACCACCGCGGCACCCAGAACCAGGGAGACCAGTGAAATTTCCTCGCGAATGGCCACCCAGGCCCCAACCGGCGCCACAGATAAAGCAAATCCAAGGAAAACATGTGAAAACGATGTGAAGCGTTTTGTTAAAGAATAAAAAAATACGATCAATAAGGCCACAGGCGATAACATAAAAGCCAAATCGTTCAACATGGCGCTCGCGAAAACAAACAAGGCCGAACACACGATCAAGAAAATCCAGTAAGTCTGCATGCCCACCTTGCCTGCTGGTAAAGCCCGGTTGGATGTCCTCGGGTTGGCTTTGTCAAAAGAGGCATCAACGATTCGATTGAAAGCCATCGCACTGCTTCTGGCTCCAAACATAGCGACCACAATCCATCCTAACAAATTCCAATCAGGAATACCCCCTGCGGCCAGAAAGGCGCTCATGATGGCAAAGGGCAAGGCAAACACGGTATGCTGAATTTTAATATCCGAGAGAATCGCTCCCAAAACATTGCTTAACGATTTCAATCTTCACTCCAAACTTAAAAAGCAGGGCATTCCCTTTTAGCACCTGGCAGAAAAAACCGGCTTGGCAAAATAGCAAAAGACGGCAAATCCCAAAGTTTTAAAATACGCCCAAATTGACTAATTGTTTATTTTGCGATATTTTTACAATATTAAAGAATCCAACAATTTCCCAGCTTATCTATGGTATTTTACTCATTTACCAAACAACCAGGAAATTAATAATGGACATCCTCAAACGCCTGCTATCACTCTTAACCCCCTACAAAAAAACACTGTATATAGGAGCCCTTTGCCTGGTGGTGGCTTCTTTCACCAACTTGGCGGTTCCCTGGTACACCAAACAAATGGTGGACGTGGTGATGGTGCAAAGGAATATGGACAAACTCAATGGCATCGCCCTGGTGATTGCCTGCCTGTTTGTCATCCAGATGATATTTTCGACGGTCCACAATTACCTGTTCGACCTCACTGAAAAACGAGTGATCGCTGATTTTCGAAAAAAGGTATTTGACCACATTCAGTCCTTGTCCCTCAACTTTTTTGTAAAGCGGCGTACCGGGGAAATCGTTTCACGAATGACCAACGACATCACCACACTGGAAAACCTGATCACCGATTTACCGGCGACCGTCCTGCAACAATCCATCCGGCTGTTGGGAGGAATCCTGATTATCATTTACATGAATTGGAAGTTGACCTTCATGGTTTTGATACTCACCCCCATTTTGGTGCTGTTCGCCCGATTCTTCGGAAAAAAACTACGACTCCTCTCTACTGAAATTCAGGATCGGCTGGCCCATTCCACTACCATTCTGGAAGAAAACATAAGCTGTATCCAGGTCGTCAAATCCTTCGTGAGGGAAAAAGAAGAAGGTTTGCGATTTTCAGACGCTATTGAACAAAGTTTTGAATCCGCAAAAAAACGCGTGAAAATCTCGGCATTTTTTGGTCCAGGAATCGGGTTCATCGCCTTTTCTACCTCTTTGATTCTTTTATGGTATGGAGGACGGGAGGTTATTCTGGGTACCATCAGTCCCGGGGAATTGATCGCTTTTATCCTTTACGCAACCATCATTGCAGGCCCCATGGGTAGCTTTGCAAGGATGTATACCCGCATCCAGGAAGGCATTGGTGCCAGTAAACGAGTATTTGAGATTCTGGACACCGAACAGGAGGTCACCGACTCTCCAGAAGCCAGGCCCATAGAAAAAATACAGGGAAGCGTCGAATTGATAAACTTGAAATTCCACTACCGCGAAGACCAGGAAGTCCTGCGCGGCATAAGCTTTAAGGCCAATCCCGGCCAAACCATTGCCCTTGTGGGCCCGAGTGGATCCGGCAAAAGCACTCTGGTAAAACTGCTCCACCGTTTTTACGATCCCATAGAAGGAGAAATCCTTATCGATGGAACTCCTTTAAAAACAATAGAGCAAATCAGCTACCTGCGTCAAATCGCCCTGGTGCCACAGGAAACCACATTAT
>JACAVV010000022.1:15000-80395 GCA_024648695.1 Nitrospina sp.
ATTGAATATTGGTCTAGTATGTGTAGGATAGGTGGGAGACTTTGAAACTCTGGCGCTAGCCAGGGTGGAGTCAACCTTGAAATACCACCCTTATTATTCTGATATTCTAACCTCGACCCGTGAATCCGGGTCAGGGACAATGTCAGGCGGGTAGTTTGACTGGGGCGGTCGCCTCCTAAAATGTAACGGAGGCGCGCGATGGTTCTCTCAAGCTGATTGGAAACCAGCTGTCGAGTGCAAAGGCATAAGAGAGCTTAACTGCGAGACCTACAAGTCGAGCAGATGCGAAAGCAGGTCTTAGTGATCCGGTGGTCCCGTGTGGAAGGGCCATCGCTCAACGGATAAAAGGTACGCCGGGGATAACAGGCTTATCGCCCCCAAGAGTCCATATCGACGGGGCGGTTTGGCACCTCGATGTCGGCTCACCGCATCCTGGGGCTGAAGCAGGTCCCAAGGGTTGGTCTGTTCGCCCATTAAAGCGGTACGCGAGCTGGGTTTAAAACGTCGTGAGACAGTTTGGTCCCTATCCGTCGTGGGTGTGAGATATTTGAGGAGAGCTGCTCCTAGTACGAGAGGACCGGGGTGGACGAACCTCTGGTGTTCTGGTTGTGATGCCAATTGCATTGCCAGGTAGCTATGTTCGGAACGGATAACTGCTGAAAGCATCTAAGCAGGAAGCCAACTCCAAAACAAGATATCTCTTCTTCCTTCGGGAAGACTAAAGACCCCTTGTAGACTACAAGGTTGATAGGCTGGGTGTGTACGCACAGTAATGTGTTCAGCTAACCAGTACTAATCGGTCGTGAGGCTTGACCTTTAAAATTATTAAGGGAAACCTGTTCGCAGGTTTCCCGACTCAGTTACTCAATCGAATTCA
The DNA here is from genome assembly GCA_024648695.1 of Nitrospina sp. Lineage (GTDB taxonomy): Bacteria > Nitrospinota > Nitrospinia > Nitrospinales > JACRGP01 > JACAVV01. The sequence continues at coordinate 15,878 of JACAVV010000022.1, forward strand.
ATTGAATCTATATAGTTTCGTTCTTTCAGATTTTCCCGGTCTCGATAGCGAAAGGGCCACACCCGTTCCCATTCCGAACACGGTAGTTAAGACTTTCAGCGCCGATGGTACTGCACGGGTGACTGTGTGGGAGAGTAGGTCGACGCCGGGTTTAAAATTCTACCCGCCTTAATTTAAGGCGGGTTTTTTTTTGCGCTCCTTTATCTGTTTTTAAATACAGTTTTTATCAATTATTAGAACGGTTTTCCTTGACAAAATTATTGCATTTAGAGTAGTATCCCCGCTTTACTTTAGCTATTTTGCTCGGGACATCGGATTCCTCCTAAAGGATTTTATTTTAAGGGTTTGTTTTTTTTAGCTTAATAAGAATTTTTTTGGATTAGCTCCTTAAAACCCTTATAAAGTAACTCATAATTAAGGTTCGTTATGGAACAATATATTGGCGCTTCGTTGATGCTCTTGTTCGCTACCGGTATTGCCGGTGGAATGGTTTTGATGACTTCCCTTCTGGGTCCCAAAAAGAGCTTTGCCGATAAAGATGAGCCTTTCGAGTGTGGCGAATCCCAAATTGTTTCTCCCCACCAGCGTTTTTCCGTTAAATTTTATCTAGTTGCCGTCCTTTTCATCCTATTCGATATTGAAGCTGTTTTTCTTTTTCCGTGGGCTATCCTTTTTAAGAAATTGGGGATGTTTGGTTTTATTGAAATGTTTCTTTTCCTTCTCATTTTGGGCGTCGGGTTACTTTATGTCTGGAAAAAGGGTGGGCTGGATTGGGAATAGGGCTCTTCATTTACCAGGATTTCAATATTTAATTTAAATACTTATGAGCGATTCCAACAATAAAGAAATTATCGAGAAGGTTAAAGCCGAATTTGGTGATTCGGTTCTTGAAGATCATAATTTCCGTAATGACCAAACGGTTACCGTTAAAAAAGAGACCCTACGGGAGGTTTGTAAGTTTTTACGCGACACGCCTGGAATTAGCATGAAATTTTTAATGGATATTACTGCCGTTGATTACCACAAGAAAAAACCTGTGCGTTTTGAGGTGGTTTACCATTTTTATTCGCTTGAGTTTAATTCTCGGTTTCGCCTGAAGGTTCCCGTTGGTGAAAAGGAATGTGAAATTGATTCCATTCACGATTTATGGAAAGCCTCGAATTGGTACGAACGTGAAATTTGGGATCTGTATGGAGTGAAGTTCCTGGGCCATCCCGATTTACGAAGAATCCTGATGTATGAAGGGTTTAAAGGCCATCCCCTGAGAAAAGATTACCCAATCAATAAACGGCAACCGATGATTGGCCCATTAAACTAATTTTCTATAAATTCTATGCTTGTCGATATACTCATCACTTTACTTAAAATTTTCTTTATCCTCGGTGTCACCGTTGGATTTTTTGCACCTATCCTTACTTGGGTAGAGCGAAAGCAAAGTGCCATCATGCAAGACCGTATTGGTGCTAATAGAGCAGATATTTTAGGGTTTCGGGCCCTTGGGTTGTTTCACTGTATCGCTGATGCCTTGAAAATGTTTACTAAAGAAGATTTTATCCCAAGAGGTGCCAATAAGATTTTGCACACTCTCAGTCCGATCGTTGCGGTGATTCCTGCTATTGTTACCTTTGCAGTAGTTCCTTTTGGCGGAGAATACAATTTGTTTGGTAAGCAAGTAAATTTGGTGATTTCGGATCTCGATGTCGGCATTCTTTTCGTTTTTGCGGTTGCTTCATTGGCCACTTATGGATATGTGGTTGCGGGATGGAGTTCCAACAACAACTGGTCGCTTTTGGGCTCCATGCGTACTGCTTCCCAAATGGTTTCCTATGAAGTCACCATGGGTCTTACCATCATTGGAGTTTTGATGGTTTACGGTACCATGAGGCTCACGGAGATAGGGGCCGCCCAGGAAAACTTTTTTAACTGGGGAATTTTTCTTCAGCCTCTAGGTTTTTTTATGTTTCTTACTGCGGCAATCGCTGAGAATAAGCGGATCCCGTTTGATAACCCGGAAGCTGAATCGGAATTGGTTGCGGGTTATTTTACAGAGTACAGTGGTTTGAAATTCGGCATGTTTTTTATGGCTGAGTTTATTGAAATGGTCACCATCGCCGCTTTGGTAACGATATTGTTTTTCGGTGGCTGGCAAATACCGTTTGTTTCCACTGAATCGATAACTTCCTTATTTGATTTTCTCGGAACCACGGCATCCAATGCTATTGCAATGTTGATTCATGTCGGTGTGTTTTTTGGCAAGGTTGTGTTCTTCATTTGGTTTCAAATGACTATTCGCTGGACTTTGCCCAGGTTTCGATACGATCAAATCATGAATCTGGGGTGGAAAATTCTGCTCCCGCTTTCTTTGATTAATGTTCTGGTAACGGGTGCCGTGATATTGGCCCGATCTTAAGAGACGTTACCAGAAACAGGAGATATAGAGTATGGCTTATTATGTAAACCGGAACATCAAATTGACTTGGTGGGAACGGATTTACATTCCTGAAATATTAAGAGGGATGTACATAACCTCTCGCCATTTTTTCCTCAATCTATTCGGATTTATTCCCTACTTTCTTGGTAAGGCCAAGAATCGCACTATTTTTACGGTTTATTATCCGGAACAAATCGTTGAGTACCCGGTGGCTTATCGCGGAAGGCCGGTATTGGCGGTTAATGAAAATGACCGACTCAATTGTGTGGCCTGCGGTCTTTGTGAGGCGGCTTGCCCCGCTTATTGTATTGAAATTTTGCCTGCAGAAAATTCCGGCAAGCAAAATGAAGTGGAGCGATGGCCGAAAGAGTTCACTATTGATATGGCTATTTGCATCTTCTGCGGATTTTGCGAAGAGGCGTGTCCCGAGGAAGCAATTTTCATGAGCAATGAATGCGAGTTCGATATGCTGGATCGTAAACAAATGAAATACGGTATCGATAAGCTTTCCAAAACCACGGAAGAGCTTAAGGACCGGATTGAATTCACAAGACAGATCACTGGAAAATGGAACTATTAATTTTTTACCCCATAGCGGCTCTGGCCGTAGTGTTGGCCTTGTTTGTAGTCTTTAATAAAAGCCCCATTGGCTCGGCCGTCAGTCTTATTGGATTGATGTTGTGCCTGGCGGGAGTTTTTATTGGCTTATCCGCCCATTTTGTGGCCATTTTGCAGGTCATTATTTATGCCGGAGCGATCATGGTTCTGTTTATGTTTGTGATCATGCTTCTCAATCTTAAAGATGATGACAATGTCATTTGGAAATCCCGTGAAGGCAATACGCTGTTGACCGTTTTAACTGGATTTTTAGTTCTGGGAATCCTTTATAAGATCATTTCCATTACGCTCTCGGCGGATTCGTCCAAGCCGGCAAAAATTATGGAAAGTTTCGGGACCACTGCCGAAGTGGGAAAATCCTTGTTCACAACTTATGTTTTGCCATTTGAAGTCGCATCCATCCTGCTTTTGGTAGCCATGGTGGGTGCTCTTGTTCTCGCAAAAACCAAAATCGATTGATCCATGGCCCCTTTATCTCATTATTTAGTATTAAGCGGCATTCTCTTCACCATCGGAGTGATGGGTGTCTTAGTCAGAAGAAATGCCATTGTCGTTTTCATGTCTATTGAAATCATGCTGAATGCTGTAAATATATCCCTGATAGCATTTGACCGTTATTTGGGCCAGCACGATGGGCAGATCTTCAGCTTTATGGTGATGGCTGTTGCGGCGGCGGAAGTTTCTGTGGGTTTGGCGATTGTAATCGCCATGTTCAGAAATAAACCCACTATCAATCTTGACGAATTTAATTTAATGAAGTGGTAAGGAAGGATACGCATGCTTAGTTTAACCTGGCTGATTCCTATGTACCCGTTGGTGGGATCTATCATTTGTGGATTCTACGGCCTTAAAATAGGAAAAGATAAAGTTGCCAAAGTGGCCTGTGGCTCGGTGATTTTGTCTTTTTTAACAACCTTACTGGTTCTTGGTGGTTACGCCAATTTGCCGGAAGGGGAAAGCATTTATGAACAGGTGATGTTCACCTGGATAGCCGCCGGCAACCTTAATATTGAATGGGGTTACCAGATTGACGGGTTGTCTTTGGTGATGCTGATGGTGGTTTCTGGCGTCGGTTCCCTGATTCACATTTATGCGGTCGGGTATATGTACGAAGAGTACAGTTTCTATCGATTCTTTGCATACTTTAATCTCTTCGTTTTCGCCATGTTGATTTTGGTCATGGGAAACAATTTCCTGATGATGTTTATTGGTTGGGAAGGGGTGGGTTGTTGTTCCTATTTCCTTATAGGATATTACTTCGATAAAAAATCGGCTTGTGACGCCGGAACCAAAGCATTCGTGGTCAACCGTGTTGGTGACTTCGCGTTCCTTTTGGCAGTCATGTATATTTTCAAGTTGTTTGGTTCCATCGATTTCAGCCATGTTATGGAACATGCCGCGACGACAGTGGTTTTCGAGAGTGAAGACATCACTATCATCACTATGTTGCTGTTTATCGGTGCTACCGGTAAATCGGCTCAGATTCCGCTTTACACGTGGTTGCCAGACGCAATGGAAGGCCCGACTCCAGTTAGTGCATTGATCCACGCGGCTACTATGGTTACTGCGGGTGTGTATATGGTGGTTCGTTGTAACGCACTTTTTGTTATGGCACCCATTACGATGTGGATTGTCGCCTTGGTTGGCGGGGGCACTGCATTATTCGCCGCAACAATTGGAACGGCACAATACGATATCAAAAGGGTCCTGGCTTATTCAACTGTCAGTCAAATTGGTTACATGTTTTTGGCTTGTGGAGTGGGCGCGTTTACAGCGGCAATCTTCCATCTTGTCACGCACGCATTTTTTAAAGCCTGCCTCTTTTTGGGTTCCGGAAGCGTGATCCATGGAGTGCATGGCGAGCAGGATATGCGCAAGATGGGTGGTTTGAAAAAGTATATGCCTAAAACCTATTGGACATTTGTAATATCTACTGCGGCCATAGCAGGAATAGTTCCGCTATCCGGTTTCTTCAGTAAAGATGAAATTTTGTATCACTCCCTGATGGATGGAAATATCATGTTCTGGGGAATGGGCGTCTGTGGTGCATTCATTACGGCATTTTACATGTCGCGCTTGGTAATCATGACCTTCCACGGGAAATATAATGTCGACCCGGAAGTTCATCCACATGAATCTCCTGCAATCATGACCAATGTCCTTATAGTTTTGGCTATTTTAGCCGCAATTGGTGGATTGCTTGGCATTCCAATTATGCATGGTGCACATTTTTTAAAACATGTGCTGGCACCTGTTCTGGAATTTGATTTGGCAACCGCAATTGACCATTCGACTCATGTCTTGCATGAGCAGGGACGGCACGCTCCCCACTGGGGTCACCTCCTGGAACATCATGAGGAACACAATGTGCTTACCGAAGTGCTGTTAATGGGATTTTCTTTATGTGTTGCTCTAGCAGGGATTGCGACCGCGTACCTTTTCTACATCAAATTCCCGAGTTGGCCCGAAAAAATTATGCAGACTCAGGGTGGATTCGAACTGGTTCGTAACAAATATTATGTTGATGAGGTTTATGACGCAACATTCGTAAAACCGACCGTAGAAGGTTCCTATATCCTATGGAGACAAGCCGATGCAAAAGGCATCGATGGAACTGTTAACGGTGTGGCAAAAATAATCGGCTGGTTTAGTCAACAAGCCCGAGTGTTTCAATCAGGATTTGTCAGGAACTATGCCTTGTTTATGGTCATGGGTTTCATTTTCTTTTTAATCGTCGCGTTCTAAGGATCGTATGTTTCTTACATTTTTAACATTTCTTCCTTTAGCTGGAGCCTTTGCTCTGGTTTTCATTCCAAGAGAGAATGAAAAAACCATCAAACAAACTGCATTGGGTGTTGCCCTGGCGGATTTCCTGCTATCGCTTTCGCTTTATGGAGAATTCGATACGACCACAGCGAAAATGCAATTTGAATACAGCACGCCCTGGATTGAATCCTGGGGCATCAATTACCATGTAGGCCTGGATGGTATTTCCCTGCTGTTATTTATTTTGACGACTTTTTTGACGGCTTTTTCCATCCTGGCTTCATGGGAAGTAAAAAAATATCTAAAAGAATACATGATTGCCATGTTGGCCCTGGGAACAGGAATGCTGGGCGTCTTCATCGCCATGGATTTCTTCCTGTTTTATGTATTCTGGGAATTCCAGTTGATTCCCATGTACCTGATTATTGGAGTCTGGGGCGGACCCCGTCGAATTTACGCGGCGGTAAAATTCTTTTTGTACACAGCGGTCGGTTCACTATTGATGCTGGTAGCCATTATCTGGATTTATTTTATTATATTCGAACAAACCGGCACACGAACCACGGATATCTTATACATCACAGAACATTTAAATGTGAATCTCAGTACCCAAAAATGGTTGTTCATGGCCTTTTTCCTGGCATTTGCCATCAAGGTTCCCATGTTCCCATTCCATACCTGGTTACCGGACGCCCACGTTGAAGCACCTACAGCGGGAAGTATCATTCTTGCAGGTGTCTTGCTGAAGATGGGTACTTACGGTTTCCTCCGATTTAACCTTCCACTGTTTCCACATGCCTGTAATGACCTTTTACCTTATATAGGCTGGTTATCTGTCATAGGTATTATTTATGGTGCGCTTGTGGCAATGGTTCAGGAAGATTTGAAAAAGCTGGTGGCTTATTCCAGTGTGAGTCATTTGGGATTCGTAATGCTGGGTATATTTGCTTTCAACGAATACGGATTGCAAGGTGCGCTTCTCCAAAACTTGAATCATGGGGTGAGTACAAGCGCACTATTTTTGTTGGTTGGAATGATTTACGACAGGCGGCACACGCGTCTCATCAGCGAATTTGGGGGGCTATCGAAACCCATGCCTAAATATGCCATATGTTTTATGATTATTGCTCTGTCATCAATAGGTTTGCCGGGAATGAACGGGTTTGTGGGTGAGTTCCTGGTTTTGATCGGAATGTTCCAAACGGATGCCATGCTGGCAACATTTGCGACCTCCGGCGTTATTCTGGCGGCTTGTTATATTTTGTGGATGTTTCAAAGGGTGATGTTCCTGGAATGCAAAAATCCCAAAAATGAAAACTTGAAAGATATGGATCTCAGGGAAACAGTTCTCATTGTTCCCATGATTATATTAGTGTTCTGGATCGGTATTTTCCCAAGAACTTTTACTAAAACCTTTGATGCCTCGGTGGCCCATTTGGCGTCCAAGGTGAACCCGGACAATTTCAGGCCCGGGGGACACAAAAAAGATGAGCATGGTGGACATTCAGAACACGCTGAATTACCGCAAGAAATAGTACAGATTGTACAATCTAAGAAGTAAACCTAACTAAGAAAAGGAATCATTGTGGTCGACATGATACCCGCCCCAATTGTAGATTTAGTCAGTTTATCGCCCGTAATTGTACTCAGTTTATTCGCAATGGGTGTGCTGATCCTTGATCTGTTCATCGGAAAAGACAAAACCGTTTTGGTCTTTTTGAGTTTATTAGGCTTGTTTCTGGCCGCGGTCAGCTCGCTTGCCAAAGGGACGGGGCCCATTTATTCCTTTTCAAACAGTTATGTCGTCGACACCTTTTCTATATTTCTGACCTTTGTTTTTGCAATCAGTTCGGCCTTGGCCATAATGTTGTCTGTTAGCTACAACAAAGAACAAGGGATTAAAATCGGCGAGTATTACAGTATTATTTTATTCTGTACTGTTGGCATGATCGTTCTGGCATCGTCAGCCGACCTGATCATGATCTTTTTGGGAATCGAAATCGTTTCCATTTCCCTTTATATCCTGGCGGGTATCAGACGTACGGAAAAAAGATCCAACGAAGCCGCCCTCAAATATTTCTTGTTGGGGGCCTTTGCCAGTGGATTTCTGCTTTATGGAATGGCATTGGTTTATGGAGCTACTGGAACCACACATTTAAAAGATATAGCAAGCGTTTTGGCCTCAAGTGAATTTAAAACCAGTCCCATTCTTTTAATGGGTGTAGTTCTTCTGGTGGTTGGTTTCGGTTTTAAAGTTGCTTCCGTTCCTTTTCATATGTGGGCTCCGGATGTCTACCAGGGATCGGCTACTCCGGTTACAGCATTTATGTCTGTTGGACCCAAAGCCGCTGTATTCGCCGCTTTCTTCAGAATTTTTGTTGAAGGCATTCCCAATATTTCGGACTACTGGGACACCATCCTTTGTATTGTTGCCGTCATCACCATGTTTGTTGGTAATCTCGGGGCCATTATTCAGGACAACATGAAACGGCTTTTAGCCTATTCCAGTATTTCCCATGCCGGTTATATTCTGGTTGCTCTGATCGCCAAGAATTCCCTTGGAATGTCCAGTTTGCTTTTCTACATGCTGGCTTATGCCTTCATGTCATTTGGCGCATTTGCCATTATCATTATTCTGGATAAACAAAATGGGGATAATCTGGAAGTTAAAGATTATGCGGGGCTTGGTTTCAAACATCCGGTCATTGCCGTGTGCATGAGCATATTCCTGTTATCATTAGGGGGATTGCCACCGTTCGCAGGATTTGTTGGCAAATTTTATATTTTCTCTGCCGCCGTAAAAGAAGGCTATATCACTCTTGTCGTTCTTGGTGTACTCAATTCAGCCATTTCCTTTTACTATTACCTGAGAGTGATCGTGTACATGTACATGAAGGAACCTGAAGGAGACTATCAGGTACAACCTTCTCTGGCTCCGTTCTCCCTGTTGGTCATAGGAATCGCCGTATTTGGGACCATTGAACTGGGTATCTTTCCAGGCCCGGTGATTTCCTGGACCATGAATTAAGAATTCGAAATTTTACCCGTCCTTTGGCCTAAAAGAGGTTGAAACCCGGCCTGCCTTCCCTATAATAAAACCAATCGATTCTTAATCAGACTAATTTAGTTCACATATATTCAGAGGTGGTTTTATGAAAATGAACCATTTGACCGAAGAAGACGTCCAGCAGATCATGGATAAAGTCAAATATGTTTTAGAAAGCAAAGATTTTTCCACCGAGATCATGGATGAAATATTTAAACTTTCAAAGGTAGATGGGGAGAAATACCTGGAATGCAAAGGCATTCCCCCTCAGGCCAATAATGTCAATTTTGAATTGGACCCGGAGCAAGGCGTTCGGTTTTTCGATCCGTTCAACTTTTACACAGGAGGCATTTACAAAGATGTCGATGGCTGGTCACGCTGGACAATGGAGAATTTGAAAGAACCCTGGACTTGATTTCGTCAATCTGACGCAAAAATATATCGAATTTTAACTGTTATTAGACAAAAAAAACCCCATCTGCCCTTGGGACGGATGGGGTTTTTTTACTTATAGGACTAGCCGTTCTTTTCCGTATCTTTGGAAAAGTCGTAACTGCCTTTTCGGGGTAAGGATGCGGTGAAGGCATCTGCTTTGTCTTTCATTGCTCTATCTTTAGCTTCACCTTCGGCCTGGGCTTTTTCACGAGCCAGGCGTTCCTTTTCTTCATCGCTCAGTTCCTGTTCCTGGCCTTCGACTTGTTTGGTTTCACCCGCTTCACCTTCTGCAGAAGCCTCTGCCCCTTCTCCTTCCGCGACCTCTTCACCTTCTTGAGCTTCCTTCATTGAGGACTTGAAGTTTTTAATACTTTTCCCGAAAGCCGACCCGATTTCCGGTAATTTTCCTGCTCCAAAAATAATCATAATGATGACCAAAATGATCATCAATTCTGGAAAACCTATACCCATCATAAGACAAATCCTCCACTCATTTCCTGAATAAAATCGGGTCAACCGGGTGGGGGACGTCACCGGAATTCCCACATTATTTCGTTAAATTTCGAATTTAGTTAGTGTAACTGTTTTGAGAAGGCAAATACAACCTGAAATTTCCAATTCAGGCATCACGCAAATCCTGAATCGCTTTAGCGTAATCCTCACTCTTGAAAATAGCCGATCCTGCCACCAAAACATTGGCTCCGGAATTTTTAATTTTGCCTGCATTCTCCGGTTTCACCCCGCCATCGACCTGAAGGTCAATCTCATGCTCGAATTCGCTCAAGGTGTTTTTACACAATTTGATTTTGTCCAGAGAGCCGTCAATAAAACTTTGCCCACCAAAACCCGGATTGACCGACATCAGTAATATAAAATCCACCTCGGTTAAAACCTCGTCCAAAGTAAACAAGGCCGTTCCCGGATTCAGGACAACTCCCGCCCGGACATTATTATCCTTGATCAACTGAATGGAACGATGAAGGTGTGGACACGCCTCCACATGAATCGAAATTAAATCCGCACCTGCATCTACGAACTCCGGAATGTACTTGTCTGCATTCTCAATCATAAGATGCACATCCAGAGGCAGTTTGGTGCATTTTCTGAGCGATTTTACAACATCCGGTCCAATGGTGATATTCGGGACAAAATGTCCGTCCATCACATCGACATGAATCCAGTCCGCTCCTGCTTCATCTACGGCTTTAACTTCATCGCCCAGGCAACTGAAATCTGCCGCCAAAATTGAAGGTGCAATTTTAACCATCATTTCTCCTGACTATCATCCAGAACCCTATACAATGCGCTACAATAAACCTTAACTCGCCCTGAAATCGTGTGAGAATAACACAAAACCTTGTTTATAAAAATTCCTTTTTTGCTTTTAAATTTCCTGCACAACCTTTTTACCGGATGACCGCTCAATGAGTTTTAATATCCCAAACAGATCCATCAGTTTTGTCCTGTCCCTCATTCTTTCCTACTTTATATCAGGACAAGCCTGCGTTCTTTCTGACAAACCATTACAAGTTCAAAGGACCCAGTTTCTTCTGGGAACTCTGGTTGAGATCACTGTGCGGGATAGTGAATCAACTCAGGCTCAAAGGGCTATCACTCGGGCCTTTCAGGAAATTCGCCGAATTGAATCCTTGATGAGTTCCTATCTCCCGGAATCGGAAGTCTCCCGCATTAATCGCCAGGCCGGAGGGGAATCGGTTACTGTGTCTCGAGAAGTGGTTGAAGTAATCCGATCCGGCATTCACTGGGGTGCCCGCAGTCAGGGGAGCCTGGACATCACCCTGGGACCCATTGTCGACCTCTGGAACTTTGATGAAGAGGTTTTAGAAATTCCAGACCCTGTGAAGGTAAAACAAAGTCTCCAATTGGTGGACTATAATAAAGTTGAAATCGATGGCCAAAGCATTCGCCTGCCGCAAAAAGGAATGGTCCTTCAATTAGGCTCCATCGCCAAGGGTTTTGCGGTGGATCGGGCTATCGAAACTTTAAAATCCAATGGCATTCAGCAAGCCCTCATCAACGCGGGCGGTGATTTACGGGTACTGGGCAATGGCGGCAACGGAACGCCATGGAAAATCGGGTTGCAACATCCTCGCAAGCTAGACGAATTGACAGCCTCTTTTGAGTTGAATAATCAATCGGTCGCTACCTCCGGCGATTACCAAAAATTTTTCATGCATGGAGGCAAGCGCTACCACCACATCCTGAATCCCGCAACAGGTCTGCCTGCCAGGGAATCGGTCTCGGCCACGGTGATCGGCCCCAACGCAATGGTGGCCGATGCACTTGCTACCGCTGTATTTGTTTTAGGTCCAAATAAGGGAATCGATTTATTAAATTCCCTGGAGGAATGGGAAGGCCTGGTTATTGGCAAAAATCAAAAACAATACCTGTCGAAGGGATTCGGCCACCTGAAAGGCTTGAAAATGCGGAAGGAAAATTAATCAGCTTTCGTAATAGCCGTGTTTCCATTTCCCTTCCAGACGGGTTCCCCCAAAAGTGAAATGGGTTCCGGCCCCGTGAGGTTTCCCATTGAGGAATTCACCGATGTACTTGTCTCCATTGCTAAAGTAATAAACGCCTCTGCCCTTGATGTCCCCACGATCAAAAAGGCCTTCGTACTTGTCCCCATTGGCAAAGAAAAAAACACCTTTACCATGAGGCTGGCCCATATCAAAATCGCCAACATACCTATCTCCCTGGGCGAATGAATAGGCACCCTGCCCATGAAACTGGTTGTCTTCCAAGTCCCCGATATACCGGTCGCCATTGGGAAGCTTAACGATTGGAACGTCATCCTCTTTGGTTTTGGTTTCGGAAACTGGCGACTCATTCTTCGCTTCTTTCGGGGGAGGAGGTTTATTATGCATCCAGGGATAGAAAGGTGCCTCAGGCTCGGTTTGCTTGGCTGGAGACGGTTGCCTTCGGACCTCAATGGTCACTCCAGGTTTATTTACTCCGTTCTTGCGGCGTAAATATTCCTGAACTTTTCCATAGGCCTCATTGATTTCAGCCAGGCGGTCATGAGCTTTTTTTTGCAGGCGGGGAGACTCCGGAGGAAAGCGGTCGGGATGCCAGAATTTTACCTGGTCACGATAAGCTTTTTTTGCGTCCTCTTCGGTGAACCCCGATTTTAACCTCAAAATCTTTAAATAATGTTCCATATTCGCGGTTACAAGGAGGCTTCAGACAGGGCTCGGTTGGATTTAAACCGTTTGAGCAAAAGAGAATTTAAAACGACGGAGACCGAGCTGAAAGACATGGCGGCGGCGGCAAACATGGGTTGCAACAAAATGCCATAGGCCGGATAAAATACGCCGGCGGCCAAAGGAATTCCCAGACTATTATAAAAAAATGCCCAGAACAAGTTCTGCTTGATTTTTCCCAGGGTCTGTCTGCTCAGTTCAATGGCATCAATAATCGAGGTCAAATCGCTGGATATCAAGGTCACATCGGAAGCTTCCATGGCAACATCGGTTCCGGAACCCAGGGCAATGCCAATATGAGCCTCAGCCAAAGCCGGGGAATCGTTAATGCCATCCCCCACCATGGCAACAAAGCGTTTTTCCTCCTTCAACTTTTTGATCACTTCTTGTTTTTGTTCAGGCAAAACCTCGGCATACACTTCCTGGATACCCACTTGCTGGGCAATGGCTTTTGCCGTTCCCGCATTATCACCTGTAAGTAAAACCACCTTAATCTCCATATCCTGCAACCGGGAGACTACAGTTTTAGCTTGCGGCTTTAAAGAGTCCGCCGCCGCGATCAGGCCCGCAGGACGATTTTCAATGAACACCAGCATGGCGGTTTTGCCTTTGTTGGAAAGTTCCTGAATTTGGTTCTCCCAATGGGAAAAATCAGCTTCATGCTGTTTGAGATGCGAGCTGTTGCCTAAAAGCATGTCCTTACCATCGACCGTGCCCCTCACACCAAATCCCGGATGGGCCTGAAAATTTTCTACTTCAAGGGTTTTAACTTTTCTTTGTGCCGCTTCACGAACGATGGCTTGTCCCAGGGGATGCTCCGACCCTTTTTCCAGGGAGGCTGAAAATTTTAATAATTCCTCCACGCTGAGTTTGGAGTCGGGATGGATGAAAATATCCGTCACCTCAAACCGGCCTTGCGTCAGGGTTCCCGTTTTGTCAAATACCACCGTATCCAGGTTTTGCATTTGTTCCAGGGTGGATCCGCTTTTAATCAAAACACCCAACTCCGCGCCTTTCCCGGTTCCTACCATGATTGCTGTGGGTGTGGCCAGGCCCAATGCGCAGGGACAGGCAATGATCATCACAGAAATAAATATCATTAGTGAAAACGAAAACGAACTGTCTTCCCCGGTAAGGAAAGAGGCACCACCAAAATACCAAAGGAAAAAGGCCAGGCTCGCGATAGCTATAACGGCTGGTACAAAAATTCCTGCTACCTTATCCGCCAATCGCTGAACCGGTGCCTTGGAACCCTGCGCCTGTTCAACCAGTTTAATGATCTGCGCCAATATGGAGTCCTGACCCAGCCGGGTTGCCCGTACTTTGATAAACCCGGTTTTATTGATACTCGCACCGATCACAGGATCTCCTGCTTTTTTTTCCACTGGCAGGCTTTCTCCGGTAACCATCGATTCATCGACGGAGGTGGAATTCTCCGCAATGACTCCATCCACAGGAATGCGTTCCCCCGGTCGAACCAGCACGATATCCCCGGCACTTAACTCTTCTATAGGAATTTCCTTTTCTTCACCATCCTGCTCCACTCGGGCAAGTCTGGGTTGCATTCCGATGAGCTTGTGAATAGCATCGGACGCTTGTCCCTTTGCCCGTGCTTCCAACAAGCGGCCTAACAAAACGAGGAAAATAATCATCGTGGACGTGTCGAAATACACCGCGTCCGCACTTTGAAAATAGTTTGGGAAAAAAGTTATCAGGGCGCTGTAAAAATAGGCGGATGAGGTGCCGATGGCTATCAGGGCATTCATGTCCGTGTAACCGTGGCTCATCGTTTTCCAGGTGCCGACATAAAATTGCCAGCCACACCAGAACTGGACGGGAGTGGCAAGTACCAGTAGTACCCAATGCGGAAACTGAAAAGCCATACTGCCCAGCATGGTAGCGATGCTCAAGGGCAGGGCGACCCAAAAGCGGGCTTTTAATGAATGTAATCCTTGATTTTGCGTTTTGGTGTCCTCTGAATTTGATACAGACTTTACCTCCTCTATGGAGAACCCGATTTCCTGTAATGCGGATTGAAATTCAGGCAAACCGGTCAGAGAAGGCAGGTACTCAATGTCCGCACGCTCAGTGGCCAAATTGACCTCTGCATGGGACACCCCATTCAGGCCTTTCAACCTTTTTTCAACCCGATTCACGCAAGAAGCGCAGGTCATTCCTGAGACCGCAAACTGTTTTTTCATCTGAGGAACTTCAAAGCCTAGTTTTTCAATGGTCTCGACCAGTACATTAGAAGAAACGATTTCAGGCTGAAACTGAACGTGAGCCGACTCTGCGGCGAAGTTCACATTTGCTTCCAGAACTCCTTCCTGGGAAAGCACCATTTTTTCGATTCGGGAAGCGCAACTGGCGCAACTCATACCTTTAACAGGTAGTGAGATTTCGGAATATCTGGAACTCAAAGTTGGGGAAGTCATTTTTTTTTATTGGATAATGTAATCGGTTTTCAGAACACTAGCGCATACAATTAGGGTACCAGCCCTGTTTAAACTTTGGTAGATTATTTAATACTGGAAGGAGTTCTCATGAAACACATCGGAAGAAATTCAAAACAAGCAATCGGGTTGATTGGTTGGTTTATAATAATCGGAATTCTATGGTGGCCACAAATCTCGACGGGGGAGAGTCGATTCATAGATTTATCTTATCCCTTCGATAAATCTACCATTTATTGGCCTACAAATAAAGCCTTTCATTTGGATCAGAAATTCCGTGGAAAAACCCCAAAAGGCTATTGGTACGAGTCCAACGATTTCAGCGCTTCCGAACACGGCGGCACTCATCTGGATGCCCCTTCTCATTTTGCAGAAGGTAAATGGACCGTGGACGAAATACCTCTGGAGCGGCTGATTGGCCATGGCATCAAGGTCGATGTTGGGTCTCATGCCCAGGGAAACCCGGATTATCTGGTCACCAAGCAGGATTTTCTGGATTGGGAACGACGTAACGGTCCGTTTCCAAAAGGAGCCATCGTTTTGATTCAAACGGGGTGGGGGGCTTTCTGGCCTGATAAAAAGCGATACCTGGGTAGCGATAAGAAAGGCGATACCCAAAACCTGCATTTTCCCGGTATCAGTGAAGAAGCCGCTCAATTTCTTGTTCAGGAAAGAACCGTTTCAGCAGTTGGACTGGATACCGCCAGTCTTGATTTCGGCCAATCCAGGGATTATCCCGCTCATCAAATTTTGGGATCTGCGAATGTCCCCGGATTCGAAAATTTACGAAACCTGGACAAGCTTCCCGCCAAGGGGTTCCGAGTGATTGCATTACCCATGCACATTGGTGGTGGAAGCGGCGCTCCATTAAGAATCGTTGCAGAATTGGAGTGAACGATTCTGGAATCAACTCAGAGCAGAGGTTGGGAGCCCAAATTTGTTGAGAAAGAGCATACGAATGATAAATGTTCTACTATTTAAACGCAGTGAAGGATCTCTAGTAAACAATTTATCGCAAGAATGGTTTTTCTTCGACTGAACGACTGGTTTTTTGAGAAGATGAACTGGCAAAAAAATTTGGCTGGACGGCCCTTATTTTTTAGCAAGCAGAGTTTTGAGAGTGAAAAACCCGTAAGCAAAAAATAACACAGCGATCAGTCCATTGGAAAAGGAACTTTCCGCTACGGCCATCGTAAACACATAGACGCCAACCCCGGCTAGCACAATGCCCAACAGGAAATAACCGAGATGACTAAAAAGGGAAGACTTTTTGGACTTCTTGAGATTTTCCCGCCTCTGTCTTAATTCCCAACGCCAGCGCAGGATATAATAGGTCTGGCGAAACCAGGAAAACAGGCCGGTATCTTCGACCAGGTTGGAATGGCAATAAATGCAAGAGGCATCGGTATTCCTGTTCGGAAAACCGCAATTCAGGCATAACTTGTAATCGCTGTTCTGGTTTAACAGGATTGGATCTTTTTTAGGTTTATCCATAAGTAGCCATTTCCGAATACAGAAAACCCAATTCATGACCTTTGAAAACACAAGGGTCCCTGAATTGACACCGTTTTTTCTTTTGGGGATCTTATTTGGATTGTATTACGAAACCCGAATACTGTCAATAGGGACAAGCGCAACAAAATGAATGGTTTCCATCACGTAACGGATGGGCTCGGATACAACAGCTTGTGAATTTTTTTTAGTTCCAGGATTGTGGGATCGATGTGGGTGCGCATTAGAAAATTTTCAATGGCAATTAAAGGTATCTTGGTTTCATTTGCTATCGTCTTCAAGCGTTCCTTATCGGCTTCCAGGGCCACCATATCGAATACGGTACGAATAGAATAGGCGCGAAGGTGCTCCAGGTCCTCTTTAAAATAAACGAATAACAAGGCTTGCCCTTTCCAGTCCATCAAAGATTTGAACCTGAAAGGGGTTGCATTGAAAATTTTGAATATATCTACCTGTGCCAGATTTTGAGAGTTTAGAATACCCGCGTCCCGCATCCTCATTTTCTGAGAGGTGTTCATCCCATCGATCATGTCCAGTGAAGTATCATAGGTTTTCAAACTTTTGGTCGGGGTGAACGCACGTTCCAGTCCACGAAACGTGGTGGTGACCACATCCTCTACATAGACCAGGCTCCGTTCAGGGGTCATTCCCACAGCAAAAGCAAGGATAGGTAAAATATAAGCGACCCGTCCTTTCAAACTTCCAAACATATGCCGAATCACCAGAGCGACCACAACCACCACAAGCAGTCGCACACTCAAATTGAAATACACATCCGGGTTCAGGTCCAGGGCTTCGAACCGATCAAAAATATTCTTCGCACCCCAGACATAAGCCCCCAGAAAACCGATCATAACAGCCGACATGCTGATTTGCTGATAGCGCACCGCTTCCTGCGGGTCCTCGGATTCATAATTATTTTTGGGGCCCAACAACAAAAAATTGGGCCGGGTTCCTAATTTAAACTCCTTGCCAAAAAAGAAAAAGGTGAACCCCAGGAAAGTGATCCCGCACAGGATTCCCACAGGGATACAATAAGGCGCGCTTTTTAACAGGCGTTGTTCAAACAACTCCACTTTGGAAGCCAAAACCCTGTCCCCCGATAAAGCCTGTTGGGTCTCAATCGCCTCCCGATCAAGGGCAGACAGGTAGTCAGGCTGATGATACAGGGTCACCGTTAAAGGGAAAAACGCCGTAAAGATAGCGACTCCCAGTAACTTCAACAATCGGGAATTGAAAGTCGCCTGGGAACCTCCGCCAAACAGCGCAACCAGTTTTTTCATGAGCCCTTCCTTTTGAGCAGAAGTTTTTATTGCTTCCGGCTGATCGGGTTTGGACTCTTGCGTTCCCGTTTCCTTCTTTGAGAGGAACTTCATACGTTTCTCCATTTTATAAATACAGGCACCATTTTGACCGTATATTGTAGAGTAAATATTAAAAAAGCCAGGAAGGCCCCCGGCAGGTCATTCTGAAGAACATTATCGACGAATAATCCAGGGACAGATTGCTATCATAAATCCTTTAAAAATATTCTTGTCTTTAGATAGCCAATGATTTTATAACACATTTCCGCAATTACGGAAATCACTCGCGGTCTTTGATTTTTGATAAATCCCCTGCAAGTTGATATATTGTATTTTCTCACTATAATCGTATGAAAACCTCAATAAAATTTTTCAAACCCATTTTACCGTCTGGAGACCCGTTTTGACCAAAGCATTATTTCATTGCGTCCTGTTATGTCTTCTTGTTTTTAGCATTCCCGCATATGCTCACGAATCCCAAAACCCTTCGCATACGCCTCCCGAAAATATGGTCCTCATCCCGGAAGGCTCTTATGAAATGGGAAGCCAGAAATCTCTCCGCGAATTCAATCCAAATGAAATATTTAATCCCGACCGCCATATGCTGGGACCGGAAGACCCGGCGCACACGGTTTGGATCTCAGCGTTTTATATCGATATTTATGAAGTCACCAATCAGGACTATAAAGAATACGTAGATGCAACGAAGGCAAAGGAACCCCGTTTCTGGGACAACCCCGATTTTAACCAGCCCAGGCAACCGGTGGTGGGGGTCTCCTGGTATGAAGCCGCCGATTATTGCAAATGGAAAAACAAAAGGCTCCCGACGGAGGCCGAATGGGAAAAAGCGTCCCGCGGAAAACGTTCCATCATCTATCCCTGGGGCAACGAGGCACCTGATTCAAAAAAGCTGAACTTCAATAGTGAACATAAGAAAACCCTGCCGGTGGGTTCCTTCGAAGCGGGGAAATCCGACTATGGAGTGTACGATCTGTCGGGCAACGTAGCGGAATGGGTGTCCGATTGGCATATGGCTGACTTTTATGTGTTCTCGCCCGATAAAGATCCTACAGGACCCAAAAAGCGGCAATACAAAGTCGTGCGCGGCGGTCACTGGATGAGCACCCCCGATGTAGTGAACATGACCTACCGGAACGCCTCCATGCCAAAGTACCGGGGAAAACTGAATGGGTTCCGATGTGCCTTGGAAGCTGAAACCGAAGCTTCTGATAATGAGAAGGACGTTCATTAAAAGAAGGGGTATCAATGAAATTATTTAATACCCCGGACACCTTATAGCAATAACATGGTTTGTTCGGTCATATAAAGGCTTTCCCTTAATTCTGCCCTGATTGCCAACTCATCATAAGCTTCAGGGATCAAGACAATGGCTTCGGTTTGGCCATTGATTGTGACGAAAAGAAGCCCGCCTGTCTCTTGCGTTTGACTCAAATATTTTTGAAGATTCTTGCGATATTTGGTAAAGCTGGTTATATCGGTAGTTTGTGCCAAAACGATCCTTGTTTATTTGCAAACATAATTCACCCGAGTTACGGATAAAAAGGGGGAAACCCACAAAGTCGTTTAAATAGGTCAAAGAACTAATTGAGGGCTCTAAATTGTGTGCCTTCGGTCTCATTTATCCCTCTCACCCTAGTCCTCTCCCTCCTGGGAAATAAGGTGACTTTTTATCCATAACCCGGTTTCACTACTGTCCGGGGAAATTTTTAACATTGGGTTGATAGTCCAGTATTAAAAAATATTTCATTGTTTTTTAAGGAGTTACCTGTTTTCGATCCATGCTGTCCGGGAAAACCTGAATCTACATCCCCTGAAAGAGTTTTCTGAGATCGCTGAAAATCCTTATCAGTGTGGGAACAGGCATTTACAGCCATTTTAGGAGCTTATTCGTGCTGTCCGGTTAAAAAACAGCCCAATTAAGCCTCACGTTTTCAAAGAATATTTTGATTTTCCCCGGACACTAGTGACCCGGTTTAGTTAGGTGCATGTATACACTTTGGAAAAATCAGTCAAGTCGGGTTCCAAGGTTTGTTAATCTTTCAAAAATTCTGGTCTGCCTAAGAGGATTGAGTTCGGGAGCATGTTGATTTGCTTTTGAAATTTAATAATGATTTTTTATTTGTTCTGCTATGGATTTTGCAAAAATATCATTCCCCTTTTGGTTGAAATGGCATATGTCGTAATAAAGTGTGTTTGCAGTATCCACGAAAATGTTCGTTAAATCTTTGTATAAAATTCCATAATCAACAAGTTCATTAGCTCTTGATTTAAATACTGGATATAGCTTGTGAACTCCTTGCGCCCAAATGTGGTTTTTAGAACCAATTAATTTGATTTCATCGGGGGTAAAATTTTTTAGGGAATCTGGGTCATGAGCGGTAGGTTGCAAAAAATGAAAGTATCTTATTCCTTTTTTAGAGGCAATGTCCTGCATAAGTTTTGAAGAATTGATCCAAATGTCCGCAATGCTCTTTAAACCAACATCATGCAATGGTCCTTGAGTTGAAACTTTGCTTGTCTTCATCGATAGCTCGGTCACCTTTTTTGTATAAGTGATTTCGTGCTTTTTCGCTTCAATATCCCAGTGGTCATAAAGTCTCGTGAATATAAAAGAGAGAATATGACTATATGTATGGGCCTCATATAATGAATAATAAAAATCTCTTTTTTTAATTGAATTTTGATGTTCCCCAATGGTCTCACTAATTTCGGGAGTTAACGTGTTGCCTTTTATCAACTGTGCCCAGTGATAAGAGGAAGGATAAATTGGAGATACCTCATTTATAAGATTATTGTATGATAGAGCCGCTTCATTAAACCCATCAATATTAAGGACTATATCGGGAATTGTATGTGTGATTAATAAAAAGCTAAAAAGGTTTAGCTGTTGTGGTTGCTTATACCCACCGGTTGCCATATTAAGCAAAATGATATTTTTACTTCTTAAAAATTTATGTTGTTTTAATTGTTCTAAAAATTCTTTTTGTGATTGCAGGGCAAACCATCTGGCTACTGAACCTCCAAGAACTAAAATCAGGAAATCATTGGGCTTTTTAATTAATGGGATATTGTATTTAGAAACAAAGCCCATATTATTGTTTGGGATATGGAGCCAGTAAGGGTTTTGATCATTTTCTGATTGTTTGTTTAACCTGCTTTGATCCAGAAATTCCGTTAAGTCTTTTCCTGGAGTTTCGATCCAACCTAAATAAGGACTTATTAAATGTTTTGGAAGTGTTTTGGTTGTCCCAAAAGTTTTTTTTGATTTTTCGGGGACTGTTAACGCACCTTTATAAGCAAACCCAAAAAATAGGTCCGCAATTACCAGGCAGAGCCCAAAAACTAAGAAATTAACGGTAATAAGTGAGAGTAGTTTTTTTACATTCATTTAGTTTGGAGATTTCTGGAGGAAAAGTGTCATTTCTGAATTTCAATTTTTATTGAATATAGTGAAATATTTTATTCGAGATTAATAAAGTTATTTTTTAGGTTAAATTAACACCTTTTCAATCCGCTCCAAAGCCCAATCGATCTCGTCCTTTTTGATGATTAATGGTGGCGCAAAGCGTATCACGTGCTGGTGGGTTTCTTTGCACAAGATGCCTTCGTTTCGCAGAGCTTCACAAAACTTGCGGGCTCCCCCGGCTTCCCGGTAAAGCTCGACGCCTATCATCAATCCGCGTCCGCGGACCTCTTTGATGTGAGGTGATTTGATGGATTCCAGGCTTTTCAAAAAGTACGGGCCGAGTTCGGCGGCGTTTTCGATCATGCCTTCATCAATCAGGACTTTTAATGCCGTACGGGCGACGGCGCAAGCCAGGGGGTTGCCGCCAAAGGTACTGCCGTGGTCGCCGGGGCGAAACACGCCAAGGACTTCTTTGTTGGAGAGAACCGCTGAAATTGGGTAAAAGCCTCCTGACAGGGCTTTGCCGACCAGGGTGAGGTCGCTTTGAATGCCTTCGTGCTCTTCGGCGAATAATTTTCCCGTGCGTCCGAGTCCGGTTTGAATTTCGTCCAGGACCATCATCACATTATTCTCGTCGCATAGTTGGCGGGCCGATTTAAGATATTTGGCGGGCGGGATGATGACGCCGCCTTCTCCTTGAATGGGTTCCACGAGAAATCCAACGGTGTTGGGGTTGATGGCTTTGGCCAGCGCATCGATGTCGCCAAAGGGGACAATTTTGAATCCGGGAGTGAACGGTTCATAGCCTTCGCGGTATTGCGCTTCGGTGCTGAATCCTACAATAGTGAGGGTTCTGCCATGAAAGTTATTGGCGCAAACGATGATCTCGGCTTTGCCCGTTTCGACCCCTTTCACTTGGTAGCCCCATTTACGAACCGCTTTAATAGCCGTTTCGACAGCTTCTGCCCCGCTGTTCATGGGCAGAGCTGAATGGGATTGCGTGAGTTCGCAAATTTCCTTGTAAAACAGGCCTAACTGGTCGTTGCGAAACGCTCTGGAGACCAGAGTCAGGTTTTTCGCCTGCTGAATCATGGTGTCCAGAATTTTCGGGTGGCAATGGCCTTGATTGACTGCCGAATACGCCGACAGGCAATCCATGTAGCGGTTGCCTTCGATATCCCAGACCCAGATACCCTCTCCACGGCTGAGGACCACGTCCAAAGGCTTGTAATTCATAGCGCCGAATTGGGCCTCTAATTCGATGTACTCTTTTGTTTTCATGACGATACCTCGATTGAAAATCTCTGGTAACCTCTATTTATTTTAACACAATGGGATTTCACTGGGAAAAGGATACGACCGGTCGACCATATCATTGATATAGGGTAACAATTTCGTTGATATTCGGGTTCAGTCAGGTATAATTGCGATACTATCAAAACCCTATCCCTAGAGACGAATTATGGCAATAGATGACAAAGAATTGGAAGAATTAATGCCCCCGACAACCCTGGACTGGACCGAGGACGCCATCGCGCGCATGAAAAATGTGCCCTTTTTCGTAAGAAAAAGTGTGGTGCGGGGAATTGAACAATATGCTAGCGATAAGGGCATCGCCCTCATCGATGATGAAGTGGTATCCCGTGCCCGGCAGGAGAGGGAAGGGGCCGCTATAGCCGATAGGCAAGCGCAAGCAAAGGCGGAAGCGGAAGCGGCTGAAAATGGTCAGGGCACGCGTCGGCAATTCGTTAACTTCTGTTTTTATAAGCTGGATCCTTCGTTTCGGCGTTTGCCCAAAGAAGAGCGCGATGCGGCGAAGAAAGAGTTCCTTGAAGTTCTGGAAGAATATGACTCCAGCAACAAAATGATCGTGTTGAGTTACTCGATGGTGGGTCTGCGCTCCGATGTCGACATCATGCTTTGGAGGATTTCCTACGAAGTGGAAGAGTTTCAAAAAATGACCACCCGCTTGTATCAGACCGGTTTGGGCGCTTATCTGACGATCTCCTCTAATTATTTATCGATGACGAAGCGTTCTATGTATCTCGATATGTTCAATCCGGAGCATGAAGAGGATCGTACCCACATCATTCCGGGCAAAGCCAAATACCTGTTCATCTACCCCTTCACCAAAAAGCGTGAATGGTACCTGCTTACGAAATACACCCGGCAGGGAATCATGGACGAGCATATTTATGTCGGAAACAAGTATCCGTCGGTTAAGCTGAACACCACCTATTCTTTCGGTATTGACGATCACGAGTTTGTGGTCGCATTCGAAACCGATTATCCGCAGGATTTTCTGGATTTGGTCATGGACCTGCGCGAGACGGAAGGTAGCCGGTTCACCGAAAACGATATTCCCATTTATACCTGTATAGCAATGTCTCTGGAAGATACTTTGAATACTTTGGGAATCTAGTTTTAAACAATATTTTCAGTTCGCCCCCTTTCTATATTGGAAGGGGGCTTTTTTTTTTGTAAAAAACGATTGGAGTGAGTCATGAGCGATGAAGTGATAAAAAATCTGGGTCCCCTGGCCGCCCTGGCAGGAACCTGGGAAGGCGAAAAGGGAGACGATACGGCGCCGGATGAGGATCCGAGCCAGGCGGAGTCCAATAAATTCCGCGAACGTATGACATTTGAACCGATGGGTCCAGTTAGGAATCATGCTCAAGTTTTGTACGGATTGAGGTATTCCACAACAGCTTACCGTCTACCTGAGAACGTCGCCTTCCATGAAGAAGTGGGTTATTGGTTGTGGGATTCGGCAAATAAACAAACTATGCGGTGCTTTATTGTGCCTCGGGGAGTTTCCATAATTGCCGGCGGAACGGTGGAACCGGATGCCAAAGAATTTGAATTGATTGCAGACCTGGGATCTGAAACCTATGGCATTTGTTCTAACAAGTTTTTGGATACGGAGTTTAAAACGGTTCGTTTTGAAATGAAGGTTGTTGTTCATAATGATGACAGCTTCAGTTATGAGCAGGACACCCAATTGCGGATCAAGGGCCAGAGCGATTTATTTCATCACATTGATAAAAATACTTTGAGGCGAGTTTCGTCATAAAATAAATTTAGCCTCAATGGGCGATTTGTACTTTTACAAAGACGGAGCGGTTTTCCTGTCCTTGAACCTGGCCCGATTGAAACAATTGATTTCTGCTCTTGGACCCGCTTTGGAGCAATCCGCCGATTTCAATCCATTCCCCTAAGCGCCCGCTGACTGTGGTGACGACTTGTTGCGTTTGAATAGTGCCCGGTTGGACCCGGGACAATTGTGGTTGGATTTCCAAGGTCACCCGTTCTCCCGAAACACGCGGGACAACGTTCACTCCCGTGGTGGCTGATTGAAATTCCACAGTTTCAGTGTAAGTACGTCCCCTGTAATTTCTCTGAAACTGGCGGTTAACAATTGGAATCGATTGCGTGATTTGTATGAGGGCGGGTTTTCCATCCAGGGTCCGAACCTGTTGAGTGTTCATGGTGTTCTCCCTGTGTTGTCCTGACTGAATCCTGCCTCCAAATACCGAATTCCCCGCCGAACCGAATCCTTGCAATCCTCCTCTTTGGCCAGGACCGGGATTGGCTTCCAGGACGCCCTGATTACCCAGTTCGATGCGGCCATGAACCTCCGTTTCCAACGAATCAAGATCGCTCTTCAATCCTTGCTTGACGGTGATGATCAGGTTTTTTAGGGGACGGTCTATATTGGCAAGGATTTCTTTTAAGGTAGCCATGTTTTCCGGGTTGGTACGAATGATGATTTTTCCATTGATGCCAGAAAGACTACCGCCTGTATCCAGAAAGGGTTCCAATACAGAAATCACTTCCTCAACGTTGCCGTTATTCAGTGGAATGATCTCCAATACTTTTTCCGCGAAGGCCGGATGTGCTGAAATCAATATATGAAATATAAAAGAGAATAAAAACGCTATTGACCGTTTCATTCAAGCCTCCTCAATGGGCTTCATTCCAATTGTTTCCCCATCCCATATCGATTACCAGGGGGACCTTTAATTTAAAAACACCTTCCATTTCTTTTTTAACCAGGGTCTCCATTTGTTTTTGTTCCGACTTTGGGCACTCAAACAGCAGTTCATCATGAACCTGGAGGATCATGCGCGATTCTAACTTTAGTTCATGCAGTTGTTGGTGAATACGGATCATGGCCAGCTTGATCAAATCCGCCGCACTCCCCTGGACTGGAGAATTGATGGCAATGCGCTCTGTTGCCGCCCGCACCTGCTTGTTACGGCTGTTGATGTCTGGCAGGTATCGGATCCGGTTCATCAGCGTCTTCGTGTAGCCCAACTCCGCGGCAGATTTAATGGTATCGTCCATAAACTGTTTTACGCCTTTGTACAAATCGAAATACTGTTCGATAAAGGTCTTAGCCTCTTTAGGCGATATTTTCAATTGGCGCGACAGGCCAAACGCGCTCAATCCGTAAACGATTCCAAAGTTGACCGCTTTTGCCATGCGTCGGTCACTTTCGGATACCTCCTTCAAGGCGACGCCAAAAATTTCAGCGGCTGTACGAGTGTGAATATCCTCGCCCTTTTTAAAGGCTTTGATCAAAAACTCATCTGAGGACAAATGTGCCAATATGCGCAACTCAATCTGAGAGTAGTCTGCGGATAGCAATTGATATCCCTTGGGTGCAATAAACGCTTTTCGAATTTCTTTTCCTAAATCCGATTTGATGGGAATGTTTTGCAAGTTGGGGTCACTACTGCTCAGCCTTCCGGTGGCGGCGATAGTTTGATTGAATGACGTGTGCACCCGACCGGTTTTCGGTACCGTCTCTTTGGGCAAGGCATCGACGTAAGTGGACTTAAGTTTTCCTCTCTGTCGATATGATACGATTTTCTCAGGAAGTTCATGATGTTGGGACAACTCTTCCAACACCGACATATCTGTTGATGGACCGGTTTTGGTTTTTTTGATGACGGGAAGTTTAAGCTTTTCAAACAGGATAACCGCAAGCTGTTTGGGCGAATTGATATTAAACTCTTCCCCTGCAAGTTCATGAATTTCCCGTTCGAAATTTCGTAAATCTTTCGCCATCATTTCCGAAAGTTTGGAGAGGTGATTGTTGTCGATCAGTACGCCCTTTAATTCAATGTCTGCAAGCACTTCAATCAGCGGCATCTCCATGTTATTAAACAATTCCAGCGTTTCGCCTTTGAGACGCTGTTCCAGTGCTTTGGTGAGAAGAAGCGTTATGTCAGAATCCTCGGCGGCGTATTCGGTTGCTTTTTCGATTTCGACCTGATCGAACCCGATTTCCTTGGAGGCCGTGCCCACCACATCTTTATAGTGAATGGTTTGATGGTTTAAAATCTCCAGCGCCGCATCGTCCATGCCATGATTTCTTTTGGAAGGATCCAAAATGTAGGAAGCGATCATGGAGTCGAATGCGATGCCCACCATGTCAATGCTTTCATTTTTCAAAACTATCAAATCGTATTTGATATTATGTCCGAACTTTTTAAAGGACGGATCTTCCAGGATCGGTTTTAATTTCTTCAGGACCCAGGACTTCTCCAACTGATCCGGTACTCCAAGATAGCGATGGCTGACAGGAATATAAACCGCCGAATGGTCCTTCCAGGCAAAGGAGATGCCCACCATTTCTGCGCGTACGGGATGTTTGCTGGTGGTTTCCAGGTCGAGGGCAAATTCACCTGCTTTTTTCAGGTCCTTGATTAGAGTTTCCAAATCCTCCTTTATTAAAATAGACCGATAGTCTTTCTGCGCCTTGGGAGAGGGTGTAGCTCCTTGATCGTTTTCACCTTCCGGTATCAAGGATGTGAAATTCAGCTCCGTAAAAAGTTTGACCGTTTTTTCTGTGTTTTTCTCGCGGATTTTAAAATCATCCAGCTTGAATGGAAGGTCCATGCCTGTTTCAATCGTGACCAATTTATGGCTCAGGAACGCATTGTCTCTATCATTCGTCAGCTTTTCCACAAGCTTCTTTTTCTTAATTTCCTGAAGGTTTTCGTACAAGTCTTTTATGGAGCCGTAGGTTTGAATGAGTTCCGTTGCCGTTTTAGGTCCCACGCCGCCAACACCGGGAATGTTGTCGCTGGAATCGCCCATGAGGCCCATCACTTCGATCACCTGATTTGGCGGAACTCCGAATTTTTCCAGCACCTCCGGTTCGCCAATCCACTTATTCTTCATGGTGTCCAGCATTTGAATGTTTGGAGTGATCAGTTGCATCATGTCCTTGTCGCCGCTGACAATCACCACTTTCAATCCCTTTTCTTCTCCCCGCCTGGCAAGGGTACCAATGATATCGTCGGCTTCGAATCCTTCCTGTTTCAAACAGGGGATATTCAGAGCGTCGACAATCGGCTCGAAATAGGGAAATTGTTGTTTTAATTCTTCAGGAGGTTCCTGGCGGTTGGCTTTATATAAGGCATACATGTCATGACGAAACGTTTTCTCTTTGGTATCGAACACCATTGCCAGGTAATCCGGTTGCTCATCGCGGATGACCTTTAACAGCATATTAGTGAATCCATAAAGCGCGTTGGTGGGCAAGCCTTTGGCATTGGAAAGGTTTTGCCGGATTGCGTAAAAGGCCCGAAAAATATACGCCGATCCATCGATGAGATAAAAAGATTTTTGAGTGGTCATATAAGCTGGTTCAATCTTATAGAATCGGAACCCGGTTATTTGCCCAGATTCCGAATGATTTTAGTGATGCGCTGGCATTCTGAAAAAACAACCTGCAGATAGGGGGTTAAACCCGGCGTCAACAGATTTTCCTGTTCAATTTTTTGAAGAAAACTTTTGATCAAAAGGAATGAATGGTCCAGGTCTTTAATCTCTTGATGGTGATCACCTAAGGAAGAACTGAAGGTTCCCATTAAAGGGTCTTCTTCGAAACTTCCCGCGTATTTTTCCGGTTGGTTATAAGGGTCTTCAATGATTCTTTTTTCAGATGGATTGTCTTTGGAGGACCTTCTGGCCTCCTGAAAATTCCGGAATAATTGATCAAAGTCTTCAATATCACTGTCCTGCAGAGGATCCGCTGAGGTCAGCAAAGGATTTTCAATGATCTGTTGAGTGTATTCCAATTGGGATGTAAATTCATCCAGTTGTTGAAGAACATTTTTGCGGCCCAGGTATCCTCCAATGATACTTGTCGCCGTTTGCAAGAGAGCCCTTGTTTCCTTGTCCCAGTCCCGATGTTCTACACATTCGTCCAGGCCGAGGAAACCATACCAGAGTTTTCCAACGAAAATAGGGAGGACGAGGATACTAACTATCTTTTGTTCCTTTAAAAGCTTTTTTTCCAGTTCAGGAAAAGAGGGAATATCGCCCTTGATTTCGCGGCCTATAGACAGGGTTTCTGCCCACCGTTGAAATCCCGCGTTTTCATAAGACATTTGGGAGAGCCAATCGTTTTCTATGTGGGGTTCAATTCGCTTTTGACATGACTCGGCTATTTGACGAAAACACAATCCTTCTGAGAAATGATGGAAATTTTCAAAAATATATACACGTGAGACTCCCGAAATTGATAACAAATGCTCCAAAGATTTCTGTAAGGTTCTTTCGTCAGAAGAGGAACCGGAAAATAAATTTTGTGTGAATAAAGAAAGGCCATCTGCCAGTTTTTGATGCGCCGCATAGGCTTCTTGCTTAACCTTGTTTTCGTGTGCCAGGGCCTCCAGATTTTCTGAAAGGGATGTCCATTCATTGGTGGTTGAATTGGAGGCTGAATTTTTATTGATAAACTTAAGAGACTCAGCAACTCGGATCAACCTTCTTAGCGGCCGGGTCAGAAGCCTGGACAGAAGAAAAGAAACCACCAGAGAGACCAGGGTTAAAACGATCAGAGAGGAAACGATCCGGTTTCGCAAATCGTTAATGGGTGTTAAAGCCCGGGAATAAGGGTATTGAACCAGGAGCGTCCAATCGTTACCGGGAAACTCCGAATATCCACGGTCCTTGCTGTAAGCCACAATAAACTTTTGATTATTCTTCGGGTGCTCATGCAGGAAACTCCCAAAAGGTTTATCACCGGAGGTTCTTTTAAGAATTTCCCTTTTTGTGTAATTTTCCATTAACACTTTTGCGGGAAACTTGTTTGAATAAATCAGCCAACCCTTGTGATTGATCAGGTCGATTTGGCGAAAACGGTCTCCGGGTCCGATAGAAGTTTGCGGGAGGACAAGGGTTTCAAAATGCTCCATCGGAATGCGAAGCACCAGGACGCGAAATGGTTTGCCTTTTTTATTTTTGACCCGGACTGAAAAATGGAGTTTCGCATTTTTGGGAGAAGATCGGTTTTCGATAAATTTGCCAAGGGACGGGTTTCCCTCAATCACGTTATGCCAATAGTCAGGTAAAGTAGTGAACTTCGCGTCAGAAAAATCCGGGCTTGCGGCCAGTTGGTTGCCCTTGAGGTCGTACAGGGTCAGGGTCGATTGAAGCGACAGGGTTTGGCGGAGTTCCTTTAATCTTTTGTTTAATTGCCCTTTAGTATGGATGGTGGAAAACAGGATTGGGTCGTGTGCAATTAACCTCAGTGTTAAAAGCCGTTCAAAGAACATCAACCCGATTTGATCATGAATCTGGGTGGCTTCTTTAATCAGTTGCGATTGAAGCTCCTTTTGAAAAATACGTTTCTGGGAATTAAAAATCAGAAAAGAAGAGACACCAGCCACTCCCACCATGACGACAAATAAAAGAAGTGTCAATTGGGTGGATAGCTTCACGGTATTTGGTGGGAGAGTTCCCAAAAAGGGGTTTTTTAATATACGGTCTGGTATCTATAGCACGTGTTAAAATTTTATACCAGTGAAGAATAGCATAAAGTCCCTCCATTTGCGATTTGGAGATAAAGAAATTGTTTCATTGTTTTGATCGGTCAATATTAAAGCAACTTGAACCGCACGGTCATTTTCCTTAGGAGATAGGTTGAAACTCAACCAGTAAATGAATGGTTTCATCAAATGTTTTAAATGGAACGATAAGGTTTGCTCCATTTTCCTCGCTTGCCTCAGCTTGGGAATCCGACCCGCTTTTGGATTGTGGGAGCCCTAATTGGAATTTTAAATGAGGTTCCCCCGCATCTTCCCAGATTTTTCCTTTTTGGGCCAGTTCGAAAAACTCTTTATGAAAGTCGTCAATTTTTGGCTTGATAATGCCTCCCACAATGTTTGCCAACTCTTCAACCACACCACAGACCTGATCCATATCAATGGCACCAAAAATTCCTTCATATACTTTGCAGGCGGCTTTTTCAGGAAAACCAAGGGTCAATACCAGACGAATTTTGCTGTTTTCATCGGTTAAGTCAACGGATGCCATAAAATCCCCTGTAATGGAATTTCCTTCCTGCGGAGAACCCGGTTCGGCAACCGCCATGTATTGTCCAAAAGCTTCCATGGTGGTATCGATGAAAATTTTCACAATATTTGAATGAATATTGCCTGCAGGCTCCTGACTGAGGGCAGGGCTGTCTCCGTTTTCCGGAAGTGCCGATCCACCATTGGCGGAACTTTCCAAACCTAAAACCTGTTGCAATGTGTTTTCCAATCCCTGGGGCGAAAACGGTTTGCGCAGATAGGCAAAAGGTTCCTGAGTCGGTAAATCGTCAGGAAAACAGGATTTGTCCTCCGCCGATATTAAAACAAAAGGGGTCGATTTGGCGGTTTCATTACCATTGTTTCTTAATTGTTTAAGCAGGGTAAACCCATCCTTCAATTTTAAATGAACCGAAGACGTTATCAGGTTGAACTCCTGAAGTTCCGTAAGCAGGATAGCTTGATTTCCATCGTTGGCAGTCCATATGTTTTCGTCCTGAAACCCGAATTTGGTCAAGGACTTTTTGATCAGGCGCGCCATGAAAGGTGAATTGTCAACGACAAGCACGTTATGGTTTTGAAGATCGCAACTCATTGTGTTTTCCTGAATTTTAATTAATGTGACAATTGAAATTTAAGGATTTTACCCCCAGCTTCATACAACAATTCTCTTTATTATACTATATTTCATTAAAAGTAAAAGTAAATTATTATGACGCTCTTTAATATTTGGAGGTTTTTACATAATTTAGATGCTACTGGGGAAGTATTAGGGGGTTTTTACGCAACGAAAGCCAATGTTACTATTCCGAATGTTTGGTTCCGACCAGTATCGCGTGACGGTTTGCAGGTGGCGGGTGCTGGAATACCAGGATCCGCCTCTTATCACGCGTTCTTCTCCGCTTTCGGGACCTTTTGGGTTCCGTTTCGGACTTTCTTCATAATAATGTTTGCCGTACCAATCGGAAGTCCATTCCCAAACATTTCCTGAAATATCATACAAACCGAAACTATTAGGTTTCTTTAATCCTACTGGATGGGTGTGGTCCTCAGAGTTTTCATCATACCAGGCAAAGGTTTCAGGTTGGTTGTCTCCCCAAAAGAAATTGGAGGTGGAGTGTCCGCGTGCGGCCTTTTCCCATTCGGCCTCGGTCGGAAGTCGTTTTCCAAGTTTATTGCAATAGGCGTTGGCTTCGAACCAGGTAACCTGTTCAACGGGGTGATCCGAGGCCACGAATTTGGAAGGATTAAAATTCCTTAATTCTTCAAAGTTCTTTTGATTCACTTCGTAACGGTCAATATAGTATTCGTCCAGGAAAACGGTGTGAGGCGTTTTGTTGCTGGCTCCTTCTGTTCCCATAATAAATTCACCGGCTTTGATAGCAACCATATCTTCAGAGACTTCAGCGAAAGTAGAATTAGCGGTAATGAAAAAGAGTGCCAGCGCTATAAGAAGTAATATTTGGATTTTGAAAAATTTAACACCGGTATTCATTCGACCTCCAATGGGGGGATGATTGATTTGGGGGATATAACTATTACATTTTAGCAAAAATAAAGCCGGAAGAACCACTATTTAGAATTCAAATACTGAATTAAAAAAGGAGGGGAGGGATTCAATACATCCCTTAAACGAAAGGACTTATTTTTAAAATGTTCAACCGGATTGTTTCGAGCGTTCTTTAATAAGGTTCTCAATTCCCTGTTTAAAGGATTCGCTTTTTTCCACCAGATTCTGAAAACTGCTTTTAAACAGCATGAAACAAACTGTGTCTTCTTCAGCCACTATGGTGGCCGCACGGGGACGGTTGCTGACCAGGGCCATTTCGCCAAAAAAATCTTCCGGGTGAAGGGTGCCTACTTTTTCTGTCCGAAACATCCATTTTTTGACGGAGACACTGACAGTTCCCTTATAGACCACGAAAAACCATTCGCCCTGGTCCCCTTCGGTAATGATGGTTTCACCCTTGGCATAATTTGCCCGTTCCATATGGTCGATCAATTCGCCAAGTTCAGTGTCGGAAAAGCCCGAGAAGAAATTGGATTTCTTAAAAACTCTCAAAAGCCATTCAGTATCAGAAGGATTCATTGCCTTAAAAAATAAAAATTAGCACTATTAGGTTGATTATATACCCAGATATGAGTACGAAAGTATAATTAGATCAAATTCAAACATCAAGCGTTTCTTGGGCAAATACGGCTTTTTCCTTAATAAAATGAAACCGAGGTTGCGAATCTTTCCCCATCAATTGATCGAAGGTTGAGTGTGTGTCCTGTGGGTTCACTATTTCTACTCGGATTAATGAGCGTTTTGCTTTATCCATAGTTGTATTCCTTAAGTCCGCGACCGGCATTTCCCCCAACCCTTTAAATCGGCCAATTTCGTATTTAGCTCCATTGAGTTTGTTTATGACCTTGTCTTTTTCATTTTCATCCAGAGCATAATAGTTGTTTTTTCCCGAATCGATGCGAAAAAGGGGCGGTTGCGCTATGTACAGATGACCCTTTTCAATCAATTCAGGAAGGTGCCGGTAAAAAAATGTCAGCAGTAAGGAACAAATATGCGCGCCGTCGACATCGGCATCGGTCATGATGATCACTTTACCGTATCTCAATTTGGAATAATCGAATTTGGGTCCCATCCCGGTTCCCAGCGCGGAGATGATATTTTTGATCTCCGTGTTGGCCAGAATTTTTTCCATCGTGGCGGTTTCGACGTTCAGAATCTTTCCGCGGATGGGCAGGATTGCCTGGGTTTTTCGGTCTCGTGCCTGCTTACTGGACCCTCCTGCTGAATCGCCTTCGCAAATAAACAGTTCGGACTCGTCTCTTTGAGTGGAAGAGCAATCTGACAGTTTGCCGGGCAGATTCAACCGATGAGAGATATTCGTTTTGCGGTGCACCGCTTCTTTGGCTTGACGGGAAGCGATGCGGGCCTGCGCTGATAATAGAATGCGATTGGCCAGGGTATCCCCTAAGGTCGTGTGCTCAAACAAGGTGTGTTCCAGAGAATGTTTTACAAAAGATTCCATTTGAGACGTGATTTCGGAATTGAGTCGCCCTTTTGTTTGACCCTGAAACTCGACTTCTCCGGACAGATAAATGTTGATGATGGCAATCAAGCCTTCGCGGGCGTCCTCCGAGGTGATGCTGGTGATGCCTTTAGGAAGCAGTTTTCTTTTATCGATGTAGTCTTTAAGTGCCCGGGTGATTCCATTTCGAAAGCCGTTTTCATGAGTGCCCCCATCAATGGTGCGGATCGAATTGGCGTAAGAATGGATTTCCGTTGTCGTCTGGCTGGTCCAGATGAAGGCGGTCTCTATTTTGAGATTGGGATCTTCCTTTTCATAATAAAACGGTTGCTCCATAAGGGTAGGACGGTTTTGGATAATTTTTTGAATATAATCCTTGATGCCCTCAGGGTACAAAAAGGAATGGGTCTCTTTGTTCGCCTTGACCAGAATTTTCAGGCCACGATTGAGAAAGGCCTTGGACTCGGCTCGTTCGAGAATCCACTTGAGGTTGAAGTTGGTCTTTGGGAATATTTTAGGGTCCGGCTTGAAACTGACCGTTGTGCCATAGCGTTTGGAAGCTTTACCCTTTTTTAATTTGGAAGTGGCTTGCCCACGGGAATAAGTTTGCGTCCATTCAAAACCATCGCGGCTGGAGGTCGCGATTAAAGATTCCGAAAGCGCACACACTACAGCCATGCCGACCCCGTGCAGTCCTCCGGAAACCTTGTAGGTGTCGTTATCGAATTTACCTCCCGAGTGAAGCGTGGTGAATAGCACTTCCATCGCGCTTTTTTTGGTGTTCTTGAACGTGTCAACAGGAATTCCGCGTCCGTTGTCCTTGACGGTCACTTCTCCCTGTTCGTCAAGGGTGATTTCTATAGCGTTGCAATGGCCGTTAATAGCTTCGTCCACGCAATTGTCCAGAATTTCCCAAACCAGATGGTGGAGTCCTGTGGCGGAGGTGGAGCCAATATACATACCGGGCCGGCGCCTAACCGGCTCAAGCCCTTCCAGAACCTGAATGTCTTTGGCTTTATAACTCATGATTTCTTATTGGACGGTTTTAATTTTTTTTCGTTTTGAAAGAATGACACCCTGGCTTCCACGGTTGTAAACGGGAACCGATTTCATTGCCATATTCTTTTGACTGCCGTCTTCAAAACAAAGCGTGGCTTTTTGCGAGAGTTCAACAAATTTGAACCCGGCCAAAGCGTCGTCGTCGGCTAGTTTCATCAGTTTAACCCCCATACCCCTGCCACTAAGCAAGGTGACTTGATCCAGGGGCAGGATGAACCCTTTGCCGTTTACTGAAGCCAGAAAAATATCTTCGGTCGAAGCTTTAGCGACACCGATCATGCGGTCCTCACCTTTAAGGCTCATGATTTTCTTTCCACTGCGAGTCGTCTCGGTCAAGCTGGAGTGATCAAAGCGGAACCCATAACCCTGGGCACTCGCCACCATCACCTCTTTGGAGGGGGAAGGGGTGGACTCGAATTCAAAACTTGCCTGCTTGGACGCATCATCGCTTGCAGGGTCTGCCTCCTGTTCCGTGTTACCGGAAGGAATGTTGAATGCGCAAACCACTTTTTCTCCATCTTTGAAATTGAAAATGTTTTGAATGGGATCGCCAAATCCGCTGCGCGTGTAAGTAAAGTTCAACGCCCGATGCACGTAAACCATTCCAAAGGAGGTGAAAATCGCCAGCAAATCGCGGGTATTGGACGGGATCACAGCGAGCAGACCATCGTTGTCCTTGAACTTTAAGGTCCCTGGATCGGTCAGGTTCTTGAATTTTCTAATCCACCCGTTTCTGCTGAGTACCAAATGAACGTTTTCATGTTGAATGAAATCGTCTTCATTGAAATCCACCGTTTCAAGTGACTTGATTTTGGTCTTCCGCTTATCCTTATAGGCATTATCAATTTCATCCAACTCCGACTTGATCTCCTCGCGGATTTTTTTGGGTGATTTCAACAAAGTTTCCAGCCGCTTGCGTTCTTTGATTTTTTCCTTTTGTTCCTTGAGCAGTTTATCGATTTCCAGAGAGACCAGGCGGTACAATGGAATTTCCAGGATGGCGTTGCTTTGTTCTTCGTCCAGGCTGAAGGCATTCATCAGCTTTTCCTGCGCCTCTTTCCTCGATTTGGACGATCGAATCAGTTTCAGGGCCTTGTCCAGGTTGTTGAAGACGATGACAAAGGCTTCCAATATATGCAAACGCTTGAGAATGAGATCGAGTTCGTATTGGGTCCTGCGAGTAATGACCTCCACCCGAAATTCCAGAAAGTATTGGCATATCTCAAGTAACGTGAGCCTGTCCGGTTCGCCATTGGGTTTCAAGCAATTGAAGTTCATCTGGAAATTGGTTTCCAGTTCCGTATGCTTGAACAGATAGGCCATTATTTTTTCCGGCTCGCTCCCCGGTTTGGTTTCCAGGACCACCCGTATCTTTTCATCGCTTTCGTCCCGGACATCCAGAAGGGGAGGCAGTTTTTTGTTGATGATGATCTCGGCAGTTTTCTCGATCAGGCGCGCCTTGTTGACACCATAAGGAATCGACTCCACAATGATCTGCACCTTTCCCCTCGGCAAATTTTCCAGACTCCATTCGCCACGCATTTTTATCGTTCCCAGACCCTCTTCATAAGCTTTGCGAATCTCGGTTTTAGAAGTCAAAATGATGCCTGCAGAGGGGAAATCCGGACCCTTGATATGCTTCATCAATTGCGCCACCGTTTGATCCGGGGAATCGATCAGTGATTTCAGGCCTGCCACGACCTCAGAAAGGTTATGGCTGGGAAAGGAACATGCCATCCCCACAGCGATTCCCGAAGAACCGTTGAGCAACAGATTGGGAACTCTGGACGGCAAAACCACCGGTTCCTTGAGCGTGTTGTCATAATTGGGCCGGAAATCGACCGTGTCCTTTTTTATATCGTTTAGAATGTAAGCAGTGATGGCCGTTAATCGTCCTTCTGTATAACGGTAGGCCGCAGGGGCATCCCCGTCGATGGAACCATAGTTGCCCTTGCCATCCACCAATGGGTAACGCATGGAGAAATCCTGGGCCATGCGCACCATGGAATCGTAGGTCGAGCCATCGCCGTGGGGATGGTATTTACCCAAAACCTCCCCGATGATTTTTGCAGATTTGACGTGTTTGGAGGCGCTGGTCAGGCCAATGTTATCCATCGCATATAGAATTCTGCGGTGAATGGGTTTCAAACCGTCCCTCACATCCGGTAAAGAACGTGAAACGATGGTGGAGAGGGCATAGGTCAGGAACCTGTTTTGTAACTCTTCACGAATGTCGGACGCGACTTCCTGGGACATATATCAGGGGATCAAATTGGGTAAGAAAAATTGAAAAAAAACAATAAAATCAGGTTTTTTACAACTGTTTGAGATGCTTTGGGGCAATTAATTGATTAAAATGCCAGGGATCAACTTGACGCCCTCCGGTTCAAGTCTTATATGGAAAGGAGAGCTTATTGGTTTTCTTTGATAAATTGAGTTGGAAGAGGGGCTCACAGGGAAAATCCTGCAAGATTTTTTTTCTCCACCTTATGTTTATATATAACAGATTGAAAAGTAATTCAAAACCTTTATTTATATTTGTGCCAGCGGAGTGTCTTTGTAGATCTCGGGAATCATAAATCTTTTTCCGCCGTTTGCCATCCAATACTACATTATTGATACCAGCTTTAATTAGGAGCTTTTTCATGACTGACCAGGCTTTAGAAAATAAAATCATTGAGGCGTTAAAGACCGTCATGGATCCCGATTTGCATAAAAATATTGTGAGCTTGGGATTTGTCAAAAATATCAAGATCGACTCCGGAAAAGTGAGTTTCGATGTCGAGTTGACCACCCCTGCCTGTCCAGTTAAGGAACAGCTAAAGCGGGAATGTGAGGAGAAGGTGGGGACAATTGATGGTGTCAACGCGGTGGAAGTAAATATGACTGCGCAAGTTCGTGCTTCCGAACACAACCAGCCTATTTTGACGGGAGTCAAAAATATTATCGCTGTAGCAAGTGGCAAGGGGGGCGTAGGGAAATCTACTGTCAGCACCAATCTGGCTATTGCTTTGAGCCAAACCGGCGCCAAAGTGGGTATTATGGATGCAGATATCTACGGTCCGAGCATCCCAAAAATGTTAGGGATTCCTATCACTCCCCCCAAAAGCAGTACGGAAAATCGATTTTTTCCGCACGAAAATCATGGCATGAAAGTCGTTTCGGCGGCGTTCTTGACTAAAGAAGGTCAGCCGCTGATGCTGAGAGGGCCTATGCTGGGCGGAATCATTCAGCAGTTTCTCACCAATGTGGAATGGGGAGATCTGGATTACCTGGTCATCGACCTGCCTCCAGGAACCGGCGACGTTCAATTGACATTGACCCAAAGAGCTCCCTTGTCCGGTGGCGTGATTGTCACGACGCCACAGGAAGTCAGTTTGATCGACGCTGAAAAAGGCGTCAAAATGTTTCAGCAGGTGAAAGTGCCTGTTTTGGGTGTGGTAGAAAATATGAGTTATTTCATTCCGCCGGATGCCCCGGACAAAAAGTATTTCATCTTCAAGCAGGGTGGGGGAAAGAAACTTGCAGAACAATTTGACGCTCCGTTTTTGGGAGAAATTCCCATCGAGGGTGAAGTGGTTGAGGGAGGCGATTCTGGAATGCCAGTTACCTTGAGTCACCCCGATTCAGCGGCAAGTAAAGCGTATAAAGCGCTCGCAGGGCAGGTCGCGGCGCAAATCAGTATCAATCAAGCCAAGAGCGAAAAGTCCGATGCTAGCTTTGAGTTAGCCTGGAAAAGTTAAGGTCTTACTTTAGGTTTTTTTTGTAAAAACAAACCCACCTCTCCCCTTGCGGGAGAGTGAGGGTAGAGACCATGGAAAATGTAGCAAATATTTAAAGGATGGTCAGGGGTAAATAAGGCCAAAGGCCCGCCTCTCATCTTCCAATAAACTTCTAATCGGTAGCAAGTAACAAGGAGTAATGAATGGGAGTCTCGGTGGACAATTCAAGCAGTCCGTCTCCAAAAAAGGTCCATCAGATTGACGAAACGACCTTGGGAATTACTTGGACAGATGGTATGGAGTCCAAAATTAACGTAAAAACCCTGCGCGAGAAGTGCCCCTGCGCCCACTGCGTGGACGAATGGACCGGTGAACGTCGGATCAAGGAAGGCCAGATTCCGGATACCATCCGCCCCACCAAGCTCCAAAACGTCGGCCTGTACGCGATCCAGATCTTCTGGAATGACGGCCACGACACCGGACTGTATTCCCACGAATACCTCCGCGGCCTTGGGGAAGAAGCTTGAAGTTTTATGCTTTAGAGGGTTGAATTTAAAAGAAAAATAATACTATGATTTTTTGATCCCAAGCTTGTAAATATCTGCAGGGGTTTGAGATATATTGTCATTATTGGGACTATTTCTGCAGAACTGAATAATGATGAAGTAAATACTTGTACCTTTAAATTCCCCCAAATAAATTCGCCTTCCACCTGAAAAACGATTTTAGTTCGTAATCCTCCAAAACAGAAAATACTCCTACAAAAACCACGACACCCTGAATAAGGGGTTTGACCCGTATTTCAGGTGTGTTTTGCTGGTCAATAAGAAAAGCGAAATCAGTTCGTAGTTTTTAACTAAAAGCGAACCATTTTAACCATGGCCTATCAATGCACCCGTGAATCCTTAACATCTGAAGAAGCCGACCAACTTTTCAATGTTTGCGCGGACGTAAAGTAAAACCTTATCATTTGGACTTTACTCAACATTAGCATTTGTATAGCCTAATGTTCTCTTGCAACAAAAGTCTCCGCGGATCAACGGCAACAGCGGACCCTACGGGAAGAAAAGTAAGAAACGAATTGTCTTCATGTTGAAAAGAGTCCAAACTTTTTTGGAATCGTGTTTCGCTCTTCACGACAAATGATTTGCCGGTGATCGGCAAGCACAAAGGATCGTGGAGAAAGTTGCCAACCGCATGAAGAAAACCAAAACCGTCACACCTCATGTTTTTCGCCACACCTTTGCAATACTCGCATTACAAAAAAAATTTCCTTTGCCGCAGTCCAGAAAATGCTCGGTCATGACCGAATAGCCACAACTGAAATTTTTCTCAACCCCACGGAAAGTCATGCCATCGAGGAGTTTCAGAATAAATAGTAAGTCTATTCCGAATAAACTATAGAAATAGCAAGGAAGTTCCATTCAGGTAATGAAAATTATTATGGAAATGACAATAATTGTTAAGGGTCAGGTTGTATTACCAAAAACTTTAAGAGATTCTCTGCACTTAAAAACAGGAGACAAAATTGTTTTTGAAAAGTTAAAAAACGGCTCTTGTTTATTAAGACCCAAAACGCTTGAGGTTCAAACACTGAAAGTGTGTGTTCGCTATAAGGGAGCGGCTAAAACTCTGGATGATATGGATAACGCTATTTCTGAAAACGCGGGACGCTG
This sequence comes from Nitrospina sp., assembly GCA_024648695.1. Classification (GTDB taxonomy): domain Bacteria; phylum Nitrospinota; class Nitrospinia; order Nitrospinales; family JACRGP01; genus JACAVV01. The sequence continues at coordinate 55,915 of JACAVV010000022.1, forward strand.
ATTTATGATCGTATTGGATACCAATATTTTAGTGCGTTACATCGTCCAGGATAATAAAGCCCAAGCCAAAAAGCAACAAAGGCTATTGAAGCCTTAACGCCTGAAATGCCAGCGTTTATTTCCTGTATTGTCTTGTGCGAAATCAGCTGGGTCTTAAAGAGCGTCTATAAAATTTCCAAAAAAGACCGTATTAAAACATTGCAAAATATTTTATCCGTTGCGGTATTCAACATTGAACAAATTGAATGCTGTTTAAAAGCATTGAAACTTTATGAAGCCGGAACAGCAGATTTTTCCGATTATCTCATTCAACAAATTGCGTGGATGCAAGGTTACAAAACAGTCCTCACTTTTGAAAAAAACGCGCTCAAAACCTCTGGGTTTAAAAACCCATAAATGGGAGAGAAGTGCTGGCACATTGGACCTTTGAGCCTGTGAACTGAAGGTTAAGGTTTTTATCTTAACGATATTCAAATAAAAAACCCCGGATGGAATTACCATCCGGGGTTTTGGTATTTCTGGACTACATAAAGCTTTTAAAAATAGAACATGCCGTTGATGGCGATGGTGTCCTGGGAGTCTTCATCCAGAACGGCGTCATCGCTATCGAAGGAATTGCGATTGGATTCGTCGTGCCTGTACTCGGCGCGAATCACCAGGTTGCGATTGATCCTGAACTCAGGCGTGATAGAAATTTCCCACAACTCTTCTGAAACGGGATTAGCAAGAACCGAGTTCAACGGAGTTTTGGTTCCATCCATATCATCAAAAAATTCGCCGCGAATGTTCAGCGCGAACCACTTGGTGAAGTCGTAACGTGCCAGGGCTTCGAAACCCCAGTATTGGGAATCATTCCCGGGACTCACTGCGGAATTACTTTCTTCCACTGCGTACGAGACATCGAGAATGAGAGACAATTTGTCGGTCACACCCACACTGACGATCCAGTCGAAAATATTTCTCCAGTCATCATCGTTACCCGCATCACCAGCTTGGGCTTCCGGTCCGCCAGCCCAGTTGAAGAGCAGGCTGACGTTATTCCAGGGTGAATAAGCCAATTGCAAGCCGAGAGTCTTGCCATCATTGTTATCGATGGTGGAATCCCAGCCATTGGCCGCCATACCCATGACGCTGAATTTGTCCGAGAAGGTGTACGCCGCTCGGATACCGGTATGCGTAAAGGGTTGGCCGAGGCCGTACAAAAAGGAACGGGAATAGTTCCAGTTCCAGTCGTCGTAACCTTCAAAGACTTCCAGCCCCACATGAGTGGTGAATTTACCGAAATCCACGACGATACCATTCGCAATCGGAATGTTCCATGAAACATAACCCTGTTGCAGGTCAAAATCGTCTTCCGCTACGTCGAAAGGAGAGCCAATCGCCGCCAATTGGGGAATACCCACATTGGGTCCGGGAGAAGCTTTAGCGCCCCGGGGCAGACTGAATCCATAGGTGATATCGGTACGAAACCCGATGTCGCCTTTATTTGGAACTTCTTTCAGCAGAACCAGCTCACCCACGTCGAATTTAAAGGAATTTTCGTCGGTGTCAAAGATCCGATTGTTATTGAAACTGGAAGTAGGATTATTAAAGTTCACGTTGTAAGACGATGACGCGAATCCATGGACTTCAATATCTTTCAGCAACTTCAGTTCGTCAAGATCCGCGCTGGCAAGTCCAGGAAGCAAGCAAACGGCCCCTGAAATCAAGCAGGACATCCATTTAGATGGTTTCATAAATACTTTTCTCCTCCTAAAGAAAATTATTTAACCCCTATTTTTTCAATGTTATACAGGTATATACCTTTAGGGTTATTGTGTCAATAACTGATTGCGTAAATCTTAGAATTAGATTAGACCATGTTGTAACCGGATTCCCCATGCTGGGTTGTATCCAGACCCATTTCTTCGTCTTCATCATTCACCCGAAAGCCCATAGTTTTTTCGATCACAGTAACGAGTATCCAGGTAATGACGAAAGAGTAAAGGGCCGCGGCCAGAACTCCGACGATTTGAATCAAGACCTGTTTGATGTTACCGGCAAGCAGTCCCGTGCCACCCACGGTCACAAACAAACCGGTAGCCACAGCACCCCAGGCGCCACCGACGCCGTGAATGCCGAAAACATCGAGGGAATCATCATACCCTAATTGAATTTTGAGAATCACAGCGCGATAGCAGAGAATGCCTGCGATAAATCCTATGACCAATGCCCATAGCGGCTCCACAAACCCTGCCGCGGGAGTGATTGCAACGAGTCCCGCAACCACACCCGATGCGGCGCCTAAAGCACTGGCTTTACCGGACTTGATATATTCTGCCGCCAACCAGCCCAGCATACCTGCTCCTGTGGCCACTTGCGTATTCGTGAAAGCCAAAACCGCCGTTTCATCTGCCGCCAGGGCACTTCCTGCATTAAACCCGAACCAGCCGAACCAAAGCAGTCCCGCACCTAATAGCGTGAAAGGAAGGTTATGAGGAATCATCAAGGTTCCCGGAAACCCTCTGCGTTTTTTAAGAACAAGGGCGGCGGCAAGGGCACCCGCGCCTGAGGAGATATGGACCACGGTCCCACCGGCGAAGTCTAGTGCGCCGATACTTCCGAGCCAACCGCCTCCCCATACCCAATGGCAAAGGGGATCATACACCAAGGTGGACCAGGCAAGAATAAATACAATATATGCCTTGAAGTCAACGCGCTCCGCTATTCCGCCGCTGATCAAGGCCGCGGTAATGATAGCGAACATCAATTGGAACATGGCAAACAAAAAGTCCGGTATGGTGCCATTGATATCTTTAAAGGACACCCCATGAAAAAAGGCCTTGTCCAAACCTCCAATCAGTTGGCCTATGTCACTTCCAAACGACAAGGTATAGCCTATAAAAACCCATTGAACGGTAATCACACCGAGAGGGATAAAGCTATGCATTAATGTGCTCAATACATTCTTTCGCCGCACCATCCCCCCATAAAACAAGGCCAGACCAGGAAGCATCAGCATCACAAGGGCAGAGGAAACCAAAATCCAGGCAGTATCCGCTCCATTGATTTTTGCTTCCTCTTCAGCCCAGGCCAGGGAGCTTGCAATGAGAACCATTGAACAACTCAGCAGGCAACTTTTAAAAAATTTTCGATTCATCAACTTTCTCCTCAGTTTTTTACACAAAAATTGATCGCTCCCACGGTGTTTGAGGGAATAACTTATCCAGGCAACCAATAGATACTTAACAAATACCGTACCAAGTGCGGAGAAATGATTTGAGAATGCAGGTTTAATTTTGTAAGCTATTGATAAGTAAGTAAAAAATCATTATACGTTTAACAATTCGCAAGGGTTTGAAGTCAGGGGCACTCAAGGTTTCTTGCTTATTTAATGGGCATGTTGAATAGGCAGTGCATTAAAAATAAACAAAATGACCTGGATATTTTTAAAGGATTTCATAAAGCTATTATGTTTATGCGAATCTGGAAACGTTACTGGAGTCAATTTATTGACTTTGAGTGTAAAGTGGGTTAACTCCTTATTTTTTAATGGATTATGTGAAATATGAGTGCCTTGGGCAAGCTGTTTCTTTTGGCATAAGGCTTGCTTAAATAGATTTGACAGGAAACGTGTCTTGACGAACTGAATCTTCCTGGAATGGGGTTTATATTCAGTAGATTACAACCACACGATAAATTATCCGGCGATAATAGTAGCAAATTGGAGTTTTGAATCATGGCCGAAGAACAGGAAGCGGTAGCTCCGGTTGAAGGGGAACCGCAGGTTCAAAAAAAATTGTCCATTGGGAAGCTTTTGCTGTTTGTCATTCTCCTTGGAGTGTTAGGCGGTGGGGGCTATTTTGCCTATATGAAATTTGTCGTCGAGGCTCAAAAGGCAGAACAAACGGAAGCTGAAGGACAGAGGCAAGAGGGAGAAACGAAAGAAGAAGACTTGGGTCTGATGTTTTCCATGGAACCCTTTTTGGTAAATCTGGCTGGGACCAAGGGCAAGCGCTTTTTAAAAGTGACGGTTTCTCTTGAAATGAATGCTCCCGAAGTGCGATTGGAAGTCCAGGAAAACCTGCAAAAAATCACGGACTCCATTCTGATTTTGTTGAGTAGTAAAACTTTTGAGGATGTATACTCGGTCCAGGGCAAATTCAAATTAAAAGATGAAGTGACCACGCGGGTCAACCGGTTCCTTTTATTGGGCCATATTAAAGACGTGTATTTTACTGAATTCGTGATCCAATGATTTATAATAATATGTTAAGACGGATTCAAGAAAGTTAATCCCATATGAGCCAGGTCTTATCTCAAAATGAAGTAGACGCCTTATTACGCGGAGTCAGCGAAGGCGCCATCGAAACGGAAGCGGAAGCGCCCGAAGAGGTTTCCGGTGTTGTTCCCTATGACCTGACCAGTCAGGACAAGATCATTAGGGGCCGATTACCCACTCTGGATATTATAAACCAGATGTTTTCGCGCCTGTTCCGAACCTCGTTTTCCACTTTAATGAGGAAATCTGCAGACGTTAGCACCGTGTCGACGGATACCGTAAAGTTTGGTGAGTTCTTGCGTTCGCTTCCGGTTCCTTCCAGTTTGCATGTATTTAAAATGGAGCCTTTGCGAGGGTTCGGGTTGATGGTGGTGGAAAGCCGATTGGTGTTTTCCCTGGTCGATACCTTTTTTGGTGGCACCGGAACTTCGGAGTATAAGGTGACCGGGCGCGACTTCAGTTCCATCGAAATTCGTATGACCAAGAATGTGGTGCTGACCGCCTTGCAGGACCTGGAAAAAGCCTGGAAGCAGGTGCATCCCATCACGACCAGTTACGTTCGCTCAGAGGTCAATCCGCAATTTGCGGCCATCGTTCCTCCCACTGATGTTGTGTTGGTCATCCTGTTTGATATCGAAATGGAGGGCTCGTCTGGGACGATGACCTTGTGTATTCCCTACGCCGCGATCGAGCCCATATTGCCCAAACTGAAAGCACAGTTCCAGAGTGAACAAATGGAGGTCGACCAGGTTTGGGTGAAACGCTTGCGTCAGGAACTCATGCACACGGAAGTGGAAGTTTTGGTCGAATTGGGAAAAACTGACATCACTCCATCCACGCTTTTGAGTTTAAAAGTGGGTGATACCGTGATGTTAGGAAATGACGTGTCCGATCCCCTGGTGATGAAGGTACAAGGGATCCCTAAATACACAGTGTTTCCCGGAGTGTCGCGTGGGACCAAGGCGGCGCAGGTTTCGGGAATTTTAAAAAAGGAAATGTGACCGTTATGGCTGAAAATGCAAAAGGCGATGATTTTGAATCATTGGACGATTTAGGCGATTTACAGGAAACCCAATCTCCCGACGATATGATGGGAGAGGATGAAGACGGCCAGCTTCTTGATGCGAAAAACCTGGACCTGATCCTTGATATTCCGCTCACCGTTACGGTCGAACTTGGCCGTAGCAAAATGCTGATCAACGATCTCCTTCAATTGAGTCAGGGTTCCGTTGTGGAACTTACGAAACTTGTGGGGGAACCTTTGGAGGTGTTGGTCAACCAGAAGCTCGTGGCGCGTGGAGAGGTTGTTGTGGTCAATGAGAAATTTGGCGTCCGTCTGACCGATATCGTATCGCCCATGGAACGCGTGCAGTCCCTGTCCTGATCGATTCGATTCCCACCGGTATAAGCCAGCCTAAAGGCGAAAGAGGCGGTACAAGTTGTAAGTTGAATACAATTTTTACCATCAAGCTATACCTAGGTACGGTGTAGATTCCCAGAACAGCATATCTCACAATGAAGGAATTATCCACCGGTGTCCAGATCTTTTGGGGGAACCCTATACTTGGTACAACACTTTTCTTAACCTTTTTGGTTTGGAAATATTGTTTGTAATTAAAAAGCGACCTTGATTAAATATGGCCAATAATATACCTGACTTCATTAAGTCAGTAATGTACTTGACACCTTTATAAACAGGCCGAAGTTTTATCGAATGCGTGGACAAAGTAGGAAGAGGTTATGAAACTTAATTTAAGCAATACGGTTACAGATTTTCTAAAAAGCAATGCTGAGAAAAAATATACCGCACGAGAAATTGCTAAATGGGTATTTGAAACATACCCTGATGAGTGCAGTGCAAAACAAAAGCGCTCCGAGGCAACAAAAAACCCTTTGGATTCTGATGCGGCACTATTGCAACAGATTATTCGTGAAATCAGTGCTCAAAGACCTCGTCTTCAAAAAAACAATGGAAATATAAAAACGACAGAAGGCCGTCCGCGTAAATATTATTACACAGAGCAAAGCGATGCGGATGAAGTTGAGGAAATTGAAGAAAAGAGCGCTGTCACTCAAGCAATCCCTCTTGAGCATTCCCTTTACCCAATGTTGATAGAATATCTCAATACAGAGCATGGCTTGCATGCAAAACGAATTGATGAAAAGAGGTCAACAAATAATCGTGGCCCAAAAGGAAATGAGTGGCTGTATCCCGATTTGGCAGCACTGGAAGATTTGGCCTCTGAATGGTCAGGTAAAGTTACCGAATGCGCTAAACAATATGGTGATAAAAAAGCCAAGCTGTGGAGCTTTGAAGTTAAGCGCTTGATCAATATCTCAAATGTGCGCAGTACATTTTTTCAAGCCGTAAGTAATTCCAGCTGGGCAAATTTTGGATATTTGGTAGCCGCAGAGCTTGAGGAAAGGGCAAAAAAAGAACTACGCATGCTTTCAAGTTTGCATGGCATCGGTTTTATCCTGCTGGACACAGAAACCCCATCAGAAAGCCAAGTCATGATCCCAGCCAGAGAGCGTCACGACCTTGATTGGGAATCCATTAATCGCCTTACAGAAGCAAACAAAGATTTCTCTGATTATATCGATGAAATCAGTGATTTTTGCTTAACTGGTAAAACGAAGAAGCAGGATTGGGATTAAAGTGAAAGCTGAAAAATGAGGAAATCTATTTCTTATGGCTTGGAAGAAAGACGATGAAGGACGCGATGTCTATCAGCAAATCAATAAGGTTTTGAGTGATGTATAAAGGTGTCAAATACATTATTAGCTAAAAATCAGCTTCAAAAATCAAATATCTATTTCGAGTGGTTTATTGATTATAAGTTCGAATCAAAATTTTCAAAAGCTTTTCGAAAGATTTGTTGGTGCTGGCCTTATGCTTGGTAATAAAGTGTATCCATGGGAAAGGTTGGATTTTGCTCTAATTCGAAATTAGCTTAAAAGGACACTATTAATGTAGGCCTTCTGCCTTATTATTTCACCTCACCTCACCTCACCTCACCTCACCTCACTCCTCTCTACTGAGGAGAGGGGGTCCCGTTATCCATATCTGAGGTTGATTAAATTCAATCCTACCATTGTTTTTAACTCTATCGTTCCGGTTCTCCATATAATCTCAGAAATTCTGCCGGCATAATCCGATTTAAAACCCTGATCTCCACAAAGGTACAGCCTTTGCATTTGTCATTATTGCATAGAAATGTGCCGGAAAATTGACGCTTTGGAACTTTTGGGAAGGACGGGTTATGGGTGCTTTAAGAGTTATGGGGATGACCTTATTTTTCGTTTTATCAAGTGTTTTGATAGGGCAGGCTTCTACAGACCGTTTGCATTTGTTGAACAAGCTGGAATCGGTTCAGGTGAAAAACGGTTCCGAGCAAATGAAGTTTCTCTTGAAGTTCAGGAAAAATCTGACGGAATATCCCGAACCGATGTTCTTCGACCACTCCATTCAACTGGAGTTTTCAAATGCCTGGACGCATCCCGCCAAACAATCCATTGATACCGGTCAAACCTTCATTTCCGAGGTTTTTTTAGCGCAGTTCAATCCGGAAACCTTGCGGGTTCGGCTCATCTTCGGTGATTCCCCGCTGGTTTTTGACGACAACTTCCACATGGAAATTTATGGGAAAACGCTGGAAGTTCGTCTTGATAAGCAGTCCTGGGCACAACCCAATTCACCAAACAGGTTCCAAAAGGCCAGTCGATCAGAGCCAACGCAGGAAGTGTTGCCCGAGGATTCCATACCCGATCTCGATACCTTTCTGGCGAAAATGAATGAGGGGGTTGATTCCGTTGAAACCTATGAAAAAGCAGAAACCGAGCCCTTACGGATTGAGATGGAGGATGAAGATCAATCTATTAATCGTTCAACGGTTGACGATATCCCGGAAGAGCAATCAAAGCCTGTTTCAATAAGAGCCGGTTTGGAAGATTCCCGCGGTTCATCTGATACAAATCAATCCGGTTTTACCGGTGATCCCTCTACAAACAAACCCAAGTTACTGTTTCAACGTGATGGAGAGGAAGCGGGTTCTGCTTCTTCAGGTTTGGCCGGATCCGGATTGAAAATGTTTTACGGCTTGTTCCTGGTTCTCGGCATGATGTTCATCGTTTTCCATATTTTAAAGAAGACCATTTTTAAAGGATCCTTCATGGGAAGCAAGAGCAATCTGGTCACCGTGCTGGGCACCGGCTATCTTGGACCTAAAAAAATGGTGATGATGACCGAAGTGGCGGGTGAAATTCTGGTTCTTGGTGTTTCGGGCGACTCCATTACCATGCTCACAAAGATCACCGATCCCGAAAAGGTGCGGCGCATCAAACAGAACGGAGTTGAAAAGCCGATTAAAAGAGTCATGAAGAAAGTGGCTGAACAACAGGCCAAACCTAAACCGGAAAAGTTCAAACAGGCACAGACCAAACAGGCGACAGAAAAGGTTGATTCCAAAGTAAACAATGCGAACTTCCAAAAATATCTCAAACAGCAAAAACAGGCAGGAGAGGAGGCAAACGAAGCGGAAGAGGATGTGCAATCTGTTGAGGATGTTACGAAACTGATCCGTCGCAACCTGGATAAAATTCAAAGGGCCTCATGAACCACCTGAAAAAATTTCTGATCCTTTTGGGAATACCCGCCGTGTTGATAGGGATTCTCTGGGTGCTTCCCGGTTCAGCCGCCACAGTTCCTTCGGTGCAGATTGATTTTGGGGGATCGGATGAGCCGGAACAACTGTCAGCGGCATTGAAGGTACTCCTTCTATTAACCGTCCTGACCCTTGCGCCTTCCATCCTGATTATGATGACTTCCTTTTCCAGGATCATCATCGTTTTGTCTTTTTTACGGCAGGCCATGGGTACCCAGCAAACGCCTCCCACGCAGGTATTAATTGGGCTGTCCTTGTTCCTGACCATGTATGTGATGGGTCCTGTTTTTAACGAAATCAATAACAAGGCAGTGCAACCTTTTCTGGATGAAAGGATCTCGCAGATGGAGGCCTTGGAACTGGCGCAGGGTCCGTTGAAAAATTTTATGCTTCGTCAGGTTCGTGAAAAAGACCTGGCGCTGTTTGTCAATTTGAGCGAAGGACCTAAACCGGAAACCCGGGAAGAAGTCGGCATTCAGGCAATCATCCCGGCTTTTATTATCAGCGAACTGAAAACAGCGTTCCAGATCGGGTTCATGATTTACATTCCGTTTTTGATTCTGGATATGGTAGTCGCCAGTGTTCTTTTATCAATGGGTATGTTGATGTTGCCACCGGTCCTGATTTCTCTTCCGTTCAAACTGATGTTGTTCGTCATGGTGGATGGGTGGTACCTGACTGTTGGATCTTTAATGAAAAGTTTCGCTTAAAGGAGGCAAGGCCGTTTATGAATCAGCAGTTCATTGTGGATTTCGCACTGGAAAGCATAAAAACCACTTTATTGCTTTCAGCACCGATGCTGGGATTCGGCCTGGCTTCCGGATTGCTGGTTTCTATTTTTCAAGCAGTGACCTCTATTCAGGAACTGACCTTGACTTTCATACCAAAAATTCTTTCAGTATTTTTAGCGATGATCCTGTTTCTACCCTGGTTGCTTCAAGTCATGCTGTCTTTCACCTCCAGGATATTAATGGGTTTCCCTGAATTCATAAAATAATGGGAATCATAGACATTGATTTTGGAAGGTTTCAGGATTTTTTATTCATTTTTTCCCGCATTGCCGCGCTATATATTTTCATTCCGGTAATGGGCAGTCCGCTCATTCCGTCCCGTCTCAAAATCGGTTTAATCTTTGCCACCTCACTTTTGATCATGCCTTTGCTAAAGGGACTCCCTCTGCCACAGCCCAACAATTTGTTTGAACTCAGCATGTACCTGATTTTCGAGGCTATGGTGGGCTGGACCATTGCATACACCGCGCGGCTGATTTTTTCAGCGGTGCAGATCGCAGGAACCGTGGTGGATTTTCAGATGGGATTCGGTGTGGTCAACGTTATCGATCCGCAAACCAATTCGCAAGTTTCTGTGACCGCACAGTTTCAAAACATCCTGGCGATTTTATTGTTCTTTGCGACCGATGCGCATCACCTGATGATTCAGGCGATCATAGACAGTTTTTTTCTTATCAATCCCACAGAACTGAGCCTGCATGATAGTACAGTGGAGTTTATTTTGCTTTTGTTTACAGGGACATTTGTGACGGCCACCAAGATAGCCGCCCCCGTGATGGCGATCCTGTTTTTTCTCAGTGTGGGATTGGGTCTGGTGGCCCGAACTGTTCCGCAGATGAATGTGTTTATTGTGGGTTTTCCTCTTCAAATTGGAGTGGGCCTACTGATGATTGGCTTGTCCATGAACTTTTTTGGAACCCTGGTTGCCAACGAGTTTCACGATTTGCCAGGGAAACTGATTGGAATGATGCGAACCTTTTAACCTTTTTCAAATCATGGATAAAAGGACACCCTCTGCCCTGGAGGGAGAGGACTAAGGTTAAGGGGAATAATAAGGCTGAAGGCCTGCATTTTATTATCCTGGGTAAGAGGTTTGGTCAATTTAAACTTGTTTTTGGTTTCGCACCTCTTATCCATAATTCGGATTACACCAAAGTCCTTCTGATTTTTTTATTTGGGACGGGAGTGCGAAAGTGGCTGAAGAAAATAAAGATCAAAAGACAGAAGACGCGTCGTCGAAACGGGTTCGCGAGACTGAAGAACGTGGCCAGTTTACCAATAGCCGGGAACTGACTTCAGCGTTCATTCTTCTTGCCGGGGTTATCGCGTTTTCCATTGCCGGAAGGGCCTCCACCAAAAAGGTGATGGCCACCTGGAGCACTCTCATCAGTCAGTCCTATGCGTTCAATATAAATGCCGAGGATCTCCGCTTGTTGATGATGTGGATTCTGGGAAAAATGGGCCTGATTCTTGCGCCGATCCTGTTCACCGTAATGATTTCAGGTTTGGTTGCCAATTTAATCCAGACCCGGGGGCTCAAGTTTTCTCTCCATCCCTTAAAGCCCAATTGGGGAAAGCTGAACCCTTTGAAAGGATTTGGCCGGATTTTTTCAAAACATGGTTTGGCCGAATTGATCAAATCCTTGTTCAAAATCGGAATCGTGTCGGTGATTGTTTATTTCACCATCAAAAGCCGGTTCAAGGAAATTCCCATTTTAATGGAATTATCCGTGGGCCAGGTTTTATTGTACATGGGCCAGGTTGGACTGGAGATCATGATCAAGGTCCTTTTGGTGATGGTGATTCTAGCGGCTTTGGACTACTCGTTTCAGCGTTTTCAATATCTTGATAATTTAAAAATGACCAAGCAAGAGGTTAAAGATGAAAGAAAGGAAACCGACGGAAATCCCATAGTGAAACAGCGCATCCGGAGTGCCCAACTGCAAATGGCGCGCAGGCGAATGATGGCCGCGGTTCCGGAAGCGGATGTGGTGGTGACCAATCCAACGCATATTGCCGTTGCAATTAAATACGACAACACGCGGCACGAAGCGCCGGTAGTGGTGGCTAAAGGTGAAAACCTGATGGCCGGAAAAATTCGTGAAGTCGCCCGGGAGAACGATGTTCCTATTGTTGAAGACAAACCCCTGGCGCGTGCCCTGAATAAAAACGTCGAGATTGGCCAGTACATCCCGGCAAATCTGTTCAAGGCAGTGGCAGAAATTCTGGCATACGTCTACCGTCTGAAGGGAAGAACAATGGTATAGTGATTGCATTAAATTGTTATTTGGCCCTTTATCGAAGGAGTTTTGACGGCGAAGGGTTGTGGTATTGCGATTCATGATTAAGGAATAATAAGGCCGAAAGCTACCTTGATTTATTTTGGATCTTGAAGGAGATTCAACTTGTGGATTAATAATTTCAATTTACTAATTATTTAAGAATATTATTTTATGGCCCAGGCAGGATTCAACCTTGCGATGATGAAGCGTCCCAATGAAATTTTGGTGGCTTTGGGAGTATTGACTATCCTTGTGGTGATGGTTATCCCTATTCCCTCGTTCATGCTGGATATCCTGCTGTCCTTCAGCATTACATTCTCGCTGATCATATTGCTGGTGTCCGTATTCATGCTGGCGCCTCTGGAGTTTTCTGTATTTCCTTCCCTCCTGCTTATCGTCACCTTATTACGCTTATCCTTAAACGTTGCATCAACGCGAATCATTCTCCTGCATGGCAGTGAAGGACCCGATGCCGCGGGCAAGGTGATTGAATCGTTCGGAACCTTTGTCGTCGGGGGCAACTACGTGGTGGGTGCTGTGGTGTTCCTGATTCTTGTATTGATCAACTTCATCGTAATCACAAAAGGTTCGGTCCGAACTTCGGAAGTGGCCGCTCGCTTTACTTTGGATGCGATACCCGGAAAGCAGATGAGTATTGATGCCGACCTGAATGCCGGAATCATCACCGAACAGGATGCGCGCAACCGACGCCAGAATTTGGAGCGGGAAGCGGATTTTTACGGTGCGATGGACGGTGCGATCCGCTTCGTGCGGGGAGATGCCATCGCGGGTATTTTGATCACCCTGATCAATATTCTGGGGGGATTCTCCATCGGCGTATTTCAGCAGGATCTGCAGGTAGCCGAATCGGCCAAGATTTATACCTTATTGACCATCGGTGATGGGCTGGTATCCCAAATGCCCGCACTGGTGGTTTCCACAGCCGCCGGTATGGTGGTGACTCGTGCCGTTTCGGACAAAAATTTGCCGGCACAGTTGATCTCGCAAATTTTGAATCAACCCAACGCATTTATTATCGCTTCCGGTGCCTTGTTTCTGTTTGCCATGATTCCTGGATTGCCCCATTTCCCGTTCTTTTTACTTGCGGGGCTTACTGGGTGGGTCGCTTACAACAAGATTCAGGATAATAAGAAGCAAGCTTTGATGGAACGCAAACGGGTTGATGATGAGGCCAAAGCTCCGGTTCCCGAAAAAGTAGAATCCATATTACCGCTCGACATGATGGAACTGGAAGTGGGTTACGAACTGATTCCTTTGGTGGATGCTGAAAGAAACGGAGAACTTCTCGATCGGATTAAATCCATTCGCCGGCAGTTTGCGCTGGAAATGGGATTTATCGTGCCTCCTTTGCACATCCGCGACAATTTGCAATTGAAGCCGAATGAGTATGGTGTGCTTATTAAAGGCGTCCGTGTGGCGCAGGGTTCGGTTATGATTGGCCGCTTCCTGGCGATGAATCCGGGCAACGTGGAACGGGAAATCGAAGGGATTCAAACCAGGGAACCGACTTACGGCCTTCCTGCGGTGTGGATCTCTACCAACGCCAAACAGGAAGCCCAAGTGGCGGGTTACACCGTGGTGGATCCGGCAACGGTGGTGACGACCCACCTTAAAGAAATCATCAAACGTCATGCTCATGAGCTTCTGGGTCGACAGGAAACCCAGGGTCTGATGGACAAGTTCAAAGAAACGAATCCCAAAGTGATTGAGGAATTGATTCCCACTCTGCTACCTCTCGGTAAAGTTCAACGGGTCCTGCAGAACTTGTTGAGAGAAGGAATTTCAATCCGCGACTTAAGAACCATTCTGGAGCAATTGGCGGACTACTCCTCTATGACCAAGGACCCCGATGTGCTTACGGAATATGTTCGCCAATCCCTGGCGCGGCCCATCACCAAGCAGTATCAGGCGGGCGATGGAAGTATGTCGGTCCTGACGCTGGATCAGGGTATTGAAGAGATGATTCAGGGATCTGTGCAAAAAACGGAGACCACGTCCTATCTGGCGCTGGAGCCGACAGTGGCGGAAAAATTTATCAGCCGATTGAAAGAGTCGGTAGACAGGGTTACTCCTTTACTGGAGACTCAGCCGGTTCTTTTGGTGTCGCCGGCTATAAGAATGTATGTGCGTAAACTGCTGGAACGGTTCATGCCGGACCTGGCCGTTTTATCGCACAGCGAAATCATTCCGACAGTGCAAATCAAAACATTGCGAGTGATCAATCTCAATGCGAATTAAAAACGGTGCGTCTGAATCGACCCATCGCCTATTTTTCTAAACCTTTGATAGCGGTAATCTCAAATGCCAATTAAAAAATTTACAGCGAATAGCTATGCAAGGGCGTTGAATCTGGTGAAAAAGGAATTGGGAGAACATGCCCTGATTTTGAACACACGGACATTGAGTCCTGCGGAGCAAATGTTGACTGACAATCCGCAAGCCAGAGTAGAAATCACGGCGGCAGTCGATTTTTCATCGGATGCGATTCAGAATAGTGCCCCTTTAGACACTCAAGAGGAATTCAATCAGGAGACGCCTATTCAAGACTCTGCGCTGAAAGAAGAGGAAGGCGAATTGAAATCGCTCATTTTGTCCTTGTTGACCCTGACCGAAAAAGGTCGCAGTATGGATTTAAAAACCGGACAGATGGATCTGTTTCAGAAGTTGTCGGACAATGGGGTTAATGAAAAATTGCTGATCAAATTATTTGAGCGGTTGAATTCTGATACGCAGGGGGAAGTCCATGGGGCTCCGGGAAAACCGGAAGTTTCACAAATCATGCAACGTATGCTACCGGTGAGTGGAACCATTACTCTGGAGCCCGGAGCCACCAAAAAGGTCGCTTTGGTGGGGCCAACAGGAATGGGTAAAACCACTACCATTGCCAAGCTGGCCGCATTGTTTGCCCTCAAGCAAAAGAAAAAAGTGGCACTGGTCACACTGGACACCTACCGGATTGCGGCCGTCGATCAACTCAAGGTGTATGGAAATATCATGGGTCTGCCGGTGGAAGTGGCTGATAATCCGGACGATTTTCAAACAATTATTGCAAATCATGCCGACAAAGATCTCGTTCTGATCGATACCGTTGGAAAGAGCCATACGGACCTTGGTTATGGTCAGACTCTGAAGTCCTACTTTGGGCGGGTGGGTGAGGTCGAAACCCATTTATTGCTCAGTGTTGCCGCCCAGGAAGCCTTATTTACAGCGACTTTAAAGCAATTTGATGTTTTAAAAATTGACCGTTTATTGTTTTCTAAACTGGACGAAGGCATTCATTTTGGCGCTCTGTTCAACTTTTCTTTGCGAACAAGAATCCCCATGTCCTATTTCACCACCGGCCAGAGAGTGCCGCAAGATATTGAATCTGCTGATGCAAACAAGGTAATTCGTTTGATTTTTAACTAAAATACGGATAAATTACATAAAATAAGGTAGTTAACATGAACCCCAAGCACCAGGCGGCAACGTTGTCAAAAATGGTTTCTCAGGGAAAAAAAGGTTCCATAAGAGTTTTGGCTGTCAGTAGTGGCAAAGGGGGCGTCGGAAAAACCAATGTCGTGACCAATCTGGCGTATGCGCTTTCCAGAAAAGGGAAACGGGTTCTTATTTTTGATGCCGATATGGGCTTGGCAAATATTCATATTTTGTTAGGCCTTGCGCCCAAGTACACATTGGAACATGTTCTTGCCGGAGAGAAAACGGTTGATGAGATTATGGTGGACGGCCCCGCCGGAATTAAAATTCTTCCTGCAGGAGAGGGCGTGGAGGAATTGACTCAACTCAATCCCGAAAAACGCCAGCGGTTATTGGAAGAGTTTGATGGGGTGCGGGACGATTTCGATTTTCTCATTTTTGATACCGGAGCCGGGATATCCCACAATGTCACGTTTTTTTGTTCTATTGCCCATGAAATTATTATAGTTGCTTCCACAGAACCGACTTCGTTAACAGATGCTTATGCTCTCATAAAAGTTTTATTCAAGAATCATAATCAAACCCATTTTCGTTTGCTTGTAAATTTTGTGAAAACTGAAAACGAGGCATTGCAGGTATACCAAAACCTTTCGGCGGTGGTCGACCGATTTCTGGTTTATGTGTCTCTTGAGTACCTGGGGTATATTGAATCGGATCCCAACGTGCCCAAAGCTGTTCGACGGCAACGGGCTTTTATGGAAGTGTTTCCCTATTCGAAATTCAGTCTTTGCATTCAGAACATTTGCGACAAGCTGATCGTCTCTGCGATGAGTGAAACACCGGGTACCGAAAATTCATTTTTGTGGAGCGATGTCTTTCCCGCTTGAGGAAATCTTATGGTAGCCAAAAAAATGGGTGTAGCGTTCGGGATGATCGCCTTTGCCTTTCTTTGTTTCGGGAGTCTGATTTTTGGGGCGCGAATATTGACCTCTTTGATCAGGGGATTCGAAGGCGCATTGATATTCGGAGGAATTGCCTGGATTTTGGGTAAAGTTTTAGTTGGGGATGATACTGATTTTCAAACTCCGACGGCGGCAATGGGTCCTGAACCTCAAAAGGGAACCAATCTGGATCAAACTGTTTAGGAAATTGATCCGCACTTAAGGAAGTGGACTGGAGATTTGCAGATAAACCTTCATGAATGCGTGGCGCCTCAGGGAACTGAATCGCGGTAGGGTTGAGATATGACTGAAAAATCTGTACCTCTGGAAGGTATAGATATTAAAGAAGAAAACAAGGACCAGATCATCCTGGATTATGCTCCGATGATCAAATATGTGGCCAATCGGATAGCCTTGCGCCTGCCGCCCCATGTGGAAGTTGACGATTTGATCAGCGTCGGTGTGCTTGGCTTGATTGATGCCATTGAAAAGTTTGATCCCGGCCGCGGTGCCAAGTTTAAAACCTATGCCGAGTTTCGGGTCAGGGGGGCTATTCTGGATGAACTCCGGTCTATGGATTGGGTTCCGAGGTCTGTTCGGCAGAAGGCGTCCAATCTGGACTCTGTGGTGGAAAAATTACAAGCCAAGCTGGGCCGTCCTCCTGAAGATGAAGAAGTGGCCGAGGAGATGGGGCTCAGCCTGGATGAATTTTTTGAGACCCTTCAGCAGACTCAGAACATGCCGGTGCTCAGTTTGGAGGACCTTGGGATTTCCAAAGAATCGGGCGAACAGCAAAGCCTTCTCGATTGCCTCGCCGGAAAAGGAGACTCCGACCCGCAAACGCAACTCAGGCTCAACGAGTTGAAAGAGATCATCGCCAAAGCTATCGATACCCTTCCTGAAAAAGAGCGTTTGATGATTTCGCTGTATTATTATGAAGAGTTGACCATGAAAGAAATCGGGGAAGTTTTGGGGATCACCGAATCCCGGGTTTCACAAATCCATTCCAAAGCTGTGTTCCGCCTGCGCTCCAAACTGAAATCCTTGATTGCCGAAGAGTATTGACTCAGGTTAATACCTGAAACAGCAAAAACTCTCAGGCAGAATAAACACCCCTCCCATTTTCTGATTCCGGCCGGGTTTTCCACCGTCGATGACCCCACATCCAGGGTTCCGGATACCGTTGAATCTCCGATTCTATATACTTTTCGCAAGCGACTGTCCAGTTGTGAATGTCCTGTTTTTTGTCGCCGGTCTTTTCCAGTTTCAGTTCGGGACCATATTTGATTTTATAAGTTCCATCCGCGCAGGGGTAAGAAAACAGGGGAACGATGGGTGCACCGGTCAGGTAACTCAGGGTGGCTATGGAGCGTGTGGTTGCGGCAGGCTTTCCAAAAAAGTCCACGAAGATTCCGCCATGAACGGTATTTTGATCCATCATGATGGCCACGCATTGATTTTCTTTCAAGACGCGAATCACGTTCCGGGGTGATTCGTCCCGGTAAAAAATCCCGTTGCCTGATACGGTCCTCAGATTGAGTGCCACCTTTTCCAGATACGGGTTATCGAGCTTTCGCGCGATGGAATTCAATTGGGCATTTTTCATGAAGCCGTGGTACACCCCCATGATTTCCCAATTGCCATAATGGGCGGTCAGAAAAAACACGCCTTTGTTTTTTTCAAGGCAGGACTTTAAATCGTCCAATCCTTCCGGAGGGGAGGGAATGAGTTCATGAACGCGTTTTTCAGGGTTGGGAAGGCACCAAAGGCATTGCAAGCCGGAGGTGACCAGCATGGTGAACGACCTTTCAATAATCTTTTCCTTTTCCCAATTGCTTTTGGAATCGCCAAACGCGATATCCAGGTTGGTTTTGGCAATGCGCCTTCTTTTGGAAAGAAACTGGTGGCCAAATTTACCCACGAATCGTCCAATATGATATATGGTTTTCGCAGACATTAGCTGGACCCAGGGAGACAACAGAAGGAAGGCCAAGTATTCCAGACGAAAACGAATGCGTTTGCCAGAATTCATAAGAGGTTCAACAAGAAATTTTTAAGCCGGAAAAAACAAACACTGGATACAGGACTGTTTTCGCAATGTGTTCCGTATTGGACGTGAAATGGTTTCATTGTTCTGCAATGGCCTGTGCGATGGCATAGCCTTTTTCGTGCGAAAGGGAAATGTGAATTGCTTTGAGGCCTTGTTCTTCAAACAAAGTTAAAAGTTTTCCCCGTATTTCCAATACCGGCTTTCCAAGGTCCGGACAATGACCGATTTCCATATCCCGCCAGGAGATACCCTGGCTCATTCCCGTGCCCATGGATTTGAGCACCGCTTCTTTGGCGGCAAACCGTGCCGCAAAATGAATCGCGGGTTCGGGTCGCGACCGGCAATATCCGATCTCTTTGGTGGTGAATACTTTTTCCTCAAACCGTTCCGAGTATTTTTCCAAAGAGTTTCGGATCCGATCAATCTCTATTATGTCAATCCCGGTACCAAAAATCATTATAAATTGGGTTTCTCAAAACCAACATTTCAGGGTGATGCTAAAGGTGAATTTAGAACTGACTCCATTTCCGTTTTTGTTACAAGTCCTTCGCGAAGTAGTATTGGCGGGAAAACTGTGGTGTCTACCAGAGTGGAAGCCTGGTTGGTGAAACTTGGGCCTCCATCAACAATGTAGGGAACGAGTGAGCCAAGAGACGCATTGACCTCGAGGGCAGTGCGTCCTGTTTCTTCTCCACTAATATTAGCACTGGGGGCTGTGAGCGGGTGGCCCAATGCGGCGATCAATTGCCGGCAAAACTCATTGCCGGGTAAACGGATACCCAATTTCCAGGAGTCTGCCGTCAACTTCGCTGGTAAGTGGGGTTGCGCCTTGCAAATGATTGTCAAAGGCCCCGGCCAAAAATGGTCCATCAATGTTTCTGCTTCGGTGGATGGTGTTTCTACCAATGCATTCAATTGATCCCGATCCGAAAGAAGCACCAGCAAAGGCTTGTCTGGCGGTCGGTTTTTAATTCGAAAAATATTTTCAATCGCTCCGGATTTAAAAGGATTAGTTCCCAACCCATATAAAGTATCGGTGGGGAATACAATAGCTTTCTCCTGCTCCAAAGAACCTTTTAAAAGACTTAATACTTCCTGAGCCGACTCAGGGCAGGTGAAATCAATTTTAAGAATTTTTGCCATGGGCCGCTTGAAGTTTATTGCTCATCTCCTCCATAGCTTTAGTTGTCTCCAGTTTGTATCGATTCAGTTGAGTGGCCAGTTTTGAATCGCTTAGATCCCAAAACAATTCCAAAAAGTGGTTTTTCCAAATTATCGTCGTGAAGTGTTGAAAAATTCAGCTAAAGTAGAAAATTTATATCAACTTTTGATGGGCAGTTCAAGATGTGGTTTTAAATGCTCAGCTAAAGCGCTGGGTTTTGTTCTGCCACCAGCCGGAATCCAATGAAGCTGGCACAGTAGTTTTCGGGATAACATTGCCTTTTCCAGGTAGCCAATTGTTCTGCATGGCAGATGAAACTTCCTCCTTTAATGACAACGGCTTTGGACTTTGAACCGGGTTGGCCTGGAATCGAATTCAGGTCTTGGTCCACCCACTCATAAGTATTGCCAAACAGATCCTGCACTCCGCCGAAGCGATTCGTTTCAGGAAAATGATGAACCGGGACTGTACCACCCAAATGCGATTCCTCGATATTGAATCGTTTGGCAACCTCTTCTCCCTGGAAACTCTTGTTATCTACATCCTTTCCAAAGTTTTGAGCCAGGTACTCCCATTCCGCTTCCGTTGGCAGTCGAAATGTCACGCCGACCTTTTCACTTTTCCACTGGCAAAACGCTTTGGCATCGCGCCAGGTGATTTGAGTGACCGGGTGATCGGGCTTTTCCAAAATGGAATCTAACATCCCGTTTGGATGGTACCAACTGGCGTTGCGGTCACTTTCCAAAGCTTGCCGTGAGTACATTTCGACCTGCTTTCCGGAAACGGTTTCTTTCAAGGCCTCTCCTTTATGAAACACGATTGGAACCACTCCCAATTCGGCTTCTGTGCGGTAGCCGGTATCCTGAACGAACAGGAAAAACTCAAGGTTGGTGACAGGGTATTTTTTGACATAAAAACTGGTGTCGATAATCATTTCCTGGTAGGGGAGGGCCGATTGCGATTCCGAATGTCCTATCCAAAAGTTACCTTTGGGAACCTGAACCCATTGGTTCCACTGATTTTCTCGTGATTCCAGGATACCTTTTTGAATCTCCTGACCCTTCAAGTTGCCACAGGAATCGATAAGGGTTCGAATGGCGCTTTTCCAATCCTGGAGGAAAACTTCATCTTCCGTCATTCCCTTATCTCCAATGGGTTGAGATAAAAGGGAGGCGGCGACATTTGCGCTCTCAGCTTGCTCCTGCACCCAATGGCTTAATTGGTCAAAAGCGGATCCGAGGTGGGACAATTGTTCCTCAAAGGACTCCAGGTTTTGCGACAGCTCCAACTGCCTGCCGTGATCGGCATGAACCGCGTTTTCTTTTAAGTCCATTAGCTCGTCCATTTGACGTTGATATTGGTTCAGGCGATTTCGCAGGTCACTTTCCAGAGCTTCCATTACGTTTTGTTTTGAACCAGAACTGGATGTGGTTTGCTTTGATTCGGGACCCAAGGTGTGTCGATTTTTCAATTCAATTTTCAGCGTGTTCAATTCATCCTTTATTTCCTGGATCCGCAGAGTCAAATCATTTAGCGTGTTTTCTTTATCAGTATCTTTTTGTTCAAGTGAACCTAAAAGTTCGGAAAACAAACCAAGGATTTTTTGTTTGCTGGAAGAAACTTCCTTCGAATATTCTAATATGGAATCGGGTTGATTGATTCCTAGCGACGTCTTTTCTTTAAAAGATTGAAGAAGGTTTTGTTCTTGAACGCAGTGATCTTTCAATTCCTGTAGTTGATCCTGGTAGTCCTTTAATATCTCGTGGCGCGCCTCTTCCAACTCAATGGTTTTTTCGATGTTATCGACTTCCAGAGTATTTTTGAAATCCTCAAAGTCCTGGTTTAGACGCTGAATTTCATCATTTTCCCTGTCCAGCAATTTCATTTCTTTGGATTTCAGACGCTGATAAATTGTTTTAATGGAATCCCGTTCTTCTTTTATTCGTTCCATTAGCGATAGGGATTGTTTATCATCCTTATCGAATGCCGGGAAAATAGGCCGTTGCAATTCTTTTAGATCACTTTCCAGGTTTTCCAAAACGGATACCCGGCGCTCGTTGATTTTCTTTTGTTCCTCAATCAGGACTTTCAATTGTTCCAGAGAAAACTTGCCACCACGTGGAGGAACCAACCGGGAGGCCAGGTTTTCCTTATCATAAGCTAAAGTTTCTTCAAGTTGGGCCAACTGACTCTCCCTTAACTTTAGCTCTTGCTCACGGTGTGAAATCAGTTCCTGTTTCTTTTTGAAATGGTTGTCAGCTTTTTTCTGTAAATCCGTTTTGATCTTCTGCTCCTTCGCGAACAGGGCTTCTTTCTGAGCAAGGACCCATTCGAAATCCTTTTCCTGCTCCTCCAGCCGGCGATGGTGGAAGGTTAGCTTTCGATTAAAATCGGTTTCAAGTTCCTTTCGCTTTGCTTCGTATTGTTGTTCAAGTTCCTGGTTGAATTGTTCTCGGTTTTCTTTCAACAGGCTCGTTTGTTTATTGAGCGTGTCCGATCGCTTTTTATGAAGCTCGGACAGTTCCTCCAGTTTGCTTTGCTGGGATTGTAATTTCTGAAGTTCCTTTTGACGCATTTGAGTGAGCGCCTGCTTTTCCTTTTGCAGAGAATCAATCCAGGTGCACAACTCACTAAATTTGTCACTCAGCCATTGTTCCTTTTGAATATATTGACGTTCGCGATCGGCATGATTTTTTTCACTTTCCAGGCCGCTTTCAAGGTTTTTTTGTTTTAACTGAACAGACTCTAATTTTAAAGAGTCAATGGTTCCCTTCAACTTCTGGATTTCACTGTTAGCCGACTGCAATTGAGTTTGGTACTCCTTTTCAATTGCATCTACTCTGGCTTGCATTTCCTTCCGAAACTCGGAATGGCTTTGCTCCAAAGTGACTCGGTTCGACTCCAGAGCCTTTTCTTTTTGAATGAGAAAAAGTGACTTTTCGGTGGCAGAATCCTGAAGGATCTGGGCCTTTTGAAGGTTAATCTTTAAAGCGGACTGAATATTGGGCTTTAGATTCTTGTAGGTCTGCTTGGGATTAAAGATTAGATTTTTGGGAGCGTCACCTTTTTCGGCATTTGAATCCGAAGTCATACCCGAAACCTTAAAAGAAAAATGGAAAGTAATCTAAGCGGTTTTCGCAATTCATTATACCAAATGACTGCGAGCTCACAAGGTTTTGGGAACCAGCCTTTCCTGGGCGTGCTTGATTTCCGGGATTAGCATGACGGATGCTATGATCATCATGAAAAAGGAAAGGAAACCGATCTGGATCGGACCGATCAGGCCCACCATCCAGAATCCCATAGCAGGGCCAAACGTTCCGCGAATGCCTGTCAAACAAACGTGAACCGACATGTACGCGGCGGCTTTTCCCGGCGGCGCGAATTTGGTGACCCAAAGGGTCCACGCGATGCTTCCTCCTGCATAGGCCGCTCCAATCAAGGCCGCGCCCGAACCGATGATCCAGGGATTCTCGGATACAAAGTAAAGGGCGATTCCCAGGCCAAACAAGAGATTGAGAACGATTCTTAAGGTGATGAAGTTCATCTGATCAAACAGCCTCGCCCAAAATGGAATGAACAGGAAACGAAACCCTTCCGGAACCACCAAAGTGAGCAAAGCCACCAAAAATGCTGAACCCTGGATTCCATAGGAACTGGAGGTCACATAGTCGACGCGCAGGGGTAAAACCCACAAGTTGGCAAAACCCATCAGAAACCAGGTCAGTAATACATAGCCGAACAATCGGTCTTGAAATATGTACTTGAGATTTTCGAAGGGATGGTTGTGGTTATGATTCTCAATCGGGTTGGAGGGCATTGAATAGATTGCCAGGGCTTTGCCAAATGCACACACACCTAACAAGGCGAGCACCCAGGGATAGAGGCTCAAATCAAGGTCAAGAATTTGCGAGGCCACGTAACCAAAAATGACGGAAACGCTCACGGTGACCATAAGGGGTCTGGAAAAAAAAGCGCCTCTTCTGGCATGTGGATAATTGTCCGAATAAATCGAGGTTAAAAAGGGAAGCATGGAATTCAGGCTTATATAAGCCAGGACGGTGCACATCGTGAAGGCGAAAAGGCTGTTGGCAAATGCCGATCCAATAAGCCCGATACCACAAACAAATGCAGGGAGTGCACCGCATATACTTTTTTTGAGGCCGGTTTTGGACAGCCAGGAAACCAGCAGAAGAGAAAAAAACATGCCCATGAAAGGAGATGAAGCGATAAGGGATTTCACCGTGTCGTCTGCTCCGAAAAACCGGATGGCGATAAAAAGAGAGAAGGTTCCGGTTCCCGTGGTCAAAGCACCTCGGCAGGCGCCTCTCCATAAATCGGCACGAAAAGTTTTCCGCTGTATTTCCTCGGGGGAAAGTTTACTGTATTCCATTTACTTCAGAATTTATTCAATAAATTATAATGAGACGGTTTGAAGTGACACAAAGAAAACACTTCAGAATTGGTGTGCTATTAAGAAAAATCGAACTCAATTCAATTTTCTAACACAGTGTTGCATATACACCTGGTTGGCTTCGGCGTAGGGTTGTATCTCAAGAGCTCTCTTGAAGCTGGAAAGCGCTTGATCGTATCGGCCCAGTTTGTACAAGCACATTCCAAGTCCATTCAAGGCTCCGAAATGGCCCGGATTCAGTTTCAGGGTTTCCTCACATTGGGCCACCGATTCTTTATAAAGATGCTTCATAAACAAAACGGTTGCCAATTTATTGTGAGCTTCGGCAAACTGGGGCTGGGTTTGAATTAAGGGCACCTCTAAAAATTGAGAAATTAGAGGAATTTAGAATTTAAGATTGAAAAAGTAGGTAATAAATTTTTGTATTCGATTTATGCCGGGTATATGTTGTCCCGTTTTACCCCTGAATTTATCTCGG
>JACAVV010000023.1 GCA_024648695.1 Nitrospina sp.
TGGAAATTCCAGTTGTTCAGAGGTACAATCTGTCACGGCGAATTCCTTTCTTTGATTGGCAAGTCAGCCTTATTTTAAAGGCTTGAAGGGAATTCGCCACCCTTTTCTCATGCAATATTGGGGCTAGTAGCATTCCGTAACATTTCCGGTGTTATAGGCCGGAGCTTCCTCCAGGCATAGCAGGGTTAGAGTTCTTCTTCAGGGTTGATGGGTTTTTGAATGGTTGGCACATTGAATTTCAGGGAGGATGGTAATTTTCTCGCTTCGGTACCCAAAGCCTTTTTGTCACCTTCTTTTTCCAAACCGACCCAGATCGATCCTTTGGCTACTTTGACCGGGTA
This sequence comes from Nitrospina sp., assembly GCA_024648695.1. Lineage (GTDB taxonomy): Bacteria > Nitrospinota > Nitrospinia > Nitrospinales > JACRGP01 > JACAVV01. Next base: position 342 of record JACAVV010000023.1, read on the forward strand.
CACTTTGGTTTTAAGCAGTGGATTCTGCATGCTAACCCCGGTTTCCACATCGAATCGCCATTCGTGGTTGGGGCAAATCAAGATGCTTTCCTCAATCCTGCCTTCCCCTAATGGAGCTCCCTTATGGGGACATTTATTGGCGACCGCGAAATACTTCCCTTTATAATTGAACAAAGCGATTTCATCATTTTTAGCGCAAATGATGATGGATTTACCCATAGGCAAATCCTCTTCCTTGACCACCCTTACATATTTAAGCATCGTTCTTTACCATACGTCGTAATTTATTCAGACCACGAAATCAACCCATCTGCTCCGCTTCTTTTCCCTCTTCCGGGTCATCCTTAACAAACTCAAACTCGCAGTGGGAATAAATAAAATTTAGAGCCTTTTGGCCGCGAAGTTTTGAAAATGTGAACTGCATATTATCTCGATTGCGTTCCATATTCTGGCGCACCTGAGCCACGTCCTGTTGAGTTTCCTCCGCCAGGCGTTCGCATTCCTGCTGAATGTCTGACTCCGTCACATGGATTTTTTCCTGCTGAGCGATCTCGTCCAACAACATGTAACCCTTCGAATTGAAAATGGCTTTCTCCCGCCATTCCACCTTGGCCCGTTCTTCGTCAAAACCGGAATCCTCCAGTTTCATTCCCGAACGCGTGATCTGAAACTTCATTCCCTCAATCATGTATCTCAATTCCTGCTTGATCATCGACTCCGGCGTCTCCGCCTTATTGTCTTTAACAAGTTTATTGAAAATTTCTTCCTTGATACGGATCTCTTCCTGATGTTCCTTATAAGTCTGCAAATCAAACTTGACTTTCTGCTTGAACGATTCAACCGAATCCAGACCGATCTCTTTTCGCTTGACCAATTCCTCGGTCAATTCAGGCAGTACTAATTTTCGCACATCCTTGACCTGCACCTTGAAAGTGGCAACGTCCTGTTCATCATCCTGCTCCGCACCGGGGATAGGAATACTCACTCGACGAATTTTTTTATCCCAGTCTTGTGGCAATACCACTTGAATTTCAAACGGGTCACCTTTCTTTTTTCCGATCAGTTGATCTTCGAATCCAGGGATCATTTTCTTTTCCCCGATGCGAACGCGGTAACCGTAGGCGTTTCCACCTTCCAACGGTTCACCACGAAGAGAACCCTCGAAATCCATCTCTACAAAATCGTTCCGTTGAATTTCATGATCATCGTCATAAGCTTCAAATTCCCCCAGAGGTATCAACACTTTTCCGATACCAGCCTGCAACTCTTCATCCGTAATTTCGAATTCCTTTTTCTTGAACTTCAGGCCCTTATAGTTTCCCAATTTAATCTCTGGTTTGATATCGACAATCACGGCAAAGGAAAGTGGTTTGTCCTTTTTAATGTCTTTCAATTCGCTATGATCGATTTCCGGTTGACCCGCCGGCTGGAATCCCGTTTCTTTCAAGGCTTTTTCATAATACTCCTGCATCAGTTCCTGAAACATTTCGGAAAACGATTGAATCGGTACCTGCTTCTCAAGAATATTCTGAGGAATTTTACCCGAGCGAAAACCCGGAACCTTGATGGTCTTGTTCAACTGCTTGTACGCATTATTCACCTTTTGGGATATCACGTCCTCAGGAATCTTGATCTTTAACTTCTTCCTTTTGGCATCCAGATCTTCAACTACCAGTTCCATTCACAAACTCCCTGACAACAAACTCATGTCACATTGATCGGCAGAGAACCGAACCGCTCGGAAATAATGCGATCCATCTCCTTCTTAACTTTTTCCAGAATCTCATCATAAGTGAAGGACCCCAGCAATTTCGGTCCCTGCTTCAAATTCACACTCACCGGTCCGCACCACAGGCCCAAATCGGCGTCATCCGTTTCTCCCGGTCCGTTTACGCGGCATCCCATAACGGCAATCGTGAGTTTATACTGTTCGGCATATTTGCTGATACGTCGAACTTCCTGCGCCAGTTCCACAAACTTGTCGTTTTCGACCCGTGAACAACTGGGACATGCGATGATGTTCAGGGTATCCATGAAATTTTCCGGAACCGATCGGAAACGCCCATGATTGATATCCTCAAGAATCTCACGGCCCACAGATATCTCCTGCCCTTTTTCTTCATTGGGCAAGGTCAAGGACACGCGAATGGTGTCCCCAATTCCCGCAGATACCAACTGTTCGAATGCAATACGGGTTTTAATAATCCCTTCCGGGGGCATGCCCGCCTCAGTGACCCCCAAATGCAAAGGCACATCGGGCCGCGCCTCGGAAAAGCGCTTATTGGCCTCAATCACTTTGCTTGCATCAGAATCCTTAAGGGAAACACAATAATTTTCAAATCCCATTTCGTCCAGGAACTGGCAATGATCAATAGCGCAGGTGACCATAGCCTGAATCGAGTCGTCGGGAAACCGCGCTTTGTAATCGGGGTCGACCGATCCGCAGTTCACCCCGATGCGAATGGCGCAGTCGTTTTCGCGGGCGGCGTTAACAATAAACTCCACCTTCTCGCGAATTGTCTTGTCCTTTTCCAAATGGTAGAGGTGACCCGGATTATACCTGATTTTATCCACCAAAGGGGCAACCTTTGGCGCTAAACGATAGTTTTCCTGAAGATCCACCGAAAGAATACTGCGTGTCCCTTTTCGAATCGTTTTGAGGCATTCCACGTCCCGCTCGTCATCGATAGCGATACGAATGATATCCGCTCCTGCGTCCTCAAGGATTCGAATCTGCTCACTGGTTGCTGGAATATTTTTTGTTTGGGTGGCGGTCATGCTCTGCACCGCTATAGGGGAATCTCCTCCGATAGAGAGAGAACCTATTTTAATTTTCCGCGTACGTCTGGGTTTCATAAGTCTGGAATATATGATTAGAGTGGAAGTTTAAAAGGAAGGGTCATAATTTCTATAACTCGAAATCCTGCATTAACTCTAAACGGTCCCACACCAACCAAAGGCATCAGGCACTTTACAAACCCGGACCGTCTGCCATGGATTCGTTATGGGGTCGCTTCATAGGAAACGGATTTTCATCCTTGCCAAAATCGGGAAGATTGTGCAAGGCGTCATTCATTTCCTGGCAATAAATGGTTTCAAATCCCAGGTCCTCAGCAAACCTGAGGGCCTGAGCATACTCCTCACTTGTGATCATCCTAGAAATCGGAAATTTGTCAAGCGCTTTGTGCACGGGCCGGTATTGGCTCATCAAACTTATCGGCACTTTCGGACTCAATTCCAGCGCGATGAAACAAAGCGTCTCCCAGGTTCCCGCCAAACCTTCGGGCAAAACGAGATGCCGAACCAGCAGTCCGCCTTCAGCCATTTTATCCTCATTCAAACGCAACGGCCCCACTTGCCGATACATTTCCAATAACGCATCGCGCGAATGATCCACATAGTTTTTTATATGAGAATATTCTCGAGCAACGTCATCCTTCGAATACTTCAAATCCGGCAAATACACATCCACGATGCCATCCAGAAGCTTTAAGGTGGCCACCGAATCGAAGGCATTCGTATTGTAAATAATGGGAAGCGTGAGTCCCTTACGACGTGCATAAGCCAAACTCTTCACCAAACCGGGAACCACATGGGATGGCGACACCCAACCGATAAAGTGAACTCCATTTCCCTGTAAGTCCAGCATTGCTTCGGCAACGGTCTCATAACTTTGTTCAGTGCCCAAACGGTTTTGGGAAATCTCAAAGTTCTGACAGTAATCGCATCTCATATTACAAGAAGTGACAAAGATATTGCCAACTCCACGTGATCCCGTAAACGGGATTTCCTCCCCAAAATGTTGCACACAGGAAGAAACAGTCAAACGATCCGTCTGCTGGCAAAACCCAAATTGTCCGTCCGTACGATCCACCTCACAATGATGAGGACAGACTTTGCAACTTTTGTAAATTTCGTATAAGGCTTCCGCGCGTTCCTCTAGAAAATTTGGGTTTAAATTTATATAGCGACCTTGCATAATTAATAAAATGATGTGAATAAAGAAAACTCGAAGCTCCTTGTGTTCAATATATTTTTACAATCAAAAAGATATCAAAACAATCCAAATTTTAGATGATTCCCCCATATTCATAGTGCTAAACTTAAAGAAAACGATACGTCTAACCATTTCTCCTTCCTTAAGGTTTCTTTCATGATTCGAATCTTTCTTATCTCACTAATTTTAATTTTGTCCGGTTCTCCGGTACTTGCAGAAGCACAACACGGCTTATCTCTGTATGGCCCAAATGGCCTTAAGTATAAAGACTCCGACTCTTTCGTCTATGCCAACCCGAAGGCTCCAAAGGGCGGTCATGTCGTTTTGAGTGATTTTGGCGCCTTCACTAAATTGAATCCCGCCTCCCTCAAGGGAGTCATCGCTCCGGGTGTGGGTAATTTGGTGTTTCAAACACCGATGGATAGTTCCAGCGACGATGACGAGCCGTTTTCCCAATATGGCAGTCTGGTAGAAAGGGTTGAACTTGCAGAGGACAGAATGTCGATGGTCTACCACATTCGACCCAATGCAAAATTTTCGGATGGAACCCCTGTCACTGCTGAAGATTTCGTTTTTTCCTTCGATTTGATCAAGCATCCTGAATTTCACCCCGTATTCAAACAATACTTTAAAGATATTAAAAAAGTAGACGCACTGGATAAACTTTCTGTTAAATACACCTTCTCCATATTCAATCAGGAGCTTCCTTTAATTACGGGACAGATGATCATTTTCCCCAAGCATGTTTACGGGGACCCCAAAAAGAATTTCGGTTCGGATTTTGACGACATCGCTGTGGGTAGCGGACCTTATATGGTCGACAAATATGAGTTTGGAAAATTCATCACCCTAAAGAGAAATCCCAACTGGTGGGCCAAAGACCTGCCTAAAAATAAAGGACGTTACAACTTCGATTCCATTACCTGGAAGATTTATCTGGATCCGGTTGCGCAACGCGAAGGGTTTAAAGGCGGCGATTTCGATATCGAGATGGTCAACAGTTCGCGCGACTGGGCACTCGATTTTAAAGGAGACTTCTTAAAGAAGAACTATTATATACGCGAAGAGGTTCCACATAAACGTGTGGCCGGTATGCAGGGTTATGCGATGAATACGCGCAAGGAAATTTTTAAATCCAGAAAAGTCCGTGCGGCATTCGCCATGGTTTTAGATTTTGAATGGAGCAATAAAAATCTGTTTTATGGCCAATACACACGTAATGAAAATTATTTCGATAACAATCCGGAGATGAAGGCCAAAGGAGTACCGGAGGGCAATGTTAAAAAGATCCTGCTTGATTTAAAAAAGAAATATCCCAAAGCAATCCCAAAAACGGCTCTCACCAAACCGGTAGGAACTCCCGGACAGGGAATCCCAATCGATAAAAACATTGCCATTGCAAAAAAACTGCTAACCTCAGCAGGTTGGAAGGTGGGGAAAAACGGTTTTCGTGAAAAGGATGGAAAACCTTTAAAAATTGAAATCCTTCTGGTCAGTCCTGCATTCAACAGAATCACCGAACCCTACAAAAACAATCTTGGAAAAATTGGTGTCGATGCATCAGTTAAAGTGGTGCAGGTAGCGGAATATGAGAAGCGCCTGCGCAGTTTCAATTTCGATATGATCGTTGCCAGTTTTCCGCAAAGCCGGTCTCCCGGAAACGAACAACGCTATATGTGGGGAAGTGAAGCGGCTAAAATGGAAGGAACCCGCAATTATATTGGGATTGAGAATCCTGCTATCGACGAACTCATTGAAGAAATCGTAAAAGCTAAAACACGAAAGGAACTGGTCGATAATATTCAGGCCATGGACCGTATCCTCACCCATCAGTTTTACATGGTTCCGCATTGGTACATAGCTTACGACCGTGTCGTGTATTGGAATAAGTTTTCACGGCCCAAAATCAACGCATCCCAATCCCCGGTATTGAATAACTTTATCGAATGGTGGTGGTGGGACAAAGCCAAGGTCAAAAAGCTGGAGGCCGCCCGCGCCGCTGGCAACCCTGTAAATTGAGCCAGCGACGATGATCAGCTACATCATTCGCAGATTGCTGTTTCTGTTCCCGACCCTCATCGGCATCATCACCATCACCTTCGTCGTGGTGCAATTTGTTCCGGGTGGACCCATCGACCAAATGAAATCGCTTCTCCGGGGCCACTCGGGAGTGATGGGCGAGGCCGGAGGGGGCGCCGCACTCCAGCAGGGCCGCAAACCGGGCGAACTTGACCCCAAACACATGGAGCAATTAAAAAAGATCTACCATTTGGACCGGCCTCTATGGGAACGATATTTGAGAACTTTCATTTGGTATTCTCCCAAAGACCCGTCCAGGCCATTTTTGGAGAATTTCTTTAATTACGACTCCTGGGAAGGGTTTTTGGTTTTCAAATTTGGCGATTCATTTTACCGCAATAAAACGGTCCTCGAACTTATTGTTGAAAAACTGCCTGTTTCAGCATCTTTAGGCGTGACCAGTTTTTTCATCACCTATATCATCTGCATCATTCTTGGCGTCGCCAAAGCGGTCAAGCACGGAACGCCATTCGATACGGCCAGCAGTTTTATCGTCCTTGTGGGCTACAGCACTCCTGGATTTGTTCTGGGAATTTTCCTCATCGTTTTATTCGGTCCGGGGGACGGCGCCATAGCGCATTTGATTCCTCTCTCCGGCCTCACTTCTCAAGGAACGGTGGGCTATGCCGACTGGCCTTTTTGGAAAAAACTTCTCGATTACCTACATCACCTCGCCGCACCCTTGCTGTGTTTTATCATAGGTAGTTTCGCCACGTTAACAATGTTGACCAAGAACGCCATGCTGGAGGAGATGCGTAAACAATACGTCATTACCGCCCGCGCCAAAGGCTTGTCGGAAAATGTGGTCCTTTATAAACACGTTTTAAAAAACTCCCTCATTCCCCTGATCACCGGATTCCCCATCGGTTTTCTGGCCATGTTTTTCACCGGTTCGCTCCTGATCGAACAGATTTTTACGCTGGATGGCCTCGGACTGCTCTCTTACCAGGCGGTCATTCAACGCGACTACCCCATAGTTTTAGGCAACCTGTTCATATTTTCCTTGATGGGACTGGTGGGGCAATTATTGACTGATATCATGTATGTGATTATCGACCGAAGAATTTCCTTTGATGAGTCGCAAGGATGACCGGAATGAAAGTAGACCGTGAACTAAAGGCCAATTGGGCCAAATTCAAAAAAGACAAACGAGCTTATTACAGCTTCCTTTGCCTGGTCCTTTTTTTCTTTCTTAGCCTTCCGACAGAATTCATTTGTAATGTACGCCCCCTAATCATGTCCGTAGAGGGCAAGTGGTATTTTCCGGTCTTAATTGACTACACAGAAAAAGATTTTGGCGGTACCAGTAACATCGAACCCGATTACAAATCCCAGGCTTTTTTAAATATAGTCCAGGGCATTGAAGAGCCGATCCTCCAAAATGGGGGTTTTGATCTTGGCGATTTTGAAGACGAGGATACCTTTTCCCTGGGCCTTGATGACTTTGAAGATTTTGAGGAGGATACCACCTCTGTTCCCGCAACCAAAGAAGCAAAAAAGAAAACGTCGACTTCGACCGAACCCAAAACCTATTGGATACTCTGGCCGCCCATCCGCTACGATTACAAATATATCTCTACCACGAGCGTCAGCGGACGCGAAGTATTAGCCGCCCCCTATAAGACCAAAAGTAAGGTAAACGACAGCATCATTCCTTCTTCATGGGTCGACGGCCATTATCTGGGTACCGACGACCGGGGCAGAGATGTATTGGCCCGCTTGCTGTACGGTTTTCGAATCTCAATGATCTTTGGTGTCTCTCTCGCGATTTCAGGCACCATCATCGGTTGTTTGTTGGGTGGAATTCAGGGTTTCTTCGGCGGGTGGATTGACCTTATCGGTCAACGCTTCACCGAACTGTGGGGCTCCATGCCACGCCTGTTTATCCTGATCATTTTGAGTTCATTTTTGAGTCCCTCGATTTTGATCCTGTTTTTGATTCTCAACTTAACCGCATGGATGGGAATCGCGGCTTACATTCGTGCGGAGTTTTTGAAAGTCAGGAATCTGGAATTTGTAAAGGCCGCGCGATCTTTGGGGGTCTCCAACTTTGAGATCATGCGCAAACATATTCTTCCCAACTCACTTACCCCGGTAATCACCTTTTTCCCTTTTGAAGTCACTGCCGGAATATTGGCCCTGGTCAGTCTGGACTATTTAAACCTCGGTGTTCCCAGTCCGGCTCCGAGCATAGGGGAATTGTTGGCGCAGGGGAAGAACAACCTGCATGCCTTATGGATCCTCTTACCTACATTTTTCACGCTCACAATCACCTTGACCCTTCTGACCTTTTTCGGTGAAGGCATCCGCAACGCGTTTGATCCCAGAAAGGCTGATTGATCCCGATGCTCCTGCAAGTAAAAAATTTAAAGACCCATTTTCGCGTGGGAGTGAACAAGGTAGCGGAAGCGGTCAATGGCGTTTCGTTCGACCTGGAGCAGGGCAAAACCCTGGCCATCGTGGGAGAATCAGGGTGCGGCAAAACCCAAACTGCATTTTCCATAATGCGGCTGGTTGCTGAAAACGGGTATCACCCAGAAGGGGAAATTCTTTTCGATAGTAAAAGTATTCTGCAATGCACAGAAGATGACATGCGGCACTTGCGCGGCAACGATATCGCCATGATTTTTCAGGAACCCATGACCTCTCTCAACCCTTTGTACCGGATCAGCAACCAACTGGAGGAACCGTTAAGACTACACAGGCAAATGGAAAAAGGTGCCGCCCGCCAACGGGCTATGGAACTTCTGGATCATGTCGGGATTCCTGATCCGGAAAAACGTCTGGACAGCTTTCCACACGAGCTTTCCGGTGGTATGAAACAGCGTGTGATGATCGCCATGGCGCTCGCCTGCCAGCCAAAGTTGCTTATCGCTGATGAACCCACCACCGCTCTGGATGTTACCATTCAGGCCCAGGTTCTGCGCTTGATGTCAGATTTACAGCAGGAGACAGGCATGGCGATCCTTCTAATTACGCACGACTTGGGAATTGTGAACCAAATGGCGGATCAAATTTGCATCATGTACGCAGGAAGAATTGCCGAGCAGGGAAGCCGCGAGCAGGTGCTAGGACATCGAACGCATCCTTACACCCAACGCTTGTTCGACTCGATTCCCAAACCGGGAGACGCCGATTTCCAGTTGAACACCATCCCCGGTATGGTCCCGCCTGCCACGGAATACGGCAAGGGCTGTTTGTTTGCGGAGCGTTGCGCCTATGTGATGGACGTATGCCGAAAGGAAGAGAGTAAGGTGTATTCGCCCACTCCCGGACACCAGATCACGTGCCATTTATTGAAAAATGCGGAAACGGAAAACCCTGTGTTCGAAAATAACCGTCTGCCCTCCCCCCCCAAACCAACCAGTCAGGAAAACCTGATTACGGTGCGTGACCTTAAAACTCATTTTCCCTTATACAAGGGAGTTTTTAAACGGGTAGCAGGCTACGTGAAAGCGGTGGATGATATTTCCATCACGATCCGAAAAGGGTCGACCCTGGCGCTGGTGGGGGAATCAGGTTGCGGAAAAACAACACTGGGAGAATCGATTCTGCGTCTCAATCGAGAAGTGAAAGGCGAGGTGATTTACCAGGGCCAGAATATTCTGGGTTTTAACAAGGAAGACTTCAAAAAACTTCGCAGGCACCTTCAGATCATTTTTCAGGATCCATTCGGATCCCTCTCTCCGCGCATGACCATCGATAATATTGTTGGCGAGGGACTGAAGGTCCATTACCCGGACATGTCCAGCGAAGATATCAATTCAGCGGTGATAAAGGTATTGCAGGAAGTGGGACTGGGCCCCTCCGTTATGGACCGCTACCCTCACGAGTTTTCGGGTGGACAACGGCAAAGGATCAGTATCGCACGGACCCTGATCCTGGAACCGGAGTTCCTTGTGCTGGACGAACCCACCAGCGCCCTGGATGTATCCGTACAGGCCCAGGTTTTAAACTTGCTGAAAGAATTGCAATCACGCCGGGAATTGACTTACCTGTTCATTACGCACAATTTGAGCGTGGTGGAATACATGGCGGACAAAGTGGCCATCATGTATCTCGGCCGTATCGTGGAATACGCGGAAGTGGAGGATATATTCAAATCGCCACAACACCCCTACACCCAATCGCTGTTGGCGGCGGTGCCCAGCCTGAAAGAACGCAAACCCTTTGACACGCTTTTAGGTGATGTTCCCTCTCCATTAAAACCGCCCAGCGGATGCTTCTTTCATCCACGATGCCCTATTTACCTGAACGAACCTGAGGGATCCGAACTGCGGCAAAAATGCAAAAACGTTTATCCCGAAAGCCTGGTAAAGAATAATACCGAAGTGGCCTGCCATGCGATTAAATAAAAAACCTTAGGAAATTATCACCCCTCCTTCATCACTTCCACATCCACCGACTTAAAGGACGGCGTCCTGGATTGCTCATCAATCTGGCGCGGAACCAGGACGTTGGACTCAGGATAATACATCATGATATTTCCTGACTTGATCGGATACGCCAGGAGCTTCAAGTTTCCCATCGCTCCCACATCGTTCTGAACGCGCACCCGATCATTTTCCCTGAATCCCAATCGCTGAATATCCTCCGCATTCATCAAAACTACATCCCGCGATTCTATACCCCGGTATTTATCAAATTCCTCATACACGACGGTATTGAACTGGCCTTCGGAACGAACGGTCATCAATTTGAACGATCGGCTAGAGTTCGATTTTAGATCCGGCGAATCACAAACAGTAAACCGTGCCTTCCCGTTGGACGTTGCAAATTGCGGTTCGTGCAAGATCCTGCCCGAAATATGAAACTCCTTCCGGGTCTCGTCTATGGATTGCATGCTTTCGAATCCGGGAATCACGCCTGAAATCACTTTTCGGATATTGGAAGTTTTTCCCAACTCCTGCCAGGGGATCGGGCCTTCGGGAAAAATTCTGTGCGCGATGGCGGAAATAATATTCACTTCGCTCATCGGACCCGAATGCCTGGCGTGTCCGCCGTCACTCATGCGAACAAAATTGAACATGCTTTCCTGAGTCGTCGCCTGCGGTTCTTCGTCTCGTGCCAAAACGGGCAATATCAAAGTTTCCTTACCCATACCACGAAAATGGCCTTGATTGAGAGTGGTGTTCATGTAGAGCACAAAACCGATTTTTCGGAGTGCCTTCTGGGCAAACATGGCGTCGGGGTTCGACCCGTACAAATTACCTCCCAGATTCCAGGCAAAATCAATTTCCCCCTTGTTTGCCGATTCCATACAAGCCAGAGTATCCATACCCTTTCCTGTGGGTAGACGTATTTTATAATACGATTCCAGGTTGTCGAAAAACGCTTTCTTCAATTGAGGCGTCACGCCTACCGATCCGATCCCCTGCACGTTGCTGTGACCGCGCAGAGGAAGCAGTCCCGCATGACGCCGTCCCACCATGCCGCGCAAAAGCGCCAGATTGACCAGCGATTGCACATTACCCACACCATGCGCATGATGGGTGAGTCCCATCGCCCAGGCGAACACAACGTTTTTTGCTGATGCGTATTGTTGGGCTATATCTTCGATATCTGACCGAGGCACCCCCGATTCGGATTCGATGTCCTGCCAGGACGTTTGTTGGATCTGGTATTGATACGCTTCAAAATGCTCCGTGTTGGCAGTGATGAAATCGGATTCCAGAATTTGGGAATTTCTTTCGGCCAGTTCAAACAGGCTTTTCGCAATTCCCTTGCCAAGCGCAATATCGCCTCCGATATGAGGTTGAATGAAGGTGCTGGCGATTTCCGAACCAAACAGCAAACTTCGAAAATCGGAAGGGACTGCAAAGTTTTCCAGTCCACGTTCCCGCGCTGGATTGACCACAATCACCCGCCCTCCCCTGCGCCGGATTTCCATCAGGATGTGCATGAAGCGCGGATGGTTGGATGGCGGGTTGGCTCCCCATAGAAATATCAAATCGGTGTGATCCAGATCTTCCAGATTGATCGTAGCCGTGCCCGTTCCAAGACTTTGCGTGAGGCCCACGCCGGAGGCTTGATGACAATAGTAAGAACAATTGTTCACATTATTGGTGCCATACATACGCGCAAACAATTGCAATAAGAATCCCGCCTCATTTGAAGACCTCCCACTGAAATAGAAAAAACTTTGTTCGGGGGGGGTCGACCGGATTCGAGCCTCAATTTTTTGCAAAGCTTCATCCCAGGAAATCGGCTGATAATGGCTGGCACCTTCTGCGGCGTAGAGTGGTTGGACCAATCGACCCGACCTTTCCAGTTGACGCGGTGTCCAGGATCTCAAACCATCCAGATCGTTTTCGGCAAAAAACCGTGAGTCTATCGCCCCCTGCATGTCCGAAGCCTGCGCCTGAAACGACTTATTACATACCGCGGGGAAATGACCCTTTTCGTTTACCAGACCGCCCTTTTGTCCTCCCATTCCCAAAGCGCAACTTTTGCAACTGTTTTTCGACAAAAGCGATCGCAATATTCCCGTAACCCCAGCCTTTCTGGAAAGTTTCAGTGAATACAAAATCGCGCCCCAACCCCCTGCCGATTTGGGCAATTTATCATTCATGCGAACCTCCTATGACCCCGCTTTTACCTAAATCAAGGTAATTCCAAAAGCGGCATCAAATTATAACATTATACAACTTATTGATATTTTTAGCCTTAGTTGAACGAACTTTACATCCTGTTCCATTCTCGTTATATTATTAACAAGGGACGCAACTAAAATTATGAATAAGTTCTCTCTCACAGTCGTTATTCTGCTGTTCAGTATCTTTGCTTATCCCAAAAGCCACGCCGAAATCGAAGCAACCAAAGTTACCTCTCTCGTAAGTGTACTTAAAAAAAATCCCGAAGACATCAACAAGCTATCCTTACTGGGATTGTACAATTTAAAAAACGGTGAATATCAGCAAGCTCTGGCTCCCCTCAATAAAGCTCTAGACCTGCAACCCAAAAAGGCGGACCCCCATTTTCATCTGGGCATGGCGTACGCCGCATTGGGTCAACACGAGGCCAAGATTCGGGAATTTCAGGAAACCCTGCGACTGAACCCCAAACATTCCGCGGCGCACTTCAAAATTGGCTTATCCAAAGCGGCGATGCGACTGCATCAGGAAGCCATCGAGCATTATAAAATCGCAGTGACCAATAATTCGGACGATCCCTGGATTCATTATTTTCTTTCCTTATCATTTTACCAGACTCACCGCTACAAGGAAGCATTGAAACCTCTACATCGCTCCATCCAACTGGATCCCAATAACGCGGTGTTCTGTTATTTGCTTGGTTTGACTTATATGAAACTTGAGCGCTGGGAACAATCCCTGCCCCACATGAAAAAAGCCCTTGAGTTAGCCCCTACCCTGCCCCAGGAAATGAAAGACAAGCGTTTCACCGACCTGCGGTAAAAATGAACCGCTAATGATGGAGTTATTTTCTCCATCATCCAGTCCCTAAACCTTAAAAACTATTTTCTATATCTTGACATCCTGAAAGGCATTCGGGTTTTTTTATTAAAAAATATCTTCGAAAATTTAGAAAGTATTTGCCGTAGTTTTGTGACGGTCCCATGGGGCGCCTTTTTTTGGGAATATTATTTTCATAGAATCTATTCTCAGAATCAGTCCACCTATCGGCTATTCAAGTAGTATTTCTTTAAGACTGCTCTAAACAAAAAAATGCAAATTGCTGAGTGTGGACATTCCCGGAACAGTAAAGTCAATCCTGGAGGCTCGGTTTCAGATTAAGCTTTCAATTTTAATTGCATTCTGGAGATCAATAATTTTTTCCGAATTCACTTTAATTTTTTCTTAAGAGATATATATTATTAAAGTAAAGGTTCTGGTTTCAAATTTGGAGGCTAAGGACAATGCAACTACTCTACCCTTTCGCAAAACGGTTTATTGCCGGTCAGGATTTACCGACAGCCCTAAAGTCAATCAAAGGATTGAACCACTCGGGATTTTTGTCAACGGTTGACATTTTAGGCGAAAATACGAGGTCAGCTGAAGAAGCCGAAAACGCAAAACGCGAATATCTGGATTTGTTAAAAAAAATTGAAGATGTCTCCTGGCCGCTCGATCTTTCGATCAAGGTGACCCAGATGGGTCTCGATATCGATCCGGATCTCTGCAAAAACAATATTCGTGAAATTTTGCAATCCGCAAAACATCATTCAGTACGTTTTGATATCGAAGGGTCTGATTACACGCAAAGAACACTGGACCTATCCAGAGAACTGCATGAAACTTATAAAAATCTGGGACAGGCGGTACAAGCCTACCTGTTTCGAACCGAGCGGGATGTAGAGGATTTGGTGCAACGTGGCATATCCGTCCGACTGTGCAAGGGGGCTTACAAGGAACCACCCAATGTGGCCTATCAGTCGATGGATGACATCCGCAAAAACTTTCGCTCTCTGATGTTTCTTCTACTCAAGGAGGGATTCATTCCGGCCATCGCCACGCACGATGAAATTTTAATCCGGGACGCTTTGTCTTTCATTAAAGCAGAAAACATCGACCCCAAAACCTTTTATTTCGAAATGCTGTACGGGGTTCGCAGAGATTTGCAAAAGCAGTTGCTGAAAGAAGGATATCAGGTTCGTATCTACGTTCCATTCGGTAAATCCTGGCTACCGTATACCTTACGACGCCTTGCGGAGAGGAAAGAGAATATTATGTTTGTCGTGAAAGGATTGTTTCGCGAAACCTTCGGCCTGGGAAAACTGAATTAGTTTTCATGGACACCAGGAATCCGCCCTCTTCTCCCAGAGTTTGTTTTTTAACCACATCCTATCCCAGATGGGAAGGTGATTTCGCCGGTTCCTTCGTATGCAAGTTTGCGGAACATTTGATTTCATCGGGAAGCCTGGTAACTGTTGTGGCTCCCCATGATGTCAGGATGAATTCAAGCTCCTGGTCCCAGGCAACCCTCCATCATTTTCGATATGCTTTCCCGGCACGGTGCCAAACCCTCGCTTATGGCGACGGCATGCCGGATCAAATCAGTAAGAACAAATTCAGGCTGGCTTTACTGCCAGGATTCCTGCTGTCATTTTCCCTTAATGCATTAAAAGCATCAACCAATTCTGATATTGTCCAGGCTTTTTGGTCTGTAAGCACTCCAGCTGGACTTTTGCTGAAATGGATGCGAAAAATTCCTTTGGTGATTCATGTTTGGGGAAGCGACACGGTACTTTTAAGATTGCCCGTATTGTCCTGGTTTTTCAAACGGATATTATTTCAAGCCAATGCGATTGTTTGCGAAAGTTTCCAATTTAAAAAATTCCTGGTTGACCACGGCATTGACGAGGCTTGCATCGAAGTGATTCCTAATGGAATCGATCTGAACCGCTTTGCGCCGGGCGACCGTAGTCTTGCAAGAAAGGAATTGGGACTGGACCCCGACAAGAAAATAATAATAACTGTAGGAAGAATGATCGACTGCAAAGGCCAAAGATATTTGATCGATTCCCTACCCTTCATTTTAAGGGATGAGCCATCCATGCAGTTGGTTTTTGTTGGGGATGGCAAATTACGATCCTCTCTGGAAAAACAAGTACAATCATTAGGCCTGAAAGAGCGCGTGATGTTCGCAGGTACGCAGGACCATGCCGCTATACCGAAATGGTTGCAATCTGCCGATGTGTTTGCACTTCCCAGTTTGCGCGACGGCAGTCCCAATGTTATTTTGGAGGCCATGGCATGCGGTTTGCCCATCGTCTCGACACCCGTGAACGGTCTTTCGGAAATGGTTCGGGACGGAGTGAATGGGTTGCTGGTTCCACCGGAATCTTCTGTAGAACTGGCGGGAAAAATCAATGAGGTTCTTAAAGATCCTTCTCTCAATAACAGGTTGTCAAAGGGGGCTCTGGATACTATTGCCAATCATTATGGAACGTGGAACGATCAAGCCCGAAAGTTGTTAAACCTTTACAAGCGTATTCTCGCTGAACAAAATAATTCATGATCAATTCATTCTATGCTCTAAAGGATCTCAATGGCGCGATCCTTTAATGTCCTGACGGTATACTACAAACACAAGCCGGGTGGGTTTTGCAAACGTATGGATCTTTCGGTTCGAGCCTATCTGGACCAGGGTTGGGAAGTCCACTATGTTGCTGTGGAAGCCTATCCCTATAATCATTCCAATCTGATTCCGCATATTCTCCCCTCCCCCTTCCAAACCACTCAATCTCTCTGGTTTTGGATGTACTTTTTTTTGTTCTCTCCCTGGTTCGTTTTGTTTGTTGGAATGAAATATCGAATCCGTCTTCTGTCCTCCGTCTCCCCCCTGTATGCCTGGGTAGGACTTCCCCTGAAGGTATTGACCCAGATTCCTGGATTGACTTTTATATGGTCGAAACCCACTTTCAACACCGACTGCAGGGACAGTCTGACTATTCTTAAGTGGTTGGAAAGCGGACTTGAGGCCGGCGGATTGTATTTTTCTGATCAACTTCTGGCAAATTCGCACGGAAGCCGCAATGCCTGGATAGAAGCTTATGGAAGGTTGGCGGAACGAATTGACGTTCTACCCAATAATATGGAAGACCCTCCATTCGATAAAACTTTACAGAGAAAACAACTTCTCGATGAATTTTCCTTGAACTCGAAAAGCTTCATCATCGCAACTTCGGGAATTCTTGAGCCTCACAAAAATGTGGAATTGTTGACCACCGCTTTTTCAAAAATCTCATCAAGGGATCCAATACTTTTAATCATAGGAGAGGGCCAACAAAGGACTGAACTGGAAATTCTAGCCGAGTCCCTGGATTGCAAGGACAGAATTGTTTTTACCGGCTGGAGAAGCGATGTGCTTGCATTGGTTCAGGGAGCGGATGTCTTTGTTTTGCCTTCCTTGCGGGAAGGGATGTCGGAAGCTTTGCTGGAAGCTACCACCTGCAAGATCCCCTGCCTGATCAGCGCCATTCCTGAAAGCATGGAAGTAATTCGAAATCCCGAACAACATTTTGACCCAACCAACGCTGAGGAACTTGCGATGAAATTAGCACGTTGCCTGGAAGACCCGGATTATTATCAGGAACTGGTAACTGCGACCCAAAACGACAAAGCCCGTTATGTATTCGACTGGAAAACTGCCTTAATAGAAAAACTAAATATAAAGTGATCCGTTGGGTTAATTAATTTGTCGATAACAAACTCCGATGCTCCATATTAGTAAACACAAAATCTACACCTGACTCATACAGATAATCAAGAGCCAAGGTTTGCAAAGCTTTACCTTCCGGTGCTTTTGAAAAAAATTGCTCCCTTACCACATTTAACACTTTTTGGTTTTGCAGAAGTTTCATTTGCTCGATTGCTTGAATAAGTTCTTCTATCCCTGCATCAATAGCTTCAATTGAAGCTTGCCCCCAATCCGCCTGGCCAAGTCCTGCATTCATTAGCTGTTCGAACAAAAACCTGATTTGCGAAAGTGACGCATGGAGTGTGTCCTGCATCTGGGACAATCGTTCAGATTGGGGGAAACCCTGTTCAAGAAAACCCTGAAGTTTTTGGCGAAACTCAAAGGGTGAGGGTATGTTCGACTGCTTCAATATTTCTGAAAGGGTTCTACCGTCGTTCAACTTGTGGCTATGAATTGAATTTTTCAATGCTTCCAGAATATTCAACACTGCCTTCCATACATCCGCTTTATGGGTATTCGCATTGGAAGCTTCGAGAAGGGGAATCGGGTTCCCCTCGACATTGACTATTAATGGGTCCGTGGCCAGGCATAACAAACGATTTTCCTTGATAAGCCGAATTATTGAGGTGCCCTCGATTTCCAAGTTAAATACTTCAGGGTTTGAAAAAATTCCCGGCACTTCACAAAGTTCAAAACCTGGAAATACTTTTCTCTCCTGGGCAACCTGACTTAAAACAGAATGAACCCAGGGCAAACGGTTTGGAGACGTTTGCGACAGAGATAAACCAAAAGATCGTAAAATGCCTTGACCGCATTGGTCCTGAAGAAAAGCGAATGCGGTGCGAATATTTTCCAGAGCTTCCATACGGCTCCAATGTTCTGCAAGGTCCTCTGGAAGACGAATCAAAAATGCATCAATGCCGTCGAGTCCGAGTCGTTGCCTCGACCGCTCAATTTGATCCCGAAGGAACTGCGGATCGATGCAATATCTCATGCCGTCCTGAAGGGAAATAATATTCTTGAAGCCCTGGTCACGTGAATTCAAGGTATCGACCATGGCCCCTTGATTCCCGCCAATATAACCGGCGCGGGACAGAAACCAGCATCCTTTCACATCTCCACGGTATTCCTTCTGCCAGCGGTTCAATGCCTGGCCTGCAAGTACTTCGTCCTGGCCATCACATTTATCCGGACTGAACTCGAACACATTGTAAGGACTGTCAAAAAGCTCCAACCAATTCTTCCAGGGAACCGGCTTTGTTCCCGAACCGGGCCGTGGCCCGAATCCGATTCTGGACAAGGATTGGGCATGATGGAGAAGGACGGAGTTTTCCTTAAGAAGTTTGGTCCCTGCAACGCTGGCATTATCTTTCATGAGTCCTTTTCGATTGGGAAATCGACCAGCTTGCAAATCACAAGACCAGGGATAAGCCGGCAGTGTGGACAGGCGAGAATCATCCACCGGTCCCCCAAGGGTGAAATGATACAGGCTTTGAAAAGTGTTATCAGTCATACCCAGTACGTCATGCATGGCATCATCAAAATAACAGCCGATTCCGGTGCCCCGGACCCCTATATATTCAGCACCCAGATACAACATTTGCCCGACCAGGCCCGATTCCCAAAACAAGCGCCGGTAAAACCAGGCGCCGGTTTCCTGCAGGGCTGGAATAAATTCCGATATCATCCCCAAACTGAAAGCACTTTTTCCGGCAATTTCCTGATTACAACTCACCCGGGTTGCAGTGGATTGAAAGTTCCTTTCCTGCAACAAAAACAGGCCCAGGCCACCCGGGGCATTTTCCGGTTTTTGCCAGGCAAACTCCGGATTCATTTTATCCTTTAACAATCCCTGTTTTTCTCGATCACGAACCAGGATATACAATCCTGATTTCAATCCGTGAACGCGGTGGACAAACAGGGCCAGGTGAATTTTTGGAGACCAAGGAACGGAATCCCATGGAAGCAAGGGCGATTCATTTTCGACATTGAGCATGGAGAGCAAGAGATAAAACTGATCCGAAGTAATATGGGTGACTCCATCAAAAGAAACCGCACTCCTTCTTTGCCGGATGATTTGTCTGCTGGTCATTTTTTTATTTTGCAAAGGGGCTGGTTCGATGGAGATAGATTGTCTACTTACAATATTGACCCGTGCATTTGAAGATAAAAGTTCGGGTTTGATTGCATCCTCGCTGACCTTTTCAATAATGTTCCAAACCCGTTCCTGCGAACTCAATCGGTTGGCCTGACCCAACCAATTGCCGGAAGAGATATCCTTGATGCAATCCATGCTTAAAAACTGGGGTATTTTTCCTTCGTTGTTTTGTGGAAAAACCACCGCAAGCAAATCAGGATGCTCCCTTTCAACATCTGCAAAATCTTCATCTCTATCAATTCCAAGTAAACTGGCGACTGATGAATCATCCACATCCCCCAGCAAAACCAATTTCCACCCCAATGCCCCTGCGGCGATCCTTAGCGCGGCCCAGGCGTGCCCAATATCATGCTGGCAGTATCGGAACGCCCGCTCGCCATATTTCCAGGCCTCACGCCAATGAATGGAGGTCAGTCCAACGAAAAAGGAATCCTCCGGAAAATCCTTTGCAAGCGTGTTCCATAGACCCAAGCTAAACTCAGTTCTTCGTTCCAGCGTGTGAATCAGAGGGGAATAATGGTGTACACCAGGCGCGGTGTGAATGCCTTCCAATGATGGCAGAACCAGATAGCCTTCCGTCGGATGAAGATTTCCGCTCGACGGATTACAGCGTAAAGCCCAGCGCGATTCACCCGCCTGCTTCCATGCGGATATAGATAGGGAGAGATCCAGAAACCGGGACACACTGCCAACATCCAGTGGTTCAACATTATCTACTCCAGACAACAGTTTATGAAAAGGAGGGGATTCATCCTTCACAATGGTCGATAAGTAAGTAATAGGAGCCCCGGAAAACTTGCGAAAAGGGTCCGGTTGATTGGCCCAGTCCATATATCCCGGACTGCGTGCGTATTGTTGAAAATGATGCTTTGTCTGGTTATGGTAATCAACGACTCCATTGAGCCGATCTTCATATGATGAATTCATAGATTTGCCAGGATTGCCTTGATAAAAACCTAGTAAAAAGCCTCAGACCTATATCGATCTGCACTTGAATGCTGTTGCAAAATTCAATACACTTGTATTCAAGATGATATATTCAAGATGATAATATGAACCTATTTTGAACTGGAATGCTAACACGTAAAAGGAACTATGGAAAAAGGAATAAAGAAACTTGAGAACGCAAAGCTGAGGGAATCCGGTTACATGGACGATACTTCTGTTGATAACCTGGAAAACCAGATAAATAAAAAGCTTGAAAACGATGGTAAATCACTCAACCTGGAATTGTTGAAAATAGGCGACGAAGGCTCTGCAAAACTTGCTAATATGGAGTCGCTTGCCAAATTGACGGTGCTCGAACTTTCAGACAACGAAATCACCGATGAAGGTGCGAAGGCCATTGCCGAGTCGCCTCACCTGAAAAATTTAAAAACCCTGAATTTGAAATCAAACCTCATTGGCCCCAAAGGGGCGGAAGCTTTGGCCAATTCAAAAAACTTTCAGGAACTCGACCAGCTTGTCTTGAAGTTTAACAAGATTGGTGAGGAAGGCGCAAAAATTCTGGCCGAATCGGAAAATTTCCCCAAGCTAAGTACCCTCGACCTTTTTAGAAACGAAATCGGTACCGAAGGAGCTAATGCTGTGAAGAAATCCAAACTGTTCAGACAATTGAGCCGGGTTCGACTGGATTGATTCATTTCTCAACAATATTCTAACCTCTATGGATTTAACAACAGCCTTTCCGAGAAGCCCCAAAGCCACGTTTGGAGGCCTGGTTCAGGTTCCAAGAATGGTGGATAAAGCCAGGGCTAAAATGAATGGCCAACTTGGGGAGTACATTTTTCCCTGCCCTTTGGATAACATGATCCTTGAATTTCTTAACTTGGATAGTGACACGTTTTCCAATTCCATAATGGGTAAAGAGGATTTTGAAATCACCGAATGGATCGAGGACCTGCTTCAAAACAAGGAAGCCAATGAAATTTTTGACCTCAATATTAAGCTTTTGGGAACAGCTCCTGAAACACCGGAAAAACAGAAGAAGTTCAAGGAACTTCTTGCAAAAATCAATCCTGCCCGTACTGACATCAAGACGTGGGTGGAACTCATAGACCTTGAGGAAGGACGGACGTAGAATATACTTCTCATTCCCCCAAACTCATTCCACAA
Organism: Nitrospina sp.; assembly: GCA_024648695.1. Classification (GTDB taxonomy): domain Bacteria; phylum Nitrospinota; class Nitrospinia; order Nitrospinales; family JACRGP01; genus JACAVV01. The sequence continues at coordinate 21,851 of JACAVV010000023.1, forward strand.
CTTTTTAATCCCTCCACCAGGAACGCAATAACCAGATGACCCAGAAAAAACCCAGAACATTCAAAAAAATTCCTCCCAAAAGTGCCAGAAAACCCAGGAAAAGCAGAGGTTTTCTAAGGTTCCTTTGGATCAGTGGGATTTCACTTTTTCTGATTTGTACTCTGGCTGGTTTTATCGGGGCGGGATACATTTATTTCAAATACTCGAAGGATCTTCCGGATGTACGGGTTTTAAAAAACTATCATCCCAATATCATCACTCAATTATATTCGGAAAAAGATGAGCTCATTGCCGAGTTCTATGTGGAGAAACGCATACTGGTTCCTGCAGAAAAAATACCCCGGCAATTGAAACAAGCCACCCTCGCTGTGGAAGACTCCAATTTCTACTCTCATTTCGGGATCGATCCTAAAGCCATTTTCCGTGCAATGATTACCAATTTTCAAGCGGGTCACGTTGTCGAGGGGGGAAGCACCATCACTCAGCAGTTGGCAAAAACCCTTTTCCTCACTCCCCAACGAAACCTGGAACGAAAAATTAGAGAAGCCATTCTGGCGGTCCGCCTGGAAATGATCTTTACCAAAGAAGAGATACTTGAAATGTATTTGAACCAGATTTATTACGGTCACGGAGCATATGGTGTGGAAGGCGCGGCGCAAACTTATTTTGGTAAACATGTGGAGGAATTGGCAGTGGAGGAATGTGCGCTAATAGCGGCATTACCCAAGGCCCCCAACAATTATTCTCCTTATAGAAACCTCAAAAAAGCAACCGCACGCAGAAACCATGCCCTTCGCAGAATGGCGACACTCAATTTTATTTCCCAGGCAGAGATGGAACTTCTGACAAAAACTAATATTCGTCTCGGCGGCATTTCAGACAAGCTGAACAAAGCACCCTATTTCGTGGAATACATTCGCCAGTTTATTCAGGATGAATATGGCAGTTCAAAAGTTTATCGCGACGGCTTGAAGGTGTTCACTACCTTAAATCTCAAAAACCAATTAGTTGCCCAAGGTGCGATTAGAACCAATTTGCGAGTAGCCGATAAACGATATGGCTACCGGGGTCCCATCGACCGCATCAGCGTCGGTGAAGACCTCTATGAACTGCAACAATATGTCTCCCGAATCAATGAAGAGGGCTCCAATGACTACAATGAAACACACAACATTTCGCGCGGCGTGGTGCTGGATGTAGATGATCAGGATGTTTTGGTGCTGATGAGTTCCGGAGAAGGAATTATCAATATAAGCGATATGGAATGGGCGCGCAAACCCAACATCAAACTCGATGGCAGATGGGCTAAAATCAAACATCCTTCAAATGCCCTAACCCGTGGTGATGTCATCTGGGTCAAAAAACTGGATGTGCGGGAAGACGGACGTTGGCGTGCGGCCCTGGAACAGGAACCGGAGGTGGAAGGGGCCTTGATGAGCCTGGACCGAAAAGGCCATATCAAGTCAATGGTCGGGGGATATGATTTTGGCAGAAGCCAGTTCAATCGCGCCGTTCAGGCCATCCGCCAACCGGGTTCTGCTTTCAAACCCATAATTTTTGCAGGAGCTATTTCAGAAGGATTCACTCCTGCAAGCATCATCATTGATTCGCCGGTAATTTTCAAAGAAAACGAACATGACTTTGACAAATGGAAACCTGCCAATTTTGAAAAGAAATTTTATGGTCCGACATCACTTCGAACCGCTCTGACCCATTCCAGGAATGTCGTAACAATCAAGCTATTACAAAGTATTGGAATTCAGAATGCTATCAGTTTGGCACGACAATTCGGTATCACCAGCCACATGGAGGACAACCTGTCCATCGCTCTGGGTTCTTCCGGCCTGACTCTGTTCGAATTGACTTCAGCTTATTCTGTTTTCGCCAATTTAGGCAAACGGATCAAGCCCGTCTCCATCAGATATATTGAAGACAGAAAGGGCCAGGTGATTTACCAGCCGCTACCTGAGGTAGAGCAGGTCCTCAAAAGTGGAGTCGGCTACCTGGTTACCAGCCTGATGCAAAGTGTGGTAAATGAAGGAACCGGAAGCAAGGTGAAGGCGCTCAATCGCCCCGTAGCGGGTAAAACCGGAACGACCAATGATTTTGTGGACGCCTGGTTTCTGGGATTCACCCCGGAACTGATCACAGGAGTTTGGGTCGGAAAAGATGTCGATGAGCCTCTGGGAGTCAACGAAACCGGATCTCGCACCGCGATTCCGATCTGGCTGGAATACATGCAGGCGGCGCTTGGGGGGTTGCCCATTCAGGATTTTCCCATTTCGAAAGAAGTCAGCTTTTACAAAATCAATCCGGAAACGGGCAAAGCGGTTACTTCAAATAATGGGAATTCCAAGTTTGAGGTATTCCTGACCGATCATCCCCCGGAAAAAGACATCAATTCGTCACAGTCCATAATGGCTAACAATTTCTGATCTCACAAGGGTTGCTTAATCCTGAGCCTGCCGGATCTGGTTTCCCTGGATGATAAGGGAAAACAGGGATTTTTCGGATTCTCCAGATGAAAGAATGGTAGTTTTTCCTGACACGCCCGGAAAGTCACGCACGGCAAACAAACGTTCTTTAATGTCCTTGCGATTCTTGCTTCCCCTTTGAATCAATTGAAACAGGATTCGCGCCGCATCATAAGACTGCGCCGAAAGAATGTTGGGTTCTTCCGCAAAGGTTGAACGATAGTCTTCTACAAACCTCTGTACGGTGAGGTCATCTGATTGTGCAAAGAAACCATCGACAAAGTATCCCTTTTTCAAATAACGTCCCGCATTTTTGACCAATTCAGGTGAGTTCCAACCATTAGCCCCAAGAAAGGTTAAGTCCACAATATTATAGAATACCAATTGAGGGACAATCAGTCCCACTTTGTCAAAAAGACCTGGAATAAAAAGGGCGTCATAATTCAGTTGCAATGAAATCTTCATACTCTCGATTTCATCCTCATCAAAGTTTTCAACTTCCAGGCGCGGTTCAGACAGTGGGACGCGTTTTAATTTTTTCCTGTTTCTCTCCAAATTCTGAAGACTCTGTTCGGAAAGCTTTTTCAACTTGTTATCGGTCATTCCCCCAATCATTAAAATTTGTTCCTTGAAATCGGTTTGATTCCGATCATAGGAAACCATGGAAACCACCTGGCCTCCCAAGGATTGTACTTCGCGAACAAAGTCATCTTTCAATTCGATCCCGTACTTTTTATCCGGATACAACACAACGAAACGTCGAAGTCCCAACTCATTGACCGCATACTCGGCAAGGTATTTCGCCTGGTTTTGCTTGGTTAATGCATTCCGGAAAATAAAAGGACTGAGATCAGCCAAGCCGGGTGTAGAAGCGGTGGGTGAAAAAACAGGAATTTTAAACGATTCAGCAATAGGAGCGGCTTCCTTTACCTGATTACTAAACACCGGACCCAAAATGGATACCATAAAGGGGTCAGCAGCCATCTCCTTGATCTTTTCTGAAATGGATGGAGAATCACCGGTATCTTTTATTTCCAGAAAAATTTTCTTTTGATCCGCGCTCTCCAACTGGTTCCAGGCCAATTGAATGCCCTGCAAAACCTGCTGGCCTGTCAAAGCATACTTTCCGGTCAAAGGAAGCAAAGCGCCTACCTTGATCCCAATTTTCGTATTGGACCGTAACGCTTTCAATTCTTCCTTCAACTTCTCCGCTTCCGGTTGATCGGGGAACTGGCTTATGAAGGCCTCTGCTGTGGATTGAAAATTATTGCGGTCGCCTTCATTCCTATACACAGATTGAAGCTTCAATAACAGCAGATCGGTCGGAAAACCCGTGGAATGTATCCGTATCAGCGAGACCATTTGTTCTTTGGTCAATTTTTTCTCAATCACTTCCTCAATGCGTTTTTTGGCCTCCGATTTTAATTCGGGCAACTCGCTATCCCGGTACACATGAACCAATTTGATCACCGCATTCTCATAGTCCAGACGGCGCTCGTCGATTTTACCCAGGTACAAAATACCCTCCCACCTCACATTCACATCCGGATGCGATTGAACAATTTTACGAAACCGGGTTCGTGCGGTCTCCCATTCTTCCAGATAAAAGTGGCACTGGGCGCTTTTGAACTCTGCGGGATGAAGTAAATAGGGATCACGACCGTTATCCAGTACCAGTTCAAAATAATTCAATGCTGTTCTGTAAGATTGAGCCTTGAAATCCAGTAGGCCCAATTTGTATAACGCCGAAGGAATATTTGGGTCGGAAGGATACTCGCTGATAAAACGATTATACAATCCACGCGCTTCGAGAAAATCACCTGCATGAAAATAGTATTCCGCTTGACTGAATAGGTCGGATCGATGCGAGGGAGGTGAAGACTGAGCCAGGGTTAAAACGGGAAATAAAAAAGCTGAATTTAGGACAAGCAGAAGGAAAACAATTAGCTCATTAATATTACGCAAGAAAACTCTTCTCTTCTTGGATGAAAAACCTGACAAAAAAGAAAACATCCGGCACTCTTTATTTTCGGACTCATTAGTTTTTTTCGAAATAATATTTTTCAACATTTGCAAGGAAAAGGGTCTCGGATGTAATAATTTGAACTTGGCATACAGCAGGTGACCTCCTAATTAATTGTCAGATGACTTTCCACGAATATTATGTTTTTGCACACGATACCTCATCGACCGGAAACTCAGGTTCAACATTTTAGCGGCTCTGTTGATGATCCCATCGGATTTATTCAGAGCACCAACAATCAATTTCCGTTCAATTTGATCCAGAGTTTTTTCGAGGTCCACCGGTTGATTGTCGATATTTGGAATGAAATTCAGATCTTTCTGATATCCGGTCTCGATTTCCTCAGGCAGGCTGGACACCTTGATAGTGTCCCCCTGCTCCAGAACGATTGCACGTTCAATAACATTTTCCAGTTGACGCACATTTCCCGGCCAGGAAAACTTTTCCAGGATCTTGAGGGCGTCGGGATCAATTTTGCTAATCGGGATATTTCTCTTATGCAAACGGTTGTATTTGTCTATAAAAAATTCGATCAACAAAGGAATATCTTCCTTACGCTCCCTCAGGGGGGGTAAACGTATGGATATTACATTCAGCCGGTAAAATAAATCTTCACGAAAAGTTTTATCCTTAACCGCCTCTTCCAGATCCCTGTTACACGCAGTGATAATTCGAATGTCCAGTTTCCTGGGTTTGGTGCCACCCAGTGGAGTCATTTCCTTTTCCTGCAAAACCCGCAAAAGTTTTACCTGCACATTTAAAGGGGTTTCGACAATTTCGTCGAGAAAAAAAGTGCCCCGGTTGGCCGCTTCCATTAATCCTGATTTTACTGTATCTGCACCGGTGAATGCGCCTTTTTCGTAACCAAACAACTCGCTTTCCAACAGGTTTTCAGGAACCGCACCACAATTTACAGAGATAAAAGGATAGTTTTTCCGGGAACCATTAAAGTGGATAGCCTTGGCCACCAGTTCTTTTCCTGTGCCGCTTTCACCGGTAATCAGAACGGTAGCATTGCTGTCGGAAACCTTTTCAATATAATCAAAGACCTTAATGAGAGCCGGACTCTTCCCGATGATGTTAGTAAACTCATACTTTTCTTTCAGGGCCGATTTTAAATACTTGTTTTCATCCGACAGCTTTTTCTTTTCAACCGCATTTTTAATGATTAACTTCAGGTCTTCGATCTGGAATGGTTTGGAAATGTAATCGTAGGCACCCTTTTTCATGGCCTCAACAGCCGTTTCCGCAGAGGCGTAGGCGGTCATCATGACAACGGGAGTGTTGGGTTGCTCCAGGTTGACGGCTTCCAAAACTTCAATGCCATTGGACACAGGCATGCGAAAATCCGTGATCACCACATCCAGAGCAGAGTCCTTGATTTTCACCAAAGCCTCCTGGCCATTACTCGCTGTGTAAACCCTGTACCCTTCCTTCCCCAACATGATGGACAGGAACTCACACATACTTTTTTCATTATCGACTACTAGGATATTATCCATACTTAAATTTTATACCTGTAACCCTAATAAATTCAAGCTTTTGTAACCTCTTGCCCAGGCATGTCCCGTTTCGCCCTGAATGCCTCAATATTTATTTCCAAAAGTTTGAGAAAACAGTTTTAACCGTAAGGCATTGAGACGGATGAAACCATCCGCATCATTTTGCCGGTACACATCATCTTCCTCAAAGGAAGCCATTTCGGGGTGATACAAAGATTTCTCTGCTTTTCGTCCAATCACCGTACAGTTACCCTTATACAACTTCAAACGGACCACACCAGTCACATCGGCTTGCGCCTGGTCGAATGTGTTTTGAAGTAGCAACCGTTCGGGAGAATACCAGAATCCGTTGTAAATCATTTTTGCGTATGTGGCGATTAAGGAATCGCGTACAAACATCACTTCACGATCCATGGTCACCGACTCAATAGCACGGTGCGCGGCATGCAGGATGGTTCCTCCCGGCGTTTCATAAACACCACGTGACTTCATTCCGACAAATCGGCTTTCGACAATGTCGATGCGGCCGATACCGTGGCGTCCGCCCAATTCATTCAGTTTGGCGAGAAGGTTTGCTGGGGTCAGGCGCTCACCATTGACGGCAACGGGATCTCCGCTTTCATAATCGATTTCAATGGTTTCAGCTTTATCAGGAGCCGCTTCTGGAGACACCGACATGATGAACATATCGTCATGAGGTTCATACCAGGGGTCTTCCAAAACACCCCCTTCAAAACTGATGTGGAACAAATTGCGGTCGGTACTATAAGGCTTGTCCTTGGTGACAGGAACCGGAATTCCGTGGGTTTTTGCATAATCAATGAGAGCGGTGCGGGAAGTTAAATCCCAATCACGCCAGGGGGCAATGATCTTGATTTCCGGATTGAGCGTCATATACGCCAACTCGAAACGCACCTGATCGTTACCCTTTCCCGTTGATCCATGGGAAACACCGTCTGCATTCTCCTTGGCGGCGATTCGAATTTGTTCCTTTGCGATGAGAGGCCTGGCGATTGAGGTTCCCATCAGGTAATTGTTCTCGTAAAACGCATTGGCACGTAACATAGGGAACACAAAATCGCGGGTAAACTCTTCCTTAAGGTCTTCGATGTAAACTTTGCTCGCGCCGGTTGCCAAAGCTTTTTCCCGAACCGGGTCCAGTTCATCGCCCTGCCCTACATCGGCGGAAAACGCGATAATTTCGCAATCGTATTGCTCCTTGAGCCACTTGATGATAACGGAGGTGTCCAATCCACCGGAATACGCCAAAACGATCTTTTTAAATGCATTTTTCATAAATTAATTCTACTTCCTGAAATGTTTGTGGTTATGCTTTATTTAAAATTCCTTGATTCAACGAATAATGTGCGGCCCCAATGAGCGCGGCCTGGTCATTTTTTATTACATGTACCGGCACCTTTTCCAAAAATGGACGGAACCTCCCTTTGGACAAAAATACTTCCAGAAACGAATCTGATGACAACAAGGGTAAAAGATGCGTCCCAATGCCTCCACCAATACAAAGTCCCCCACGCGTTAAAAGCTGTAAGGCCAGATTGCCTGCCACGGCACCCAGTATTTGCAAAAATAAGGTCAAAACCTTAACGCTAATGGGGTCCTTTTTCCCAAGCCCCTCATGAAAAATCTTTTCCGGGGTCTTTTCCTGATCTTGATCAGATTCCGTGTTTATCCCAGCATCCTCAGTGGATTTGAAAAACCCATAAAGATCCAGAATACCCGCTCCCGACAGGACACGCTCAATACTGACCCTGCCGTACTTTTCAGCCAAATAGCCCAATAGAGACCATTCGGTTTCGGTACGCGGCGCAAAGTCACAATGGCCTCCTTCGGTGTCCAATACCTGCCAGGCATTGCCCTGGGGAACCAAAAAAGCCTGGCCCAGTCCGGTGCCAACTGCCAGAACACCAATTCTTCCACGGTCATGGGGTTCACCCTGCTGGATGCATTCTAAATCATTTTCATTCAAAAAAGGAAGGGAACTTGCCAGCGCGGAGAGATCATTAATCAGGGTCACTTCAGAAACCTGAAGGAATTCCTTCAATGGATCGCTGTCGATTGTCCAGGAAAGATTGGTCAACCGGGCGCGCCTGTTTTCAATGGGTCCGGCCACACCCAGGCAAACATGGGTCAGTGAAGGGGTATCGATTAAAAATTGTTCAAGAACCGGTTCCAGTCCTGAATGATCTCTTGTTAAAAAACGGCCTTGTTTAATCAGGTTCAGGTTCCCGCTAACATTTTCAAACAGAGCCAAATGAACTTTGGTCCCGCCGACATCACCCGCCAATATCATTCAAGTGTCCCGGGTTCACAGAAACGACCGGATCCGATCATCCAGTTCAGCCTGGTCTTTGCTGAACGACTGGAGCGCAGATTGTGTCATCAAATCATCAACAGCAACCTTGCTAGGCCAGCGGTCCATTTTGGGAATTTTGCCATCATTTAATATCGTCTCCAACTCCTCCTGGGAAAAGGGATAAAACAAATCCATGCCATGCTCATCACAGAAAGCCACCAAGTCCTTGCCATCGAAACGGTCCAGGGGAGACTGGCTCAGGAGCTTATCGCAAAACTCTTTGAACGGCCGCGAAACTTCCCACAACTGTGGCAAACGGGAACTCATGGAATTATGATCATAAATTCCCGGCTCCCATTTTTGATCGACATTATTCCTGATATCTTCCGGAGTCCTTTCCGATCCAATAAAGGATTCCATAGCTTTAGGAGGAATGGTCAAAACGTCCACACCTGCCAGGTCCGCAACCTGATCGCCGTTTCGAATACTTGCGGCGATTAAACGCGTTTGGATAGAAGCGTCGGATTTTTTCACATCGTTAATTTCCCTTTGGGTGGCCATGGTGACTTTTTCGCCCACATACTTACCGGTTCCCAGTTGATTGTCCGAAACCACGGCATTCAATCGGCCCAGAAAAACGTTCACGAATTTGGGATTGGACAAGCGCGCGGCCAGATAGTTCTGCCGGGCGGAAAACCCCAAAGTAAAATTGACCGGTATGTCTTCCTGGCCCAGTTTGCGAACGGCCAGATACCCCTCCGGGGTGAGAGGCAACTTGACGATAAAATGGGACCGGCATACATTAAAATACCGTCGGGCATAGTGCAAGGATTTCGAAATGTCTCTCGCCACATTAGGATGTAACTCGACACTCACCCGCACTCGAAAGGCATCGACCAAACGCAGAGCGATTCGGCAATTGATCACAAACCCGATCTCCATGATCAATTCATCCTGGCTGAGCCCTGCCCCCGCTTCGTTCAATTTTTTTATGGTCTCTTTAATAACATCATCCATGACCCCGCTTTGAACCACCTGGTTGGCAAGGGTGTTGTTGGTAGTCAACGCCGTCAATTCCTGCTTCCAGATAGACTGGGCCAATTCCAGGTCGCCGGTATCGATCCACAGTTCGGAACCTTGACTTTTAACAGCCCTCAATAACGGTTCAGAGTCCCAAGCGTTTTCAGGTTCTTCCCCGAAAGGTTGACAGGCGATGCGATGAACGATTTCATCCAGTTCGTTGCTGGCCGTTCCCATGGCTAATTCCCCTTTCCGTATCCTGGCTTTTTGAGTAATGCGAACATGTTCTTTTTATAAAACTCCACCCCCGGTTGATCGAAGGGGTTGACCCTGCAAAGGTATCCGGTTAAAGCAACGGCACGTTCGAAAAAATAAAACAACTGTCCCAAAGCCTCCGCCGAACGCTCTTTCAAATGAATGGCCAGATTCGGCACGCCCCCTTCCAGATGGGCCATTGCGGTTCCTTTGTAAGCCTTATCGTTGACGAAATCAAGGCTTTTCCCCGCCAGGTAATTCAATCCGTCATCATCGTTATCAAATTGTGGAATTTCCAGTTGGCGGCTGGAGGTATCGAGTAAGATAAAGGTCTCAAAAACGATGCGGTTTCCCTCCTGTACCCATTGCCCCAGGGAATGCAAATCGGTGGTGTATTGCACCGAGGCTGGAAAGATACCGCGAAGATTTTTTCCCTCACTTTCACCGGCCAATTGTTTCCACCATTCCATGACCGTTCCGAAGGCAGGATGAAAGGAGGCCATCAACTCCAGGGGAAACCCTTTGCTGTACAAAAGGTAGCGAATGACCGAATACAAATAAGCCGGGTTTTCGCCCATATTGGCCTGGACCGTGCACAGCTCTTCCATTTTGCGTGCCCCTTCAATGACGGCGGCAATATCAATTCCCGCTACCGCCATAGGAAGCAGGCCCACCGGTGTCAATACAGAGTAACGACCGCCGACATCATCCGGGATCACAAATTGAGGGTACCCTTGAGCGTCGGCCAGGGATTTCAAAGCGCCTTTAGCTTGATCCGTAGTGACCCAAATCCTCTGCCGTGCTTTTTCGGCACCGTATTTTTTTTCCAGATACTCCTTAAGGATTCTAAAGGCGATCGCCGGTTCTGTTGTGGTTCCCGATTTTGATATGACATTAAGGCAAATATCCTCATCGCCAATCGCATCTAAAAGATCGGACAAATAATCAGAGCTGATATTCTGGCCTGCAAAATAGATTTTGGTTTTTCCATTACCGCTTATCTGGTTGGAAAAAGTATGGCCTATAAAATCGACGGCGGCTTTGGCTCCCAAATAGGACCCTCCGATGCCAATAACAATCAAGGCTGTGCATCGCTCCTGAATATTTCTGGCCGCCTTTTGGATGACCTCTATTGAGTCGGGAGTCGTTCCCGAAGGGAGGTGGAGCCAACCCAGGTAATCGCTTCCCTGCCCTTCCCCACGCTCCAGCATCTGGTGCATGCGGTCCACTTCGGGTTGCATGGCGTTCAGTTCTTGTGTGTCGGTGATATGCTTTAAGTTTTCCAAATCCAGAGAAATATGCGTCATGAATTTTTCCGTAGTCGAATCGTTGAGATACAGGTTTCAAATGACTGTTGACAATGTCCAATCCATTATACATCCTTAGAAAAGGGGAACACCATAAGAGTTTCCTAATGAATTTATTTTGATTTGTTTTCCAGCAGGATACCCTATTCAAGAAATATCATTGCAAGGGATTTTATTCAGTGAATTACAAATGGATTGATTTAGCCATTGGCATGGCATCAGGAGGGCTAATCAATTCTTTTGCATTTTTATTTCAATTGCCAGTTTCTTCTATGTTGGTGTTGATGCTCGTGGGCGGCTTGATTGGCATGGTCCTTCAATTCATTATCACCATGATTCTAATGCCTTTTTTTGGCGCGTTCGAGGTCATGATCCCACTCAGTCTGATCGGAATGCCTGCGGGAATGATGGGGGCTATGTGCCAACCCGTTTTTGGGGTCACCTATTTTGATGTTCTGATAATTGGTGAGTTGTACGGACTCCTGATTGCTTACCTCGTGTACCGGTCCAACCTTAGCCTGACGGGAACCCCCTCCTGATGTCTGTTAAAGAAAAGTACAACCGCATCGCACGATTTTACGAGTACCTCAAAACGGGAGATTCCCGCCGCTGGAAACAGGCACAATCGGATTTCTTCAAGACTCTTAAGGGCAACGTTCTTTATGTCGGTATGGGACCCGGACCCGAATTGGAAAATTTTCCACCCGGACTCAACATCACCGCTATTGACCTCAGTTTCAATATGCTGGAAAAGGGGAAATCTCGGGCGGAGGCGTATTCAGGAAATTTAAACAGATTGGTGATGGATGTGCAGAACCTGGGATTTCAAGCAAAACAATTTGATTCCATTGTAGCGGTTTGTGTATTTTGTACGGTGGTGAATCCTGTAGCCGGATTCAAAGAGCTCCGCCGGGTTTTAAAACCTGGCGGTCAATTGTTCCTGTTCGAGCATGTTTTAAGCAAGAATCCTTTATATGGAATTCCCTTGCGAATGATGTCCTTGCTAACGACTCGCTTGTCCGGGACTCACCTGGATAGGAATACAGTGGCCAATGTTGAAAAAGCTGGGTGGAAGGTGCTGGAAGATAATAATATTTACCTGGATATTGTTAAGGCGATTCGATGCGAGGCAAATGTTCCATCCGACTGAATACCGGCGCCAACGGCCCAAAGCTATGAATAAATTGGATATTTATCAGGTAGGAGGACTGGTCTTCGCCTTTTTGGGCAGGGCGATAATAAAGTAATTCCTGATCCATTTTTTCTCTTTGAGGTCACGAGCAAAACGGCTCGCTTCGGTTTTACCGGGAAACTTGCCGACTCTCAACTTATACCAATGGCCGCCGGATGAACGCACACTCTTAACCACATATACGCCATCCACTCCCTTTCCCTTCAAATTCTGGACCATTCGGTCCGCTTGTTTTTGTGAAGTGAACGCCGCAATCTGAATCGTGTGCTCCCGCTTTTCCCTGATGGAGTTGATTTGTTTCTTCGGAAGAACCGTTGCTATAGGGGGTCCCTTTGGCGAAACTGGCGGGTTTGCCGCTTCCGGTATTGCGGCCTTTTGCTTTCCATCAAAAAAATTATATCGGCCGGGTTGAAAAACAAAAGCCCCTAATAGAACCAAAAATACGAAGGCTATCAATTTGGTTCGCATTCCCTGGCGGGAAAACCAGATCAAGCCATCCAGAGTTTTTAATATCAATTTTTTCAGTAAGCCCAGAAAAAAATCTTTAATACCAGCCAAAGATTCAAAAAAGAAGCGATACCCCGAACGCACGATTCCCATACGCACCTTAAGGGCCTTCATGATTTTAGTATCCTCGCTGGTAAACAAGCGAATACGACGCAATTGACGGCCAATACGATTTCGGTCCACCTGCTCCATAACCTGGGCCCGCTGTGAGGGGCTCAGTTCGTTATAAATTTTTTCACATTGCGAATGAATTTCCGGATGAGAAGCTTTTAGCAATTGTTCGTAATAGACCTTGCCTAAAATTTCCCGAATCTGTTCAACTTCCAAGGGACGGTAATTCAATGCCGACAAATAAAATTCAAGAGCGTAGGGATCCCTTCTTTTTTTCTTTAATAGCAAAGGAAGCACAAACTTGATGATTTCTCTGGCTTCCTTGCTCTGGTTTTGGATCGCCTTCAAAAATAAAGGTTCCGATTGCGTTGAAAACTGGTTCTTCTTTAAAAATACTGTCGCCAAATAATTAGCAATGAACTCATCCTCAAATTCGTAAGCCTTCAACATGACCAAAAGCAAATCGATCTCTTTGTTGGTCAGGTTCTCCCCTTGCCCCAGGGACGCCAATAAAGGAGTGCGAAATCTTGAGTTTTTGGGATCGTATAAAAACGCTTTAAGATAAATCTTGATCGCCTCCGCATCCTCCCTGCCAATCGAAAGCAGGTAACTGGCATAACGTTGAACCACTTCCTTACGATAGGCTCTTCCCCGGCCCGGTAAAAAGTATGAGGAGTAAGTAAAAGCCATCATGTTTTTGAATTGCTGTATGATTTCCTCTTCATCCCCCTGAAAGTTAATATCTTTCAAAGGATGCATTCCATTCAAAAATCTTTGCTCCCCCACCATGCTGTAAGCAATAAAACCAAAAAAGGCGCAAATGATACCGATTCCTCCCTGAATGAGGTTATCGTTCACCTGCACTTTGGGCAAAGCAATCTCATGAATAAAAAACAACACGAAAAAACCCAGAGTCAACAAAAAGAACAGGGTCAACCCGACCCGCACCATAAAGTATTTATAAGTTTGATAGACCATAGCCGAAAACGTCAGGGATCAAAAAGTTCCAGGTAGACTGGGGCTGTCGCCATTTTCCGAATCCGAAGACTGGTTCGGATCGTCATTCTCATTGGGTAAAGAAGGAGCACCCTGGTTTTCCAGTTCCACCAATTGCCGTACCAGATCGGTCAAAGCACTTGGGTCTGAATTTTCAACCTCAATATTTTCAGGTTGTGCAGGTTCCGCTTCATCCGGTTGTGGCAAGGGTTGAATTTCTGCCACTCCCGGATCTTCCAGTTCGCCCACGGGTGGGAGCATCGGACCCTGTAAATTGTCGGGAGCCTCTAAATCCACCCCTTCCTTCACCGCCACCCAAATCGAATTTTCCGCAGATTCATCCACCTGGTACCCGGTTTGAATATTTACCTTTTGGCGGCGAATGCCCTCCGGTATCGGGAAATTGACTTTATTTTTCCCCTGCATGGCTTTTTTCATAAAGAACACCCAAATAGGGGCCGCTCCACCTGCACCTGTCAATCCTTTACCATTGATATCGATCATCGGTTCATTGTTATCGTATCCCACCCAAACACCTACAGAATAATCTTTGGTAAATCCTGTGAAACGGGCATCTTTATAGTCATTGGTGGTTCCTGTTTTTCCAGCCGCAGGGTGTTTGAATCCCATACGACGAACCACATAACCCGTTCCACCATCCACCACTCCCCGCATCATATCCAACAAGGGATAAACGGATTTTTTGGGAAACCTCTGAACACCATGATAAAAATGTTCATATAAACGGTTGCCATTGTAGTCTTCAATCCACTGAATAAAATAAGGCTCGTTATAAACCCCCAGGTTGGCAATCACACTGTACGCGGAAGCCAACTCCACCAAAGACACTCCAGCAGTTCCCAGTGCGATGGAATAATGTTTCCCTATCGGACTCTTAATGCCAAATTTCCGGGCGGTGGCGATCACTTTTTCAGGGCCCAGTTCCTGCACCAGTTTGGCAGAAACAACATTGATGGATTTCATCAGGGCTTTCTTTAAAACCAGATCGCCGTAAAAGTTCTTTCCGAAATTTTGCGGCCTCCAGGGAGAGGTCCCGGGAATCTCAATTGTGATCGGCTCATCCCGTACCACCGTTGCAGGACTGTAACCCAGAGATTCCATAGCGGTGAAATAAACGAAGGGTTTAAAAGCCGATCCCGCCAGGCGGTTGTTTGAGACAGCCCGGTTGTATTGGCTTTGAGAATAGTCGCGCCCGCCCAACATGGCACGCACAGCGCCATTTTTATTTTCAACAGACACCAGTGCCGTCTGTAAAGGGTCCCCTGTCTCCGGACCCGTCATTCGTTTTTCCAGAAATTCAAGATGGGTTTGACCCGCCTTATGGGCCACTTTTTGCATGCGCGTATCCAAAGTGGTTACAATTTTAAGACCGCCGAAATGAACCAGTTCCTTACCGTAATCATTTTCCAGAAGGCTGATAACATAGTCCACAAAATATAAATTTGGATCGGTGAATTGCTTCGGTGGAATCAATTTTAAATCAGCCCTTAGCGCTTCCTGGTACTGGGAAGAAGAAATAATTCCGACCGTTTTCATACGTTTCAATACATAATCCGTTCGCTTCCTGGCCCGTTCAAAATTGGAAAAAGGATTGGCGTTGTTGGGAGAATTTGGCAGTCCGGCCAGTAAGGCCGCCTGTCTCAGCTCCAGATCCTTGGCAGGCTTCCCGAAATAAACGCGGCTGGCATCCTCCACCCCATATGCTCCATTGCCAAAATAGATCTGGTTACAATAAGCTTCCAGAATTTTTTGTTTGGAAAACGTCGCTTCCATTTGAAACGCAATCAACAATTCGCGAACCTTACGAATCCAATCTCTTTGAAAAGTAAAAAACAGGTTTTTCGCCAATTGTTGAGTGATGGTGCTCCCGCCCTGGACGATTTTTTTATGCTTGATGTTGGTTACCATTGCCCGCACCAGCGCCATATGATCGAGCCCGCTGTGCTTAAAAAACCTGGCATCTTCCACGGCTATAATTGCGTTCAGAAAGTTTTTTGAAATTTCCTGAATGGGAACTGGATGACGGGCTCCTAAGACCATCAATATCTCCCCGTCTGTTGAGTAAATTTCAGTGGGCAGACTCAGATTGATCTTTTCCAATTGTGCTGGCAATTGCGGTAAATTTCTGCTCAGGACGAAATACGACCCCAACCCGAGAATCAAAAAGATCAGGAACAAGCTATAAAACAGAAAGGTAATTTTTTCAATAAAGGAACGAAACAAAATGAATACAAGAAAAGATTTTAATGGGAGAAAAAACAGCAGACTTCAATTTGAAGGGAATACTCTTTAGTGTTTCCAAGGGCTTATAGAACCCCGATCATCTAATAATAAATATATCACAGCTTTTGATGACTACCAACACAATCCAAAGTCGGGCAAAACCTTACAATTTCTACGAAAAGAACATGAAGCGACATTTAAAAAGCACTCTGAATTAAAAGGAAAATTCAGGAAGTTCATTATCAGACTGGTCAATTTGGGAAAGCAAGTTGTTCAGGGTTTCCGTGGGTACCGGGATGACCAAAACATTGGAATAAAAATCGGTCAGGTATTCAATCCCGAACATTGAAGTTTGTGGATTCCCAGAAGGAGCTTTTGGCGCCACGCCAATACGTGTCACATGATAATCCCTTTGCAAAAACCATTGTGGGTCCGGGAACAGCGTTTCCCTGGTAAATGGATCCAGGGTTTGCAATAAGGGGATGAATTCATTCATCGGGTAAATGGACCCCACCTGAAACCCAACATCCTCCAATTTACCCTGCTTTACGGTTCGAGTGGATTGCACTTCATACAAAATACCGGAAGACAGGAATTCCTGGTGCAGAGGGTTATTCTCAGGGTCAATGAAACTGACTGTAATCCAGTTTCCCGATTTGCTAAACAACACCCGGTTCCAATTAATGTTGGAATCAATATTCAAAAGATTCATAGGTGAAATTATCCGTTCCACCCATTGACCGGGATAATCATAGTAAAGCTTAATAAACTTTTCCCGGGAAAGAATCTGGGTTCCCTGCAAGGATTGAAACAAATCCTTAAAAGATTTCAACGACTCACTGGATTTTTCTCTGGAATCCAGCGACGATAAAAGGGACTGAACCTGGCGCTGGGCAATAATATTTTCCCGGTCGTTTTCCCAAAGGCGGCCCAATTGCTGGCGTTTGTCATTTTGCCATTTTAAATAATAACCGAGCCCCCTTTCCACCACTTGACCATAAAACTCAAGAACGGCAAACACGAGGAAGAAAAAGAAAAATGCTTTCAGATTCCATTGACTTTGAATGCCTGCAGATTTCAAAAATTCATCTCACTGTAATTTTTTGAATGGATTTTGTGATCATTTTCAAACGATCAATTTTTTCCTTTAATACTTTCTTATCAAGTTTTTTTCGTCCGGGTTTACCTTTTACAGTGGAACTGGAAGAAGCCGATTTATTTTTGGAAGGCACCGGCTTGGTCGACACTTTCTTTTTCGTAACCACTTTTTTCACAACGGACTTTGGTTTCTTCCCTGCCTTGCTTTTGGATTTGGGAAGTTTGCCCATATTTTTTATACATTCAGACTGGGATTCGGGATCCATTTTCCTAAAGCGGGTAAGAATTCTCCTCTCCATCGGGTCCGTTGTAATCAGGCCTTGCACGCGTGGTTTGCTGAAAACGATTTGACCCGTTTCAAATTGTACCTTTTGAATATCCGGCTTTGTGGTTTGGACATCCAGTTGCGTTACAGGTAATAAATCTTCCGGATTGATTTCTTTGGTTAATAGGTGCTCCAAAGACAAATTTCCCAAACGAGCAATTTTAACCAATACTGAAACCGGCGCGTCCCTTTCCCCGGCCTCATAACGTACGTACGTTCTAAAACCTACTTTAAGTACTTCAGACATTACCGACTGGGTGCAGTTCAATCCCTTTCGGATAGTCCGAAGATTTTTTGCCAAAATTGACATTAAATGTCTCCCTTAACAAAATTCGAAGTGTCCAACTTTTTACCCCCCCTTGATGGAATAAACTTTATTATTATACACCTCGACAAAAACGTTTCAAACGCTTTATAAGTGTAAATCTAATAGAAGTTAAGAAATTGAAGGAAGAACATTTAATAGCGTGTCATTAGAGTTGCGGCTTCTTTCGCAAAGTATGTTAGGATCAGGTTAGCACCAGCGCGTTTCATTGAGAGCAGGGTTTCCATCATCACAAGCTCACCATCCACCCATCCGTTTTGAGCGGCCGCCTTGATCATCGAATATTCACCACTAACATTATAAGCCGCAACAGGCACGTTGACTTGAGCTTTTATCCGCTGAATGATATCCATATAAGCAAGGGCTGGTTTGACCATTACGATATCCGCGCCCTCTTCAATATCCTGGAAAACCTCGCGTAGACCTTCATCGCTGTTGCCAGGGTCCATCTGGTAAGACCGGCGATCCCCAAACTTTGGAGACGAATCCGCCGCTTCACGAAACGGACCGTAATACGCTGAGGCATATTTGGCAGAATAGGCCATCAGGATGATATCCTGAAACCCGTTTTCGTCCAGAGTCTGGCGTATGGCTTGAACCCTGCCATCCATCATATCGGAAGGGGCGACCATGTCTACACCCGATTGGGCATGTGTTAAAGCCATCTTCGACAACAACTCCAGAGTTTCGTCATTTAGGATTTTTCCTTCCCTGACAATTCCGCAATGGCCATGATCGGTAAATTCATCAATACACACATCCGTGATGACCAATAAATCAGGACAATGGGTTTTAATTTCGCGGATGGCGCGTTGCACAATTCCATTGGGGTTATAGGCCTCGGTTCCCATTTCATCTTTCTTGTCTGGAATACCAAACAGAATCACTGCAGGTATCCCCAACTCAAAGGCTTCACGGGCCTCCTGGATCAAACCGTCAATGGACCAACGAAATATCCCCGGCATGGAACTGATTTCGTCTTTGATCCCCTTCCCTTCACATACAAACAAAGGATAAATCAAATCATCAACAGAAAGATGTGCCTCCCTTACCATTCTCATGATAGCGGTACTTTGCCGTAAACGTCTGGACCTGTGAATCGGAAATGCCATGATGCCTCAAGAATTTGTATTTTTTTGTTTAGCCTGTCCAACCTAAAAGAAGGAACGCGACCTATGACGATTTTAAAGTTGCCACGGATTGTGACGTAAAATATTAGCGGTAACAGCAAGGGAAATCGATCAAACGTTGGACTTTTGACACTTCAAGGCTTACAAAACTACGTTACCAACGCCAATTCCCCCTTATTTATCAATAAGTTATTGTTTCAAGTCTGCTTTTCACGTTTGGTACAAAGCTTGCTTTATTTAAAATTATTTGGAGAATTTTATGAGCCTTGAACCCGTCAGCATCGATTCCGGTTATGAACGACTGCACGAAGCGGTCCTGAAAGCCCTGTCATCATCAAACGAAGTGAAGAAGGTGGTTGAGGATTTGCAGAGGAAAAATCTTATTGAAGAGATGGCGGTGATTAATTTAATTCTAAGCCTGGAAGAACTGGAAAGCTTGATGGAAAATCCAAAGGTTTAGTTCCAGGCAATGCCTTTATCTGGTTTGAGTCCTGCAAAGACTTAATGAGACCGGCAGTTAACCATTAAAAATTTTTGAGTCGCAGGAAACATATTTAATTTGTCGAACAGGAACAATGATCACCTGATCGGAGGTCGTTACTTCCAGAACTTCCAAATCGTCACTGATGAAATGTTTTTCTGCATTTTCCAGAAGCAACTCCTGATTGTCCACAAACACCACTTTTAACCAATAAGCCATACCCTCTCCTTTTTACCTGTCCACTTTCTTTTTGTTAAATGCCTTTTTGGTTTTCCACAAAATCAATTGGGTACCGAAATTGCCTCATAGGCTTTGCTCAATGGATTGTTCAGATAGTCTTCGACGTAATTTTTCAAATAACCTTTTTCATACAGTTTTTTATTGGACATATCCGAGTTGATTTTATGAAGCACTTTGAAACGGACTCGCGGGAATTTCATTTTAAATTCCTCAAAACTATCCCCAGAAATATCACGATTGTCATTCGATGAACGTTCCATGATCACTTTGGGGAGCCAAACCTGTGTTTCATTGGTGATTCTTTTTTCGACGTCCTTAAAAGTCAACAAGGTCGTGCAATCAGAATCTCCTCCCAGTGTCGCGTTGGGAACGTAAAGGAATTTGGCCCGATTGCGCCGAAATTGTTTCAGGACCCGGTACACATTTCCTGCCATCACCACCGAATCGCTTTTCTCCAATTCGCAACGATCAAAAAGTTTGATGATCTTGTTTCGATTCAAAAAAGCGGTGATATAAGATTCAGTGTGAATCATCTGAGTATTGGGAAGATCCGCGTTATAGATTTTGCGGGCTTCATCGGGCAAGTAGGTGCGGCCATGGCGCATCATTTCCGTAGTTTCTTTATCGATATACTTGAGCGGAGTGAGACACCCCATCCATAAAATCACGTTCTTGTTGATTTTTGAAATCATCTCCGCATCTTTGGACATGGTGTCCGGCCCAAAAGAATAAAAATTAGCAGAAGTCACAGCAGGCCCGTCCAACACTTCATAAAGTTTCTCCAGAGGAGGTGCATGGGGCATCAAACGTTTTCTGTGCTCCGACAAGGTGATTACCGACAATTCGTAGTTGATACGACCCGGGTATTTTTCAGCCAGGCGATTGATTCGTTTCGGATCAGCATAACCGACCGTAAAAAACATCACTTTTTTGTCGGTGGTCTCCAGAAACTCTTCCAACCAGTCCATAGCGCGCGGATGCAAAAACAGGTCCGTCCATTCCATATACTCATTGCCACCGATCACCCAGGCTTCTTCCTCGCGGGTCGGAAACGACTTGATCACATTGAGCATATACTGCCAATGTTCCTGAGTGGTTAGGGGCGTGGGATAGGTTTGGCGGTAACTGATGTCCTGTTCATAACAAAAGGTGCATTTGACGGGACAGGTTTTTCCCAGACTGATAGGGATTTTGCGGTCATGGATCTCTCGCCGGTACAATTCGAATAAAAATTCTTGATCCACAACGACCTCCTGCTAAATGTTACCCATGAATAAATTAGAAAATTTTGGGAAGGGAGCCACTAATCATTCCAGTCTTTAAAGGCTTTCATAAGAGATTCATCGATGGGAACCTCCTGCCTTTGTTCTTCGGTCAATTCTTTTACCAGAGTATTGAGATGAACCGCCGCGCATCCCATAAAAGCGATACTTTCCTGCAATAATTTAAACCCGCCCTCCTTGAGCTTTTTCTGCAATTCCTTCAAATGGTTTTCATCGACAGGATTGATCACCGCACATTTTTTGAATCCCTCAATCGATTCATTAAACTTTTTTGCTTCATGATCAGTGACCGCCTGTTTAAAAAACTCCTGAGCTTCCCGAACCTGGTCCACCGTTGCTGATTGACGACTCATGTATATCCTCAAAAAACATCACCTGATTAAATCAGGCCTTGTATACATTTAATTTATTCCGGAATTTGATCCATCAATTGTATTGTATCACCGGCAAATGATAGATTGTCAAGCCAGTAGAAAATTCTTTACAACGCAACCATTCCAGTAAAAAAAGAAATGGCGGAGCATAAACTCCGCCTTAAATGCTATATTCCGATAATACGGAATCCCGCTTATTCCTGAGGGAACCCAATAAACATCATTATAATTTTGGAAACAGATACCAGGAAACAAACCTGCATATCAGGTTTATAGCCTGGGTATCCACAAAAATTCAATGGGTGTTACAATAATCCCCCGAAAAACCTGGGAAGAATGACTATAAACTTATTAAACAAGCTTAATGACCGCCATCGCCTCCTTCAACGTTATCGGGTTTAACTTGCTTTCCGTGAGGGAATTTTTGTTCCAGGCAACCGGTGGTACAGGTTACTAAAATGGCGAGCATTAGAAAAACCACAATCTTTTTCATCCACTTTTCTCCTTATAAGTAAATATGGGTTATTACGTTTTGTCTTCGGGGGTGAAGGATTATGTTTTGGCTAATGTTTTTTATCATATTTTTACAACATTTCAATCAATTTTTTTTATATTCTGGTTTTTAAACAAGAAGCGGTTGCATATAGAATCCTGATTTTGCATCATTTCACATCATTGATTTCTATTATTAATCCCTTTTTTTTTCTTATAGGTTTGATCTGGCAGTGCGCCCATTGACCCCAATTGACTGGCCACAAATAAAAGAATCGGTGACAGGACTTCCCATCGGGTCTTCCATTTTAACTTACGATTCCATTGAGTCGACCAACGACCTGGCCAAACATTATCTGGAATCGGGATCTGATGAAGGACTGCTCATTTTTGCCGAACAGCAGACACAAGGGCGGGGCCGATTGGGACGGCAGTGGGTTTCACTACCCGGATTGGGAATGTATTTTTCCTTTATTTTACGACCGGAACTTTCTCCAGAAAAATTACCTTTGCTCACGTTAATGGCTGGCCTTGCATTGGTTTCGACAATTTCTGCATATTGTCCTCAAAACACCAAAGTTAAATGGCCGAATGATGTCTTGATTTATGGGAAAAAGGTTTGCGGTATTTTATGCGAACTGTGCACGTCAGGGTCCAAGCCCGGAATCGTGGTGGGAATTGGAATCAATGTGAATCACACTCAGGATCATTTCCCCACCGAAATCAAGTCTCTGGCTACCTCTATTGCGCTTGAGAAATCAGATTCCATAAACCGCACCGAACTGCTTTCTTCGTTAATTTTGAGCTTAAACAGGGAATATCTAAGTTTACAGTCGGAGGGTGGTGAATCCCGATTATTGAAAAACTGGAGCAAGCATACCAATTTGTGGGGCCGGCATGTGAGTTTAACTAAAGCGGGAACTGTTTATTCCGGTAAGGCAACTAGGTTGGACTCTTTTGGCAATTTAATTATCAGGGATGAATCCGGACAGGAAACAGCTTTCAACGGTGGAGAAGTTTCTTTTAGGAAAGATTCAAATTTCTGAAACTAGTACGTTCCAAAAAACCCCAATCCAATGCTGAATCGTGATTGCGGGATTGAGTAGGAATTTTCTGGCCAGAGGTAGTTTTCCTTCATGCTGATAACCGGATAGCGATAACTTATTTGATCCAGAGGTTGATTCCTACCGCCCAGAACTTCTCCGGCAACGGTTATCTTGCGATCTTTCCTGTACACTTCCGGATCGATAAAGTGAGGATACATTACCAGAAACCGTCCGTCTGTCCGGTCACCCAGTTCGGGTTCGTACTGGTAACCTAATGGCCTTTGTAAAATTTCCAGATGACCCTCTTGTGGGCCATTATGCACCGCGACTATGGTTCCTCCCAAAATTACTTTTCTTCCCAGATATTTTTCCGGGTTCCTGACCAGATCCTGAAAGTACACATTGGATTCGCTTTCACTGATTGCTTGCTTGGAAATCACCTGAGTGCAACCCAGGGGGAATAAAGAGAGAAGCAGAAGCAACGCAAACAGAAAATGGTTCTTCATGGTCGGACCTGAATAAGAATTACCAATAATAAGGGTACCCCCAATATGGACGCCGAAAGTACCTGTAGCGATAGGGGTAAGGGTACCAAAACGGATCCCAGTAAAAAGGATCGTAGTAAACTGCGGGGACCTCTTCCCATAAATGAAGTTCCTCCACCTCAATCACGGGAAACCTGTATTCCTGGTCCTCAACTCTTCGCACCTGACTTCCGGTAATGACCCCAGCGCCTGTCACTTTTCGTCCTTTGGAAAAAACTTCCGATTCCAGATATCCCTTCTTGAAAAAAATGAATCGGCCCGCTGTTTGATCGCCACCATAGGGCTCCCCGGTACTATCCAGGTTTTTTTGAATGATCTCGATTTCTGCGCCGCCGGGTATATTGTGGGTTTTCACGATCTCCCCACCCCAAACCACACGGCGGCCGATATAGGTATCGGGCGATTCAAAAACCTGCATAAAGCCGAGGTTCCTGTCGACCGTACTCAAAACCTGTTCGGAAATCACATGCGTGCACCCGCTAAGCAATAAAAAGCCAAAAAATAATATTTTGATATGCGTTTTCAAACGATCACCATTTGCCTCTAAAAATATAGCAGGACTAATCCTGAGTCACTTTGGGAACGCCCCGTAAAAATTCCTGAAAATTATTGCGGCACTTATTCACAAAGCCTTTATATTCTATATCGGACATATTCTGCTTGGAATAAAACCTGGGTTTCACTTTTACTTGTTCAAGGTTTTCCAGAAAGTGTCGAAAATTGGCACGACATTCTTCAACAAACCGGCTATGTTCGATATCTGCCCATCTCGACGGTGTGTACACAGAGGAACCGGGTTTTCTTTTTAGCTTCAAGTACTCTGTATTTTTAAATACGATAGCAGATGCTGACCCGTTCCGCAGATAGCCATTAAACGCTTTCCTGTTGTTTTCATTCATCAGAAAACGGTAAGCTTCAACACCCAATTCAAATTTTTTATAAGATAGTATATCGTCTGGAAACCGGTCGGGATGATACCTTAAAATCAGCTTGCGGAAACCCTTTTTTATTTCCAGAGGCTTGGAGAAATCAGATATACCGAGCAATCGATAAGGATTTTGCGATTTCAGTTTGGGAGGAAGTTTCATTTAAATCACCTGAGAAAGGATGCGGTGAAAGCTGGTTAGGATGGAATAAAGGCAAAGGCCCCGAAGACTTTTTGACCGGGTTCAGACTCAATAGACCTTTTTATTTTACCTCGGCTTGAACCTGAATTAAATCGAATTATGATCGAGCTGGGTTTCTTTCTTTACATACTGTTATTTTTAATATTTCCCATTCCAGTGCTGGTTTTGACTTTGGGCACTGGAACCACCCTCAGTATGTACCGCATCCATCAAATATGGACTCACCAACCACCGGAAGGAAAAACAATTCTGGTCTTTTTGTTTGTCTGCCAATCACTGAATTTTTTCCTGAGTGCTCTGGTGTCTTTCGCAATGGCCTTTTTGGTGTACTGGTTCATCGCAAGATTTTCCTATCTGTTCCTGTTTAATTTACTGTTCGCCTTTTTCATTTCATTGCGCTGGTTTAATTTCACCCAAAAATGGTTTAAAAACAGAATCGATAAAATGCTTGCAGTCCCGGGAAAAGCCCAATTTGATAGCGCTAAAGGACACTTCATCATTTTTCTTTTCAAGCAAAAAGACATTGGATTTGGTTCTGGTCTGGCCACCGTCACTTTGGATGCAGGGTACTTGCTAATGACAACCCAGGGACCCGTATTTAAAGGGGTCATGCATCAGTGTAATTTTTCAGATCAAATCTTTTCAGAAATAAGAAAAGTGAGTTCCGACAAAATTCGCCTGCTTCCCTGTGCTCCCTTTCCCCCCTTCTATCCGGACGCTTGCCTGATCGCTTTTAAAGATCAGTTTTACCCATTTCGAAGCAGGGAAGTTCGGACCCGTTTCCTGAAAGTCCTTCAAGACCCAGGCAATCAGGAGGCTTCTCCAAATCCTTGATTCAAAGGGGAATGAGTTGAACTCTGGATGTTATAGCTTTAGAATGGGATCAACTCCCAATAAAATTTCGAACCGGCTCATTGAATGAAAACCAAGGATTATTACAAAATACTGAACGTAAAGGTCAACTCTTCGCAGGAAGAGATCAAAAAGCAGTACCGGACTCTGGCCAAGCAATACCATCCGGATGCCAATAACGGTAGCAAACAAAGCGAAGAGAAGTTCAAGAAAGTTACCGAAGCCTACGAAACCCTTGGTGATAAAGGAAAGCGCAAGGATTATGATCAACAACGGCGCTCCGGATTCAACCGGGGTCCCCGGCCAAGACACAATCCGTGGCAAGACCAGGGTTACGATTTTTCGCAGGATCCCGGGGGGTTTCGCGAAGACCCCTTTCAGCGCGGTTCTGGTTTTAAACAGCAGACCGAGCAACAAACCTTCGATCCCGATGCACCGACTCGTGGATTCGACTTACAATTCATTCTTGAGGTTCCATTAGAAATTGTGGCCCTGGGAGGCAAGGTACCCTACACTTATGAAAAATATGTGACCTGCGCCGATTGCGAGGGAACGGGAAAAATAGATGGAGAAGACTGTGTTGTCTGCGCTGGTAAACGTTTGACCATCGAAGAATTGACCATTGATGTAGAAGTGCCGCCGGGAGTTGCGGATTCCTATACCTTGCGTCTTGAGTTGCAAGGGGGTGCGGGCCGGAACGGCGCGCCGCCCGGTGACCTGTTTTTAAAAATTCAAACCTTGCCGCATCCGCTTTTCAAAAGAAAGCAGACCGATATATATTCGGAAGTTCAGATTCCACGAGAATTGGCCGATAGCGGCGGAACCATCGAAATTCAAACTTTGGAATCTCTGAAAACCATCAAGGTTGAGGAGGGAACCCTGACCGGAGAAGAACTCCGCCTTTCGGGCGAAGGTTGTCATTTCCCATGGGACAAAAAACGGGGCGACCTCATCATCAAGTTTTTTGTTTCGGACGATTAATTATGACTACAGGAATCATAGGGGGTATCGTAATCCTGGGTTCCATCCTGGTCTATTGGTTTCTTTTCAGGGAAGATCCTGCTCCGCCTGTTAAAAAGGTTCCAAAGGTTGCTCCCAAAACTCCGCCGGTGAAAAGCAATCCTGAATTGGAACGCCCTCCCCTGAATCCCGATTTAGTGAAAAAAAGAAAACAAAGCATTAAAGAGGTCAATGTATTCGCTTTGGAAAATCCAGAATTGGTGAGCCAGATTTTAAAAAAATGGATGAACGAAAAAAAGCCCGGTCCCGATTCAAACAGAAAAGGGTAAAACCTGGGCTTTTAAAAAGAATTTTCAGTTAGCTTGTCGACAGAGCCAAATAGATGACCAAACATCTGCAGTAGGATATTCGGTATCGATACCAATCTTCAGATCAAAGCGAATGATCTTGTCATCTGAACATTCCGAAATCCAGGTACTGGCAAAAATCCCCTTTTCGAAGATTGGGTCAATGGGAACTTCGGTTCCATTTTTATCCACCAGCGCTTTGGTTTTATCCACCAGGGTAGCCGCCTCGGATTTATTCGGGATTCTCCAGTCGCTATAGCCAGCAAACTTGTCGTTGTTTATTTCATCTACATAAGACTGGTGGTCTTTCCACGTAAAAAAGTGATTTTTATCCAGCCAGGCATCTTTCTTTTTCCACATCAACCCGGAATTGGGATCGGTGATCGTGTCGTCCCCATTATCGATCAAAGGTTTCTTGGGTTCCTTTTTGGGTGCAACTTTCGCTTTAGCGGCGGCCTTTGGAGCCGCCTTGGGTGTGGCTTTAGCCCCGGCTTCTGCTTTGGGCTCAGCTTTCGCTTCTCCACCTTCGGGGGGCTTTTTAGCCTCCTTCACCTCTTTGGTTTCACCTTCATTTTCTTTTCCGGATTCGCTATCTTTGTTTTTTTCCATTGTGATCTTATCTTGCCTTAATGTTTTACTTTTTTTTTGGGATAAAGCGGTCCATCATCCAGAATTTCACTCAAATCCTTATTTGAATTTAATACGACATTCAGAATCTCACCCAGCTCGGCGGGGGAATACAAATCGAGCTTATCCATAAAATGCTTTCGATATTCAGCGGCATTGTTCTGGATCCATTCCAAAACAATGGCTTCATTTTGTCCTGAAACCCCTTTGGCTTGCAGTTCTTTTTTGCCCAAAAGGTTTGTCTGGGAAGCTCTTATGATTTCGCAAATCAGATCTGATTTTACTTGACTCATAGCATGGCCCGATTTGGTGATAAGGATACTTTATGAGTAACTGAAAAAACGGGGTACTTTATAATTTGTACCGGCAATTGTCAACCTGATATTTTTTAACAATACAATACAAAAAATATCAAGGGCTTGCCTCAATTACCGCTTAATTTCGATAAATCCCTCTATATTATATTTTATAACAATTCACAGTGTTTTTAAACAAAATCCTGCTGAAGCAAATTATATACAATCCCCATTAATCAAGCTCGTTTTTTTGGATCAAGAACATCCCTGAGCCCTTCTCCGAGAAAATTAAATGCCAAAATAGTGAGAAAAATCATGATCGATGGGAAAACAATCAAATGGGGGTAAAACTTGATGGCCGTCCATCCATCATTCGCCAGGGTCCCCCAACTGCTGAACGGAGGAGCTAAACCCAGTCCAATAAAGCTTAAGGTGGATTCGGCCAATATGGCTACCGGCGTTCTAAAGGTTAGGGTAACGATCAAAAGTCCCCAGGTGTTGGGTAAAATCTCACGAAAAATGATTCTATATTGTCCCATTCCCAAAGCCCGCGCTGATTCCACAAAAGGCAATTCCTTGATTCGCAAAACCTCCCCACGAACAATTCGGGCCACCGTCACCCAACTGACCATGGTGAGAGCCAGGAAAATTCCGGTGATTCCTCTACCCAAAACAACGGTCAATAAGATGATCAGCAATAAATCGGGCAGGGAAAACACGACGTCTACAATACGCATCATCCATTGATCGGTTTTGCCGCCTTTGTAACCCGACCAGGCGCCATAAAGGGTACCGATGCCTATTGCGATCAAGGAAGTGAACACGCCTATAAACAGTGAAACACGCGCGCCATAAATTATTCTGGATAGAAGATCGCGTCCCAGACGATCTGTTCCAAGCCAGTGCTGGGTGTCCGGCGAACTCAGGGTCAGTTGCAAATCCTGCGTTTCATAGGAATACGGGGCAAGCCAAGGAGCAAACAAAGCGGCTGATGCGATAACGATCAGGAACACCAGACTCCATTGGGCGGGCCGTGACAGCCTGGAGTAAAGTTTCATTCCACCGTCACCCTCGGGTCGAGAAGCCTGTAAATCAGGTCGACGACAATATGAGCCAAAACGATCAGCAAGGCGTAAACCAAAGTCACGCCCATGATCAATGGATAATCCCTGTTGGTCACGGCTGTTATGAAAAAATTGCCCATACCGGGAACGGAAAAGATGAACTCGATCACGAAGGATCCGGTCACCAACCCGGCGGTCAAAGGTCCCATAACGGATACAATCGGGGACAATGCATTTTTTAAGGCATGCTTAAGAATCACCGTAGCCTCGCTCAAACCCTTGGCTCGGGCGGTACGAATATAATCGGACCCCATCACCTCCAATAGCGTCGAGCGGGTGAGCCGGGCAATATAGCCCGCATAACCGGCTCCCAGAGCAATTGCGGGCATGACAACGTATTTCGGTCCTTCCCAAAGTGCGGGCGGTAACCAGTGCAGTGTGTTGGAAAACCAAAGGATCAACAAGGTTCCCAACACAAAATTGGGAAGTGATATTCCGAGCGTGGACAAAAATATGCAAAAGCGGTCGAGCAGGGTATCGGGTTTATAGGCCGATAAAATGCCGGCGGGTAAACCCAAAATCAGGCTCACGAACACGGCGCTCAGGCCCAGCGTCAGGGAAACGGGGAACGTGTCCCGGATGATATCAGCCACATCCCTCCCCACATATTTATAGGAAGGACCAAAATCACCTTGTACGAGTTGTTTTAGATACAAAACATACTGTTGCCACAACGGTTTGTCCAAATGATACTTGGCTTCGATATTTTGCAATATCTCGGGAGGCAATTTTTTTTCGCGGTCGAAGGGTCCTCCCGGAACCACATGCATGATGGCAAAGGTGAGGGTCGCGACCGTCAACAGGACGGGAACGCCATACAACAAACGCTTCAACAAAAAACGTCCCATCCCGGTTAACCCGACCTTCTCACTTTAGAAAACCTCCCTAATTGACACCACTGAAGTTGCTGGAGTTGAGCGCTCTGGAATCCTGGTTATCCCCCACAAACTCCATAGCAAACCCTGTGCTGGTGGATTGCACCACCACCGCACCCCACAGGTTTAACATTGTAACATCCGGGTATCCGCGACCCTGGGACCCGGAGTTTCCTGTCAACAACTCTATATCCTCTGAAACGGGTGTGATGACGAGTTGACCATGCGACCCTGAGGTCGTGCCCACAATAAATTTTCCAGTCGGAACGTTTGTGGGATTGATCACAGCATTATTGGTTCCCACAATAAACACACGTTGCGTACTGTTTGCGCCTACCGTAAATTCCGCCGGCGCTCCGAAAGGCGCACCATCATTTTTAAAGGCATTGATGATAACACCCACTTGGGAACTCATGCCGGAAAGAGATGGATGCGAAACCGCCAAAAAGGTGTAGGTCGACCCATCCGATTGCCAATAGGGGGATGCAACTCTCGAAGAGTGTTCCACCCGGAAGGGATCAGCAATAAAAGTAATAGACACAGTGTCTGTGGCGATCACTTGATTGTTATCCGTATTGGTCACCGTGATTGTAGCATCTCCGCTGGTAGTACCTTCCACGGAACTGTTCACGGTGGCGGTAAAACCTACCGTTTCGCCAGAGCGTACAGTACCGGTTACCGTATCGGCCTGAGCCACTGGAAGATCCGCCATCGCCACATATTGATCCCGATTTAAATTCCCGTCCGGCGACCCAAAAGCAAGGTTTAACCAATCCTCGCTGGCGGTTGCCGCAAAATTGACGGCCTTCTCACCAAAATTAGTCACTTCAAAGTTTTCCTTGAAGTTATTACATTTCCCTCGTAGACACACCGGATTGAACTTCTTTTTTGGGAGATTCACAGGGTTCTGCTTGTCTCCTCCAACAAGCAAGGTGATCGTCCGTTGGGTATCTCCAACTCCATTAGTGGTATTCAGGAAATTGAGGGTGTCGGTATAAATTCCCGGTTCAAGAGAATCCGCTTCCTCATTGGGCATAACAAAAATATCTGTCTTTTCACCCGGTTGTATGGTTCCAGAGGTATCACCATCAATATCCAGCCAATCTTCATTTTTTGTAATTAAATAATTGATAGGAGTTGAGGATTTGTTATGCAAGCGATACTTGTGATTCGGCGGTTTGAAAGATCCGCCTGAAAATCCCGTAAACTTCTTATCTGCAGAAGGCGTTACTTTAAGTGCCCGTGCAGGAAGCGGTCCATCATCACCTTCGGAAATTGCCATGCCAAAGGGGTTACTTAAATTGGCGGCCGATTCACCAAACACACCAGCAAACGTCCCATTGGTTCCACCAAAATCGCGGACGTCGTCATTACCCGTATCGGAACCAAACAAGCGTGAACCTGTGGAATGGATCGCCAGGCCTAAAGGAGAGTTCATATTGTTCGACGTTTCTCCGAATACTCCGATAAAATCGCCGCTGGTTCCTTCAAATTCACGAATATCTCCATTCCCGCTATCGGCAACGAGCAAACTTTCTGTATCCGGATGAAAGGCGATGGCTTGTGGACTGCTTAAATTGTCAATGGTTTCGCCAAAGACACCAACAAAAGTCCCGGTGGATCCGTCAAACTCCCGAACATCTCCATTGGTTTCATCCGCAACAAACAGGTTGCCTGTGGTGGGATGAAAAGCGATGCCGCGGGGGCCTTGCAGGTTGGCGGAAGTTTCACCGAAAATACCAACGCTGAGTCCGCTGGTAGAATCAAATTGTTTTACGGATCCACTATCTGATTCTGAAACAAACAGGTTTTCGGTATCCGGGTGAAAGGCAATTCCGCGTGGATCATTCAGGTTATCGGCTGTGTTTCCAAACACACCAACAAAAGTCCCAGAACTTTCAGTACTGTTGTGAGAGATTGTAAGAAATCCCGGATCGCTCTCGCTTGAACTAAGTCCGGTAAACTCACGAATATCGTCATTACCGGTATCGGAAACAAACAAGTTGTCGGTGGCTGGGTGAAAAGCCAGGTATCTGGGGTCACTCAGGTTATCAGCGGTTTCCCCATAAACCCCTTCAAAAGCACCATCAGCAATGGCGCCTTCATCGGCCTCGGCATTTTCCCCTCCCTCCTCACTGGGTTCGACTATATTGAACAGTCGAACATCACCATTACCACTATCGGCGACGAAAAGTTTTTCACTGGCCCATGCTGGGGTAATCGCCAAAATCACCAAAAGAAGGAGCATCATCAGTTTTTTAGTTGGCTTTCCGGCTGAACAAAAAAATTTAGATACGAATTGATTAGATTGTGGTTTAATGGAAGGCTTCATTTTTAGGCCCTTTAATTTTGGGTTTGAAATTTATTTAGATTAAATGCCGTATATCCTATAAAATTAGTTATTTGAGGTATTTTAACGCCTAATTTTCTCTATTCAAACCTAATTTTCCCCGTTTACCAAAACCTTCAGGTAATACTTTTTTAATTGACACCCCAAAACTATAGGGTCAGGGACATCTGTAATAAATGAACTATTACTCTTTACGCGAATTTATAGAACGACTGGACTTTGAAAAAGAATTAATACGCATTAAAGAGCCTGTGTCTCCCATATTGGAGATTGCCGAAATCACCGACCGAGTATCGAAGAATCCGGGTGGAGGTAAAGCGCTGTTATTTGAAAATG
Source organism: Nitrospina sp. (assembly GCA_024648695.1). Taxonomy (GTDB): domain Bacteria; phylum Nitrospinota; class Nitrospinia; order Nitrospinales; family JACRGP01; genus JACAVV01. The sequence goes on from JACAVV010000023.1 coordinate 54,029, forward strand.
TGGAAGGCAGTGACATTCCTGTACTGATCAACGCCTTCGGAAGTTTCAAGCGAATGAATGCCGCTTTGGGAGTGACCGAACTGGAGCGTATTCCGCAGGAAATGGAGCGTTTTTTAAAAATGGCACCTCCGGAGAATATGTTTGATAAGGTCAAGCTCCTTCCGATGCTTTTGGAAGCATCCCAATTTCCACCCAGACTGGTGCCCTCTTCCAAAGCACCTTGCCAGGAGGTAGTTTTTACGGGAGATGCAGTCAATCTGGATACGCTTCCCATCCTGCAATGCTGGCCTCAGGATGCGGGGAGATTCATCACTTTTCCAATGGTGATCAACCGGGATTGCGATCATAAAATTCGAAATGTCGGTTTATACCGGATGCAGGTATACGACAAGAATACCACTGCTATGCACTGGCACATTCATAAAGACGGGGCACATTTCTTTCACGAATATCGAAAGCGGAACAAAGTCATGGAAGTGGCGGTAGCGATCGGTGCCGATCCGGCAAGCTGTTATTCAGCTTCCGCCCCTCTGCCCTATGGAGTCGATGAGTTTTTGCTCGCTGGTTTTATCAGAAAAGCACCGGTTTCCCTTGTTAAATGCAAAACCGTCAATCTTGAGGTTCCGGCCACCGCGGAAATCGTTCTGGAAGGTTTCATCGATCCCTCGGAATCACGTGTGGAAGGTCCGTTTGGAGATCACACGGGGTATTATTCCCTAGAGGGCGAATACCCGGTTTTTCATGTCACCGCCATCACGCACCGAAAAGATCCAATCTACCTGACCACCATCGTAGGCAAACCACCGCAGGAAGATTTTTACATGGGACATGCCACTGAACAGATTTTCATGCCCCTGCTCAAAATGCAACTGCCTGAACTGGTAGACATGCACATGCCAATGGAAGGAGTGTTTCACAATTGTGTGATCGCTTCCATCGACAAAAGGTATCCCATGCAAGCCCGGCGATTGATGAGCGCCTTTTGGGGCCTGGGCCAGATGAGTTTCGTCAAGACGATTGTGGTGGTGGATGCTGAAGTGGACGTCAAAAACTTGCTGGATGTGCTCAAATCCATCTTCCTCCATTGCGACCTGCAAAAGGACCTGTTTTTTGCTGAAGGAATTCTAGATGTTCTCAACCATGCCTCGGACAATTATTTGTATGGTTCGAAGTTGGGAATCGATGCGACGGGAAAACTTCCGGAAGAAAGTAAAAACCGATCCACCCCACCCGATTTTCCCAAACCACCGCAAGACCTTTGCGAAAAGGTTTTTGAAAAATTCGATGCCGTCAAAACCTGTCGTCTCCTTGGCTTCAATATGGGACCGCCCATTTTTCTAGTGGCTCTGGACAAGCGGGAGCCTCACCAGGCCCGCACGTTCATCGAAACCTTTTTCGCCGATTCCGAATTTGATTGCGTCGGAATCCTGATCGTGCTTGAGGGCAGTGCCGACCTGGAAAACCGGTCCGAAACCTTATGGAAACTTTTCAATAACATTGACCCTAAGAGAGACCTTTACCTGATCGGCCAGCAACTGGGAATTGACGTATCCAAAAAGCTTCCCGAAGAAGGCTATCAACAAATCTGGCCCGACGAAATTGAAATGTCGGCCGACATCCAATCCAAAGTAAACGAAAAATGGGAACGGCTTTTTGCAAGCTAAATTCCTTCTATCCTTACACGCTCAACCACCAGGTTAAATGGCTCTCGATACTATTTCTATAAAAGGAGCGAAGGAACACAACCTTCAAAATATCAGCCTCACTCTGCCGCGAAACGAACTGGTGGTGATCACCGGTCTCAGTGGCTCGGGTAAATCGTCCCTGGCTTTCGATACCATATACGCTGAAGGACAAAGGCGCTATGTTGAATCGCTTTCCGCCTACGCCCGCCAGTTTCTGGAACTGATGGAAAAACCCGATGTCGATTACATCGAGGGCCTTTCTCCCGCAATTTCCATAGAACAAAAAACTGCAAGTAAAAATCCCCGTTCCACCGTGGGTACCATCACAGAAATTTACGATTACCTGCGCCTTCTATTTGCCCGAACGGGCACCGTATTTTGCTATGGATGCGAACGCGAAATTACCACCCAAACGGTTCAGCATATTGTCGACCAGATTCAGGATATTCCTGAAGGAACTAAAGTGATCTTGCTAGCCCCTCTGGTTAAAGACCGCAAAGGGGAATTCAAAAAAGAACTCCTCGACATGAAAAAGAAAGGATTTGTGCGCGCCCGAATTGATGGCGAGGTGGTGTCTCTGGATAGTGAGATCAACCTGGACAAGAAATTCAAACACAGCATTGATGTTGTTGTCGACCGCCTGGTCATCAAACCCAAAATGGGAAAACGCCTGGCGGACTCTGTGGAAACGACATTGACCCACGGGTCCGGAACGATGATGGTGTCCATTTTGGAAGATGCGACGCACAAAAGCCAGAACCTGTGGTTCAGCGAAAAGTTTGCCTGCAGTTATTGCGGCATCAGTTATCCCGAACTGGAACCCAGGTTGTTTTCCTTCAACAACCCCAACGGGGCCTGCCCGAAATGTGACGGGTTGGGAATCAAAAATGAAATCGACCCGGAACTGGTGGTTCCGGACAAATCATTATCGATTCGAAAAGGCGCGGTAAAACCCTGGGAAAAACGCAACTCGATTTATTTCCACCAAATGCTGGAAGCCCTGTGCAAACATTTCAGATTTGATTTGAATACTCCGTTCAATAAATTACCTGCCAAAACCCAAAAAGCCTTACTCTTTGGCTCAGGCAAGGAACAGGTGAAATATTTTTATGAAAAAGGAAGCAGGCGGCATTACTACCATGGGGAATATGAAGGAATCATCCCGGATTTGACAAAACGCTACCACGAAACAGATTCCGCCTCGACCCGGGAAGAAATCTCCAAATATATGCGAGCCCTGCCCTGTTCGCGATGCGATGGCAAACGCCTCACACCAGAAGCTCTGAGTGTGCAGGTGGCAGGAAAAACCATTATCGATTTAACCGGATTCTCGATTAAACAGGCAAAAACTTTTTTCGACGAATTAAAATTAAGTCCACAACACCATTCCATCGCCCGTCGAATTATTAAAGAAATAAAGGAGCGGCTCAGTTTTCTGGTAGACGTTGGACTGGAGTACCTGACCCTCGACCGGTCCTCTGCAACCTTGTCAGGCGGTGAAAGCCAGCGAATTCGGTTGGCCACCCAGATAGGCTCCAGTTTGATGGGGGTCCTTTACGTCCTTGACGAACCCAGTATCGGATTACACCAAAGGGACAACGACCGTCTGCTCAAAACCCTTCTGCATCTTAGAGATCTGGGTAATACCGTCATCGTTGTGGAACATGATGAAAAAACCATATTGGCGTCCGACTACGTGGTCGACCTCGGACCGGGAGCCGGGATTCATGGCGGTCAGGTGGTGTTTTCCGGAAAACCCAAAGCTTTGTTAAAGGATAAAAAGTCTTTAACCGGAATGTATCTATCCGGCCGGCGTGCTATTCCCATTCCCCAAACCCGCCGCAAGGGAAATGGTAAAACTTTGGACGTCATTGGAGCCCGGCAAAACAATCTGAAAAATGTCGACATAAAAATACCACTGGGTTGCCTCACCTGCGTGACCGGGGTATCGGGATCGGGGAAAAGCACTTTGGTGGTCGATATTCTGTATAAGGCCCTTGCAGTCAAGTTTTGGAACTCCACAGTCAAGCCCGGCACCTTTGAAAAAATCAAGGGCATTCAATATCTCGATAAAGTGATCGATATCGACCAATCACCTATCGGCAGGACACCACGCTCCAATCCGGCGACCTATACCGGCCTGTTCACACTCATCCGCGATTTATTCGCTCAGGTTCCGGAAGCGCGGGCACGCGGATACAAACCGGGACGTTTCAGTTTTAATGTCAAAGGTGGACGATGCGAAGCCTGCCAGGGAGATGGGATCATTAAGGTGGAGATGCACTTCTTGCCCGATGTGTTCGTCACCTGCGAAGTGTGCCAGGGCAAACGATTCAATCGCGAAACCCTGGAAATTCTTTATAAGGGAAAATCAATCGATCAGGTCCTGGACATGACCGCCGAGCAGGCCGAAGAGTTTTTCAAAAATATTCCCTCGATCAGATCCAAACTGGTAACCATTAATGATGTTGGGTTGAATTACATTCAATTGGGGCAACCAGCAACGACGCTATCCGGAGGCGAAGCACAGAGGGTAAAACTTTCAAAAGAACTCAGCAAGCGAAGTACCGGCCAAACCCTGTATATTCTGGATGAACCGACCACCGGATTGCATTTTGCCGATATCGAACACCTGTTAAAAGTCATTTCCCGTTTGGTGGACGCTGGCAATACAGTGGTTATCATAGAGCACAACCTGGATGTAATCAAAACTGCGGATCATGTTATCGACCTCGGACCCGAGGGGGGCGATGGTGGAGGACAGGTTCTCGCGCAAGGATCTCCTGAAGAAATTGTGAATGAAAAAAATTCCTACACTGGCTATTATTTAAAAGATAGTTTGGAGACTTAAAGTCCCACAAGTCACAAATCAAAGATGAGCCCGAATTTTCATAAGGCGAATTCACCGTTGATTTTTAAGGAATTTTTGGAATAATAGAAGTGGAAAGTTTTAAAAACCTTTCAAATCTTTTTAGATTATTATCCATTTTTTTCTCATCAATTTCATTCATTCTAAGATTTTATATTGTTTGCGGCGGAAAACATTTTGTCTCCACAGATTAAAGTGATTACCGTTGACTCACCCTTTTAAATAATTGAACACCTATGGCAGAAGAACACTTTAATTTACTGATTTCCCAAATCACTGAAATGAATACCAATAAATTCATCAATGTGGATGTCGATGGAATATTGAAATTGAATAGTGTTGCCAGAAAAGACGTGAAACCTGATTCAGATTCGAAACACAAGGGATTTTTCTATAATGATATTGACCTCGTTTCGACGGATGGGATCAGGCTGGCCACTTTAAAGAATAATATAATTGTTACCGTCCAGGCCGAAGATAAAGACGGAAACAAAGTATGTTTTGCCACGTATCAGTTTAAGGTGACCTGTCACGGTTGGACCGCCAAAATTCCAATTTACATGACCCTACTGGACGAACATGGCGAGGTGATTAAAAAGATACCTCTCAAGCCTTTGGAAGTTTATTCGGGATATAATAATGTGGAAGATACTCGCGTCGAGTTTTTCGAGCCGGAACATTTTGATAAAGTCAACAATGTGATTCGTGGGGGAGACAATTCCCGCTGGTTAAAAAGTGAATCCTGATACCAGGAAATAACTCAAAAACCGGGACCCCCATTTACCATTATTTCAAAGCCCTACTATTGAAAAGAAACTTTCGGCAATGACTCCAAAAGAATACTTAAACCATTTAAACATGGCCTATAAATACTTGTCCGAAGTCAGGAATGAGTACAATCATTACCAGCAAAATCCCGCCGCCTCCACTCCGGAAAAGATAAAGGTTCTTCAAAAGAAACTCGATTTCATTGGCCAGTTTTCTTTAAAGTTCAAAAACGACCTTCCGAAACTCAGCCTCAATCCAAGCCTCCAAAGCGACGGAAGCCTTTCAAAAGCAGAAGCGATTGTTAAAGTTTTAAAAAGCAACAGGGCTACTGCGGAATGGTATCAATCAGAACTTGGTGTTTCAGCCAGCGATTTTAACGATTCCAATGTGGATTCAAGCATAGCCAACCAGATTGTTGAGGAAGGTTTATTGAATGGGGTTATAAAGCCCGCTTCAACTCCAAACAGATACCTCCCTGGAAAATAATTTTTCAGGTCAGCTAAAAAACAGGTAGGTGACCCCGATTGCAGTGCTAATTCCTGCCACATCTGCAATGAGACCGCAGGGAATCGCATGACGCGTTTTTTTGATTCCCACCGAACCGAAGTAAAGCGCCAAAACATAAAAAGTGGTTTCGGTACTTCCCTGCATAACCGCTACCATACGTCCCACCAGGGAATCCGCACCATGTGTTTGCATCGCTTCCACCATAAGTCCACGGGCTCCGCTCCCACTCAACGGTTTCATCAACGCGGTTGGAAGCGCTTCCACAAACTGGCCGTCCAAACCAAAGAAAACAACAAACCCGCGTACTCCGTTCAGGACAAATTCCAATGCCCCGCTGGCTCTTAGCACACCAATAGCCACCAACATGGCAAGCAAATAAGGAATGATCGTCACCGCTACCTGAAACCCCTCTTTGGCACCTTCGATAAAACTGTTATAGACATCGACTTTTTTCAGAGTAGCGGTAACGATGAATACAAGTATGAGTGAAAATATCAAAAAATTGCTAGCCACTGATGACTGCTGTTGCATCCGGGCAGAATCCAGAGAAGCGAAATAAAGGATACCAATTCCCATAAAAAAAAGAGCCCCAACCAGATACGCCATAACCACTTTATCCAGAATGCGAATCCCCTGTATCCAGGCCACAGCAAACAATCCGCTTAAAGTTGATGCAAAGGTAGCGATCAGAATAGGGATGAACACGTCCAGAGGGTCTGCCGCTCCCTGTTGCGCCCGATAGGTGAATATGGTGATTGGAAAAATGGTGATCGAGGAGGTATTCAATACCAAAAACAGGATTTGGGAATTGCTGGCTGATTCGGTGTCGGGATTGATGGATTGAAGCTCTTTCATCGCTTTCAACCCCAGGGGTGTAGCTGCATTGTCCAGCCCCAGAACGTTGGCGGAAAGGTTCATCAACATGGAACCAAAAGCAGGATGGTGACCGGGAATGTCGGGGAATAGTTTTGCCACCAGAGGTTTAAAAAACCTGAAAATCCATCCCAGGCACCCGCCGTGTTCACCGATCTTCATGATGCCCATCCAAAACGACATCACACCAACCAGTCCCAAAGCAATTTCGAAAGCCAGCCCGGACATTTTAAAAACGGCCTCCATCATCCTTACAAAAAGGATACCCTCTCCTGTAAAGAGGAGGTGTCCCAGGCCACTAAAAAATGCGATGACAAAAAATGAAACCCAAATAATGTTTAACAAAATTTTTTGCTCCTGAATTTATTTCAGTCCCAAAAACAGATTTTAAGCATGTCCCCTGCTTTTTTGGTTTATCCTTGTAAACTGTTAATGCGTGTCTTAACTCCTTGAATTTTTTCTAAAGCCTTCAATATGTCCCAACCCAACCTGATGGTGATTACCGGGAACAATCTTTCCTCCCGCTATTTTATCAACCACCTGTGCAATCGTTTCCCGGTATCTTCCGTTCTAATTGAAAACAACCAATACCCGGAGTTTCCGGCACAATCGCGTGAGGAACAAATTGCCTGGAAGGAGTTTTTCATAAACCGGGACCATTACCAAAAGCGATTGCTCGCTAAAACGGACTTTTTGAACCCAAGAATCGTTGCCCATATTTTACGTATCTCCAGCAACCAATTGAATGCTCCTAAGACAATCGAATGGATCAAATATAAAAAGCCGGGGATGATTGCCCTGTTTGGTACCGGGTTATTGAACAAAGAGTTCATTCGAAACTTTGAAAATAAACTGTACAATTTGCATGTCGGGTTTCCATCTCATTACAGGGGATCTTCGTGCAATTTTTGGCCTATATTTGAGGAAAAACTGGATTATCTCGGGGCCACCATACATCAGATCGATTCAGGAATCGATACTGGAAAAATTGTAAACCAGCAAGCAATCACTCTGGAGGAAAATGATAACGTACAGATCCTGCTGGCAAAAACTCTTATTCTGGGAACCCAATTGATGATTGAAGCGATTGAAAAATGGATGAACCATTCCCTGGTAACCCACCCATCTACAGCAAAAGGAAGATTGTACTTAAAAAAAGAATTCACCCCTCAAGCAGTATTAAAAGTAATGCAAATGGAAGATTCTGGAAAACTAAAAAACCTGATCCGCTCCCTTACTCTAAAAAACCCGGATTTAATAAACCATTAATATGAAACTCAATCGGTCAGAATCATTTAAAAACCTGATATTCATTATTTGCATTTTGCAAATTTTATTGAGCTTTCAGGACAGTAATGCCCAAAGTAAGGAAGATAATGAGGAAGAAAAATTCATTAATTTGGGATTGATCTCCTTTTCACCCAAGTACATCGTGACGGAAGATTTTCGCCTCATACGGTTCAAAATTCGAAACAACACCAACAGAACCATCAGTAATATGTTTCCCTGGATTTATAAATATAAAAAAAGCGAGGATGGTAAAGCTTCGGATTTTATTTTGGTCAACAATCCGCACCAGGGAGGCTTGATTCAGAAAAACCGGATCCATCCCCCAGGGAAAAAACTGTTTTGGCAATTCAAACTGGTCCGGCCAGTGCCCCTGGAAAAAAATCAGGAATACACCTTGAGAGTGAGTCCCAAGTCAATATTTTACTCGCGCGTGGAAACCGGGATCCCTGTGGAAGAAATTAAAAAGCCCGGACAATAAAGGAAAAGCTGGAACAGATTAAGAGGAAAGGTAAATTAATTCTCGGAGCAGAACAAATTCATGGCTTCGTTTACCTGCCGGTCCAGTTGTTTGGATATAACCGAAAACACGCCCAGAGGAAGCCCAAGATAATCCCAGGCCTTGGATTCCAGTGGTGGCACGAAGAATTCCCCACTATTACCAATTTCAAGAGCATGGACAATAAAATCGGATAAATGCAAAATGGAAGGCTCTAATTCAAACACGGGTGACTTCTCACTTCCATGATGGATGGATATACTTCTTCCCAAATGTGGGGGCAATTTCCACGCCTTTACAAGTTCCTCACCAACCGCCATATGATCGAAGCCAAAGGTTTCCATTTCCATTTGATGAAGGAGCCGCTCATTCATTTTGATTTGATCCAAAGTCCTGTTCATCTCCTCAGGCAGGTTTATCAAAAGAACCAGACGTCCCAGATCATGCAGAAGACCTAAAATAAAATACCGTTCCATGTTGAATTCTTTTTTTAAAGTAGCCAACATCCGGCAGGTCAAACCGCAGGAAATGCTATGAAGCCAAAAGGATTTCATATTCACCCGGCTTGGATCAATCCCTTTGAATTGATTGATAACCGTCGTTGCCAACACGAGATCCCGCAACTGAGTCATTCCAATTACATTGATCGCGTGGGGTATGGTCTCTACTTTGAACGAAAATCCGTAAAAAGCACTGTTCGCCAATTTCAACAAGCGAATGGACATTCCCGGATCGGAACTGATGATTCTGCTGACTTCAGAAAAGGAGCAGTCCGGATCTTCAACAGCGTCATTGATCTGGTGGAATATTGAAGGAAGAGAGGCGATTTCCTTAGAATTTTCAATAAGAGTAGCGGGATTCAAAACCATTCATCCTTCTTTTTCACTCATTTTTAGTTTACGTTTAATACAAAATTTAAACAGTTCCTTCACGGCCGGATGTTCCTGGTCTGTGTGCTTGAATAAAGTTTCCATTTCGTTCTTAACGATTTTAAATCGCTCAGAGTTCTCTAATTCACCCAACTCTTTATCCAGTTTGGTTTCCAGAATATTGATTTCCATTATCCCCCACGCCTTTAAAGCCTTGATTTCATTGAGCCCAATTTTCTGCCCTGACCTGAAGAGTGTATTTCCCTGATCATCAACCACATTATCAGCCAAAACCGAACCAGGTAGCAAATCATCCACCCTGACAATAAACCCCATTATATCCCTCAAAACAACACAATTACATCATGATTCATGTTAACAGCAATTCCTGGTTTTCCAAAGTCAAAAAAGAAGAAAAGGACAAAGGATTTGGCAGGTTCTATCTCCAGTGGTACAATTAGATTGTAATAGATTTGGAAAGCAAAGAATAATTTGTAATTTATTGGCCTTATGGAGTCTATTTTTAGAAATATTGTATGGTTATTTGGAAGTTTTTAGACACTAAAGAAATTAAAGAAAGAAAACAACAGATAGAAAAAAACCCTGAAAACGCTGAGGCTCATTTTTATCTGGGAGTCGAATATGAACGCCTGGGACGAAAAAAAGAAGCTATTTCTGAATTTCAGGAGGCCTTAAAATACAATCAAAATTCTGCCGAGATCCATTTCAATTTAGCGGTATTGTTTGAATCTCAAAAGGATGGAAAATCAGCGATTCACCATATTATTCAGGCAGGGAACCTGTTTTCAGGCAAAAAAGACCTCCAAAACCACTCAATGGCAAGAAAGCTTTTGCAGGAGTATTACAAAAAGTTCGATTTTAAACCGGATGACCAAGAAGACCTTTAACCGGTTTTTTTACGTAGCCCCACCATTTTTTCTGGAAAATAGACGCGTGTCCAATCCCATTTTTAATAAATCAAAGTTTCAACTTGGGTTTCTAGCTCTAATTTTTGGCCTTTCAGCATGTAGTGGCGATCGCCCTGAAAAGCTGGGGGTGGTAGATGGAAAACTGATATCTTGCCCAGATACACCCAATTGTATTTCAAGCCTGGCCGATGACCCAAAACACCATCTTCCGCCGTTAAAACTTTCGGAACCGGCTATTCAAGTCTGGAATCGATTAAAGGCGGTGGTGTCTTCTCAAAAACGGTCAAAGATCATTACGGAAAAAGGTTATTACCTTCATGCCGAGTTCACCAGCCTGGTTTTTAGATTTGTGGACGATGTAGAGTTTTTACTGGACGAGAAAAGTGCTACCCTTCACTTTCGCTCCGCTTCCCGTATAGGCCGTAGCGACTTAGGAGCAAACAGAAAAAGGATGGAAAAAATTCTTTCAGAATTAGGTAGTTAGACCAACTTCATTAACCTATAAGGTTAAGATTATCTTAAAGTCCCCATGGCCAATTTTCGCAAATATCAATTGAATCTAAACCTGCCAAGCTCAGCATTTTGAGGCTATGGAACGTCCTGGAACCACAGGGGCCATACTGGGCACTTCTTCAGCTTTCTTTTCATTGATTATCTGGTCCCATCCCTCATGAAGGGTTCTCAACACCTGCAAAACCGACTCCAGCGCCTTCTGATCACCTTTAATATTCGCCAGAGTCAATTGCCGTAACATAAATTGATACAATTTTTCCAACTGTTCAGCCACTTCACCACCTTTTTCGATGTTTAAGGAGCAGGAAAGCTCATTGATAATATCGTGGGTTTTTCGGATATAGGTCGATCGGTCGGAAACATTTTTATCCTCAAGGCTTTTGAGGGCAAGATTGACAAATTTGATGGCACCATCGTACATCATCAGAATCAACTTCCCCTGGCTGGAGGTGGAAATAGCGTTGCGATTGTATTCGTTATAAAAATTTGCGGGAACCATTGAACCGGAACTCCTTTTCCATAAATTGACAAGTATTAACTATTCGGCCTCAAACTTTGTAACCCCTGCAAGGAATTGGTGAACGCTTGTCTTTGCGATTCCAATTGTCCTAATTGAATTTCCAGATTGGTGAATCGCGACCTAAGGTTTTCTTCAAATAATACAAGACGGTCTTCTTGCTCATCGACAGTTTTTTCAAATTCCTTAATAGATTCTGAAAGCGTATCCATTTCAGTATCCAATCCTCCACCCCGACTGGTATCGGTTTGGTTAGCCAGAATTCGATTGATCACCTCAGCCACACCCAGGGTGAGCTTTATGGTACCGAAGGTTCCATTTTGAACAGAGGAGCCGATCCTGTAATTCAGCCCTTCTCCGGGTGTCCCTTCCGCTCCTTGGAAAAAATTTCCATTTCCCTCTGAATCGCTAAAATCATTTTGCCCGGTCAAGCTGAGCTGGGGATTACCATTTGAAATTCGAACATCATAGGTCCCCGACTGCGTATTCTCGGTGAAACCAATGAAAGTTACACTGGAATTCGTCGATTCGCCCTTACTGGCAAACAAACGGGTTACATTTTGGATATCGGAAGACAAGGCATCAGTCAGAGTAGAATCATCTATGGTCAGGGTTCCATCGCTTTGGGTGCGAATCCCGATTTGTGACAGAAACTGGAATTGCCCCTCTACTCCCTGAACTTGACGGGAAACGGCGTCCCGCAAATTGGATTGCAAATTTTGAACGGTAAAACTACCAAATAAAATCCCCGTTGTTTGGGTCGTTTCATCCAGGGTCAACTGGTCATTAATAAACAGCATCAAGTCATTGAAACCCTCTACAAAATCATTGATTTTTTCCTTGATCTCACTGATATCAGAGGAAAGGGTTAAAGTCCCCTCTCCTGGACCCAAAAGAGTTAAAATGGCACCCGGAATGGCATCTGTGACCGTATTGCTGGATTTGACCACTTCAATGCCATCCACTCTTAATAGAGCGTCCTGCGCGGCCTGAGTTTCAGTGAAATCGAATAGTTTAACTTCCCCTCCGGCACCCGGAAGCCCGGTTTGGCTTACCGAGATGGAAACCGAGTTTTCTACCCCGGTTTTGGTTCCCGAAACAATCAGTTTGATGGGGGCATCGGGGTCCCCATCGTCCAGAAAAGTGGCCCTGACTTCGGCTCCAGAGTTATTTATTGCCAGCCGCAACCCATCCACAGTATTACTGGACTCATCTAGTTTTACTCGAGTGATCGTTTCTCCAACGGTAATATCAACAAAACCGGATAAAAGACCGGAACCAAGGGTTGCCCCGATGTCACTAAATCCCTGGGAAACCACTTTGGATTCCTTCGCCAACTGAACCACATCAAAGGAGAAAGTCCCGGATGTTGCCGTGCTCGTGGTGTTGATTGTTACAACATCGTTAACCGCGCTGGTATCAGAATTATTGAAAAACCCCTGAGTTTCGACAAAACGGTTTTCAGTATTAATGGTATTGACTGTGGCTTTGAAGGTTTGCAGGCGATTCAGCAAATCGTCATAAGTCTCAAGCTTTTGCTGGTCGATAGCCTGCTTGGCGCGGGTTAAATCAATGGGCCTTTGTTGCAATTCCACCAAACGTTCAATAACATTTGCTGAATCGAAGCTGGAATTGAGCCCAAATACAGAATTTTCAGCCATTTTGGGGGTTCCCTCGTCAAATTATGGGAAATTTCATCTCTCCTTGTAATTATCGGATTTCATTTTTCCCAACTTTAGCTATTTTATGGGTCTTGGGGGGGGGAAGAGGGTTAGATCGGCAATAAACGGATACCCTCAAGCAATGCGACTGGACTCTAAGAGTGTCTTTAAAAATTATTTTGTATTTTTTAGTTCACCAGTTTTAATAAGATCCCTATCTTAAGCATATCCTGCAAATCCCAAGTGGCCGTGGCACGCGATGTGCTGTTAACTGAGATACAATTCTATGGACTCAACCCCCTTTCATGAGTTTTAAATCCTCCTTTTTCAACTCATCAAACATTAAAATTTGAGCAATAAACTCAGTATTTATTAACCAGGTTTGAATTTTTGGATCTTTGGTTTTAGTTTTCCAACCTGCACCAAGTAAAAAATAGTAAATTACAGATTAATCAGGACCATCCTAGTTTCGTAATTTTTTCAGATCCTGATTATTATTGCCAATAACCATTTGACTTTATACCTCTTATGAATTTATTGCTGATTTATGTGTTCGATGAGGGTAAAGTAAACAAAATTCAAACATTGGAAAGGTAGTCATGTCCGAACAATTTGATTTATTTGCTGACCCTCCTCCGGAGCCGGAAAAGGAAGAGGCGCAAGTTGAAAATGAAGGCCCACGGGTGGCTTATTTTGATCTGGAAACACAAAAAGGAGCTGATGAGGTGGGTGGCTGGAACAACAGTCATCTGATGAAGCTTGCTGTCGGGGTGGTTTGGGACAGTGTGGATGAACAATACCACTCTTATCTTGAAAAAGATGCCGCGCAATTGGTGGAAAAGCTCCGCTTGGCGGACCTTGTGGTTGGATTCAATGTCATTGGCTTCGATTATGCCGTGTTACAACCCTACGCTTCCATCGACCTTATGGAGATCAATACCTTCGACATGCTGGTTCATGTTCATAAAAAACTGGGATTCCGTCTCGGTCTAAACCATCTGGCGCAACACACTCTGGGAGCCGAGAAAAATGCGGATGGTTTGATTTCTTTACAATGGTACAAAGAAGGAAAAATGGACAAAATCATCGAATATTGCATACAAGACGTTAAAATCACTCGCGATTTGTATCTTTTTGGTGAAAAACACCAATATATCAACTATCAGGGAAAGGACCGCGCTAAAACCATCCACAAACTTGAGGTGGACTGGAACACTCAAAATCTCCTGAAATAAACTCAAAATTAAAAAAGTTCATCGCCGCTTATAAACATGGGGAGCTGTGCCCAACCAGGCTTGACCCGCTTCCATGAGGGTTTCTCCTAATGTGGGATGAGGATGCACAGCTTCCGCTAACTGGTCTATGGAGATTTCAGACTGAATCGCTAATACCCCTTCCGAGATCAAGTCTCCGGCTCCTGCTCCGGTGATTCCCACGCCTAGAATTTTACCAGTCTTGGGGTCCGCTATGATTTTGGTCAAACCCTCCGTTCGGCCCAGCGTAGTGGCCCGGCCGGAAGCGGCCCAGGGAAACCGGGAGATTTTGACTTCAATGCCCTTATCCTTCGATTCACTCTCTGTAATGCCCGCCCAGGCTATTTCCGGATCTGTAAATACCACAGCAGGTATGACAGACGGCGAAATTTCCTTGTTTTCCTTCATTGCAAAAATTGCTTCCCGTCCTTCGTGAGTTGCTTTGTGTGCCAACATGGCTCCGCCAACGACATCCCCAATGGCCAAAATGTTGGGGTCCTGAGTTTCCATTTGGGTATTCACTTTAATAAAGCCAGCAGTATCCAGTTCAACCGATGTGGTCTCAAGCCCAAGCTCCTTTGTATTGGGTCGACGTCCAATGGATACCAGAACCCGATCAAATTCCAGTTCGTTCGCCCCTTCGGAATGTTCCAATATTGCCCAGATTCCATTTTGTTTTTCTTCCAGTTGCACCACCCGGGTGTTCAGGAAAATCGATTCAAATTCCTGCTTCAACCGGGTTTGAAGGGGACGCACCAAATCGCGGTCGGCTCCCGGAAGTAAACCGTCCATCATCTCGACCACAGTAACTTTGGAACCCAGGGCCGAAAACACGGTACCCATTTCCAATCCGATATACCCACCTCCCACGATAAGTAATCGGTCGGGAATTTCATCCAATTCCAACGCCGAGGTAGAATCCATGAGTCTGGGTGGATTAATGGATTGAAACGGGTCCGGTATAAACGGTTTGGAACCAGTTGCTATGATGGCTTTTTCAAATTCAATGGTTTCGGATCCGTTGACCAGAATCGAATGCGAACTTTTAAACACAGCCCGTCCTTCAACAAGGTTCACCTTACGTTGTTTTGACAACTGCTTAAGCCCTCGGCCCATTTGAGCAATAATTCCGTTTTTCCATTTACGCATGGTTTCCAGATTGATTTCGGGGTCCTTGTACTCCAGCCCCCAATCCCGGGCCTGCCGGGTTTCGTGAATCAGTTTCGCCAGATGCAGAAAAGCTTTGGAAGGAATGCATCCGCGGTGCAGGCAGACCCCGCCAGGATGGGATTCCGCGTCGACAAGTGTGACTTCCATTCCAAGATCTGCGGCAAGAAAGGCCGCCGCATAGCCACCGGGTCCGCCTCCGACAATTACAAGTTGCGTCATGGTACTCCTTTAAATTTTTTTATTTATGCCGCCGTCGGCTGACTTGTTCCCATTTCCGGGCCTGGCCTTTTTCCCTGGAGCGGGCTAACAAATGATTGAATAACGTCAGGGCTTCATTCCTGGGAGTGTTGGGACCGATTACCCAGGACATGAAGTTTTCTTCGGCTTCCAGGAAAGGATGCAGTTGGCGGCCTACTTTTTTAACGATTTGTAAATTGCTTAAATTTGAACTGGGCTTTTCGGGATTACCTCGGGGTTTAGTCCTTGAGGACTCGTCTGGTTTTTTTGAACGGTTATTAGGGTTGGGGGGCAGGGAAAACAGATCCAGGGGATGATTTGGATCGTTCCAAATTGCATCCACCACAAATCCTTCCTGCCTATGCGAGAGGGACTGTAAAGCTTCCGAAAACTCAGATTCCCAACCGGATACTTCATCCGATTCAAATAAATTACAAAAGCAATGGTCCGGTGGTTCCAGGCGAAAAAGATTTAAATCAGCCAGGTGGTGGATCAAACTGGCAACGATATCCTCCGGAACTGAAATAAAAGAATCTCGCTTTTGAAACCAATTCATCCAGGAATTGAATGTGGTGGGTAAAGATTCCTGGTCAGGTAAATTCATGTTTCCTAAAAAAAATAAAATAAAACAACCTTATAAAGCCTTGAGTCTCTTTTCAAAGAATTTTCTCCAGTCCAGAGACAAAGCATCCACCGAAAGCAAATGCTCGATTAAACCCTTATTCTTTTTTTCTTTTCCATACATTAACTGATTGGCCTGGTTAACAGAAATTTGATCGGGATGTTTTTTATCCAGAACCAACTCGGATTGAGAATCTACCTGCCCCGTTTTCAGAACACGAAAATAAAATCCGGTGAACCCGCTATTTTCCATCATATGGGCCATTTCCTTGACACCATAGTACTTGATGAGCTTAATACAGGGTTGGCGGGGCTGACTGCATTGGATTCGGGTTTCACCAAACTTATAAATATCACCAATACACAGGTTGTTTTCATCTAAACCCTCGATAGTAAGGTTTTCACCAAAAGCTGGTCGGGAAAGTTTCCTGTTCAACTGCTCTTCCCAAAAAGGATAATGTTGGTGAGGGTAAGCGCATAGAGCTTTATCTTCACCGCCATGAATACGGGTATCGGCCGACTGGTCTCCCTCCAACCCTAACTTTGAAAGGTTGATTTTATTGTTTACAGTCTGTTTCAACAAGGCGGTATTTAATGTTTTATTTCCTTCTAATAAAATTCTATCAGGTTGTCCGACATTTAAAAAGGCAATCCTTGGCTTACCGGTTGTGGTATTCATGGATAACTCAATAGTAATTGTTGTCATCGATTCCCCTATTAGTATGTGATCCAAACAATACTGATCCTGGTCTATTGTCTTCCTATGTTGAAGTTTTCTCACTTTCCGGAGTATAAAATTTAAAATTATCCCGACCATGATTTTTTGCGAGGTAAAGCGCTTGATCCGCTTTGCGAATGAGGTCGTTCGGGTTGTTGGCATCTTGGGGGAAAATGGCTATTCCGATGCTGAGTGTTATCGATAAAGAATTATTCTCCATAACAAACGGTGGACGAACAATACTTAACAGCTTTTCAGCCAAACCGTGGGCATCCTGAGGATCATTGATCTCCGGTTGTAACAAGATAAACTCATCGCCGCCCAACCGGGCCAGAGTATCGGCTTCACGCAAACAACCTTTCAGGCGCTTGGAAACTTCTTGCAACAGAAAGTCTCCAACAGCATGGCCCAAAGAATCGTTTATTTTTTTAAATCCATCAAAATCAATGTACATGACGGCCAGCATTTTGTTGTTACGATGTGCCTGGGCAATCGCCAAAGTAAGTCGGTCATTCAGCAAGGATCGGTTCGGCAAGTTGGTTAAGGGATCATGGAAAGCCATATTCTTGATAATTTCTTCCACTCGCTTTCTTTCCAACTCCGCACCAGCCCGTGCGGCAAAT
This sequence comes from Nitrospina sp., assembly GCA_024648695.1. GTDB lineage: Bacteria > Nitrospinota > Nitrospinia > Nitrospinales > JACRGP01 > JACAVV01. Next base: position 71,628 of record JACAVV010000023.1, read on the forward strand.
ATTTTTAATATATTAAGCGTCCGGTCCTTGTCAACAATGGGTTTATCATCCCAAACCGTTAAATGCCCAATCACTTGGGACGATGCGTTAAAAAAAGGCACACCGGCAACGCTACGAATTTTGTTGTGCGCTAAAAACCGGTCCCTGGGAAACTGTTCCTGCAAGCCATCCGAGCTAAACACAGATTTTCCTTTAGCAATCCCTTCGGTAGGAGTATCAAAAATCGAAAAGTGAAATTTTTCTGAAAACCGGTCCCTTTCCCAACCCGCCAACACCCGGCACTGGTCTTCGGAAGATTCAATAAACTCGGACACATAGGCAAACTGGACGGGCAAGGCTGAAGCCAAATGATGGACCAAAGAACCAAAAAACTCTTCTCCCATCATGGAAGAAGTGCCTTCAACTATAAAACGCAGGGATTGGGAATCGCGAAAACTCTTGAGCTTACCCCCAAAACTGGATCCCGAACTGGCCAGGATAGCGATTTCATTGGGAAACCAATGGCGCTCTTTATGAATATACAACAAACCCAAAACACCCCAAAAGTGCGTATCAAAAATAATAGGCAACAACAAAATGGATTGGACTTTTTTAACTTTTAGTAAATTGGAGGAACCTGAAGGCACCTTGTTGATGATTTGTTCAATACTCTCCCCTTTGGCCAAGCGGTCATACCAATCCGGAGGTCCCAAATCACCATAAGAGATCCGGTCCAAACCAAACGTCTCTGCAACTCCAGAGTCGCAGATCCAGGAAAAGCGTTTGGCAAGGCAAAGGTCTCCTGTTCCCGGGTGATGCGAGTTTTCAAATATACCTAAAAAATCCGCATCAACAGATTTTCCCAGGATTTCCAGAGCTTCCTGAAACGCTTTATTGAATTCCTGGATGGTAAGCAAACAGTGCGAGGCCTGGGCTACCCCCTGGAGAACCCGTTCCTGTTGTTCCAGTTTCATTTGAGCTTCGAACCTGCGTTCGGACTCTTTATTAAAAATGAGTGCATGGCTGATGGCCTGGAACAGGCAATCGGTGGACAAGGATGATTTATTCAAATAGTCGGTCGCCCCGGCCTTCATTGCATCCACAGCGACCTCTTCCGCCCCTTGCCCGGTCATCACAATGATGGGAATGGTAGGATTACTTTCGCGAACCTTTTTTATGAGTTCCAGAGTATCGCAATCCCCTAAATGGAAATCGAAAAACAGGACCTCGAACTTCTGCGTATCCAGGGTATTCAGGACCCCATTACCGTTTGATACAAAAACCAAACGAGGCACAGGTTCAATGAACCCCTCTTGAAAATACTCCTGGAGAATCAGGACGTCATCCTCATCATCCTCAGCAACCAGAATATTCAATCTTTTATTTAAAGAAAACATTTATGTTTCGTAAATAATATTTAGCTATTTTGCCTAGAGTACCATTAATACAATAATTTAAGAAGTTTTTTAATAACAGTAAAACCCGCCCAAACGGCCGTAAAATCTCTAAGGAACCCACATATACAGGAATTGAGGCGCTTCCATTTCAGGCAAAAAGTCCAGTTGCAAGTTGAAAAGGTTCACCGAAGGATTGCCGGGAACTTCAGAATACAAATTGGTTTTATGGTCGTTTGAACGGTGGTAGGAAATAACTTTAAAACCGGACAAACCAAGGTCCTTTTTTATGTATTCCACTGACTCATCCAGATAACTTACCTGGTCAATCATCTTAAGCTCCAAAGCCTGAGTGGCCGTATAAACCCTGCCATCGGCCAGTTTCCGTACCGAGGCAAGATCCAAGTGAGGTCGGTTTTCCGCTATGACCCCCACAAACCTTTGATGAAAATCATCTATGGTTTCCTGAAACAGCTTTCTTTCAGACTCCGTAAAAGGTCTCCACGGTGATAAAAAATCTTTTTTTTCACCGGATTTAACCACTTCGAATTCCACTCCAATTTTACCCAACAGGCCCTGCACATTGGGTTTTAGCGCGATGACCCCGATACTTCCGGTAATTGATGTGGGATGAGCCATGATGTGGTCCCCGGCCATGGAAATATAATATCCACCGGAGGCAGAAAGGTCCATAAAGGAGACATACACTTTCTGTTTGGTTTTCTTCTTGTACCGTTGGATTTCGTGATAAATCATATCACTTGCCGTTACGGTCCCGCCCGGACTGTTGACCCGGACCCACAATGCCTTGATCTCTTTATCCTCTTCTGCTTTTTTAAGAATTTCCCGAACCCTTTCCACCATACCAATCTGGATAGGGGATCCTAAAACCGACCTTCTGGTTCTTTGAGAAATCACTCCACTGATTTCCAGCATCAGTAACTTGTTATCACCTTCTCCACTCAATACCGTTTCTTCCAGCGAAGAAATACCCGTTCCCATATTAAAATTTATAGTGCAGGAAGACCCAATGAACATAACAATTATCATCCATGTGAAAACAGGCCCGGAATGTATTTTCATTTTCGGATATTTGGAGAAACGATTACGAGTGGGCACTAGAAAGAATATCATGGTAGGTTTTTAGCTTGGGAAGGATATTTGCCGATTCCGGCTCTTCTTTAAATAGAGTTTCAATTCCATGCCAAACTTTGTCATTAAACTCCTGGTTCCTGTTTTCCGGCGTGATTTTCCATTGTTCCAAAAACGAGCGGATCATAATCACCAACTCTTTAAAAAGGAGAGACGCTTTGGCAACTTCCAGTTTTTTCTTTTTTCGCATTTCCGGAGTGAACAGGTCGCCCTTACTTTCAAGGTTTTTGGAAATGATTGCGGTCTGCTTCAAGGCCTCTTCTACTTTTCCACTAACTTCGGCATAGTCGGGGTGATTTTTCATTTCCTGAAGATTCATATGAATATCCTGAAGATGCGGGATGATGTTTAAATCAATAAGGGTCCACTCTTCCATTTCATACAACTTACATAAATCCGAAGGCAAGAGTTTTTGAACACCTCCCAAATCTTTATTCAAAGCTTCCAACATTTTATCAAAAAATTTTTCTGTGCTTTCCCTGAATGATTGCGTTGCCTTTTCCACATGGTCCATCAAGTAATCCACCTTGCCCAGTTTTTTGAAATCGGGTTCAAAATCGCTCACCATTTTCTTTAAAAGCAAATCCGCTTCATCCTGCATGTCCGATTTCAATTTTTGACAACGTTCTTTAGAAGGGACAGATTGATACTTTTGCCGAACCGATTTTTCGACCTTGGTCAGTTCCTTTGGAATTCCTCTTAACAAACGGTCAAAGGATTTCAGGATATCGTCCATACGCTCCATGGAGATTTTCTTGTTTTTTGATGTATAGCGTATATTGATATTTTTGATGCGAACAGAGTTTTCTTGTAACAGAGACACCAACTTTTCCCGTAGGATGGGATCAATAATTTTTTCCAGGTTTTCCATAGACGTTTACATTCTGCCTTTCTCTTTTTTGAACTCTATTTGGAAACGGACTTGGCACACCGGCACCCGATTCCATAAAAATCCTGTCCATCGTTATAACCATAGCGGTCGGCGGAACGCATGTAATTGGACAAACTGTTCCAGGCCCCTCCACGGATTACATGATACTTTCCTTTTTCGGGTCCTCTGGGGTTTTTATACGGGCTGTTTTTATAATATTTTTTAGAGTACCAATCGAACACCCATTCTGCAATATTTCCTGCGAGATTATACACCCCCTCAGGCGTCTTCCCGACTTCGAGTCCGTTAACTGCCTCCAGCACCAGGCCCTTTTTGATGAAACAGCACTTGTTGAAGTTGGCCCGTTGTTCATCTGGCATTTGATTACCCCAGGGAAACAAACGCGATTCCAGTCCCCCCGCGGCACGCTCCCATTCCGCTTCAGTGGGAAGCCGTTTCCCCCTCCACACACAATATTTTTGGCAACGCCTCCAGGTCAAGGCGATGACTGGCCGATCCGCAAGCTCGGGCCGTATTTTTCTCCCAAACCATCCGGTAATTGTCGGATGCTCCTTTGGGTTGACATCCAGAAACGCTTCGAAATCTTTGCCGCTTACCTCGTACCGGTCCAAATAAAAAGCATCCAGATAAACCTTGTGCCGGGGATGCTCATCCGATTGGCCCATGGATTCAGGACTCCCCATGAAAAACTCTCCTGCAGGGTAAGCCACCATCCCGGGAACAGGTTCCAGGGCCGCCGATTGCACGGCAAACAAAAGCCCCAGACACATTACCCCCCCGATCCAGACATTCAAAAATTTCAACAAAGGCTTACTCCAGGAAAAATTTTTCCTCTCATGAGTTCCGAAATACTTAAAAAGTATCAAAGGTTTACTTGCCTGGGAGGATTGGGCCATATATTATACACATTACTGTTTCGGGTAGAAACTCAAGTTATTGCTACCTCTGTAAATTCAAAATTACCTCCATTCTAAACCTTTTCTGACTCTTGACAAACCTACTGCGAAAAACCGACCATCTATTAGAAAAATTTGAAGCGGGACTGATTTGTCTTCTCCTTTCCACTATGATCCTGTTCTCTTTTGGGCAAGTACTTTTGCGAAACTTTTTCAATCAGGGCATTTTATGGGCAGATATTTTTCTTCGGCAACTGGTTCTATGGTTGGGATTCATAGGAGCTTCTCTGGCCGTAAGGGAAATGCGTCATATTTCGATATCCTTTTTACCTCAATTTTTGCCCGCCACCTGGAAACCCCGCGTGGATTTTGTCGTTTATTTGTTCACAAGCGCCATTAGTGGAATATTGGCTTATGCCGCCTGGGAATTCGTTATCCTTGAAAAAGAATTTGAATCGATTTTATTTCTCAATGTCCCAGTCTGGATTTTTCAAACGGTTTTACCATATTCCTTTTTTATCATATCATTGCGGTTCCTGATAAAATCCTTTGACTCCTTGATGGCTTCAATTAAGTCCAAGTAATGACCACCCTCCTAGTCATAACCCTTATCGTTTTGGCATTCCTGGGAACGCCTCTGTTCGCCATCATTGGCTTTTGCGCCCTGATCTCATTCCATAACGCAGAAATAGATCTTGCCGGAATTTTTATTGAGTTGTACCGGGTGGCGAGCACGCCGACCTTGATTGCCATTCCCCTGTTCACCTTTGCCGGCTTTCTTTTGGCGGAGGGCAAAACACCCCAACGGTTGACTCGTCTATCCCAGGCACTATTGGGGGGAATCCCCGGCGGCGTATGCCATATGGTGTTGGTCTCCTGCGCCTTTTTCACCGCGTTCACTGGGGCTTCAGGAGTAACAATCATTGCCCTGGGCGGTTTGCTTTATCCTCTGATGTTAAAGGAGAAATACGAACAAACCTTCAGCCTGGGGCTGATCACTTCATCGGGAAGTCTGGGGCTTTTATTTCCACCATCCTTGCCCCTTATTCTTTATGGTTTGGTAGCCCAGGTGAACATCGACAAATTGTTCCTGGGGGGCATACTTCCCGGATTGCTGATGATCGTCATTGTTGGCTTGTATTCCACTGTTAAATCCAGGACATTCAAAATCCAGACTCAGGCCATGCATTGGGCGGATGTTAAATCTGCGGTACGCGATTCCATTTGGGAAATCCCCCTGCCATTCATCGTTTTATTTGGCATTTATGGGGGAATTTTTACGGTGACGGAAGCGGCTTCGGTTACGGTTGTTTATGTTCTGTTCATTCAATCGGTCATTTACAAGGACTTGCACCCCATCCAGGACATACCCAGGCTCATGCGGGAAAGTATGGTATTGGTGGGCACCATATTGATCATTTTGGGAACGTCTATGGGATTCACGAATTTCCTGATCGACGAACAAATTCCAATGCAATTGATGGATTGGATGCAGGAATTTATTGATTCCAAAATCACCTTCCTTATTGTCCTAAATATTTTCCTTTTGATCGTGGGCTGTATGATGGATATTTTTTCAGCCATCATCGTAATCGTACCTTTAATCATTCCCATCGCCAAGAGTTTTGATGTAAATATGGTCCATCTTGGGATCATCTTCCTGACCAATCTTGAAATTGGCTATTCCACTCCGCCTGTTGGAATCAATCTGTTTATCTCCAGTTCACGTTTCAAGGAACCCGTGGTCAAATTGTACCGGGCCACACTTCCTTTCCTGGGTTGGAGATTGCTGGGACTGGCGATGATTACCTACATACCCACATTGACTTTGTTTCTGGTGAATCTTTCTGGCGGTTCCTGATTGATACAAGCGGGTCTTGTGATATCATTACAAAAGGATCAATGAATTCAGGTTTCCCCATTTTGGTATGAAAAGAAGAGATTTTTTAAAAATCGCGGCAGGTGGTGCCCTTGCTTTAGGTGTGGCCAACACGGCTTTGCCTTATCCGACAAAGAGCAAGTTGATAAGCCCTTTTACCAAAGTTCTGGACGAAACCTTTTACAACCGGCTCCTGAAAACGAAAATCGCCCGGTTCAAGAAGGAAAACCCGAATTTAAAACTGGGGGACACCCATTGCCACTCGGTATTTTCAGACGGCAATTTCACGGTTCAAGAAATCTTGTCGCGATGCCAGTTGCTTGGTCTGGATTTCATTGTCATCACCGAACACTGGACACCACGCCGTTATCCTTTAAGCGATTCAATGGACTCCTTTGCAGAACGGCAACGGCTTCTGGACTCGCGGCATTTTAAACGAAACAAACCTTTCAAGGTTTATCCCGGCTTTGAAATCAGTACACGACAAGGGCATCTCATTCTGGTCTTTCCCGAAGAATATTTGAAACCGGCAAAGCGACGGGAAATTCAGCTTCAATTCACTCCTCATGAAAAGGATTGGGACGATTTGGAGGTGTTTGGGCGTCTGATTAAAAAGTTCGGAGGGATTTCCATTATTCCTCACCCCAATATTGTTCAAAGCTTTCCATTTGGGGTTCCAACATCGTTCATAAAGTATTACCTTTCCGGACTGGTGGATGGAGTGGAAGACATCAATAGCGGTCACGGTTATTTCACCGATTATTCGGGACAACTGAATCTGGCTTCAATTGGCGCCAGCGACGATCATTTCAACTTAACCATCGGGAGTGGGCTTACTGCATTCGACTCCACTTTATATAAGGATTTCCTGACGGCAGTGAAACATCGCGGGACCCGGGCCGTAAAGATAGACGACTCCCTGGCTCCCTATATTCAAGCCGCGCGGGTATTAATTTAAGGTTCATGACTAGTTAACGTCCTCCAAAGAGGGCTAAAATGTAGTTATGAAGCGGCGAAACCCGATTTTAAAACGCGCCCGAATTTCGACCAAGAAATTTAGGGAACTTTTGAGGTACT
>JACAVV010000006.1 GCA_024648695.1 Nitrospina sp.
CGTCTTCAATCAGGTTTTTTCAATAGGAAGCCAAAGTTTTATAACAAATTCCCTCACCGAAATGCGCAATTTAAAATTCTCTCTCGATTTTAATAATTCTGAGACTCTCATGCAATATGCGGGCTAAAGGGCTTGCAATGAGGTTTGTTTGAGGTTGTCAGGTTTTTCGTAACCGTAACCTCATTTATTTCAAAGGAATAAACAGACGGAACCATTACCCCATTATATAAATACAATAACTAAAACCTATGAGAAGGTTGTTTGGTGTAAATCTGATTTCGTTTTTCCTCGACTTTACCGTAATTATTAATACAATATATTTTTTAAGTAATTGGTTCCACTTGAGAAATAATGAGGAGCTCTATGCGAAACCCTTCCTGTTTTTTATATAAAGCATTTACCCTGATAATCACTCTTTTAATTTACACTCCATCTATTTTGGCGTATTCGAATCAGGGCAACCCTTCTTTGAAATATTCCCTGAATACTTCTGGAAATACCTTGCAGATTATTCAAGAAGTTGCCGATTTGGAAATTTCAACCTCCCTTTTGTCCTTAAAAAATATTGAAAAGCTGGAGATCCTGGAAACCATCCCAGGTTCAAAATTGCGCTTGCTAGTTGTTGGTTCCGAAGATCTGGAGGGATTGAAAAATATTCGTACCAAAGGTTCGTTGGAAATCCGGTCTAAAAGCATTCTCGAACTAAAATCGGATATGACGGTTGAAGGCGCCCACTTAAGAATCACGGCTCCTCATATCGACACGAAAGCCAACTTAACTGCTCCCGGCGGAACTATTAAAATTGAATCCGAAAATAAAATAATTTTTAAGGGGACTGCTGACGTTTCCGGAGACCAGGCTGGATTGGTTGAATTAAAGGGACGCGTTGTTTTTATCCTGGGCAATCTAGATGCTGATGGCGAATATCAAGCGGGCCAAATTCATGTCGAAGGATTTAACATTCTGCAAGCAGGAAAGGTTTCTGCCGACTCCGCCAATGGTTCAGGTGGAGATATTGATTTTACATTCTGGAACCGGTATATCGATCACCAAAACAGTACGGTGACGGCTTCTTCGTTGGGAAAGTCTGGGGGGCGAATTCGTTTGTTGGGTGGCAATACAGCGCGTCTGTTTTCCTCGGGCATACATCAGGCAATGGGAAGCAATGAGCATTCCAAGGGAGGTGAAATTCAGTTTTTAGGTGCTGACCTTCATCTGGAAGGATCGCAATTAGATGCCTCTGGGCAAAGCGGCGGAGGACGCATTCGTGTGGGTGGAGATTTTCAAGGGGGTGGAACGCTTTTAGAAGCTCGCAATACATCGGTTTCGGCCGCTTCTGTTTTGATGGCGGATGCACGGAAATTTGGTCAGGGTGGCGATGTGGTGATCTGGTCAAAAGAGGTCACTCATTTTCATGGGAAAATTTCTGCCGACAGTCCTGATAAAAGTGGTCGCGTGGAAATTTCCAGTAAAGGGGAACTCAATCCTGGGGGAACGGTCACTGCAGGTAAATTGCTAATTGATCCAAAAGATGCAACCGTGGATGACGCTACAGGTATTTTTCCGCAAATCACATTAACCGATCCTAATCCAAATGGAACGGCTTTCGGTGACTCTATTGTTGGGCTGACAAATGGAAATTTTGTAGTCACCGATCCCGCAGATGATGTGATTGATACCGACAATGGTGCGGCCTATTTGTTTAACGGAAGCACCGGAGCCCTAATATCAACATTAACCGGAGCCGTTGCGGCAGATGAGGTAGGGTTTAATGGAGTGGTCGCTTTGACCAATGGGAACTTTGTTGTTCGGAGTTCTCGTTGGGACAATGGAGCCGTCAGTAATGCCGGTGCGGCAACTTGGGGAGATGGTTCCACAGGGGTTAGCGGGACCGTATCCAGTAGTAACAGTATTGTAGGGTCCACAGCCAGTGATAGTGTCAGTAGCACAGGTGTTACTGCATTGGCAAATGGTAACTATGTGGTTCGAAGCCAGAGTTGGGACAATGGCGGGTTAGCTAATGCCGGAGCGGCAACGTTTGCCCTTGGAACTCAAACGACCGGTCTCGTAATAGATGATACCAATAGTCTGGTTGGAGCTTCGGCCAGTAGCTTTGTCAGTTCTACAGGTGTGACTGAATTGACTAATGGAAATTATGTGGTTCAAAGTACGAGTTGGGACGATGGAGGAATAGTAAACCTGGGAGCCGTTACCTGGGCCAACGGAAATAAGGGGATCAGTGGAGAGGTAAGTACAGATAATAGTTTGCATGGTTCGGTAGCTTCGGATGCTGTGGGCACAAGAGTGGTAGCCTTATCCAATGGAAATTATGTTGTAGGCTCGACTGCCTGGGATAATGGCGGTACCGCCAATGTGGGGGCAGTCACTTGGGGAAATGGAACAATGGGGACTACCGGACCTGTAACGACAGACAACAGTCTTTTTGGTTCTTCGGCTAATGATGGGATCGGAAGCGTTTTAACTGCCTTGACTAATGGGAATTATGTAACTGCCGCAGCATTTTGGGACGATGTTGATGGCGGTTTAGCCAATGTTGGAGCGGCAACCTGGGGTGATGGATCCATGGGAACCACCGGTGAAGTGACTACCACAAACAGCCTTCATGGAACCACCGCGGAAGATAGAATTGGAGTTGAAGGAGTCATTGCTCTGACCAATGGGAATTATGTGGTTTTAAGTGACCTTTGGGATAATGGAGGCATTTCTAATGCGGGAGCGGCAACCTGGGGTGATGGATCCAATGGATCCATGGGAATTTCCGGTCCGGTTACCTCGACCAATAGTTTGGTGGGAACCATGGCCACCGATTCCATTGCCAATGGAGGCGGTGTTGCTTTAACCAATGGCAATTATGTCATTATCAGCACCCTTTGGGATGATGGAGGAACCGCAGATGTAGGTGCGGTGACCTTCGGAAATGGAACAATGGGGACTACCGGACCTGTAACGACAGACAACAGTCTTCACGGGTCCACGCTTACAGACAGGATTGGAGAAGACGGGGTCACAGCCTTAACCAATGGCAATTATGTAGTGGCTTCCAACCTGTTCGACGATGGAGGAACCGCAAACGCGGGTGCCGCTACCTGGGTGGATGGTTCCACCGGGTTACCCGTTGGACCCGTCACCACAACCAACAGTCTTACCGGGTCTACAGGTGATGACGAGGTTGGAATAGGGGGCGTCGTCGCTTTAACCAATGGCAATTATGTGGTGCTCAGTCCTTCCTGGGACGATGGCGGCACTTCTGATGTCGGTGCCGTAACTTTTGGGAATGGAACCACGGGCATAACGGGTCCGGTTACCACCACCAACAGTTTACATGGTTCCACCACCTTGGATGATGTGGGTTCGGGGGGATCGGTGACTGCTTTGGGTAATGGCGATTATTTAGTCGTCAGCACAAAATTTGACGACCCGGTGGCTGTCAACGCGGATGCCGGTTCTATCACTTTGGGGGATGGAACCAACGGAACCTTCGGAGCCATTTCCGTGGCGAACAGTATCATCGGGCAAGCGGCAACGACTGGACTAAGCACCATAGTTGGCGAAGACACGGTTAATGATACTTTCGCTTTGAGGTTTGAGACAGAGGGAACCAATGGAATGGTGCGCATGGGTTGTGGAACCGCTGGACAACTTTCTTTTGCCTGCCTGGCTGGAAGTTCACAAACTCTACCATCTTCTTTTCTGACCAATTTGTTGGATCAGGGGACCGATGTCACTCTGCAGGTGAGCAATGATTTGACAGTGACCAGTTCAATTACGGTAAATAACGCGGGGGGTGATGGCGGCGGACTTACTCTTACCGCCGGTCGATCCGTATTGATTAATGCAAATATAACGACGGATAACGGTCCTCTCACCATTATTGGAAACGATTTGCTGGCCAATGGAGTTGTCGATGGTGATAGGGATTCTGGTGATGCCGTCATTACGATGAATACAGGCACAACCATTGATACCGGAACGGGTGCCTTGAATATAGAACTGCGTCCGGGAGCGGGGAAATCCAATAGTGGCTGTGGAAATTTGGCTCTTGAAACAATCAATTCCGGAGCGTTTACAGTGGATTTACAATGTTCCTCCACTTTGGCTTTTGTTGGTCCCGTAAATGCTACATCGGCCACCATTGATTCCGATGACGACATCAGTTTTACGGCCACAGCGGATTTGACCACCACGGGACCGATTATTGTTCGCGCAGATTCGGATTCAGTAAATGATGGACCCAGTGGTGGGGCGCTGGCAATGGCGGAAGGAACCGTGTTTAATGCCGGCGCTTCTACAATACTTTTAAGCGCTGATGAAGCTATTGCATTGGGCAATGTCACCACCACCAATGCAACGGATACGGCAGTGAGCCTGACCTCAAAAAGTGGAGTCATTGTGGATGTGGCCGCCACCAGTGATGAGAATGTTTCAGCGGCCAGTGGGGGAATTGTGGCAACCACGGCAGGAAATTTTGGTGATCCGGCCAATTTTATTGAGGGGTCGGTCAATGCCATTGATTTCAGCGGAGTCGGGGCCTCGGACTTTTTTATTGTCCCTGGCACCACCGTGTCTTTTGATGCCGCTTCAAGTAGCGATTCAGAATCCAATGCCGCGGCAACGGTTCCCGTTTCCCTCAATCAGGTAAATGGAACCGTTACCTTTAATTTTGCTCTGGGAGGTACAGCAACGGCAGGCGGAACGGATTATACGCTTGATGCTGGAACCTTTACCATTCCCGCTGGAAGTTTGACGCAAAATTTTACCATTCCTGTCGTTGAGGACACGATTCAGGAAAATCCGGAAACGGTTGAGATCACCATTTCCAATCCTTCAGACAACGTGACTCTTGGAACGAATACAGTACACACTTTTACCATCAATGATAATGATAACGCGCCTTTAGTTGGGTTTGGTTCAACAACTGGAGAGGGTGCCGAATTTATTGGCGCTACAGGAGCTACTGTTTCTTTAACGGGTTCCTCTGCAATCAATACCATTAGTGTGGATTATGCGGTTACTGGAGGAACCGCAACTACGGGGGGTATCGATTTTACTCTGAATTCCGGAACTTTGACTTTTGACCCTGGAGAGACGGCTAGTGGTATTCCCATTACTCTGGTGAATGATGAATTGGTTGAAGATAACGAAACTCTTATTATCACTTTATCCAATCCGGTAAATGCCACTTTAGGAACCAACACATCGCTTACCTTTACAATTTTTGATGACGACACTACTGCAGAAATCGAATTTGATGAGATTACGTCCAGCGGGAATGAATCGGAAACTGTCGTGAGTATTCCGGTTTCTATCAACAAAGGTTCCACACAAACCATCACCGTAGATTTTGCGGTTACAGGGGGAACGGCAACTTCCGGGGGCGTGGACTTTACTCTGACTCCTGCGACTTTATCCTTTTCCCCGAATGTTTTTTCTCAGGAAATTCCTTTATTGGTGATTGATGATGGGAATCCTGAAGGTAGCGAAACCCTGATTATCACTCTTAGTAATCCGGTAGGCGCTACTTTGGGCACCAACAGCACGCACACTTATACGATTCAAAACGGTGGTGATAACACGTTCACCATTGTTACCGAGCCTGGGGAGACTGTGGTTTCTCCATTTTGGCAGATGGATGGAGCGGCTTATACATTTATAGGGGTATCCCACCCTTCTCTACAAGCAATGCACTCTGAAATTGGAGTAAAGGCTCAGGCGATTGCAAATACAGGAGAATTACTGGACTCTTCACTGGATTTCACGATTAATTCGGGTCAAACGCAAAGAGTTTTCATTGTCCGTAGCAATCACCCATTTCTTAATCAGGAAACACTCCCTGACAGTTTGTTCATTCTGGGGGATGATAATGCGAGTGCCCATGGACAATTGGTGTTTACGGGAATCGCCTCCAATCCGGAAATGATATTGGGAAGTGGGGGGTATCCCGATATCACCATGTTAAGCTTTTGGGGAGCGGTGGTGGTGGAAGCCACATCCACTGGGTTCGCTATGGAATTCGTTGGAGACATCATTGATTCCAGAGCTTTGAACCAACCCGGTTTCAGTGGATTGAATTAAATTTCCCCATTATTGATTGAGAGTGGTGAGAAGCTGGGTACGCGAACGAACACCCAGCTTCTTATGAATATTCTTGATGTGCGTTTTTACGGTTTGGTAACTGATTCCTAATTTTTGGGAGATTATTTTTTCATCAACTCCATCACGAATCAGATAGCACACTTCCATTTCACGTGTTGTCAGACCGGAGGTTTCCAGGAACTTGCTCGATCTGGTTTCCTTTTTTACATGCGGATTGATATTTAAAACCCATAAATCGGATTCATCGGAGTTGTCTCCATCCAGGCGGTTTAAACTGAGTTTATACTTTTTATCCGGCATACTGTAAAACTGTAAACCGGATTTCCCTTTTTTCCTGATTGTCTGGGTATCCTTGGGGTGTAATGAAACCAGTTTTCCCTGTGGGTCCAGTCCCAAAACACCGTCTCCTCCAGAAATCAAAATTGATTCCTTTTGGGCATTGAAACTGTCCAGTTTGCGTTCGGCTTTTTTGCGTTCACCCGCTTCCTCTTTTAATTCCTTAGTCAAAACGTTCAACTCATTATTTCTTTCTTGCAGAGCCAGTTCCAGGTTCCAGTTCTGGTTGCAAAACAATCGTTGCAAAGCACCATTTTCCAAAGCGTAAGCAGTGTTTTGCAAAATAATGGAAATCAGGTTGAGTTGCTCCTTGGGAACCCTGCGCAAATTGCCTTCGATTTTCCCAACAAACATTCCCCATGGACGCGTTTGAGTTGTGAGAGAGTGAAAAACCAATTTGGCATCTATGGGATCATCGCCAATTATCAATGGCCGATTTTGTTTCAGAGCCCAGGCAAAGGTACCGTTTTCGATTTGTTCATCCACCTCTCTTTTCAGGGAAGAACGTTCTGTAAGCGGCTCGCATTCTTTCATATAGAAAGATGAGTCACTTTCTTCAATGAGGTAAAACGCCATAGCCTTGAACCGGATCAATTGCTTCAAAAGCTTTTGCGTGCAATGGATCAGGTAGCTGGGATCCTGATTCTTGTTAATGTCTTTATGTAAATCACCCAGGCCGGCGAGTATTTCGAAAGCAAAAAAATACCATTGACTGCCTTTTTCAAGGTATTCGATTCTTCGTTTTAGATTGTCTATGTTTTCCCCGTCTTGCGGGTCCAGTTTATCCATGATTAACCTGCCAGGAATATTTCAATGGTTTCTTGGTATTGTTTCTCAATCTGGTTCCAAATAGTACCCAACTGATTTGTAGGGATTTGTAAACTATTCCAAACCTCAGGATTCATTGGCGGAACGAAGGGGTCACCACTGTTTCCAAGTTCCATGGCTTTGACCAGGGTGTCAGCAAAATGGATGATACCGCATTCTACCTTATAATTGGAGGATTGGGTAGGGTCGTGGTGGTGCGCAATAATTTCTCTGAGTTCGGAAGGAAGATTCCATGTTTCTAAAACAGCGGAACCGACCTCGCCATGCCCGAAACCGAGCACTTCTTTTTCAGCATTACACAGCAATTCTTCCCGGTTTCTGTAAACCGAGAAAATTTCTTTGGCTTGTTCGGGAACGTTTTCCAAAATGATCAAGCGTCCGACGTCGTGCAGAATACCTGCTAAATAATAAAACTCCACATTGGTTTGACGCATTTGAATGGCGATCGCCCGGGCGGCGATGCCGACGGCAACACTATGTCTCCAAAAGGAACTCATGTTGACCAACTCGTCCGGAATTCCCTTGAAATTACTCAGGATCAATGTGGCAAGGGCAAGTTCACGCAATTGTTTTGTCCCTATTACGAAAACTGCATGGGGAATCGATTCAATATTCGATGGAAACCCATAAAATGAACTGTTTACAATCTTTAACAGCCTTGCGGATAAAGAAATGTCGTTACTGATTACATTGGCGACATCGGCAAACGAACTGTAAGGATCGTTGACCACTTCGTTGATTTCACAAAATATATTTGGTAGCGAGGAGATTCTGACAGAACCCTCGATCAAGTCACTTGGATTCGTTATCATCGGGACCTCCGCTATTTGATTTTTCTTTCAGTTTTTTTATAGTGGTTAATCGGTACATAGCGTTCACCGGTGGAAATCCTATATTGGAATGGCGGAACAAATCATTTACCTCACTTTTGGTTTCGGCCAAAACTTTAGAGTCAATCGTTTTGGGATCAAAAAGGGTTTCAAATAATTTCTTGGGTTGTTGATGATCGATCACGCTCACTTCCTGGATCCCCCAGGCTTTCAAATTTTTGATATGTTTTGAGGTCAACTGCGTTCCCTTTTGAAAAAGAGTCCGTCCTTTTTGATCGATGATGTCCCTTGAAAGAACCATACCTGCTTTTATTTGATCCAAAGAGTTCATTGCGGCCTTATGTTAAAAGAAATCACTAATATTTAAAGTATACTAACAGTTAATTTCATCCTGATAAGTCAATAAGGAGCAAAACCTGTGCCAAAATCTCAAATCATCCCTGAAATGGGCTAATTCCGCAAAATTCAATGATAATTCGTATTTTAAATTTACCTAAATTGGATCAGATTGGTAAGTTTGTATACAGCTATGTGAAATTTGTTATAATTTTATAGCTATTGGTTTTTGCCTGGTAGAGAAGGCGTTAACCATTAGTTTAGGAGAGATAATTGAGGATGCCATTTTATTACCCTTTCCTAAAAACCATATAATGCTAAAATAACCTGTATATAAAGAGCAACTTAAAAAATATTAATATTCTTACTTTATTGATTTTGGGTAATTGGTCTGAAGGTTCTTCTAATAGAGGAATATAGATGGTTGATTTTTTTTTCACTTGTCTTTTGGGAGGCAGGGTTTTTATGCATAGATCTATTCATAAATATTTATCCATATTTTATTTAATGAATTTCCTTTTCATATCATCCATGATCCTGTCCACCACGCTTATGGCTCAGGAAAGGGGATTCAAAACGGTTCCTGCTCCGGCTACTCCCACGCCGGCACCTAAGATAGAGAAGGAGTTCAAATTTTTATATAATAAGAGTCATGCCCTCATCGTTGGTGTTAGCGACTACACTAACGGTTGGCCCGATTTGGCAGGAGTTTTAAAAGATGTCGATCTGGTAAAAGTGGTTCTTGAGTATCATGGATTCGAGGTGGAAGTGGTGATGAATCCCACTAAAAACGAAATGGAAGAGGCCTTTTCAGGATTTATCAGCCGCCATGGTCTGGAATCGGATAACCGTTTGCTGTTTTATTTTGCAGGACATGGCTACACACAAAAGCAAACCTACGGGGAGGAAATGGGCTACATCGTTCCTTCAGATACCCCGGATCCTGAAAAGGATCTGAATGGGTTCCTTTCCAATGCCATGAGCATGCATCAGATAGAAGTGTATGCAAAAAGAATCCAGTCAAAGCATGCGATGTTTTTATTTGACAGTTGTTTTTCAGGGTCAATCTTTTCCATCACTCGAGCGATGGAAATGCCACAAAGCATCAATTACAAAATAAGCAAACCGGTGCGGCAATTCATCACTTCCGGAGGCGCCAATGAAGAGGTGTCAGACGACAGTATTTTCCGCGGCCAATTCATTGCCGCTTTGAATGGCGACGGCGATCTCAATAAGGATGGGTTTGTTACCGGGGCAGAACTGGGTATGTTTTTGCAGGATTCAGTTACCAATTATTCCCACGGTATGCAACATCCCCAATATGGAAAAATCAGGCATCCCATTCTGGATAAAGGGGACTACCTGTTTCCTTTACCAGACTCTGAACAGGTAAAAGTCCTTCAACAAAAATACGATATCGAATTAAAAAAGCTGGAAGAAGAACGTAAGCGCTGGCAGGAAAAACGTGAAAAGCTGAAGAAGGAGCGAATGCTGGCCAAACAAAGGCGGGATCTCGATATGATGGAAAAACATGTGGACAGCGATCCCAATCAAACCGAAATCGAGCGTAACCTCGCGGCGGAACTGGAAGATTTATTGCAATTAAAGAAAGATCTGGGAAAGTTGAAAAATACCCCCACCCCCACCACCAGGGACACCCAGAACTTCAAGGGGAATCCCGATGTTCCCATGTGCTGGGATGATGAAGAGTTTACCAGCGTACCCTGTGGTGAACGGGGAACGCAGGCCCCCTAATCGTTGAAATGCAGAATGTATCTTTTTACTGTAAATTCTTGGAGCAAACCAGATAATCTTTTTCCTGGAATTAATTCGATGAGTATACAGGCCTTACTAATTTCGACAATATTGATGGTCCAGGTAACGGAGGTGGGCCTATTAGATCTAATTGGTTAAAAGGTTTAGATTATAATTTTTGGATGGGATTAAAATACATAATTGAGCATGATGAATCCCCAATCGCTGTCTCCAGGTTTAAATGAAGTGCTATCGGGTCGCCCCCCTACATTGTGCATTAATTCTTCTGCTAAAAATAAAGAATATCCACCAATAAAAGTTAAATTGGGATGAAACCTGTATATTAGGGTCAAGTCCAACTCTTCACCCAAATAGGTGTCTCCAACCACACTGGCCGGGACTACCGCGGAATGTGCTTCCTGAGCCGTCCAGAAAAAATGCAGATCCCCCTTTATGGTTACCTTTTTAAAAGGTTGAAACCCCACTTTAACTGCCAAATCCTGAAGGCCAAGGGCTTGAGTTCCATTGGCTAAATTAAAAGATCCATCAGGTTTTGCTCTGCCCACATTTAGGAACCTGTCCATGAACCCATGGTACTTATGTCCCGTGGGAAACAAGGGGTCGAAAGCGGTATAAATTTCATCTTCGTTGCTGTCGCCAGAAAGATAATCGTACCAAAGCGTTATGAAGGGTTTATATTTGACATCGAAATTTTTTCCAATACGGACACCAAATAAAAAAGCGCTCCTTCCTGAGTTGGTTGTGTTTTCCAAAAAGTCTGCACTGCCGATTTGGTAATAAAACTCACCTCTGTATTTTAGGCCGAATACCTTTCCAGCCTGACGAAATCCAAATGTATAAATATCATTGTCCGGAAATTCTTGACCGTTCAGGGAGTCCTCATCAGCATAAATGAAGTAACCTGAAAATTTACCTCCTAATACTTTTTTTAAGTTTAGCCAGGCAACATGCACCGTAGAATCTCTATCATCGTCATTCCCTTCAGTACCATTTTCCTGAGTTTGTGAAAAAATATAAGTGAGGGTTAAGTTTTTCTTTTTCAACCATATTGAAACCCCATCATGCGTGGTCGCTCCTTGATTCCAACCATTATTACCAAATAGCCTGTGACCATCTAAAATGATTTCCTGCCGGCCAAACTTAACCTCCATAGGAAGGTCAAAAGGTTTTTTCACCGTGAAATATGCCTGGTGAATTCCTACTGAATTATCTCGCTCATCAATAGAACTTCCAGAATCAAAATCGCCAAAATTTCTTACACTTTGAAATTGAATAAAAGAACTCAGTTGTTCATCCACCTTGGTTTTTACATTCAACCTGATTCGCGTGCTGAGAAATTGGAAAGACTCTGTTTCCTTATCAAAGTCACGGTCCTGGATTTCGTATCGTGGCCGCATTTGACCGCCCAGACGAATATCGATTGCCTGAGACAGGGATGAAAATAGGAAGATTCCCAAACCCAGCAATATTGCCAGGTACCATTTGGGGGAAAAATGATTTTCAGGTTGATCTTGAGTCATTACCTTTTTAACCATCTTCAAGTTTCCTGTGGACTTTATCAAATTCCTGAAGGGTTTCCTGAGTCGCCGTTTTAATATCGTCCGCAGGGCCATCAAGAATATTCATCAACCGGGTTTTAATTTCCGCTACTGAGTGGTTCATTTCTTCCAGCTTATTGACGAGTATTTTTATCACTTCGTCCTTAAATTTGTTGAGCGTTTCCGGATCCAGAGTGGAAAACATAAAACCGTCGAATTGTAAAACCACCACCTCTTCCCTGGCAACCACATTTGTCAAACGTGGCGAACCCGTAAAAAAGGGCAGGGCACCAAAAATGGACCCAGACTTGAGGGTGTTGATTTCCGCTTGTGGCATTTCATTTTTGGTGATTGACACTTCCCCCTTGAGCAATATAAAGATTGCAGTGTCCAACTCTCCCTGTCGAATGACAAAATCGTCTTCGGAATAAACGAACAAATTGGTCCGTATTTCTGCAAGCTTCCTTTTTTCATCAAAACTGAAGCTGTCGAAAAAAGGAATTCTATTTAGTAGGTCGAAGAGTTCGTTTTTATCCATATCCGGTTCGACTTAAAACCCAAATTTATTGAATTTTCATGGTTTAAGCCATTCAAATTGTATGGCAGGGGGGAGAAACTGTCAACAAAAAGGTAATCCGGGGACTTTAGTTAGAGGTCAAGCCGTATAGCGGGTGGGAATGTGGCTTTTAAGGGGTTCCATGGGTTTGCCATGGACATCGTAGGCAGTGACTTTGCTGAAGGTAGCGATTATCAATGCCATATAGTGTGCTTCAATCATATCTTCCAGTTCGAAACAATCAATAGCCGTTGTTTTTCCCAAGGCTTTCGCCGGTTTGGTGTGGATTTGGGCTACATACCAGTGATTTTTCTTTTTTGATCCATGATTTTTGTCGAAAAGCCCTTTACTACTCTTTACTTTTTTTGTTCGCACCAGTATTTTAGCAATCTGGTTGGGTTGAAATTCTTTTTTTTGGGAAGCATCCCGAACACCAAAAACTTCTACCTTATTCTTAATACTGTTAAGAATTACTTTTGGGCGCGCCATGACAGAAAGGACTAATCCCGTGGTAAGAATAAGGGTTGAAAGTGATAAAAGAAGGCTTTCGCTGAAAGAAAAATATACCAGATAAAGGGTGATCATCAAAATTGCCAAAACCCGGATTGCCTTTGTGACTTTTTGGTGTCTGGCATCAATCTCTGTCGTCAGGATCACTTCTGGGTTTTTATAAATGGCCTTCAAAGACATGTCATCATTACCCGAAAATCAGAATATTAATCGATTAAATCAATTATACTCGCATTATCGCTAAAGTAATCTAAACCTGTATAGGAGGGTAGGGTAAGGGGATTAAACCTGCAATCTTTGCAAGGAAAGAAAAACGGGGATATTATAAAAACTGCGAAATCATTTCTTCGCCATCGGTTCCACCCAAAGTGGTTTTGGCAAGAACATTACTGATGCGGTCCTCAAAATCTTCTCTGATGGGCTTAACGAGAAAATCAGCTCCACCTTCCTGAATAAATTGCTTGACCAGACCCGCATGAGCATAAGCCGTTACCATAATGCAAGGCACATTAGGCTTAATATCTTTCATTTTTTCAAAGGTTTGCATTCCATTCATGGATTTCATCATAAAGTCCATGATAACCAGATCCACTTCATTATTTTCCAACTTTTGCAGGCCCACCATGCCATTATGGGCTTCAATAACTTCGTGCCCATTTTTAACCAAGCGTCGATTGAACACTTTCCGGGTCATTTCATGATCTTCTATTACCAATACAACAGCCATTTGAATCCTCGAGTTTATCTTTACATAGTTATAACAGTTTATTGGAAATATATCAATGGATTATTTTTATACCCTATTAGTGTTAGGGAATGAATTTTAACGGGATTCCCATAGGCTACTAAATGGTTGAATTTTATATAATAAATGCAACAACTTAGAATTGGAATCAGGCCAAAGAAATAGTTGTATTCTTAATCCTTTAAAAAATGCCCCTAAATGGGTGATTGGTTGGCGTTGAATACACACTAAAAATCAATGATTTCCAATAAAAACGGACCATTTTTATTGAAATTTTTTGATTTAAAGGTACGTCATTTTTTTTAATACATTAGTTAACTTTATACAGGGTATCACTTTCATAATTATAGTATCAATATTTCCCTCAAATCCTGACGGTTTGGGCCACAAAAGGTTTGAAGCGTATTATTCATTGATAACTGATGGATATCTGACATCAAGCCCAAATCCGGAATCATTGATTCTTTTTTGCATTTTGTAAAGGCCATTATCTGAAAATTGAATGGGATTAGGAATGATATCCCATTGCAATAAATAGATTCCAAAGGCTCCTTCCTGGGCAAGCAAATTTTTCGAAACCCTGTTGGCCAGGGTTAAGGCAACGCGACTCAATATACTGGTCTCTCCCACCTGAGCGCCAATGATTATGGGGATCTTCAGCTTTAATGCGTTCTCAGCAATTTCAATGGATCTTAACAATCCGCCCATTTTTGAGACTCTTAGATTTATCACCCAGGCTTTCGGTATGTTTTTTAAAAACCGAAATTGTTTAAAGGTACAGAAGCTTTCGTCCAGAATAATTTTTAACCCCGTCCCTTTGTAGACTTGAACCAAACCTTCGAAATCTGCAGTTTTCAAGGGTTCCTCTATAGCGAAAACAGGATGGGGCAGTGCCCTGATATAAGCTATTGCTTCTTCAGGATACGCCCATAAATTATTCGCATCCAACCTGACTCTAAGGGCAGTAGAAGGAATAGCCTTTATTTGATGCATTCGATCTTTGTCTCCTTTTAACTCGCCGGACAGTTTGAGTTTGAAATCGAACATATGGAGCTGTTTATAAAACGCCAACTGCTTTTGAAATGTTTTGCTACTGCCAATCCCTAACACAGCGGTATATTGAAACTTTCCCGTCACTTCAGGAAATCCCAAAAGAATATCCACCGATTGGCCGGTTTCTTTTCCCAACAAATCCAACAGCGCAATTTCCAGCGCGCAAAAAGCAGCTGGATTGGAATCGATGTCTTCCCTGTGAGATAAAATCCAGGCCTTTAAATCGCCAAGGGTCTCGATTCTAATCAGTTCCTTTCTGAATTCATCAAAGAATGCCATGCACGATTCAATGGATTCTCCCGTAACGTATTCGCGGGGACAACCTTCTCCATAACCCTTTAAACCATTATCAGATTCGATAATTGCCAGTACGCTCTGGGTTTCTGATCGCTCGGCTGAGGCATGCTTGAATACCACCTGGAATGGAATTTTTAGCTGTTCTAAATGAAGGTTTTTAATCTTCATTGTTTAGACCGTAAGCAGAAAAGTCGAATGAGCAATCCCTGGATTGCAACAGCCGAACAAATTTAAATTGGCTTTCACGCTGGCCTTTTGCAATCAAACTGTTTTTAAAAGCCTCGCCACAACCCTTTTTCAGGAAAATAATTTTCGTCGGGTTCAAACGTTGGCTTAGCCGCTTGGTCTTGAATTCTAAGTTGGACGCAAACAACTGTTCTTCAAATTTCAGCTCTATTTCTTTGAGCGGATCAGATTCGATATAAAGCCTGTATTCCATTCGGGATGCATCGGCTATCATTAAAAAAAACTCGAATTCTAAATGAGTTTGTTTCTTAAGGGTCTCCAGTGCTCGAATCACCTGGTATTCACTTAGTTTCTCTCCGGTAAGGTTGGTGATTCCCTTTCCTTTCTGTACAAAAGTGATGGTCGGGGTGGCGTTAAATTTCCCGGTCACTTCTATAATGTCATTAATAAAATAGCGGTATAAACCGTTGAAAGTGGTGACGATAAGGTAATACTGTTTGCCCGTCTCAATTTGATTCAAAAGGAGAAACTTTTTGTCCGGCTTATCCCATTCGAGAACTTCCACAAATTCGAAAAAGTTTTCCTGGAAAGTTGGAAGGATGATGTTGTGTTCAACATCGATCGTAAGGCCTCCCGTAAACTCACTCGAAAGGTAGCCAAGCTCCACGATTCGGGTATGGGAGGGCAACTTGCTTTTCAATTTTGGAATCAGGGTTGTGCAGTTGCCACCGGTCCACGTGGCTATGGCCTTCAGATGTGGCCAGAAATCCGCAAAGGTGAATGAGATCTTCTCTTGCAATATTTTGGTTAACTCCTGGGCCCGATTTGGTTTTACTTTTAAATAGTTCTGAGAAAGCGCTTCCGAAGATTTGCCCAAATGGTTCAAATCACCCGTATCCAGAAAAGACAACAGGGTCTTCTTATTATTTTGAATCACCTCCAACAACCTCAAGAATGTAGAAGGATTTGCGCTGGCAAAGAAGGTGATATTCTTCTCATTCAAACTGTACGCGGCCATTAACAGATACTTTAAGTGGTAGTCTTCAATGGCTAGAATTTCGGTGGGAAGTACATATTTTTTCTTTAACAGCCAGGGCATGCTTTCCAGCAGAAGACCCGACATAGAACCAAAGGGTGTTCCTGTGCCCAGTTGGCCTTCGATCACTGGACTCCCGACAGCTAAAATTGGACCATCAAACACTCCCTTCACTCCATTGTATTTTACCCAGGAAAATAAGGCTTGATTGAGTTTTAAATAGTTAAGAGTGGATTTTAGAATAGGGATGTTCTTAGGTCGCCCGGTGGTTCCACTAGTTTGGGAATACAAAACGGGATTTTCGTAATTGATGGCAGGAGTTTTATTATTCTCCTGGTCATCAATATACTTTCGAAGGCTTTCATAGGTTTGAACGGGAACACGTTTGCAAAGTTCCGGGTGACCTTGAATGGTCTTGAAGTCATGCTCAATACCAAACTCGGTGGATTGTTGCCTGGCCAATATTTTTTCAATAACCTTATTTTGTATCTGTTGAGGATCGCGTGTATTTCGAATGAAAGGTTTCCAGTAAAACCTTTCAATGAACTTCATTTGCAATCGGAGCAAGGCTTGATAGCCCCATTGGATTAAAGCCGTTCCCCAATCAGACATTTTCAATTCCGTTTTGAAAGGGAGTTTTCAGTTGACCTATAAACCCCATTGGGTAGGCTCTGTTTTTTAATCCTAAATCTCCAACCAATCGATGTTCTGGTAAAAATCTGGTCCCGAAAACAAGATCCCAAACAATCAGGTTGTTGCCGTAATTGCTATTGGATTCTTCTGGGATTTTGGAGTGGTGCCAGCGATGTAATTCGGGTCCGCTCACCAGATAATTGAGCCAGCCAAGGCGCAATTCAATATTGCAATGCTGGAAAAAACCATTGATGGAATAAAATATAAAATAGAGCGCCATGACTTCTTCACTGACTCCCAACAGAATAAAGGGAAAAGCATCGAACCCATACTGGATCGCTTTTTCAATGGGATGAAATCGTGCAACATTCACCCAATAAAGCTTATGAGGGGAATGATGCACCGCATGTAAACGCCAAAGCAATGGCCATTCATGGCAGGCCCGGTGAAGCCAGTAGCGAAAAAAATCTGCGGTGAGCACCATAAGAGCGGTTTGAAATCCTGTCGTCAATTGGTGGGGCCAAAGCCCCTTGAGGTTCGATGAATTTAAAAGGTCGGTTTCCAGAAGAGTAAAGGCCACCAACATAGATAATATTCGGGGCAAAACAATTTGGACGGCCGCCATGTAAATTGCATCCTGGGTGACATCATTTTTCGAGCTCAACCATACTCGTCGATGCGGAAACTTAAATTCAAGAAAGGTGATCAGACTCGCCGCTGAAATAACCGTCAAATATGTAGCATACGAATGTTCTAATCCAAAGTGGATCATGGTAAAAAAACAAATAAATCCGAAAGCCATAACCCAGGGATAAACTCTTTGAATAGTTTGGGAGGGATTCATGAGTCATTGCCATATTTGAAATGAAAACGGCCGGCCAGTAGCAGGAGCGAAGCTAAAACCAAATGGAAAAAAGTTGGAATACGCTGACCAAACCAAAAATGATCACTCGCAACGGTTAATCCCGCCAACAATCGAAACAACATTATATAAAAATATATGCCGCCAAGAATCAGGCAAATTCTTCCTGTAGTTCGCCGGGCTTCCACTTTATTGCTTAAAAATTGATTTACTGCCCGGAAAGCAAAAAAAATTATAATTAATTGCGCCAAAAGTAAAACCCAATAGGGCAGAGCTCCACTGTGCCAGGCTTCGAAGGGAGGCAGAAAGGGTAAAGGATAAATGGATTGAATTCCCTGAGCCAAAACCCGAAAACAAAACAAACCCAATAAAAAAGCCAGGCAAAAACCATATTTCCTGGAAATGGATTTCATATGGCCGGTTGTCCCAATAATGAGGAATATTTTAAATCCATAATAATGGAATATTGAAACAAGAGCCAATTTGATTGCAGATAGCTTTCTTGACTAAGGCACATGGATGAATTTTCATTGACAATATCATGATTTGGAGTATTCTCCTGTTTAACAATTTAATAGACGCTTTGCCAAAGGGAAGACGGTGAAACTCCGTCGCGGTCCCGCCGCTGTAACCGGTGACGAAACCTGAAATCATCCACTATTTGCTTGTCAAATGGGAAGGAACAGGGAGTAGATTGAACCGGGAGCCAGAATACCTTGTTGTCATTTATCGTCTTCAACTCTTCGTGGACTGAGAGGATGAGGAAAAATATTTCCCGCCTTTCGGTGGGTTTTTTTTTGCCTGATTTTTTCGAGCCTTGAATGAAACGTTTCTTTTTTTCAGCTATTAGCTTTTTGATCCTGGTTTTTTATAGCCCCAATGGTGCTATCGCGCAGGCCGATTCCAGGCGCCTCATCTCCATGTCGCCTTCCATCACTGAGATATTGTTTGAGTTAGGGGCAGGTGACCAGGTAGTTGGTGTGACGGATTTTTGCAGCTGGCCTGAAAAGGTGAAAGCCCTTCCAAAAATAGGGGGATTGATTAATCCCAGCTTTGAAACGATGGTGTCGTTACAACCTGACCTTGTTATTCTGCAACATGATCGGAATCGATTAATAAAACGATTGGATGCTCTCCACTTAAAAACCCTGCCCGTGAACCTTGAAAAACTGGAAGATATTCTGGACTCTATTCTAATCATTGGTCGGGCGATTGGCAAAGAGGATCGCGCCGTTCAATTAAGGGAGAAACTTATTAAGCGGATTACATTTTTCAAAATCAAACTCAAAGGGGCGCCTAAAAAAACGACCCTGATATTGTTAGGTGATAGCTCCAATCCATACCGGGATTT
The DNA here is from genome assembly GCA_024648695.1 of Nitrospina sp. Lineage (GTDB taxonomy): Bacteria > Nitrospinota > Nitrospinia > Nitrospinales > JACRGP01 > JACAVV01. Next base: position 18,988 of record JACAVV010000006.1, read on the forward strand.
GTATGCTGTGGGTAAAAGCACTTTTCTGGATCAACTGTTGTCTCTGGGAGGAGGAGAAAATATTCTCGACGATTCATGGTCTGATTATCCTAGAGTGTCCAAGGAATTTATTCTCAGTTCGTCACCCCAGTTTATTATTGAGGCCAATCCACATGGCAAGCTTTCTCCTTCGCAAAAAGACAAACGGTCTTCCTTCTGGGACCAGTTCCAAACCCTTCAAGCGGTAAAAGAGAGAAACATTCATTACATAGGAGCGGAATTTATTTTGATTCCGGGTCCGCGTTTTTTCAAAATTGTGGAAGCCTTTGCTCAGGTTCTCCATCCCGAGTTGTTTGAAAGTTCAATGGTGGAGGGATCTGAGTTATCGAAAATTCTGGTCCATGACACCTTGTACTGATGAAACTTTTTTTCTCAGCATGGTCTTTTTTGACCGTATTTCCCTGTCCCGGTAAATCCGTCGATTATGAAAAGGGAATGGTTTTCTATTTTCCCCTGGTCGGTTTGGTTCTGGGAATATTGTTACTGGGTGTCGATTTTCTGGCCGGACGTGTTTTTGGAGATTCTTTACGGATAGGCCTGGACGTTTTATTTCTAGCCTGGGTTAGTGGTGGGTTGCATCTGGATGGTTTAGCTGATTCGGCCGATGGCATGTTTTCTCACCAAAGCAAGGACCGGGTGTTGGAGATCATGCGGGATTCCCGAATTGGTGTCATGGGTGTACTGGCCATTGTGTTTTGCCTGGGGTTTAAGGCGGTGGGTTTTGAAAGCCTGCGATGGGACCAATGCTGGTGGCTGTTTCTGGCGGCGCCTGCTTTATCGCGCTGGACTCAGAGTTGTGGGCTGGTATTTCTGAGCAATGCTCGTGGGGAGGAAAGTTTGGGGGCCCTCTTGTATCAATCCAGGAAATATCGTGTGCTCAGTTTAGGCATTATTCCCTCTGCGTTGTTTTGTTTTTTTGGAGGACTTAAAGGGATTTTCCTGCTATTGGGTTTTATGCTCGTCCTGATTGTATTGTTCCGTTACTTTAGCTCAAAGATCGGGGGCATGACGGGTGATACTTTGGGGGCGACGACAGAAATTACAGAGTCTTTTTTATTCGCTTTTGGCAGTTTAGCCTGCCGGGATTCCTTGATTTTCAATTGATAAAATTGGTAAAGATGAACAAAAAAAATATTTTAATCTCAGGTGGATGTCGAAGTGGTAAAAGCCGGCATGCACTGGCTCTGGGTCAGAAGTTTACCGGCCGAAAGGTGTTCCTGGCCACGGCTGAAATTTTTGACGATGAAATGAAATCCCGTGTGCAAAAGCACCGCGAGGAAAGATCCGACGACTGGATCACCATAGAAGAACCTTTGGACCCATTAGCGGCAATATTAAAAGAAAAGGATAAAGCAGATGTGATCCTTTTGGATTGTCTCACCCTTTGGGTTTCTAATTTATTATTAAAGTACGACGATGAAAAAGTTGTGCTGGAGATTGTGAATGAACTGTTGGAAGCCCTGCCTGTATTACCCTGTTCCCTGATGTTTATCACCAACGAAGTGGGTGGGGGAATCGTACCGGAAAATAAACTGGGACGGGATTTTAGGGATCTGGCCGGACTGGTCAATCAGAGAATCGCAGAGGTTTTTGATGAAGTTGTTTATATGGTTTCTGGAATTCCTGTCAAAATCAAGGAACCAATCCAGCAAAATGGTGCAGGAAACAAAAAATCGACGCATGAATTTTCGAAAGAAAAAAAACAGGGTTTGTACGAAGCCATTTATCAAAGAAGAGATATGCGACATTTTTTGCCAGACCCTGTGGATCCCGAGGTACTGGGTAGAGTTTTGCATGCGGCCCATCATGCAGGTTCGGTGGGGTACATGCAACCCTGGAGCTTTATGGTTATTCAGGACCCCGAAATTAAAAAACGGGTGGCCGATAACTTCTCGGAAGCCAGTCGGGAGGGTGCTGAACGCTTTGAAGGAGAACGGAAGAAATTGTACGAATCTCTCAAGCTGGAGGGTATTCAGGATGCCCCGGTTAATATATGCGTGACCTGTGATCGCAACCGATCCGGACCCAATGTTTTGGGTCGCAACACCATGCTGGAGATGGACCTTTTCAGTACTTGTTGTGCGGTTCAAAATCTGTGGCTGGCGGCCAGAGCGGAAGGGTTGGCAGTGGGTTGGGTGAGTATACTGTATCCGGAACGCCTGAAAGCTGATTTGGGCATTCCGGACTCAATTGAAATCGTGGCCTATCTTTGTGTTGGGCACACCGAATCGTTTTACAAAAAACCGTTGCTGGAATCGGCGGGATGGGGCAAGCGCCTTGACTTGAAGGACCTGGTTTTTTATGACCGTTGGGAAAGCAAGGAATGTGACAATCCCTTATTGCTCCCGGAATAGGATGAAAAATGCCTCTGCTCACTCTTAGTGAAAACAACCCCAGGGAAATAATAGACAAAATCGCCTGGGAAAAGATTCCCTCGTATCCCGAGCATGGAGGAAATCCTTCTTCCCTGGCCAAGGCCTTTGATGTCCGGGTAGAAAAACTGGTCGATTTCAGTGCCAGCCTAAATGGGTTTGGTATTCCTTCGGTTATCAAACCCATTATGGAACATTGGCAGGATGCGCTTTCCCATTATCCCGAACCCGAGTCGAAGTCTTTCATTCAAAAACTGTCCTCAAATCTGGAAGTTCCTTCAGGGCAATTATTAGCCTGCAATGGTTCAACAGAATTGATTCATCTGCTTCCCAGGATATGGCCTCGCGGGACAAGTGTGCTTTCGGTGGTTCCCTGTTTTTCGGAGTACAGTCGGGCATTCAGGTCTTACCGAATACCGGTTCAAACCTTTCACTACGATTTTCAAAACAATCATTCGAATACTTTTAATCAGCTGAAACATTCTATTAAATCTTTGCCAAGCTTGGGAGGAATTATCATTGGTCATCCGGCGAGTCCTATGGGAATGTTATGGAATCCTACTGAAATTTGCGAATTAAAAAGCTTGTGTGCGACCAAAAATATATTTTTTGTGGTCGATGAAACATTTATCGAATTCGCTGGCATGGAATATTCATCCTGGGATGAGAACTATATATTCTCCAAACATATAGTCATACGGTCCCTGACAAAGCTGTACTCTATTCCCGGAATTCGTTTGGGGTACGGGGTTATGGTTCCTCAGTGGAAATCCCTTATTGAATCCAGACAAGTTCCCTGGTCGGTCAATAGTCTGGCCCAGCAAATAGGTACCGCCGTTTTGGATGATTCCACTTTTGTGTCTTCCAGTCGCGAATTTTTATTACGGGAAAAAAGCTATCTTGTGGAACAACTGAAAACCATTGGCGGAATCAAAGTGTTTCCCTCTGATGCCAATTTTCTTCTTTTTAAACTGGAAACTGAAGACCAAACCTTTCCAAAACGCTTTTTTTTGAGTCTGCTGAAAAAAGGAATTGTGATCCGCTGTTGTCAAAACTTTGAGGGAATGAATCCTTCCTTTTTCAGAATCATGGTCCGTGACCGCGAGGATAATTCTTTGTTGATATCAAACATACAAGACATTATGAATGAAGAGGGTTATTGAATTGAATGGAGGGCCAATATTTAATCGCAGTCGCATTGGTTTTGGATATGGCTTTAGGAGACCCTCAGGGATTTCCACATCCTGTGCGGGCTATCGCCTGGCTTGCTTTAAAGTTGGAGACCGGGTTAAGGTCGACCAGAGTCCCGTTGGTTTTTGCAGGTGGCCTGACCGTCTTTCTGGTCGTCACAACAAGCTATCTGGTTTGTTATTGGGTGTTGCAATGGTCAAGGGCCATTCATCCTGTGTTGGGGGAGATCCTATTAGTGCTGTTGATTTATACAACGCTATCCCTCCGCGGTTTATACGATGCGAGCCAACCTGTTATGATGGCATTACTTGTAAAAGATTTACCTTTGGCCCGCAAGCATTTGTCTCAAATTGTGGGTCGGGATACCAATTTGCTGGATCAAAACGGAATCATTAGGGCAACCGTGGAAACGGTTTCGGAGAATACAATTGACGGGGTGGTAGCGCCTTTGTTTTTTACCTTTTTAGGCGGTGCGCCCCTGGCTGTCGCCTACAAAGCAATCAACACAATGGATTCTTTGTTTGGTTATAAGAATGAACGGTATGAACAATTTGGAAAAGTGGCCGCGCGATTGGATGATGCGGCCAACTGGATTCCCGCCCGATTGGGAGGTGTATTGATGGTCCTCGCCGCCGGAATATGCGGATTTCAATTCGTTACATCTTTGAAAGCGTTTTTCAGAGATCGGTTGAATCACAGCAGTCCCAATGCAGGCCATCCGGAAGCTGCCGCCGCGGGTGCTCTGGGAATAAGTCTTGGTGGACCTTTACATTATTTTGGCCAGATGGTATCCAAACCCTATATTGGTGAAAATTTACGCGAACCTGTTATTGAAGATATTCAACGAGCGCAGGTATTGATGTTGGCAACATCATTGGTAAGTATCTTTTTGTTTGTAATTATTTTTTAGAGGTCTAATATTTAAGTCCATACACATTCCGGTTTAGGGAAGTTCGGTGAAAAACCGACACTGTCCCGCAACTGTGACGGGAAGAAAACCGTTAGATGCCACTGTCTTGCAATAGATGGGAAGGTGCGGTGAGTAAAGGCCCCAAGTCAGGAAACCTGGCCGGAATGATTTTAACTTTCGAGGAAAAGGAGTCGATATGTCTCACCGCTATTTTTTCGCTTTATTCAATTTAATTTGTATTCTTTCAGTCCAAATTCCATCTACTTCCATTGCGGCCGAAGAAGATGTTCAGGAACTGAAACCCATAGAGGTCAAAGCCGCACGCAACAAACTCCCCATTGAAAATTTGCCCACTTCGGTAACCGTAATCAGTAATGAACAGATTGAGGAGAAGAATTATATCAATGTTGAGGAAATGCTCAGGGAAGAACTGGGCATGGACATTGTTCAAAATGGAGCCTTGGGTTCTACAACCTCTGTATTCATGAGAGGGGCGGGTTCCAATTCTACCCTGGTTATGGTTGATGGCATTCAGGTGAATTCCAACACTACGGGGAGCTTTAATTTTTCAAATATCCTGGCAGAAAATATAGAGCGTGTTGAAATATTACGCGGACCCCAAAGCACATCCTGGGGGGCGGATGCCGTGGGAGGTGTGATCAACCTTGTCACCAAGCGGGGTAAGGGTGAGCCAACCCATTCCTTTCTCTTTGAAGGGGGAAGCTTCTCCACATTTAAAGAATCCTTATCCAGCTCCGGCGGCAATGATTTGCTGGACTATTCGGTAACCGCAACACGGATCGATTCCGAGGGAATTTCTTCAGCAAATGAAAACCGGGGAAACGACGAAGAGGATGGATATCAGAACACTTCTGTGTCCTTGCGAACTGGAATCAATTTTCTGGAAGACGGTCGCTTCGATTTCATTGGCCATTATATTCGTAGTCGAATAGAGTTTGATGATTTTGAGTTTGGAGTGGGATCTGTAGATGGCCCTCCCTTCACGCGCGGCGAACAGTATTATATCGCTCTTCCTCTGGAAAAAAGAATCACTCCCTGGTGGCATGTTCGTTTTAACCCAAACTACGCTTTTGATGAAACCCGGGCCAGGAATCAGACTTTTGCCGATACTGATATATTCAGTCGGACCACCACTCTGGATTTGCAAAACACGTTTGATTTTTTGAACTACTTCTCCGTGGTTCTGGGGGGCGAATACCAAAACCGAAATGGACAAAGTAATGGCACCGGAATCGATGAGGACCTGGATAATCGCAGTGTCTATATGCAAGCGGTATTCGACTATAAGGACCGAATCGTGTTAACCGGCGGCTTTCGCTATGATGACAATGATCCCTTCGAAGACGCTCTGACTTATAAGTTTGAAGGAGCCTACCGCATCAAAAAATGGGGAACTCGATTGCGGGCCGCCGGTTCCACCGGATTTCGTGCGCCCACGATAAACGACCTTTTTTTTCCAGGATTTAGCAATCCGGATCTGAAACCTGAAGAGTCCACCAGTTGGGAAGCCGGATTCGATCAAACCTTGTTCGATGGTATGGTTACGTTGAGTTCGGTTTACTTCGATTCCGATTTTGAAAACCTGATTCAGTTCAGCCTGGATACCTTTATGCCTGAAAACGTTGCGAAGGCTAAATCAAAGGGAGTGGAAACTACTTTGAAGGTTTTATTGCCCTATGATTTCACCCTAAAAGTCAATCACACCTGGAACGATACGTTTGATTTGGAAACTAAAAGGAGATTACGTCGACGGGCGGAACACAAATTCCATACAAATATTCAGCACAACTGGAAAGACAAGGTAACCAGTTTGTTGGGAATCACCTATAAAAGTAATACGGAAGACGGGGCCTCGGGAAATACCGATCCTTATGTAGTGCTTCGTGGTGCCGTCCAATATAAACTCAACAGGCACATCAAGTTAACTCTCCGTGGAGAGAATCTGCTGGATGAGGAATATGAAGAAGTGGTTGGATTTGGCACTCCCGGAGCGGCGGCCTATGCAGGGTTTGTGCTTACCTATTAATTTTTTCAACTACTAGCGGTCATGATAGCTTCTCATAAAATTCCCAACGGGGTCATAATAGCCGGAACGCAAACTTCAATCGGCAAGTCATCGGTTTCCGTAGGGTTTATGAGAGCCCTCAAAAAAAGGGGCTTGCTTGTGAGCCCCTTTAAGGTTGGCCCGGATTACATTGATCCCGGACACCATTCGCGCGCCTGCGCCCGACCCAGCTATAATCTGGATTCCTGGATGTGTTCCAAAAAGTACGTTCGTGCCTTGTATGACGAGGTTTCTGCCCAGGGAAACATCTCCGTTGTAGAAGGCGTCATGGGATTGTTCGATGGCGCTTATTCCAACCGGGATACCGGTTCTACGGCAGAGATGGCCAAACTCCTGAACCTGCCCGTTATCCTGATAGTGGATGGATCAGGAATGGCCCGTTCATTTGCCGCTATCGTGAAAGGTTTCGAGGAAATGGATACCCAAGTGAAAATTTTGGGAGTCATTGCCAACCGGGTTCGTTCTCCCGGTCACGCTCAGATTTTGAAGGAGGCATTAAAAAAATACACCTCTTGCAAGTTTCTAGGTAACCTGCCTCACCGTCCTGAACTGGAAATCCCCAGTAGGCACCTGGGCCTGCATATGGGTCATGAGCAAATGGATACCCTGTACGACAAGTGGGCGGATCATATTGAGAATCATTTGGATGTGGCCTGGATATTAAAACAGTTTGGAGTTAAAGGAGGTAAGAAGGTATCTTCCGCTCAGAAAGAACTGCCTGCACGATGGAAAGTATCCAAACCCTCGCCATTTAAAATCGCCATTGCCAGGGATGAAGCGTTCCAGTTTCTTTATCAGGACACATTAGATTTGATCCGATACCTGGGTGGGACTATAGAGTTTTTTTCACCTGTCAAAAGTCTTAAACTGCCCGTTCAAATCAATGCGATATATTTTCCGGGAGGATATCCCGAACAGTATGCAGGGAGGCTTTCAAAAAATAAAAAGCTGATTTCAGAAATTTCCGATTTTGCTTTGCAGGGAGGTCCTATTCTTGCCGAATGCGGGGGTTTGATGTATTTAGGAAAGGAATTAATTGATGAAAATGGTAAGAGTCATCCCATGGTCGGTTTATTCGATTATAGCACTTCAATAGCAAACAAAAGCCTGACCTTGGGCTACCGTTCATTGCGAGGAAGTTTGAAAAGCAACAACAGTGCAGGTCTTTTAAAGGGGCACGAATTTCATTATTCTAGTTTTTTAAAGAATCCACATAAACCTCAATGGACACATTTTCAAAAGAATAAAGGTAAAGATACCCGGGATGGTTATGTTTTCAAGAACTGTCATGCCTGGTACTCCCATATCTACTGGGGCACGGTGCCAAAGCTTTTTAAAAGTCTATTGGGTCTTAAAATTAATGAAAGCTGTTGATACCGATTACCCCCAAAAAGGTTTCCAATTGTATCTGGATAAATCCGCTCTGGTTTTAAGATTTGAGCAATTATGGAGTGTATTGAGTTGGGCTCCTTATAAAGGAGGCCTGGTACGATCCCAATGCATTTTTAACCATAAAAGAGAACACTTTGAAGATGAGGAATTGGAAACGATTTTTCAAAAAGAAATCCGCCGTTTGAAAATTCCCGATGATTCCGTGGGTCTTCTCACCGGGGCAGATATCGAAAAATATCAAAGCCGGTTGCTTGAAAAAAACGGTCTGTGGGTGTTCGCGATAGCTACAGCGGGACTGTCGAATGCAAGGTCCGTGGGAGATCGTGCCGATGTGGAAAGAGCGTCAAGTCAGGCCGGCACTATAAACCTTATTTTAATTTGCAATGCATTACCAAAGTTGGAAGGCCAACTGGAAGCCGTGCATGTAGCCTCCATGGCCAAGACTAAAGCGATAATGGAAGCAGGAATTAAAAGTAAAAAATCCAATCAACCGGCCACGGGAACGGGAACCGATTGCATCGTACTTGCCTCCAGTGGTGAAATTCATGAAAATTTTTGCGGGATGCATACCGTGATGGGAGAACTCATAGGGGAGGCAGTTCAGCAAGTGATACAGGCGGCGGTGGAAAAATCTTTGCAAGGATCGTCTTCATGAATTTGATGGAAACCATTCAATCCATTAAGGGAGTTGATCGAAATGACATTGATCGCGCTCAGGCCCATTTGGATAATCTAACGAAACCACCGGGAAGCCTGGGTCGAATGGAAGAAATGGCCCGGCGTTATGTGGCCATTATGGGGAACCCGCCACCGTTACTCAAAAATAAAACGGTTTTTGTGTTTGCGGCAGATCATGGAATCACCGAAGAGGGCGTCAGTGCTTACCCTTCAGATGTGACGGCTCAAATGGTTAAGAATTTTCTATCAGAGGGTGCGGCGATTAATGTCCTCGCCAAACATGTCGGAGCCGAAGTGGTGGTGGTCGATATGGGTGTAAATCACAAATTTGAACCACATTCCTCCCTGATAAATAATAAAATAGCTTACGGAACAAATAATTTCCTTAATGGTCCAGCTATGACACGTCAGCAGGCTGAGGAATCCCTGGAAGCAGGAATTCAATTGGCCAAGGAATGGGTTGAAAAAGGAGTACAATTATTGGCCCCAGGTGAAATGGGAATAGGTAACACCACGGCAAGTTCCGCACTGTTAAGCGTATTCGGAGAGTGCTCAGTCAAGGAAGTTACGGGAAAAGGCACTGGCATCAATGATGAAAAACTCAGTCAAAAGGTGCAACTGATAGAAAAGGCATTGGATTTTCATCAACCAAACTCAAACGATCCCATAGAGGTACTTGCAAAAATTGGCGGGTTTGAAATTGGCGGTATGGCCGGATTGATTCTTGGTTCTGCTTTGCAAAAGGTTCCCGTGGTGATTGATGGATTAATATCCGGTGCCGCCGCAGTGCTTGCATTTCGGCTTAATCCTGATGTGAAGGATTATATATTTTTATCTCACCGCTCCCAGGAGCCTGGCCATAAAGTATGTTTTAACCTGTTAAACCAATCACCCATTTTGGATCTGGATTTACGGCTGGGCGAAGGAACCGGTGCTGTGTTGGCGATGAATCTTATTGAGGCCGCCGTAAAAATCTATCTGGAAATGGCAACCTTTCAAGGAGCTGGTGTTTCCAGAGCGGAAGAAAATTCAGGCTAGGATTACTTCGCCCTGTTCTTTTTCCAGGTGAGTTCGATTTCCCCTTTTCGAATGGTTAGTTGACACCCCAGGCGCATGCCATTTTCCAGGTCTTCCTTTAAAAGATATTCTTTCTCTTCTTCCGTAACCTTGGAAAGATTTTCGTTGCCCTTCAACACGGTCAACTCGCAAACGCCGCAGGACCCTTCGGTACAACCGAAGCAAAGGGAAACGTCGGGAGACTCGTCACAAAAATCGATCAAACGCGTTCCGTCTTCACATTCCAGGTGCAGGTTGTCCGGTTTAAAAAAAATTTTCGCCATTCTATTTCGTTCCTTAACAAAGGTGGATATCAAATTGGTTTTATTATGGATGCTTTTGCGGGGGTAGGAGATTCTTTATAATCCGGTTTCTTTGAGTTGTTTGAAAAGTTGTTCCTGTTCATCAGTCAATGCCTTGGGAATTTTTACAATAATCTGAACCAATTGATCCCCCTTATACATTCCACCGGCTTTAGGCACGCCTAATTCCTTCAATCGAAGCTTGGCATTGTTTTGGGTCCCGGGAGGAACTTTAACCATGATTCTTCCATTGAGTGTAGGGACTTCAATAGAAGTCCCAAGAACGGCGTCCAGCAAGCCAATTTCCTGTGACACAATCAAATTATTTCCGTCACGCTTAAACGTTGAGTGCGGTTTAATCTTAATTTTTAAAAGCAAGTCGCCGGAATTACTTCCCATATGGTTCTTGTAGCCTTTTCCTGCAAGACGTAACTTTTTTCCATCCTCAATTCCTGCCGGGATTTTGACCGTCGTTTCTTCAAGACTGTCACCACGGCGGATATTCAATTTTTTTTCGGTACCGAAACAAGCCTCCTCCAGTGTAATTGGAAACTCTTGCTCAATATTGGATCCCTTCATGGAAAAAGACGAAGATCGAAATCCACCGCCCCCCTGAGGTCCACTTTGGCCAAAAGGGTTGTGTCCCCGAAAGAACTGCTCCATGTTTTTAAAGGGGTCTCCCCCGCCGGCATTGAAACCGAAATCACGAATGATATCGTTCATGTTGAAGTCCCGAAAGATGTCCTCCTGGGAAAAGCGTTGACGGAAACCCTGAGCACCGAACATATCGTATTGCTGGCGTTTCTTTTTGTCGCTTAAAACCGCATAGGCTTCGTTAAGTTCCTTAAACTTCTCTTCCGCCTTGGCATCGCCCTTATTTCTGTCGGGATGGAATTCCATGGCCTTTTTACGGAACGCTTTTTTGATTTCCGCGTCGCTGGCTTTTTTGTCCACACCCAAAACTGCGTAATAATCTCTCATATATTGGTAACTTATTGATATTATTTAATTTTTCTTTTATTATGCTTCTACTTTTATTATAGATTATTGCAAATGAAAACAATTATTTATTTTTTCATTGTATCTCACATTTCACTTTTTATTAACGCATGTAGCAACCACATTGATATACCCGATAAAGATCCTGCCGCCATGCTCCATTGGCAACCTCCCAGTGAAGAAGATCTAAAACTACGCCGCCTGCGCCAAAAAGAAATTGATGAATTAAGAAAGGATATTGAATTCATCATGCTCATGATGGATGATTTCGGTGATCCCCTGGCAAAACTGGAGCGATCCGTGCAATCTTTTGAGCCCAATTTAAAGAAAAAGGAAACGGAATCGCTTAAGAAATTGCAGTCTGCAGGAAAAAAGCTGGATCAACAAAAAGCGAAACTCGGCCAAATAAAAGGTTCAATAAAGAAGCTTGAATCGGATATCAACGCTAAACGAGGCAAAAAATATTATACCCACAATTCTTATAAAACCTTTTCTTCTGCGGTCAAGCTATTCAGGAACGGAAAATATAACAAAAGTATAGAAAAGTTCAAACAATCTTTGCTACAGGCCCCCGGCAATAAACTGAAGGATAATATTTATTTCGGAATGGGCTCGGCCTATTTTAAACTAAACCGTCTCCAACAGGCCGAAAAGTTTTTAAACCGGGTCGTGGATGATTATCCTGAAAGTGATAAATGGTTCAGTTCCAGTTTATTACTGGCATGGGTTTATATAAATAATGCAGAAAGAAGTAAAGCTCTTTTTGTTCTGGATCGGGCGATGAAAAAGAATCCTCCGGAAAGGATGAAGCAATTGATGGAAAAACTATATAAAAATATTTCGGAGGATGATGGATTTATGATGACCAGTGAGAACAGAATTCCCTTATACAGTAACACTTTGAGAGTATCCAATGGCTGAACTTCTGCAACCGGCCCCCGAATTACAAGTGGAGCGCTGGGTACAGGGTCCAGCTTCCTCCATTATAGAGCAAAGGGGCAAGGTAATTTTAATTAAAGTCTTTCAGGTTAATTGCCCCGGCTGTTTTATTGGTGGGTTTCCGGAAGTCATTAAGGTGTTTGAAACTTTTTCGAACCAGGGCCTCATGGTTTGGGGCCTGGCAACGGCCTTCGAAGTGTTCCATCAAAACAACCTGGAAAATTTGGAGCTTCTGATAAACGAAGGGCGTGTGGCGGGGGACACGCTAAACGCTATGGGAGGACAGGGCCTCCTCACCGGGGATCGTCTGACCTACACCATTCCCTTTCCAGTTGCCTGGGATTCCATGGTGCGTGCGGATCCGGAAAACCTGGAAGCTCGATGTTTAAACATCATTCAAAGAGATATTCCAACATTCGACAGTTTGAACGAGAGCCAGAAAGCCAATATCAAAAAACAAATCATGGATTACCTGAAGAAAAAACCATTTGACGCAGAGACCTTTGAAACTTATAAACTGCAAGGTACACCTTCCTGCATCCTCATAGATAAAAAGGGAATTTTGCGGCATAAACTTTTTGGGTTTGGGGTGGGTTTGGAATCCCATGTTCAAGAACTAATAGAAGAATGAAATTCTATGTTGAGTTTTGAAGACATGGCAGAAAAGATCAATGCTCTGGAAGAAGCCAATATCCTTATCACCGCTTTACGGTTGGAGGTATTTTCTGTATTAGGCAAGGCCTCTTTAAGTGCTTCAGAAGTGGCGCGAAAGACCAGATCAAAAAAAGAAGGTATCGAGGTTTTACTGCTTGCCCTGGTAAGTATGGGCGCACTTCGGTGCAAAGAGGGCAAGTTTTCCAACACCCCGGTTACCTATAAAAACCTCTGTAAAGACAGTCCGCATTATAAACGTGGATTCGTTATGCTAAGGCAGGAAGATGGCGATGAGTGGAGTCAACTCTACCATACAATAAAAAATGGCCGTAATCTGGCGGATTATGAGGATGACGACGACCCGGAATTTCGCAGGGAATTCAGCTATGCCATGCACGAACGCAGTTCACGGTTTTCCGGAAAAATTGCAGATATTGTCGCACGCAAACCTGTGGGATCTATTCTGGATTTGGGCGGGGGACCGGGTTCTTACAGCGCGGCCATCCTTAAAAAAGATAAAAATGCAAAAGGAACGGTCCTCGACCGATCATCAGCTTTGTCCGTCGCGCGGGAAATTGCCAAAAGTTTGAAACTGGCGAGACGCTTTAAATATATCGAGGGAGACATTTTCGAGACCCCGTTAAAATGCGAATACGACACGATTTATCTTTCCAATGTTTTGCATATATACAATCCAGGGGAAAATAAATCGCTATTCAAAAAAATATACAAAGCATTAAAGCCCGGCGGACGTTTTATCATTGTGGATTTATTTTTAAAAGAGAACCGTTATGAGCCTTATGACCCGGCTTTGTTTTCGATAACCATGCTGTTGTATACCGCCACAGGAAAAGTTTATACCTTTGCAGAAACCGAGAAACTGCTCAAACAGACAGGGTTCATCAATGCTCAATGGTTTCCACTGGGAGAAGGTTCGCAATTGGTGGAAGCCTGTAAAAGCCCAGAATAATTACTAAATATTTTGCAATTGCTGGATGGCTTTTAGTATTTGTTGGTGGATAAACTCGACGGAATTGATTAATACATCCAGAAAACAGGAATCTCTTTCAAACCTTTTCTTTATTAGTTCTTCGTCATCGGTATCATTTGCCATTTCTTGAAATTCTATAAAGCTCCGGTTCCAATCCAGAAATTCTGAATACGCATATCCCTGCAATAATTTCAGAGTCGCAGTATCCTCCAGCAACTCGCGGTAGAACATATCCATTTCCTCTATAAATTTGCGAATTTCACATATATTTCCATTCGCATGCCCAACCTTCGATTTAAGGCCTTTCAAACGCTGAATCAAATCGGTTAACTTTTGGTTTTGATTTTCAAAATGGGGGACAGGGTCGATGGATTGGTTTGTCTTCCCCATTGCATTCATCAACTCTTTTTTAAATTCTCTTAAATCTTCCCGACATTTTTTTATCAATGTTTCCCTTAGGGAAAGGTGTTTCATCCCTTCAAGATGAAACCCTCCCTCCGTAGCATTGATAAATTCAAGCTGGGAACGAGTTTTTTCCACAAAAAGGTTTTTGTAGGAATCCATAGCCCGTGTTGTAGAAACTTCTCCCCCAAAAAGATCGCGTGCAATGAAAACGGAATCTTTAAAGGTATTGAATTTTTCCTGAAAACATGTTTCCAGAGTGCTCCAGCGGGTGAATTTTTCTGGCAAGGGTTCTTCATAATAGGACTTTGAACAATGCATTCGATATCCGTTGAACGCAAGGTCCTGGCCCACCAGTATTATGGGGTCACTTCCTAAAAACCGGGAAAATTGATAAGCCGTATGCGCCACCGACTGCATTTTCCCCAGACTCCCTTTAGAACCCATAAAACTTGCCAGCCACTGGGATATATACAAGTTGGAATCTATCGAATTTCTCATTCCCGAATATTCCAATGGTATTTGCGAAAATATACAGGGGTCGAACACCAGTCGGGTGGAAGCAGATGACAAATCCATTCCATCAAAAGCCAGGTACATGGTTTCATCGGGATCAATGGCAAAAACGATATCGGGAATGATGCCGTTATTCATTAGGGGTTTGTAGGCGGTTGCTACAGATATAAGGAGTGCCTTATTTTGAAAATGTTTCAAAATGGAAATGTTTTTATCCAGTGAAGGACCCGCTGAAACTAGTATGACAGGTTGGTCAAGCCATCGGTCTTTCAGGTTATTGATGCCTGGGGAATCAACAATGGACGGGAGGTTATCAAAAAAATTGTGGTAAAACAGTTTGGCAAATCTGGTTTGCGTCTTTTGGTTGATACTCGCCTCTTGATACAGCTTTTGAATATTTATAGTTATGAGGTGATAATACTCGGGTTCCTCGTTCACGCATGGTTTAAAAGGAATGGGAGTCACTCCATACAAACTGAAATTGAATTGTTCTTGTTCCAGCTTTGATTGAATTTCCCCAATTTCAATTCCCACCCAGAAATGGACATTAGAATGGGCAATCAAGGGACTAAAATCATGATGTTTTAGCGCTCTGTAAAATAGGTCGGGATCTTTTTCTATTATGATTAATTTAACCGGATTGGGAAACCGTCGAATTATCTCCAAAAGGTGATATCCCAGACCCATTCCCAAAATAACAATAACCTGCTGTTTTTTTAGTCCGGAGGAATCAATTAACCGCTGAGCTTCTTTTTCGGGGTCATAGGGACTGTGAATGGATTTTTTCTGGCCCGATTCATTTTTTTTTTGAAGGGTAACGGTGCCTGATTTGGAAGGAAATTCTATATAATTGTCTGAAGGTGTCCAGTAGCGGATCAGATGCGCCAGTTTTGGGTCGGTTTTCGACAGAAGGGTCAGATTTTTAGAAAAGGTATCCACGGTCTGCCTGGTCAGGGAGAACTGTCTTTTATTAATGGGATTTGAATGACAAAAAGGGATCCCTTTTCCGCCTCGCTTTCAACATGAATGGAGCCTCCATGCTCATCTATGATTTTTTTGACGATAGCCAAACCCAACCCCGTACCTTTTTCACCAGCAGTGGGAATGGCACTTAACTTCTGAAACTCCTTAAACAATTTGGGATGATCCATTGATGAGATTCCTGGACCTTGATCCTTAACTGTCACAACGGCCTTACCCTTTTCATGTTTCAAACCGATCTTTATTTTTGATCCTCTGGGAGAATATTTGATTGCGTTATTGATCAAATTGTCCATGACCTGTCCGAAGCGATGGACATCAAACTCGCAATCTGGAATGTCTTGCAGATTTGCAATCAGCACACTTCCTTTTTTCTCAGCCAGAATGGCGTTGACATTGATCCTTTGTTCGATGGTTTTTTGCAAAGGCCCCCTTTGCAGTTTCAATTCCAGGTGTCCACTCTCAATGATTGATATGTCCAGTAAATCGTTTACCAGGGAAGCCATGTTTTTGCTAACCCGATGGATCACGTTCAAGCATTCGGTTTGCTCTTCGGGAAGAAGATCGTCCTCTTCGAGCAACAGTTCCGAATAGCCACGTATAGACGAAATAGGATTGCGAAGGTCATGCGCCGCGATGCCAAGAAACCTGTTTTTTTGCTGATTCATATCTTCCAGTTTCAGATTTTTCTCTTCCAATTCAAGAATCAATTTATCACGGTGACGAACCAGACTTTGCATTTCAAGGTGGGTATGGATCCTGGCAATCACTTCAGCTTGCTTGAAAGGTTTAGTAATGTAATCCACCCCTCCCGCCCTAAATCCCTTGACAATGTCCTCAGTGCTGTCCCGGGCCGAAATAAAAATCACAGGAATGTTTTTAGTAACTTCACTGGATTTCAATTGTTCGCAGGTTTGGAATCCGTTTTGTTCCGGCATCATGATATCCAGCAAAATCAGGTCCGGTTTAATATTTTCGGCAATTTTCACTCCCGTAGACCCACTTGAAGAAATGGCCACCTCGAAACCTTCAGGCTCGAGAGTTTTCCGCAGAATGTCAATATTCTCAAAGGTGTCGTCGATAACCAGGATTTTAGGGGCTTCCATTGAATCAACCTTTGGGTAGACTGAACGAACTTTGAAATGGGTTCACAATCCAACCCTCACTTTTTATAGTGGGATGCTTGCTCGCCGGAATTCCATAATGGGGTCTTCCCTGGCAATACGCCCAGGCGGCAGATAGAGCACATAAAATAGAATCCAGAATATCACCTTCATGATCCTCAATGGCTTCATTTTCCAAATCCCTGGAACATGTCACCTTAAATCCCAATAACTTTAAAGATTGTGTCATCCATCCATTCAAGATTTTTTGGCGCCCCTGTGTCAACTGAGAAAAGTTTTGATTAGCCTTAGTCGATTTATAAGATCTGGCAAAAGGACGCGCAAGAAGTGCAGGGTAAGCTTCTATTACACGGCAATTGGATTTTGCCATTCTTAAAGGAAGAATGGACGCTCCGGATTGTAACAGACGCGGGGCGCCCTCATAAAACATTCTGGCCACCGGCGGATTCACCAGTTTCAAAGGGCTTTGAGCCCGATTCAGGGAATCTGTGATTCTCAATGGTTCCTTTTCACCGGTCGCTTGTTGTGCTTTGAAATTCTTAAGGATCATTTCAAAATCAGACTTTTTCATTTTGGATACATGAGGGACGTACGATTCCCAGGACATCGGCCATTCCAGTTGATTCAACAATTTCACAGGCAATCCAAATGGCATATCAATCCCGGCAAAGCAGGAACCTGATCGATCCAGAAATTTTTCAAAATGCTGAAAAGATTCCAACGGCTCTAAAGATTCAATGACCAATCCGGTTCCGGAATAAAAAGTTCCCGAAACCACAGGGATGGGTTTGGAATGTTTTGGTGCGCTGGTAAAATCAAGGCCATAAATTTTCATTTTGAACTAAGTCTCAATTCCCTGGCCAATGTTTGAATCAGTAACTCCGGATCGTGTCCAGCGTTCGGGACCACCACCAAATTGGGAAGGAGTCTACGGATAATGTTGAAATCCAATAAAACGTCCTTTTCTCCCATAATGGCAAGACAATCTCTTGCTTTTCCTAAATCCGCAACGCCAGTTTCCAGAAAATTCAATCCTTGCAAAAGCGGGGTGCTACAAAAGGGCGAATTACCGGTGATCTGAGGGGCGGATAACCGGCAATCCAAATAGAATTCGTTAAGGACAGGTTCGGATCCCTTTCGCTTAATAGCTCTGGAAAGGTATTTTAATTGAGTGAGTGAGGTTTTACCACCCAATTCACTTTCCTTAGGGTAAGCCAGAATGGGGGCCAAAAGGGTCACCCGTGTTTTCTCGGGAATAAACGCTTTATGGGTCAAAATCCACAGGCTTCCCAGCGAATAAGCGATAATAAGATCATATGAACTGCTTTTCAGGATGTATTGGGCCTCTTCGGAATCAAAAGGATCGGATGGATACGTACTGTCCACCAGGGCATTGGGGAAATTATTCTGTATAAGATGGCCATACCAATCTTCGGGAATTCCCCAACCGCTCACCCCCAGAATCTTTAAGGTTTTTTCCATGGGCGGATCGTTTCAATGAAAGTTTTTAAATGGTCTTTCGTAATTCCCGTGTGAAGAGAAACCCTGAGTCTTGAGGTGCCTTTGGGAACCGTGGGAGGTCGGACAGCGCCCACCCTGATTTCCTTCCCCAATAATTCCTGGTAGACCTGAAGTGTCGTGTCCTCATCTCCCAACAAAATGGGAATTACAGGAGAGTCTCCTTCCATCTGCTCCCAACCCTCCCTTTCCAATTCATTTCGAAACCAGGAAGATAATTCACGTAAGTACTGCCTCGAATCCTGTGACTGCTGAATTATTTTTATGGCCTCAACAGCGGCTCCAGCCTGGGCAGGAGAGAAAAAGGTTGAATAAATAAACTCCCCGGCAAAGTTTATTATGTAATCCACCACCAGTTGATCACTGCACATTATATAAGCGCCCATACTTGCTAAAGATTTACCAAGGGTGCCGACGAGGATATCCACATTTTCCACTATCCCCATCTCTTCCGCCACACCCGCACCCGATTCACCGTAAACTCCGGTCGCATGGGCCTCATCAAGAATAAGAGTGAAAGGGTAGGTGGCTTTGAGGGATACCAGCTTTTTCAGATCGGGAATATCGCCATCCATACTGAACACACTTTCTGTGACGACAAATACAGAGTCAAATTTTTCAA
Source organism: Nitrospina sp. (assembly GCA_024648695.1). GTDB lineage: Bacteria > Nitrospinota > Nitrospinia > Nitrospinales > JACRGP01 > JACAVV01. The sequence goes on from JACAVV010000006.1 coordinate 37,760, forward strand.
AATCGCTGGCGAGCATGCTTTCCAGATGTTGCATGTCCAGATGATGATAACGCCTGAACCGAATTCCTGCCCGTTTCAAGGCCTGCGCAATGGAATGATGAATCAGCCGATCTACCAGCACCAGATCATTGGGTCCTGGTAAATGAAGCATCAGGGCTTGGTTTGCTGTAAACCCGGAATTGAACAAAAGTCCGGCAGGTTTACCAATCCAAACCCTTAAAAGGGAAAGCAGTTCCTCATGGCAAGGATAATAACCTGACAATAAAGGTGATGCTCCACTTCCTGTGCCATAAAGAGTCATAGCCCGTTCCGCCCCTGCCTTAACCCTTGGATGCTGGCAAAGCCCAAAATAATCGTTGGCGGAAAGGTTTAAAATTGGCGAATTGTTGGTTTGGATTCGACGGAACAAATTGCTTTGTCGTTTTTCATCGAGAGCCGCTTCCAAGCGTTGTTTGAACAAGTTTGGCAAGAATGGGGATCCGTTTTATAAGGTTAAGCGTTGGAAAGAATTATGGTATAAAAAAACATTGGAGTCAAAGCACCAAATTGAAACTTAAACCATTTATATAGAGGGTATAAATGAATTCAGTAGACGATACAGGAAAGGTCTGGATTCCAGGGAAGATGTCTCCAGGTTACGCTGTCAGGGTAGGGGACAAGGTTTATGTTCCCGGAAAAGAGGAAGACCAAACGGTGGAGGCGGGTTGGAATGAAGGATTTGTATATTTTGATTTGCACGATACCGAAAAAAAATGGAGGGTGGCACGAAGATTCAATATGGAACTGGAGCCCACAACCCCCGCAAGCTTATTCAACGGTTTCGAACAAACAAAACATTGCGATATGCTAGTGGTCGATTTTGAAAAAGGCGAATTTGAGGAGTTTGAGTGTCAGGACGAAGAATACAACCAACATGCAGTCGTTGGTATGAATTCCATTCAGTTTTGGGAGTTTGCTGACTTTAAATCATAGTATCTTTTTTTAATGGCGTAATGAATACTTTGTCTTATCAGGATGTCACATCTTCATTTGAAAAGAAATAAACAGAAGACAATTTTTCCGATTTCAACCTAACTCTTCTTACGGCAAAGGCGGGTGGAGATAAATTCTTTTTCCAGTTTGGAAACATATTCAGAAGACCCGTCACGTAAATTAACGTAAAGAACTTTTCCTTCTTCATCGATTTCACTGGTCAGTATCAGGTGTGCGCATTTGGCAACAAAAGCCTGGTGAATGTGGACGTCCTTGTCATCCCACCCCTGGTGAGCCAGATCCGGATCGTACAGACTCAAGGCTTCTTCCTTCGATGGCAAGCGCCAGTCGTTAAAGCCTCCTGCGTAAACCGATTTCATGGTTTGTACGTAGCCCTGAATCTCATCCCAGGTCAACCATTTGCCAAGATCACCATAGGAGTCCTTGGGCAACCAGAAAAGATTAGTCTCGCTATCGGAGATCAACATATTTGGATTGTCTTTAAATCGTTCTTTTGCGTCCATAGTGTTTTAATCCTGAATTAAATAAATGCGAAGATTATCATTATTGGATTTGCTCATCAACGCTTAATAAGTAACGTTCATGAAAAAACCGGGTCAGTTCGCCGGGACATTTTTTTGCCAGTGCCTTACCATCTACTTTATGTACAGGTACAATTTCGAATCCACTATTGCATAAAAACGCTTCGTCTGCTGATAGCAAATCTGTCTTTTTTAGAGGTTTCTCCTTGCACACAATTCCTTCCCTTTCAGCGATTTCGAATACCACCTGCCGAACGGTTCCCGGGAGCACATACTTATTCAGAGGCGGAGTGAATAGGGTCCCCTTGCGAATTACAAAAATATTGCTAACAGTTCCTTCTGTTATGTTGCCTGCCGAATTCAAAAGAATGGCTTCCTGAGCTCCTTTTTCACTGGCTTGTTTTTTTGCCAGAATATTGGGAAGATAATTGCAGGATTTGATCATACCCCGCAACCCTGGCATTTTCACAGCAGAATTGGGAATTAAGGAAACTGCTACCCCTTTCGAATACCATTCCTTTGGAACGGAAGAAATTTCCTGCGCGTAGATACATAAAGTGGGCTTGGCTTTCGGATCTATGGCAAGGCCAGGAATACTTTCGCCCCGGGTCAAGGTGATGCGAATGTAGGCATCCGCCAAATCGTTCAGTTCCAGAAGGTCATAAACCGTTTTTTCCAGGTCCTGAGCCGACAGGGGTACCGATAATTCAATCCATTTCGCGGACCGGTAGAATCTCCGCCAATGCAGGTCCGCTCGATAGACTTTTCCCTGATAAGCTCTCAAGGTCTCGAACAAGCCGTCCCCATAAAGAAATCCTCGATCCAGCACCGACACACGTGCCTGATCGAGGCCAACAAATCTGCCGTTTAAATATATGACCAGAGATTTCATTTTTACTGAAAAACTTTAAATAAAGCCGCGGCTTTGTCGAGGGTTTCCTGATACTCCTTTTCCGGGATGGAATCGGAAACGATTCCTGCCCCGACATGAAAACTCACTTTGCCCTGGTTAAAAATCAGGGAGCGAATGATGATATTAAAATCCATGCAGGGAGAAAATCCTATGTACCCAAAAGATCCGGAATAGGGGCCCCGGCGATGCGGCTCCAGTTCGCGAATGATTTCCATGCTCCTTATTTTGGGACAGCCCGTAATAGTTCCCCCGGGAAACACCGACTTGAAAATATCTGTCAGGGAGATATTCGGTTTCAATTTTCCAACGATGTTGGAAACGATATGAAACACATGGGAGTATCTTTCCAATACCATCAGGTCGGTCACCTTCACCGAACCAAATTCACAAATTCTGCCCAAATCGTTACGTTCAAGGTCTACCAGCATCAAATGCTCCGCACGCTCTTTCTCATTTTTCAATAGCTCTTTGGATAACCTACGATCCTCAAAATCGCTTTTCCCGCGTGGTCGGGTCCCGGCAATGGGCCGCGTTTCAAGCCAATTGTCTTCGACCTTTACCAATCGCTCCGGTGAGGAACTAACGATAGAAAATTCGCCAAATTGCAGATAGCCGGAAAAGGGTGCGGGGTTGATCTCTTTTAGTTTTAAATAAGTTTGAAAAGGATCGCCATGAAAATCCATTTCAAACTTTTGCGACAAATTGGCTTGATATATATCACCCTCAAAAATGTATCGCTTTGCGCGAGTCACTAAATCGGAATAGGAAGCAAGATCCAGATTGGAGCGAAGGGTAGGGGCCAGGAACTTATCTTTGGATTCATTTCCCTCGTTTTTTCCCTTCTCCGTATTGAGTATCTCCTGAATCTGACAAAATGTATTATTAATTTCTTCCAGCTTTTGAACATAGGTCCCACCTTCATCGACTTTTTCCGCGATAATATATTTCAGAAGATTCCTGGAATGATCGTAAACGATTAATCGCTCGACCTGCATGAAATAAAGGTCAGGAATGCCTTGATTCTCCGGTATGGGAACAGGCAGGTCTTCAAAATAATTTCCTGCCTCATATCCGGCGAATCCTACCCAGCCGCCCCAGAAATGAGAAAGGTAGTTTATAGCATTCAACGATTGGGAAAAATCCAAACGGTGCATTGCTTCCAAAGGGTGCTCTGTACTTTCCACCCATTTGCCTTGATTTCCCAGATAAACCGTATCTCCGCAAATGCGAATGACGCTGGAGTTGGAACGGCCCATGATGGAATAATGACTGGTTTCCAGAGGACCATTGGCGCTTTCGAAAAAAAAGGATTCTCTGAAGTTTTTAAAGAGGGACCTGTAAACCAGAGTGAGATCGACTTTTATAAATTCGGCTTCACCCACAACCGGGACTCTAGCTAATGTACGAGCCAGGTTTTCATAAGTTGAACAATCAGGTTGGATATTCATGGTGACAGAGGAATGGGGATCTTCAGTTGACGTTACTCATAACGCAGGGCATCTATAGGATTCATGTTGGCCGCTTTATTTGCAGGATAGAATCCGAAAAACACACCGATTGCCACAGAAAACCCAAACGCCAGTAGAATGGTTTGAAATGAAACGATCGTGTCCCAGCCGCCCATTTTGGACACCACCTGCGATATGCCAATCCCGATTCCAATCCCAAAAGCGCCGCCCAGAAAACTGATAACGACTGACTCGATTAAAAACTGTTCAAGGATTTCCCGTTTCTTTGCCCCAATGGCCTTGCGAATTCCAATCTCCCGGGTGCGCTCGGTAACCGATACCAGCATTATGTTCATGATTCCTATGCCACCCACCATAAGCGAAATTGCCGCGATCCCACCTAATAAAAACGTAAAGGTCTTTGCCGCATCTCCCCAACTGTTCAGCCACTCCGAAGAGTTCTGCACATAAAAATCGTTGTCCTTTCCCTCCGGAATATTGTGTCGCCTGCGAACCAGTGCTTTAACATCATCTTTAATCTTCTCCATTTCATCGATGTTTCGAGCCTGGATGTCTATAGCTTGCACATAATCCATTCCGAATAAACGCTTTTGAGCAGTGGTTACGGGAATCATGATTTGATCATCAGGATCGAACCAACTCAAAGCACCCTTGGCGACCATCCTGCCGATGACCGTGTAATTGTTGCCATCCACTTTTAAAACTTCTCCAATCGGATTTTTGTCGCCAAACAGGTTCTTGACCACCGTGGCTCCAAGGACACAAACTCTTCGAGCGGTTTGCACTTCTTCCCGGGAAAAATAACGGCCTTCTTCCAGCACAAAATTGGAAAGTTGCGGATATTTTTCGCCGGTTCCCCTTACCAGGGAATTGGAATTCTTGTTGCCAAATTTTAATTGTGCATTTTTGTAAACCTGTGCCGCCGCTCCTGTAATGGAACTGATATGCTTTTCGATAGCATAGGCATCCTCCAGTTTAAGGGTGTCGACTTTTCCAGATTGCACGTGACGCGATTTTTTTTCACCGGGCTTCACGGTAATGATATTGGTTCCAAACTTGGCTATGGTGGTGAGGGTTTGCTTGCGGGCGCCTTCACCGATGGAGATCATGGAAATTACCGAAGCGACTCCGATAATGATTCCAAGTGCTGTTAGAACCGATCTCAGTTTGTTAGACCAAAGGCTTCGCAAAGCCATTTTGAAAAGGTCAAAAATCAGCATCCATGCACCTCTGAAACCGGTTTCCGCTCATCTTTAGACAAACAGCCGTCCATCATGAATAACGTGCGCGGACATTGATCGGAAACCGAAGGATCGTGAGTCACCAAAATTATTGTCGCGCCTTCGGCATTGAGTTGTTTGAACGAATTCAAAATCTCGACTCCCGTTTTTGAATCCAGATTACCCGTAGGTTCATCGGCAAGAATAATTGAAGGATTGTTCACTATAGCACGAGCAATGGCCACCCGCTGGCGTTCTCCTCCCGACAGTTCGTTGGGACGATGTTTGGCGCGGTCCCTCAACCCAACCTTGTCCAGTGAATCCAGAGCCTTTATCCGGGATTGGGGGATTCTACCGTAAAGAAGAGGGAGTTCTACATTTTCCAAGGCCGTGGCCCGTGGCAGTAGGTTGAAATTTTGAAACACAAAGCCTATCTGCTTATTACGAACCTCAGCCAATTCGTTGGCCTTTAAAGACTGGACATCAATATTCGCCAAATGGTAAGACCCCCCACTTGGCAGGTCCAGGCATCCCAGCAAATTCATTAGAGTCGATTTACCACTTCCTGATGGACCCATGATGGAAACCAGTTCGCCTTTGCTGATGTTAAAACTGACCTCACGCAAGGCATACACTTCCTGATTTCCCAATCTATAGGTTTTGGATAATTGCGCTACCTCAATCAATGGACCGTCACCTCGACCGGATGATCCAGAGTATCCGGCTCACTGTAGACATTTTACCTTTATCTTTATTCTTCTCCGCCTGGTATTTTTCCCAATCCCCAACAAAAACCTTTTGTCCCTTTTTAACCCCTTCCAGCATTTGGACTTGAGTGAGGTTTTTGAAGCCCGGATAAACGCGTGTTTTTTTCGGCTCACCGTTTTCGACAAGTCCCGCATAATAATTATCATCTTCTTTCCACACGGCTTCTCTTGGAAGGTAAATGGTGTCCTTTGCATATTTGGTTATAATTTCAACATTGGCGGACATAATGGGTTTTAATTTGGATTTCCCCTTTCCCAGAATTTCAATCTTTACTTTAAACAAAGTGATGCTGTTTTCAACAATCCCCTGAGGAGCAATACGCTTGATCACCCCGTCAAAGGATTCGCCTGGAAAGGCATCTGCGGTGATGAGAACCTTTTGGCCGGTTCGAATCGAGCCAATATCCGTTTCATCCACATCGGCCGTGATGTACAAGCGGGAAAGATCAGCAATCTTAGCCAAGGCCGTGCCCCCGGAAACGTTGGAGATACCGGAAGAAATGATTTGCCCCTGCTGAACCAGTTTCTCGGTGATCACTCCGGTAATTGGGGCGAATATTTCAGTTTCTTCCAGCTTGTCCTCTGCTTCATCAAGAGCGATTTGGGAACGCTTAACCTCTGCTTCAGCCAGTTCAATTTCGTTTTCCTTAAGTGCAATGTCATGAATGGCATCGTTCGCTGCTACCAGTTTGGCTTTTGCTTGAACCAGAATTTCCTGGTTCACCAGATAATTGGTTTGCGCTGTTTCCAGGCTCTCCCGCGCCACAACCCTTTGCTGAAACAGGTCCTCCTGCCGCTTCATTTTATCATGTGCGTCTTTCAGATTGGCTTCCGCTTCTTCCACCTGAGACTGGGCGAAACGCAGGTCCGATTCGTATTTGGTTTTTTGCATAAGGAGAGCGGATTCTGCTTTCTTGCGCTTGGCAATACTGCTTTGCAAATCCGCTTGCGCTCGAGCGACATTTCGGCGTTCATCCGATTTATCCAACTGGAGCAGGAGCTGGCCTTCTTTAACACGGTCTCCTTCCTCGAACTTAAAAAGGGTCACGCGTCCGCTGGCCTTAGATTTTACCTCGACGTCAAAGTTGGGCTCCACGACACCTTTGGCGGAAATAACCACTTGCAACGGACCTTCCCTGGCTTCGACACTTTTAAATTCCGGACCCTTTTTATTCTCTTCGGAATCTGCTTTTGGCAGGAAAAAATAAACAGCACTGCCCACCAGGACGAGAAGGGCAACAATGGCAAGCTTTTTCATTTAATCGATCGGGTGGACAATTCAATATTGTGATCTTTCAAGGTGCTCGCCATGACCTGGCGTGTGCGGATAATGGACTTGTTAAAGTCGATGATGGCTTTAATTTCGTTACTCTGTTCCTCGGCAAGGTCTTCCTGAAACTCAAGGACATTGAAACTGGTGGATAATCCTACTTTGAATTTCTTTTCTTCAGCCTTTAGCTTTTCTTCAGCGAATTTTCTGGCGGCACGAGCGGCCTCGATTCGTTTAAGATCCGTTTTCAATTGACGCAAAGCTTCCCGAACTTCGACAACGATATTTTTTTCAATATCCTTCAAGTCAAATAAAAGCTTTTCTGATTCAAGGCGTGAAGAGGTGAGACGGCTTTTGGCCGAACGGTTGCCTATGGGGTATTTCAACTTTAACCCCACTTCCCATTGATAGTATTCCGTATCAAAGAGGTTTCCCAGAGTGTCTCCATAATCGCCGCCAAATCGACTCTGTCCGGGGGTCCCTCCAAACGTTGAAATCGATTGAGCGTCACCGGCAATTCCATTCAAACCCAATGTGGCTACAAGGTCCAAAGAAGGGTAGAGCTGGTTTTGGTTGAACTTAATTTCGATATTTTTATTTTCCAGCTCCATTTTTTTAGCTAGATAATCAGGCCGGAGAGTCAGGGCTTCCTTGACAGCTTCATCGTTACTCATTTGAAACTGATTGTATATTTTTGGCCGGTCGAGAGGTTTGATTTTCTTACGGCCGTCCGGTGAATCGAAACCGATATTCAAAACATTTTTCAAATTGTCCTCATTGTCCTGAATCAGGTCCTTCGCAACGATGACAAACTCTTCCCGGGAAGCAACTTCCGACTTTGCCTGCAAAATTTCCAGGGGAGCCATCGTACCCACGTCTACTTGGGCTTTCACCTGACGTTCCAGGTCGCGCGCCCGATCGAGAGATTTTTCCTTAACCCTTAAATCCTCAATACTGAACACCAAATCCCAGTAAATCGTTTCGGCTTCGCTGATGATGTCGATCACCTCTTTTGCAAAGTCCAGATCCGAGATGGTGACATTATTTTTTGAAATGTATAGATTGGTCCTATTGACATCTACACCAAAATTCTTTAAAAGAGGTTGGGTCATGGACAATTCCAGTTCGGAATTGTATTGCGGATTGAGACCGGCAAACAATGAATTGGTTTCATTCCGCGTATTATCAAAACTGATATCGTATTCCAATCCGAGGGGCAGTTTTTGTTCCAGCCCCAGATTCCAGTTTAAGTTTCTGTTTTCCGTGACATCAGGTGACGCAAATGCGGATGAAACCTGATTTGCCCGCTCATCTGCCGTAAAATCTACAGAGACTGACGGGTCGAAAACAGATTCTTCCTCAATGACTTTTTGTGCATTGACCTTGGACTGATAGCCCAAAACCGTAATTTGCACATTGTTTTTCAGCGTTTGTTCAATGGTATCCATCAAACTTAAGGGAAGATTTTGATTATTAAGGGCCTTTGATTTTAAAAGCAACCTTGGCTCCTTAACCGGAAGGGTATTTTGAGTTTGAGGAAAAACTTTTCCGGGAAAAACCATAAGGATTAACAAAACACAAGAAAATAATTGGGACATCACGGAAGGCCAAAACCTCATGTAAACTCCATTCAACGGGGTTGTTGGAAGAAGTTTTTATTATACAAATACTTGGAGAAAAAAAACCAGCTATTTTTCTGTTTGTAAAACCAGATTTTAATAATTTGCAAGCCGGCCAAATAACAATCTAGAAAAAATATTTAAAATATTGGAAAATTTATTTGCATATTTTAAAAATGTTGGTATATTTACATTAACAGTTGAATCGAATTCTGCGATTAAATATTAATTCTGCTTTAGGTTCAAACTGGTAATAGGCTGATTCTATGAATTTAATCCCAAGAGGGTTTTATTCCCAGTGGCTTGCCAATTGAATTATTTTTTTATTAGGAAACCTCGTTCGCATAGGATGGGGACGTTCATGAGGATTATTTAAGGTGATTTTATGGGAAAAGTAACAGCGGCAGATATTTTGGAAAAGGTTCCGATTACCAGAAAAACCTTATGGCTTTGGCAAAAGAAATATCAGTTTTTCCCGGATCCTATCAAGGAAGCCCACCCGGGTGGGAAAGGAATTGTAGGTTATTATCCGGATTGGGTGAAGGATAGGTGCGAGAGGATTTATTCCCTTCAAAAACAAGGGTATACGATACCAATGATTAAGGAGATTATCAAGAAAGAGCAAGAGGAACGCTCTTCTAAAAAAATCTTGATCGTTGACGATGAGAAGAAATTCACTTCGCTTTTGAAAAAGTTTTTCACAAAGCATGGTTACATTACAGAAGTGGCTCACGATGGTCTTGAAGCCGGGTTGAAAGCGGCCCAATTCATTCCGACCATTATTCTGCTAGACATCACGATGCCCGGATTGAATGGTTTAGAAGTTTGTAAAAATCTCAAAGGCAATCCTAAAACAAAGAACATTAAAATCATAGTGATTACCGCCCACCTCAATTACTCTGAGGAGATGGTAATTTCTTCTGGTGCCGATTTGTTTTTGAGAAAACCGGTGGATTTTACTAATTTACTGGACAAGTGTGATCAGTTTATCGAGAAATTTGAAAACTCCATCAGTTCGAGTAAAAGTTGAATGGATTTTGTCCAAAATTGTTTCTGAAATAGAATTATTTCCTCAATTCCCTTCTTTTTTAAATAATATTGATGATAAATTTCCGGATTATGTTATAAGATGTTTAAAAGAACTTCTAACTAATCCGGCAATTTATTTCATTGCATGCGAAGGCCCCTTTTTTGGGGTTTATTTTGTCTTGCCGGCTTTTTTAGATCCCCCTTATTCCTAACCCGATGGAAACTAATTTTTATGGAAAGCACTCGGTTGGTCCAATCCGAGGTGGAGGAGCTTGAATTAAAAGCAAAACACCTCAGGCGAAAAAGTTTGAAAATCATTCATCAAGCGGGGTCGGGTCATCCCGGCGGTAGTTTGTCCGCGGCAGATATTGTTACTGCGCTATTTTTTGGTGTGATGAATTATGATTCGAGTTCTCCCAAAAAAGCAGATCGCGACCGCTTTGTCCTCAGTAAAGGCCATTGTACTGGTTTGTATTATTCGGTTCTGGCCGAAGCTGGATTTTTTGCGGAATCCGGACTGAACGACTATAGAAAAATTGATAGCGAATATTTCCTTTCGGGTCACCCACACCCAAAAACACCCGGGGTAGAAATTGCGACAGGAAGCCTGGGGCAAGGACTGAGTGTTGCGCACGGTATTGCTCTGGCGGCCAAACTGGATAACCTGGATTATCGTGTGTATGCTTTGTTGGGAGATGGAGAGATTCAGGAGGGCCAGGTTTGGGAGGCGACCATGTCCGCAGTTAAATTCAACACGAATAATCTGGTGGCCATAATTGATAATAATAAAGTAGCTCAGGATAATATAACTAAAGACTTGAAAGATCTGGAACCTTTGGAAGACAAGTGGCGCACTTTCGGGTGGGATGTCCATCGAATTGATGGTCACAACATGGCAGAAGTATTGGAAGTGCTGAGGTTGCCTTTGCATTCGCAAAAACCACGCATGATCATTGCCGATACAATAAAAGGGAAGGGCGTCAGTTTCATGGAAGGTCAAACGTCCTGGCACGGTGTAGCCCCCTCGGACGAAGATTACCAAAAAGCATTGAAGGAGTTAGAATAATGGATGGTGCTACACGGGACGGCTATGGAGCCGCATTACTGGAATTAGCTGAAAACCCCAGACTGGTGGTTCTCGATTCGGGTGTGAGCGACAGCACTCGAACTAAAAAGTTTGGAAGCCAGCATCCTGACCGGTTTTTCAATATGGGAATCAGTGAAGCAGACATGGTTTGTACGGCCGCCGGATTGGCAACTACGGGAAAGGTTCCGTTTGCAACGAGTTTTGCCTGTTTTCTTCTTGGCCGGACGATGGATCAAGTTTTGGTGAGCCTAGCCTACTCGAATACCAACGTTAAACTGGTGGGTACCCATAGCGGTATCGCGGTCGGAGAAGACGGACCGACAGCTCAAATGATTGTCGATATGGCTTATACTCGGGCCATGCCCAATCTGATTGTTATTCAGCCTGCAGATTATGAAGAGGCGAAACAGGCTACCAAAGCATTGCTTGAATATAATGGTCCGGCGTACCTACGATTGGGCCGACCCAAAATCAAGGGGATTTATAACGAAGATTACCAATTTCAAATTGGTAAAGGCAATGTCGTCAATAAAGGCTCGGATGTGGTTATTTTTGCTACCGGAAGCATGGTCTCAGAAAGCCTGGCGGCCCTTGAGGAATTAAAAGAAAAGGGCATGAATCCCACCATAGTTAATATTTCCACCATCAAACCTATTGACGAACAACTCATCATTGAGCAATCCAAAGCGCATGGCGCTGTGATAACTGCCGAAGATCACAATCGGATCGGTGGTCTGGGAGATGCGGTATTGGAAGTGCTGGCCAACAATCAAATTTTTGTGCCCAGCAAAAAAATTGCGGTCAACGATACCTTTGCGCAAACAGGTTCCTCAAAGCAACTTTATGAAAGGTATGGGTTGTCGTCCGGGCATATAGCAAAAGCCGTGGCGGAGGTAAAAAATTTAAAAGGATAAGTTTGTTCCATTAATTTCAATCAGATGGTCCAAATGGGCAAGGCCTTAAGGCAATAATTCTTATCCAAAAAATTTTCTTAGGGCCCCTAAAAAAGATGTCCTAAGTTCTTCCAAACGGGCGGTATCCACCGATAATGTTTCCCGATTGAACCACGGTTGTTTAAGATACAAAGAACGGTTCATCTCGATTTGTATCCAGGGGAGGGGAGCATTGCCGTATTTCTTTGTGATAAAACCTCCCGCAAAGGGTTGGTTGATTGTGACTTCATTCTCTCCTAATTGAAAACTTTCCCGAAAGCATTCAGCTAATTTTTCTGCCCACTCATTGGGACAACTTTCCCCATGATTGTTTCCAAGGCAAATCATGGGCCGTTCTTGCCCTCTATCCGGTGAAATTTCAGGACCGATGGCCTCCATTGAGTGACAGTCCAGCGCCAATTGAAGGCCTGGTTGTTTTGCAAGCAGGTCGACGATTTTTTGATGGTAGACATGATAATAACCCTGAATCAATTTTTTAATTAAAGGTTCACCCGGAAAGTCGTCATACCGGTAGATGGCTTTCCCATGACAGGTCCGTGTTTTAATAATGCCATCCGGGTTTTTCGGTGGCCGATCTAGCACATCCCGGTTTAAATCGATGATGGCTCTGGCAATTTTTGTTTCAACCAAAGCCATGACATTTTCTTTTATTCCATAAATTTCACGAGTAAAGGAATCACTATCTTCAAACAAATCTTTTGAGGAAAGGCAAACTTTATCAATAACTTCAGAAGGCACTAGATCTCCCCCATGAGGGATTGAAATTAAAATAGGTAAATAACTCAATTAGTTAACCTCGATATGGAGTTTTCCAAAATTGAAATTTTCACGGATGCAGGATCTCCTTATTTGGTTGAAAAAGCATATAAAAATTATGTTGCATTTTTTCAAAAATAGGATCAGAATCAATTCTTGCGGTCAGTTTTATTAACTATAAATAGGATCCACCGCCGTGTTATTAAAAACCCTTTCAAAAAACAAACCTCATTTTGTTCCTTTCGTATTTAGAAGCAATCCCTCCCTCGTAGATAAATTGGAACAATCCTATTTTTCCAAGGGTTTCATGTAGTCACCCTACCGCTCCTTCTTTTTATTTTTGTAAAATAAATCATTTCCAAAGCCTTTAAAACCTGAAGCCAGATCAGGTTTATATAAGGATTCCTGTATCTATATTTAGACCCAATTTCTGTTCGAGAAAAAAATGGTTGGTTTTCAGTCGCCTGAATAGTGGCCTGCTAACTCTAAATCTTACTAATTTTATAAGGAGATTGGCACTGCCTTAATGGGGCCTTAGGCAGAAAAATCGATATTAACCTTTTAATCTTTTAACTATATATTCTTTTGGAGAATAAACATGTCTAAAACCATGAAAAGTCTGATTTCCGTTTTAACTCTGCTGATGTTTGTATTCGTGTCAAACCTTGCATTCGCTAATTCGGAGTTTCAAAAACTCGGAATTGATAACGTTTCTGGATTCCAAAGCAAATCCCTGATCCTTATGAATGACGACGAGGAAAAAGGTGATGGTGAAGAAGATGACAGGGGTGACGGCGATGACGAGGAAAAAGGTGATGGTGAAGAAGACGACAGGGGTGACGGCGATGACGAGGAAAAAGGTGATGATAAAGATTAATTGTCATTACAAGCTTTCACCTTTTTTTTTCATAAAGTAGTTGTTTGGTCAGGAGGCCCTGAGCCTCCTGACAAATTAAAACAATTTCAAACCCCATCCGGTCTCAGGAGGGTCCCTCAGCAGTGCCATCACGGCGGATTTCTGCCACTCCTTGAAACTCATCTTTCGTTTGGGCTTTCAATACTCCATGAACAGCTCCCAAATAAAAGGACCACGGTTCCCTTCGATCCAATTTATACCCCACCTGCTCCAGATACTTAATCGTGTCCAAATCGAATCGGTCTGCCTCCAGACTCAGTTTTCCTCCAACCGAACAATGTAACCGTGGTTTCAGCATGGCTTCACTTATTGGAAGATCGCAATCGATAATGTGAGAAAGAAACTGACCCATGGCTGAAAATATACGATCACTTCCAGGACTTCCTGCAACCAACCAGGGCTTATCCTTATAAAATGCAATGATAGGAGCGACAGAACTCCACGGAATCGCATTGGGCCTTAAATAGTAAGGGTGAGAAGGGTCGCTGGTATCCAGGGAACTCATGTAGTTGTTGTAGAGAAAACCCAATCCTCGTGCCGCAACCTTGGCTCCATAAACAAGTTCAATGGACTGTGTGATTCCAATAGCATTGCCTTCTGAATCCATCACCGATAAATGGGTGGTGTCGTTACTCAAGGAAAAGAGCTCTGTTAAAGGCAGAGCAGGGTCGATGCCATCCCTGATGGAAGCAGAAAGCTGACGTGCAAAATCCACACTGAGAATTTTTTTATCATGAGGCAATTGCGGATAAATATTGGGATCGAAAGGACGCTCTTTATGATTGAGAAGACCTTTACGAATGGTTTCTGCGAGAAAATGATATTTTTTTGGACTGGGATTCCTTAAAAATTTGGAGGGCAGGTTTTTCAACATTTGCATTACCAGGAGCAAAGTACGGCCTGCTCCCGGAGGTGGGCTTGTGAAGATCTTTACCTTTCTGTAAGTCCGTCGAATCGGCTTTCTCTCAATCGGCCAGGGTGTGAGCGCCAGGTCCTCGGCTCGAAGAAAGCCCTCATGAAACCGCATGTCCTCGTCAATTTGCTTGGCCACGTCTCCTGTATAAAAGGCTTTCACTCCATGCTGAGCCAGATGATCCAGCAATCCGGCAAGGTCCTGTTGAACAAAGGTATCTCCTACAGCATACGGTTCTTTTCCTTCTTTCAGAAAATATTTGGCTCCGGACAGGGAATCCATTCCAAGAAACTTATCCAGTTCCCTTTTTTGAAGTCCATGCTGAAGCTCGGTTATGGCATAACCCTCCCTGGCGATTTGTATGGCGGGTTGCAATATCTCCCTCCAGTCCAGTTTTCCGTAGCGGAAATGCAAATAACCCAAAACCGCAGGAGTGCTGGGAACCGTAGTCGATTTATAACCGCGAAAGCGGTGTTTTTTCTTGTCCATTCGGTCAATATGCGCAAGAGATGGAACCCTGCTGGAACCGTCGATGGCTATGGTTTTACCCTGAAAATGAAGAATGGCCATGGATTGTCCACCTATACCGCTGGCCTGAGGTTCACAGACACTCAAGGCAAAAGCCGCGGCGCAGGCGGCATCAATTGCATTACCTCCCATTCGAAGCATTTGGACACCCGCTTCCGTAGCCTGGGGAAAAGCGGTTGAAACCATGCCCTTTTTCGAAACAGCACATTTGCCATCTTCCGTAGGTTGGAAACGACCTTCAATTTTTTCAATTTTCATTAGGCGAAATTCTTTGAAGTTTTATAAATGAGATATGCAAGAAGGACACTTCTATCAATCAAACTGTCTCTTACAATAAACTCGTTTTTAGTCCCCGTACCCCCAGTAACAGGCCCAAAACCATCAATTGCAGGGACCCCATCGGAAACATAGGACAAGGGGGTGGAAGTCGGGTTTTCGTGTTCTTTTATACGAACTTCGACCAGTTTGGCGATTCGTTCCAATTCGCCAAAAAACTTTACGGTCTGTTCATTAGAAAGAAAGGGCGGTCGTTGGGGACCTTTGGTGATATGGATTTTGATATTTTCGGTGCTTTTGGCCTCAAACAATTTATTGATGCGTTCTTCGAGAATACTACGTTGATCCGGATTTTGATAACGAATCACAAAGGATAAAGCCACATGATAAGCAGGCTGGTTTTCTATTCCTTTGGATTCAACACCGGTAAGGGTCAGGAATGCCCCTTCAGAAGCTGAGTTCATTTTTTTTAATTGATGCATTTTTTGAGAGATAAAGAGAAGTAAATCTTCTCCTTCTGAAATAGATTTAATCGTTGACCGGGTATGACGTTTGTTGATTTCAATGTCAAACTTCATTGAACCAAAACAGGATATCATCACTTCACCGGAAAGACCCGCACCACTTAAACCCGCAATATAACGGGATTTTTTGGAAATTTCTTCCAGGATAGGTTTGGAGGAACGACCCCCTCTGGAATCGTCCGTAATAAACAAGATCCCAACCTTTAATTTTTTCAGGGTTCGCGTATGGCGCAGAGCCTGTAAAGCTCCCAGTAAGACAGCCAACCCACCCTTGCCTCTGGAAACCCCTGTTCCATAGAGTCGTCCCCTTTCTTCGGAGAAGGGGGTGTAATCCTCAAAATCTGATGGGTTATCAAGGTTTCCAACAAGCAGGATATCGTTCTTTTCATCCATGTGATTGCTAAAATACAAAATGTTTCCCAACTCGGCTCTGCTATAAACCTGGCGATTGAACCCCATAGTAGACAATTTATTGGAAACCCATCGGCCCAGAGAGTTGACTCCTTCAATATTTTCATAGAAAGAATTGATGTCGACCATCTTTTCCAGATTGTCCTCCATGGTAATGAGATTTCCACGGAGATAACTTCTTAACCGCACCCTCAAAGGATCACTTTTAGTTTTCTCCTCTTGTTGCACTTCCACCGAAATTTGATCCATTTGCTGATTCCCAAAGTATCGTTCGACAGCAACGTCCAGCATCCGGTTGATCATGGATTCATAGGAATAACCCGCCTTTTTAGCCGAAAAGACATAACTTCCCGTTTCTCCCAAACTGGCCATGGAGTTTAATTCCAGAATGTACAGGTTGCCTTCACTGTCCATACGGTAATCCACTCGGCAAAAGTCATAGATCCCCAGTACGTTAAATGTTTCTTTCGTCAAGCGGCGCATTTCTTCAGCAAGCCCTTCCTCAATTTCTGCTGGGCAAATTTTTCTTTTTGGGGTCTTAAGCTTATCTTCCAATGATTGAATAGCATTGGGGTCGCCCTCCAGGTCGATTTCAACTATAGGCAATACCTCAGCATTGTTGTTTCCGAGCAGACCAACTGCAAACTCCCTTCCAGGTATGAATTGTTCGACCAAAACCGGTTGTTTGAACTGGTCGACCAGGTTGGCAATGGCAACTTTCAGGGATTGCGTATCATGAACCACCTGAATGCCTAATGAAACAGCTTCCATCTTGGGTTTTGTAATGACGGGAAAAGGTAAATCATCGGGAATCTGATCGACATTGTAAAAAACCCAGTAAGGTGCTGTAGGAAGTCCTGCGGCGTGAATCATGACTTTAGTTGAAACTTTGTCCAGAGCAATCCCGTGGCCTGCTGGGCTGGATCCTACATAGGGCACACCCAGCATTTCCAGTAATGATGGAATATGGGTATAACGGCTGACACCCTGGAGCCCATATGCCATGTTGAAAACCATACCCGGTTGTTCACCCTGAACAACCCGGGGCATGAAGGTTTGAAGTTGCTCAATAACGTTGATATTTCCGTCAATCACCCGGACATTGTGTCCACCCTTTTCCAGGGCAGAAGCTACCTTTTCTACCGTTTTAGGGTTGTATGTTTCCTGGTTTTGCATTCCAAAAACATTGATCACTCCTTCAACATCTTGCTTCTTATTAAATATCACTGCCACTTTCATAAGGCACCTCAAAAGGTTTAAATGGTGCGTTTGGTTATTATCACCATTTTTTATTTTTAAAAAAATATAAAGTAGCCATGC
The DNA here is from genome assembly GCA_024648695.1 of Nitrospina sp. Classification (GTDB taxonomy): domain Bacteria; phylum Nitrospinota; class Nitrospinia; order Nitrospinales; family JACRGP01; genus JACAVV01. The sequence continues at coordinate 55,245 of JACAVV010000006.1, forward strand.
ATAAAAACCCATAACCCCCGGATGATTCCAACGTTGAAATGAGTTTCCAATTTATGCTGACAAGGGTTTTAAATTAAATATTTTAAATATTACTGCAAACCTGGTAACGTTTTAAGCCATTAATAACCCAGGGTTAACGCACCGGGACGACGCGGATCGGATGCCCCGGTGAATCTATTTTCATCCCTCAGTACGGATTGAGTTGACCCCATTGCGTTTTTTACAACAATTTTGTGTCCCTTTGTAGCCAACAAGCGGAGGGTATCGGGATTGAATCCTTTTTCGACCCTGAGTTTATCAGGATGCCATTGGTGATGGATTCTTTTTGCATTTGTGGCCTCGGCAACGTTCATCTCGTGATCAATTACATTAATGATAACTTGAAGAATGGCGTTGATCAAACGAGGTCCTCCCGGACTTCCCGTTGCCAGATAAGGTTTGCCCTCTTTAAGAATAATCATGGGAGACATGGAACTCAGAGGCCGTTTAGTGGGTTGAATGGCATTGGCCCGTCCCCCAAGTAACCCATAAGCATTGGGAACACCCTCTTTAGCTGAAAAATTATCCATTTCGTCGTTTAAAAGAATTCCTGTTCCCTTGATAACGATGCCGGATCCGAAACTGAAATTCAAGGTGGTGGTGTTCGAAACAATATTTCCGTATTGATCCATTATGGAAAAATGGGTGGTCTCATCACTTTCAAAGGGATCCGGGCTTTCGGGTTTAATTTTCCTGGAAGGCCGGGTTTGGTAAGGATTGATTTTTTTGCGAATCTTATTTGCGTAATCTTTAGAGATCAGGCCACTGATCGGGACCGTCCACCAATCCTGATCTCCTAAATATTTACTCCTGTCGGCAAAAGCAAACTTCATGGATTCGGCCATCAGGTGCAGGGATTCGGCGCTGTTTGGGCCAAGGTATCCTAAAGGGTATTGTTCCAGGATATTAAGCATCTGGATAATATGGATACCCCCGGAACTGGGCGGTGGCATACCATAAACATCATAACCCCTGTAGGTACCGTGGACTGGCTCTCTTTCCTTAACCCGGTAGTTTTTTAAATCCTCGAAAGTGATGTGCCCATCGTGCTCCTCCATGTCTGCCACTATTTTTTGAGCGATCTCTCCCTCATAAAATACCTTTGGGCCTTTTTCAGAAATTTGTCTCAAGGATTCTGCTAATTCCTTAAAATACATGCGCTCACCTACTTGATAAACCGAACCATCTTCCTTGAAATAGATCCTTTTGGTTTCCTCCCATTTTTGTAACCGTTCCTTACCTTTGCTTAAAGTAAATACATGATCCTGGTTGACAATGATTCCCTCCTCGGCCAGGCGAATGGCGGGAGCCATCACTTCTTTCAAGGTCAAGGTGCCATATTTTTTCAGCACATGGCAAAGCCCGGCAACTGAGCCCGGAACTCCTGCAGATTTGTAAGAAGACTGGGCCAAATACTCATCGACTTCTTGATTATTATCCAGATACATATCGGGTTCAGAAGCCAATGGAGCCGTTTCGCGGTAATCCACCGAAAAAACTTTATTGTCTTTGGCGGAGTATCCCATGAAAAATCCACCTCCCCCAATATTTCCTGCACGGGGAAGAGTGACAGCCAGTGCAAAACCAACGGCCACTGCCGCATCAAATGCGTTTCCTCCTTTTTTTAATATTTCAACCCCGATTCGCGTCGCGTTTTCTTCCTGGCTTGCAACCATTCCATTATTAGCCAGTACAGGATGAAAAATATCTTCCTGTTCATAAATTCCACCCTGAAAGGAAAGACCCATCGCAGGCAATATAAAAAGAGAACAGGAAAGCGTAACCACCATAATTTTTGAATGAGTTGTTTTTAGAAAATCACAAATTTGCATCAGCAGTTCCTTCGTTTACAACCATTCTTGTAAACATTAAAATAATTCTGTTAAAGGAGAAAAACCGTCGCCAAGCCTAAAAAAATAAAAAATCCAACTGCATCTGTAACTGTGGTCAACAATACCGTTGAAGATACGGCCGGATCGCTACCCATCCGGTCTAGGAGAATGGGGATTCCTGCACCAAATAAGCCTGCAACCACCAGGTTAATTACCATAGCCGCCGCAATGATGAGGGCCAGATCGGGATCTCCAAACCAGAAAAAACAAATGACACCTATAATGATTGCAAATAAAATCCCGTTTAGCATTCCGGCCAGGGTTTCTTTCATTATGACTCGCCAGGAATTCACATTGGATACGTCATGCATCGCCAAGGCCCTCACGGCAACGGTTAAAGTTTGAGTTCCCGCGTTTCCACCCATAGACGCCACGATGGGCATGAGTATGGCCAAAGCCACTACTTGCTGGATGGTTGCATCAAAAAAGGAAATGATCACAGAAGCCAATATTGCGGTCAACAAATTGATAAAAAGCCATCGGAACCTGGAAAGGCCGATAGACCAGGCGTTACGATAAATGCTACCCTCATCGACACCAGCCAACTTTAAAATATCCTCATTTGCTTCTTCGTCTATAACATCCACTACATCATCAATCGTGATGACACCAGTCAGTTTATTGTCATCATCCACTACCGGAGCAGAGGACAAATTTTCCCGCCTGAATAGTTCTGCTACCTCCTCTTGATCCATTGAGGTGGTTATTGGGTAATGGACTTCCTGTGAAATGCTCTCAAGGGGTTCCTGGTTTTTTGAACGGAGAAGAAGGCTTAAAGGAACCATCCCTTTTACTTCCAGGTTGGGAGTGACAAGGATAATGTCATTAAAACTTTTTGGAATGTCCTTATCTGGTGCCTCTTGAATATAACGAATGGTTTTTCCTACTTTCCAGGAAAAGGGGACGGCAACGAACTGCCTCTCCATCAAACGCCCGGCACTATCTTCAGGATAGCTCAAACCCTCTTCAACAGTTATTTTTACTTCTTCGGGCAACTCCTGAATAACGTTCTGTTGAAGAGCAGGTGTTAAATTTTCAATGACCTCAATGGCATCATCAATATCCAATTCGGTGATGATAGCCACCACTTCCGGAACTTCCATTTTGCTAAGAGTAGTATGACAAAGCTCCGGGTCGAGTTCCGTGAACACTTCGGGATCGATGGCCCCACCGTGTTGTTCCAGAATAACCTGACGGTTTTCATCGTTCACCTTTTCAAGAAGCTCAGCGCATTCAGGGATGGTCAGGTCGGAAATAGTACTTTCAATCGTTTCTTTTTCACCGTTTTCAATAACCTCTTCAAGGGTTTTGATGGCAGAGTCGCTCAGGGTAACCGATTCATTTTCTTCAATACTATTTTCTTCCATTATAGTCTTCCAAAAAAACACGGGTCTCTCAATGGGGTTGATTCTTTTAACAGAACAACCCGGAAAAACCCGAAACTGATTTAAGTGAAAAAAAGGATATAACCCGCGGCGAGGACAATCTGCATAGCCGCGTAGGGTAGGGCGAGCTTGACAAATTTTGCGAAGGATACCTTCAGGTTTTGTTTGTGCATGATGGTGACTGCTACCAGGGTGGATGCAGAGCCGATAGGTGTCAGGTTGCCTCCCAGATTGGAACCGAAAATCACAGACCACCATAATGCGGAATCGCTTGATGTCCCTATATTTGAAAGAATCTTGGCCAAAATGGCTGATAAGGGAATGTTGTCGGTCACGGAACTAAACAGAGCGGCTCCGAACATGACGGATACGGTACCCAGTTTTTCCCCCATAGCAATGATTGGGACCATGCCTTTACCTATCAGGTTCAGTACCTGTGCATGCTCCATGACATTAATCACGACGAACAAGCCAACAAAGAAACCGAGCAGGTCCCAGTCGATGGCGCGGTAAAACTCATCCACACGGGATTTGTAGCGGACCAATGTGATGGCGGCAAAGCTTAATGCCACATAACCCATTCCCAGGTCCTTGATGTAAGGAAGCACGGAGGTGGTCGCGATGGTCAGAATAAACAGAACCAGAATAATTCCGGAAAATTTAAAAAAGGCTTCGGTTTCGATACCATCGTTTTCGTCAAAACTTTCAACCATTGCACGGGCTTTAGACTTTTCTTCATCACCGGTAAGTGACTTGATCTTGAACAATTTTGCGCCCAGTATCAAGGTTGCCACCGTTGCCACCAGAACGAAAGGACTGGCTCTTAAAAAAAACTGAATGAAGGTGATCCCGGCCGCGTTGCCTACAATGATATTGGGAACGGAACTGATCAAGGTCAAAAGACCACCGATGTTAGTAAGCAGTCCTTCGATGAATAAAAAACCCAACAACAGATTACCCCTTTCAAGTTTACTAAGGGAAACCCCGGTCAAGGAGCCTACAATGATCATGGCCGTAACGTTATTCAGCACTGCGGAGAACACAACGGTCATGACGCCGTAATAGTACAAAAGTTTGAGAGGATCTCCTTTAGACTCTTTTGTTAATCGAATCGCCACCCAGGTGAACAGGCCGGACCGCGAAACCACATCTACAAAAATGCTGGACCCCAGTATGATGGCAATCACTCCCCAGTCAACGGCAGGAATGTATACGGGTAAGGTGATTTTTTCATCAAAAACATTGACCAAAGCACCAATGGGTAAAATATGAAAAACGTCTCCCATCAATAAAGTAATAACAGAAAACAAGCCGACAATAATCGATTTTTTGGCGTGCAGTTTCTCTTCCAAAGCCAGGCAGGCGATCAGGCCAACGAGTACTGTGGCAAACAAAAGAGTGGTGCCCATAGATACAGAATGAGCGGCATGATGAGTTGTCGATTCTTGCATAAATATTCTTAAAGAAGAAGTAGGGGAGTGTCTCTCAATTCCACCACGAGAGAATAGGCCGTACCATCCATGGCCATTTGATTTTTTTCTTTGGTATTCAATATTACCAGGTCAATTTCATGTTCCTCAATCCAGGTTTTGTATTCTGTCAGGTGCTTTCCGAGGTCCACAAGGGCCTCGCTATGAATGGGTTTGTTTTGAGCCTTAATATAATCCTGAAAAGAATGAATATAATCTTTAGGTTCTTTAATAAGACGCTCTCTTATTTTTTCCCTTGCTAAATCACTGTCGATGTCGGGAATTTTTGAAATCACTTCCATATAGCGCTCAAAAACCTCTTCATCTTCCAAGTGACTCAAAAAGAGGGTCCCATTTTTATGAGTAAAAACGACCCCAAAACTGGCAATACGATGATCTCCAGTAAGATGGTCGGTAATCACAAGAACCCTGTCTGTTTTTTCGAGACGTTCGGGTATTCCACCTTCCTTTTTGGGATGGGGAAGTACTAAAACGGGAGTATCCGTAACTTGCGTCATAACATCTAAATGTTCACCAAGACTATAGGGCCACTGCCAGGACTCAGAATGAAGATGACGGTAAGTGACAATCAAATCCGGCCGATGACGTTCAATACCCTTTAACAAATCCTCAATATTGGCGAAATCAGAACCATTCAGCAGGATCCAATCAACATTTTTATGGGATTCTAAAACTCTTAGAAACCGGGTTGCAAATTTAAGAAGATGATTGCGTCCAGATTCGTCACAGTCATTGACCAAAAGAACTGTTTGAATATGAATTTCCTGATAGTTGAACCGCACTTTGGTAGCGGACTTGAATATACTTTCAAACTGATCAACAGAGGACATAAGGTTGTAGGTCCAAAGAATAATTAAAACAATTAGAGATTTCTAAATTATAACACATAAGCCAAAGCAAACAGGGAAACACCCAGGCTAAGAAGAAATGGCGGAAATATCGGCTAATCGCAAAACCAAAACCTTAAAGTTTACATAATATATCTTATAGGAACTTGATGATTTGAATGCCTGGACGTAACTTATTGAAAATAAATCCCTTATAATGCAAAATCTGAAACATCCAGGGATCTAAAGGTCTACGGGAAATATCGCACTTAAATGATTTAAATGCGCTTCATACAATTGGGATATTATGAAAAATGGTCGACGAAGAACATTGCGCAAAAATAAGATAAAAATATTAAAGGCAGGAAATTTTAATTCTAAGCGCTTTTCTTTTTGTCGTCAGAAACCTGGCTCGCTGGAACGTGACTGCAAGTCTGGCAAGAATGACCGGCTTCTCGTGAACACATGATGCAGGCTTCAATGTCACAACTCATGCGCACCAATCCACCGCAATGATTGCATCTTTTGGCTGGTTTCCCGGGTTTGACAACTTTCTTTTTGTATCGGCCATTATTGATTAAAAGTTGGTTTCGGGAAATATTTACAAACATTTAATTCACCTCATGATTCAATAGAAAATCTATATCACCTTGGATGTTTAAAACCTGAAAAGGTTTTAAAATCTTGAATTATTTTATATTTTTTTCAATTTCAACCATTCCGGATCCAAATTCCTCTAGATTTTGGCCATAACACCATCATTTACCTTGTCCATCCGGTCCTTCCCAAACAGCAAATCCACCAAAACCAGTGCAAATTCAAGTGCCGTTCCAGGGCTTCGACTGGTAATGATTTTGCCATCCACGACAACCCTTTGGTCCAAATAGTCGACATCATATAATTTTTCTTTTACTGAAGGATGGCTGGTCACTTTAACGCCAGCCAGAATCCCGGCTGATTGCAACACCAAAGGTGCGGCACAAATGGCGGAAATCCATTTATCGGATCGGTGCATGGTTTTTACAATATCCAAAACCCTACCGCTTTCAATTAGATTCGTGGTTCCAGGTTGGCCACCGGGAAGAACCAGCAAATCATAATCATTTTCATCGACATCCGTTAACAAGCAATCCGAATTAACACTAACGCCTCTTGACCCTTGCAAAGGACCTTCCACAGTGGCCGCTAAAGTGACCTTGGCACCTGACCTTCTTAAAATGTCAACAACTCCAATAGACTCAATTTCTTCGAATCCTGGGGCCAAAATCAGCAACACTTTTCTCACAAGCCCAATCTCCCATAGAATTTATAGTACTTAATTTAAGGTATGTGGGTTTAACTGTCAACTTCCAGATATCCATGCGTTTTCATTTATTAAATATATAAAATTAAAGCCCTTTGGCTTGTTCATAAAGAAAATCAATGTTAATATAAGGGCAATATCCAAAAACTTTTTAAAATTATTAATTCTGCCGGATTTGTAGTTTTGGCAGAAGTTCATTGCAATTTCACGGCTTTAAACGTTTTTTTATTGATGTCAAAAGAATCCGAATTCTCCAAACAGATTCAGAGCATGTTTAATGCAATTGCTCCAAAATATGATTTCTTGAATCATTTTTTAAGTTTAAATCAGGACAGGTATTGGAGAAAAAAGGCGGTCCGATTTCTTGATCCAGTTTCTGGAAAACGAGTTTTGGATATTGCTACAGGAACTGGAGACGTGGCTTTGGAAATAGTGGAACAAAACCCAAACCAAGTTAAAGTATTTGGTATTGATTTTTGCCATAACATGTTGAAAATTGGTAAAAATAAGATTGATAAAAAAAACCTGAACCAATCGGTATCTTTCCAGTTCGGCGCCGCCGAAGCCCTCCCCTTTCTGGATAAAAGTTTCTACGGTGTCATTACCGCGTTTGGAGTCCGTAATTTTTCCAATCGTGAAAAAGGGCTCGCTGAAATGTGGAGAGTCCTGGCAGAAAAAGGAAGGGTCGTTATTCTTGAATTTTCGTTTCCCGAGTTTCCAGTCTTGAGTTGGGTCTATCGAAATTACTTTGATACTATTTTACCGAGAATAGGTAGGTTTTTTTCAGGTCATACCTCAGCTTATAGTTACCTGCCCTCTTCGGTGAGCGACTTCCCCTCCCCAGGGGATTTTGTAAGGAGCATGAATCTTGTCGGGTTTTCAAATATCAGGATAAAACCGCTAACATTTGGCATCGCCACCATCTATTATGGTGAAAAAAATGTATGAACCAAAGGCAAGCGGTGGGTTTAAAAATAAGTATTTAAAAGCTGGCTTTTTGATTCTGTTAGCATTCCTGGGAGCCTATTTCGTGTTTCTTCAGGATTCTACCCGAGTGACCAGTAAAAAGGTCTACTCAGAAAACCAAAATCATCCCTTTTCCCATCTGAAGGGATATCAACAAATCCTGTATCTACAGGAATCCTTTGTAAGAAATGCAAAATCCATCAAACCTTCAGTGGTCAGCATTAACAAGTTGATCAAAATCGATTCCCCCGAGTTTACAGATCACTCTATCGCCCCCTCCAATTCATGGCTTTCGAAATTTAAACACTGGTTTAGTGAATTGGGAAGATCCACGTACCGCATGGAGGGATTGGGCTCCGGAGTGGTTTTGGACAATCATGGCCATATCATCACCAATCACCATGTGATAGAAAACGTTGAAAAACTTTTGATCCGCTTTGGAGACGGCCGTGAATTCACTGCAAAAATAGTAGGCACGGATCCCAAAACGGATCTGGCCGTATTAAAGATATTTTCACTAAAAAGTTTTCCGGTTCCGGTTTTTGGCCAATCCGACGATTTAAAGGTGGGTGAATGGGTGATGGCCATTGGCAATCCCTATGGGCTGGACGGAACCGTCACCGTTGGGGTGATAAGCGGAAAAGGACGGACGGATCTGGGAATAACCTTATTTGAAAACTTCCTGCAAACCGATGCATCCATCAACCCCGGAAACAGCGGGGGTCCGCTAATCAATTTGCAGGGGAAAATTGTAGGTATTAATACCGCTGTGGCCGCTATCGGTGCCGGAGTAGGATTTGCCATTCCCATCGAAATGGCCGTAAACATCACCCAACAGCTAATCGATACCGGCAGTGTGGAAAGAGGTTGGCTGGGAATAGGGATTCAATCACTGACCCCTGAACTGGCGCAATCTTTTAAAATAGGTCCTGGTAAAACGGGTGTGCTGGTGAATAATGTCGACCTGGAAACCCCGGCAAACAAAGGGGGTATTGAACGAGGGGATATCATTATTCAATATGATGGCAAGTCCATTTCAAGTGCCAAATCTCTACAATACCTGGTAGCCGATACCCGGGTTGGCAAAACCGTGGCGATAAAAGTCATTCGAAAAGGCGAGGAAAAGACCCTGAAAATAAAAATTGGTCGTATGGAATCCTGAATATTACCAATACCAATCTTATGCCACATCAAACCCCACCTCTTTAATTTTGCTGGATACCGTTGAAACGTCCGTTTGAGCGGGATCATAATCCACCGTCACTTTTTTCTCTTCGAGATGAACCGAAACCTTATCAATACCTTGCAGGGAACTCACTGCATTGGTAATGGTCTCTACGCAATGATTGCAACTCATACCTTTTACATTCAAAACTTCAGTAGCCATTTGGTTTCTCCTAAAATATTAAATAAATTATTTTAACTAATTGATTTTATTTGAATTATTTAAATTTATTAAACTTTTTTCTCAAGTTTGAATTATCCTCCAAAATTTCATCCCAAAAATTAGAACGCCTAATAACATCAAAAAACTCAAGAATTTTGATCAAATGCCGTAAGGGAATTACAGCATGGGCAGGATGCCAGTGCAAAGCAAAATGTCAGGTCATGGAGGATAGAATACAATGGATACCCTGTTTTCTAATGAAATTATAAGTTCGAATCTTGCAAATAAAGGTGTTCCCCTGCCTTTGAAAACTCCCAACAAGCACCCTAATGGTGTTCCTGAACCGGAATTGAAGGCGACGGAACCTATAGCAGATTCCCTTCAGAAAAGTAATTTTTTTAGAAAAACCCAATCTGTCAATTTAGAGACGTTTTCAAATAAAATTTTCAAGATTGATGAAACTCAATCAGCTATACAAACTGGAATTAATCAGGTTCCAGATCAATTTAATGAAAAACTGATTCCCCTGGAGAACCAAATTCTCGATCAGGAACTATTCCTTCAGGAAGGTGGACAGGATTTAGCTGAAACAGCAAGAAACCAAATTGTTAATGAACCGGAAAACGCTGTACAAGTTCAGTCCAACCTGTTTCCTGAAGAAGTTTTTCAACTGATACAATAAATTAAGTGAAATAACCAGATTATGAATGAACTGAACCCATCATCTAAAGTTGACAGGAGTTCACCGATAAACCGGGTGAACCCAAAAGAGTCGAAGGTTGCTAAAAAAACATCAGACTCTTTAAGTGGTAGTGAAGCAGACCGGGTCAGCCTTTCCAAATCTTCTCTGGAAGCGGCCAAATTGGCTGAAGGAGCCCCTGCCTCTGAAATTCGTCAGGATTTGGTCAATAAATTCAAAAACTATCTGAACGAAGGGTCCTACGAGATCAAAGCAGACGAAATTGCAGACAAAATCGTTCAGAAAATTCGTGAGAGCAAGAACACCACCCTTTTATATTGATGTGCAGTTTAATCTAACGCATTCTGACTTCTTTTAACCGATTGAATCTGCCAGTTTTAACCAGTTTTTCCTGCCAATTCCCACCCAATTGATTGGTCCGTAAGTCCATAATTTCCAAAAATTGAAAATTTTCAGATTCAGCAACCGCCAGCATGCCATTGCGTGTGAGCCCGTTATTTCTCAAATCCATTACCTTTAAACTTTTAATAACCGGTGATCCTGCTAGCGCCTGCAAACCCTCATCCCCTATAGCGTTTTTCCTGAGATCGAGGAATTCCAGCTGACTTAAAGAAGGGTGCAAGCTGATATAAACGGCCTCTTCGGGAGTCACATTCATATTGGCCATTTTCAGAGCCCTGGGATTCATCTCGATCCGGCTTTGTATATATTTATCGAATAAGGTGATTTTACGAGTAAGAATCCCCTTCAACTTTTCATCAATCGCGGCATTGATTTCGTCAAGATTTCCATCCGTGGAATAAAATAAATCCAGGATCAGTTCTTTGTTCATCCTTTTCTCCCATGGAGCAATGAGAAGCATACTATCCATAATAATAGTATCTCACAACTACATATTTTGTTGGTTTTTTTCATTATTTTGTTATACTCATTGCATCATTTTAACCTAAGAGATAAAAGTGAGGCTGTCGTTATGATGGGAATTGGTTTTCCGGAACTGATGATCATTCTGGTCATCATTATGATTATTTTTGGAGCGGGCAAGCTTCCTGAAATTGGATCCGCATTTGGATCGAGTATCAAAAATTTTAAAAAATCGATGAAGGAAGCCTCTGAGGAAGAAATACCCGAAGGTTCTGAAAATCAGCAAAACCTGGAAGGTGAGGAAGATGTTAAAGCCGTTGCTGAAAGTACCGAAACCGCTCTGGAAGAATCACCGGCGAATACGGAATCTGTAGAATCCAAATAATTAAACCGATCAAAAACGGGTTCAGAGAATCCGCAAAAAATACTAAAGTCCATTTGGGCCTTTTTGCTAAACCATTCTCCCCTTCACCCTGAAGGAAGGCAACCATGCTTCACCCTTCCGCTGGCACCTGACTGGAATGGTAAGATCACTAAAATATGTTTTTCAAAAACTGGGGAATGCATTCATGGATGTATTCCCTATTTTATTAGTGATCGTCTTTTTCCAAGTTTTCGTCATACAAAAATCCTTCCCCAACCTTGGCACCACTCTGGTTGGATTCGCACTGGTCGTTTTCGGCCTGTTCATTTTTATTCAGGGTCTGGAATCTGCGTTATTTCCACTGGGAGAACGCATGGCGCATCAGTTTGCCCAAAAGGGCGATATCCGATGGATTGTTTTTTTCGGGTTTGCACTGGGTTTTTCCACCACCATCGCCGAACCCGCTTTAACCGTAATTGCCAATAAGGCAGGAAAGCTGGCCGCCGATGCCGGAACTATTTCTGCCCAACCTGGTCCCATTGCAGACTACGTGTTGGGATTGCGACTCACCGTTGCCTTTTCTGTGGGCCTCGCAGGGGCCATAGGGGTTATCCGGATCATCAAGGGATGGCCGTTAATGTGGTTCGTCATGGCCGGATACGGTTTGATCATGGTTACCACGCTTTTTGCCCCTAAAGAAATCATTGGAATAGCTTATGACGCAGGAGGAATTACCACTTCCACCATCACGGTTCCTCTGGTAACGGCCCTTGGAGTTGGACTGGCTACATTTATCAGGGGACGAAATCCCATCATTGATGGATTTGGATTGATCGCTCTGGCTAGCTTGACTCCGATTCTATTCGTTATGGTTTTCGGTATCGTCGCGCAGGAGGTTTGAATGGAATACGAATCCTCCTGGTGGCAATTGCTGAACCATTCCCTCAAGGGAACCGCCCTGGACATCCTGCCGATAATTGGGGTACTGGTTTTCTTCCAATTGGTGGCAATTCGGAAAAAGCTTCCCCACTTTAAAAAAATATGCACAGGTTTTATTCTAGTTATTGTCGGTCTGGGTATATTCATCGTTGGACTGGAGCAATGCATTTTCCCGTTGGGTACCGAAATGGCGAATCAGTTGACAGACGTGAAATTTTTGGTTGGAGAGGGTAAGAATAGCGCAGAAGTATTTTCCGGAGAGTCACCCCCTGCCCTCTTATATATTTGGACCTATATCTTTGCTTTTTTTATCGGGTTTTCAACCACCCTGGCGGAACCTTCATTGATCGCAGTAGCACTTAAGGCCAAAGAAATTTCCACCGGGGCCATTTCGGCCTGGGGACTTAGAATAGCGGTTGCCTTCGGGGTTGCCTTTGGAGTGGCATTAGGCACTTACCGAATTGTTACAGGAACGCCACTATACATTTATATTCTTTCAGGCTACATAATTTTACTCATTCAAACGATTTTCGCGCCGAAATTGATTATTCCTTTGGCCTATGATTCCGGAGGCGTCACCACGTCTACTGTTACAGTGCCCCTAGTAGCCGCGTTGGGAATTGGCCTGGCGTCCAACGTACCCGGTCGATCACCTCTTTTGGACGGATTTGGATTGATCGCTTTTGCCTCTCTTTTCCCTATAATGGCGGTCCTGGCGTATGCTAAGATCACTGAAATATTGTCCCAGCGAAATCAAAACAACTATCATCATAGAGGTTCACAATGAGGTTTAAAGTTATAATCGCATTAGTAAACGATGACGATCAGGATGAAGTGATTCAGGCGGCTAAAAACGCAGGTGCCACAGGAGTCACAATATTAAACGCTCGTGGCGAAGGAATCCATCAGCAAAAATCTTTTTTTGGCCTGAATGTGGAAGGACAACGGGATTTATTATTATTTCTCGTTGAAGACTTTCTTTGCGATGAAATCATGCAAGCCATTTACGAAGCCGGACATTTTGACAAGCATGGAAACGGCATTGCCTTTTCCTGGACCGTGGATCGGGCAATTGGACTGGAAAGCCAGATTCCGATTCTGGAAAAAGACGCAAAACACCACTATTTCTAATTGGAGAAATCGGGATGGACAAAAAACGTTTTATACGAGATGTCATGATGACGGATTTTCAATGTATTGATGGCGTGACAAAGGTTTCGGATGCACTGAAAATGATGAAAAGCAAACGAATTCATGCGGTTCTCATTGACCCTAGAGATGAGGACGATGTTTACGGGATCATGACCTTAAAAGACATTGCTCGTAAAGTTATTGGACAACGTAGAAAGCTTTATGAAACACACGTCTATGAAATCATGTCAAAACCCGTCCTGTCAGTTCCCAGTAATATGCCCTTGCCTTATTCGGCACGTTTTCTTACAAATTTTAATGTATCCTATGCCATGGTCATGGAAAAAGATGAAGTGGTCGGGATGGTTTCACTCAATGGAATCGTTAATCAATGGGACTGGGACCAATAGAAGATGTTTGAGCGCACGAATCAATAATCTTTTGCCGGTTAAAGAACAAAGTATCATTCCCATTGATGTGAGGAGATTCTCAGGATACAGAAAATTTTTTTAACTTTACTAAATTTACATTGACAATCTTTTTATATTTATTTAAAATTTCAGATAATCAATCAATTAAAATTTAAGATTTTTATATTTTTTAAATATTGCCGGGGGGTAAGGACATGACCGACAAAAAATTTAAAAATTACATTGCAACTTATTGTAGTATTTAGAAACGAATTTTAGGGGTCTGTAATGAAAAACTTATCAATCAAACAAAAGGTTTATGGTCTGCTATTCGTTCTTTTTGCTGTTTTAATTATTTCAGGTTGGGTCATTATCGACTCCCTGAATAAGGCAAAAGAAGACACTAACATCGTCAGCGCTATTGAGCGTCAATCCATGCTGAGTCAAGCCATGGGAAAATCGGCTTTGGGTAGCGCCATGTCTAAAAGCCGAAAAAGAACCATTGAACAGCAAACGTTGTCTCTGGACCGGTACATTACCAAAATGCGGGGAACCTACGCGAAAATGGTTGTGGGTCCTGCCAAAAAATCAGAATTAGCAATCAGTATGGATCCAGCCAGTGAAAAACATCCTGCGGTCCCTTTTCCTGCCACAATAACTCGAATCGTGAATGAGAAGTTTGGTAAAGGAAAAGACTTTTCGATTGACATTGTTTCAGAACTCCCAGTCAACAAAAAGCAAATACTGAAGTCGTCCATGGACAAAGAAGCCAACAGTTTTCTAAAGCAATATTCCGATAAGGTATTCACAAAGGTTTTTGAGGAAAATGATAAACTTTTTATGGCTGTTTATACAGCAGACATTGCTACGGTCCAAGTCTGCGCCACGTGTCATACCGCCTTGATGGGGAAAACCTTTAAGGTTGGCGATATGTTGGGTATCCGAAAATATAAATTAAAATTCTCGGATGATATCACTCTTGGAAGGTCTGAGTTAAGTGCCAAAATGGACGAATATGAAAATGGAAAGGAAATTTTTGCGCAAACTATAAAGGCCATTCAGGGCGGCGGAAAATACCCTGTTAATTTGCAAAAAACCAAATTTAATACAATTTCCGCGATTAATGATTCAAAAGTTCAAACGCAAAGTAAAAAAATCCAGGCAATTTTTGGTGATTTTAAAGGTTCTATCGCTCAACTTATGAACTCTGAAGTCAACTCCCTTCCTTACCGCAAAGCCCAAAGCCAGATAATCTCCGAAGCAAACAAACTTAGGGAGGCCAATGACGAGTTAGCGCATATCTATTCTGACATTGCCAAAAAGAACCAGGAAAATATTCGCAGGACAATTTTCATTTCGGGTTTCATTATTTTTGCACTTCTTATAGGAGTTGGAATCTTTTTGACAAAAATAGTTATTAAACCCATCATCCGTATTTCCGGTGTATTGACAGAAACTGCGGAAGGTAATTTGAAAGGTGAAAAACTACCGGTCACATCTTCCGATGAAATGGGAACCTTATGTTCATCATTCAACCAATTGATGGATGGACTCAGAGGATTTATGGGACATTCTCAGGAAATCCTTAATGGTAAGGTGGATCAAAAGGATTTTGGATTGAAGGGAGAATTCCAGAATGCTCTAGATCAAATGCTCACCCAGGCCAAGGAAAGGAAAGAGCTGGCTGACCGTGAACGGGAAGCTACTGAAGACCTGAAAAACAGGGTCAACAGTATGCTGGATACCGTTAACAGAGCCGCTGAAGGTGATTTAACTCAAGCGGTAACCACCAATGGCAACGATGCTCTTAGTCAGATGGGAAGCGGTTTGACAACTTTCATCAGCAAACTGCGCAATAGTATTTCAACGATTGGAAATAATGCCAATGGATTGTCTACCTCTTCTGAACAATTGACAGGTGTCAGTCAACAGATGGCAGGAAATGCTGAAGAAACTGCGGCTCAGGCCAATGTTGTTTCGATGGCATCACAAGAAGTCGGAAGAAGCGTTCAATCCGTTGCAACGGGCGCTGAAGAAATGCGTGCCAGCATTCAGGAAATTTCTAAAAATGCTACCGAGGCGGCTCAAATTGCGGCAGACGCTGTGAAAATGGCTCATACCGCAGATGCCACAGTTTCCACTCTCGGTGAAAGCTCTGATGAAATCGGGCAAGTGATCAAAGTCATCAACTCCATAGCAGAACAAACCAATCTGTTAGCTCTTAACGCCACCATCGAAGCGGCCAGGGCCGGGGATGCGGGAAAAGGGTTCGCGGTTGTTGCAAATGAAGTTAAGGATCTGGCAAAGGAAACTGCCAAAGCCACTGAAGACATCAGTAAGAAGATTGAAACGATTCAGGGAAACACGCATAATGCTGTTGATGCAATTGGAAAGATAACCACGGTTATCAACCAGATCAATGACATTTCCAGCACTATCGCCAGCGCCGTCGAGGAACAAACGGCCACCACAGCCGAAATCGCAAGAAGCATTACAGAAGCGACTCGTGGCACGGACGAAATTTCCAACAACATTTCCGGTGTTGCCGACGCGGCCAAAAGTACGACCACAGGGGCTTCGGAAACGCAACGTGCGGCTTCTGAGTTGTCCCAGATGGCCGGCCAGTTACAAACACTGGTCCAACAGTTCAAATACTAAGCGTGATCGTTTAGTTGTTGTCCTGGTAGCTTCAAAAAGAAAGCCCGGAAGAGCCTGTGAAAGGTTCTCCCGGGCTTTTGCTTTTTATTGGAAATCGTTCTTCTTCTCCCCTACCCCTTTTTTAAGGAGCTACCTGACTTTCCATCCCAATACACTTTGTCAGGACTGTTCACATGCTGGGCGCTTGCAGACCAGCCCTGCGGACTGGTCTTAAGCTCCAGAATCCGAATGCACTTGTCCACACCATGAGCACCGGCAAGGTGAGAATATAATTTATTCAAATCTTTAAGATAAAATCCATGCTCGGATTTATAGCGTTCCTGTCCCTCGGCGATATTAGCAAGGGCCGCTTCCGTTCGAACATTGTAGGCAAATATGGTCTGATTGATTTCTTCATAATCCACAGCGAAATTCACATAACCCCAAAGGGCAATTGGAACCACGGCAAAACTCCAGGAAATAATCTTCACCTCCTTTTTGTCAATCAGGATACCAACAAGAACAAGCGCCACTCCAACAATCACAGAATAAAAGGAAATGCTGTCATAAAAATCCACCGAAGGCAAAGGTGTCCCACAATCCGGAGTTCCGGATTGGCCCATAAAAAAGGGACTCAAAGTCAGCATGCCGGATAACAACGTTCCCTTAGCCAATGCTGTAGTAGAAACGGAAACAGCAGATGAAGCTATTGCGATAAAACCCGCTAATTTTAAAAATTTATTCAAAACCTATTGTCCTTTCCTTTTGAAACAAACTTAACCCTAGCTACGTTCTTTTGTTCGATAAAGGTGATCCCCTTTTCTCATCCTCTTGTTTCGAATTTTTATCAGTTTGGCATACCAGTCTTTATTCATATCCATTTCCCGAATGAATTTGAATCGATCGGATTTCTCACATTTTGGGCAATTGTATCCGTAATAATCACCAAAAGTTTTTTCTAGAGAATGTTTGATTTCATGTTTGCAATTCAAACATTCAAATATATAAAGAGGCATTGGGCATCCCTGTTACAGATCACCAAACTGAAAATGCAAGAAGAATTAAGTAAAATACAAGCCGAACAATTTATTTGGAAAACATTAAAGGGAAGACTTTTCTGGAATGGTAATTTTTATCAAATTCCTGACTTTATTACCACACTTCTCTTTATAATTTCTGAAAAAATTTGGAAAAAATATCAAATTTTAGCTTCACATGGGCTTAAGGCTGAGCTACCCTTTTTATTTCTGTTTCTGCAGGGAACAACCCGGATTTGTTTCCAGCGCAGAACTGTGTTTTTATCCCATCAGGGGGTTTAATTCCCCGTGGCTAGCCACGTGGTTTCAATGTTTGTTTTTAGGATCCCCAGCCGCTTGCGGCGGGATCGTTCATTGTTCAGAATTTGATAGGAAATATGTATGTCAGAACAACAGAATTTTGTCGATAATGGAGACGGTACGGTTTTGGATAAGAAAACCGGACTGGTCTGGGCTCAAAAGGACTCCTTTCAAATACTTCAGGACTGGTTGACCTTTCAGGAAGCCTTGCAATTTATAGATGATATGAACAAAAAAGATTATCTGGGCTTTCACGATTGGCGAATGCCTGAAAAGGAAGAAGCCGAAGGACTTCATACTCCTGAAACCAGTATCAAAGCCCGTTCAAATCTGGATATTTTTATTGCTTCCGCATTTTCTCCGGGCGGCGGAACCGGATCCTGGAGCCTTCCCTTTGACCAACAGGCGGCGTTTTATTTTTCTTATCAAAGTGGGATTTCCCAAACCTTTGATCAGGATTTCAGCCAGGGGGTGGTCCGTATGGTTCGTTTGTTTCCGGATTGATCCCTTAATGGGAAACGCGTGTGATACAGGCCTTGACGGGAGGCATATTGCCGGGCTTCAAAATATTTTGTCGTATCTCCACACCTTTCCCACCATACTCTATGGAAGCGATTTGAAAACGATCCAACCTGGACGGATCCTCTTTGCCGGAATATATAGTGAGCGCGGCCCTGATGGCTTCCCATTCCATAAAGAAAAAAAACTGCTGGTCAGGGTCCTCAAGGTTCAAAGCATACAAAGTTGTATCGAATTCCAGTTCCAGGACTTCTTCCACCGTTTTCCCGAGGCAATATTCCTTAAAACCGGTTTCGCCTGAAATTTCTTTGCCGCAGGTCATCTTAAAAAAATCAAAGGAATGCAAACGGTTGTTAAAGTCCAGGTTTATCACAATTCTTGAGGTGGTATCATTGCAGGGCATAATTATATAATTTAGTCCAAAAAGTTCATGCTGATATCTACAGCTTTAACGGAATGGGTCAGTGCTCCGACCGAAACATAATCGATTCCTGTTTGGGAAAGGTCAGTCAGGCGGTCCAGAGTCATATTTCCGGAAACCTCCACCTTTACCTTTCCTGCAATCATTGTAACGGCTTTTCGTGTCTGTTCCAAATCCATATTGTCCAGCATGATGATATCGACCGGATTTGCCAATGCCTCCCGAACCTCGTCCATGTTTGTGGTTTCCACCTCCACAGAAATATTTTCGGGAACATTGGCCAGAACACGTTTAACTGCTTCAGTAATGGACCCTGCTACTTTAATGTGGTTGTCCTTGATCAGTACTGCGTCAAATAGACCAAATCGATGATTCTTTCCACCTCCGCAAACGACCGCATATTTTTCAAATGCCCTCAGGCCAGGAGTCGTTTTACGCGTGTCTAAAATAGTTACCGGCCCTGCTTGATCGACGAACTTTCTGGTCTTTGTAGCAATCCCGCTCATACGCTGTAAAATATTTAATGCGGAACGTTCCCCTTTCAATAGGACCCCTGATTCTGCCCTGATTTTTAAAATCGGGCTTCCCGAGGGAACCTTATCGCCATCCACAAAAGCCTGGTCGATAAATTTCGATTTTGAATCCAGGTACAAAAACACTTTTTTAAACACTTGGATTCCACTCAAGACCAATGCTTCTTTAGCGATAATTTCAGCGGTACTTGTTTCAGGAACCTTAATAATGGAATCGGTAGTGAGGTCCCCGGAACCAAGATCCTCTTCAATCGCCATTTTTATAAAATTCTGAATAATACTCTCTTTAAGGTTCTGCAAGTCAACTTCCTGTTAAAGTCTAAAAATGGGAACTTATGTATTTTGAAGTTTATCATATGGCTTCCTACCTCCTTATACAACAGCAGGAAATACAATAATATAATTTCACATGAATAAAGACGATAAACTTTAAATTTTCATATAAACGATTACTGGGAGGCAAAAAAATGACTTCAAAAAATGGATCTTAATTGTTTTGCTGAGTTCATTGATCAATTTCAGATTCACTTAAAATAAGGCCCGGGCCACCCATGAAGGGATCAATCTCCTGATAGTCAACAGACTTTCGTTTACGCCCTTCAAGGCTTCGAAATTCACAAAGGATTAAGGAATCCAGGGGCTTACCTCCTGATCCTGAATTCCACCGTTCGATTATACAGGCGAACCCTTATTCTGGGAACTGATGACAAAGAAGAATTCGAGAGATCTTTTGAAAACACCTTCCTTTTCCTGTTTTTTGACTTCGAAGAATTTTTAAACTATGTTCCTGTAAAAATGGTGTTGGATGATTTAATAAAATAACTGGAAAAGATTTTATTTATCAAGGAGGGCGATGAGCCTCCGGAGAACACTATTCCTGTTGAGGTTAAAACCATTCAGACTGAGAAGGGTTTGGATTATGATGGCGACGGCGATCTGGATTTATTCCTGGACAATGCTCCTGGTGGAGCCAACGCCAGCAGTCCTTCGGTCTTGTTTCCTGTTCTTTTCGATTTCG
Source organism: Nitrospina sp. (assembly GCA_024648695.1). Classification (GTDB taxonomy): domain Bacteria; phylum Nitrospinota; class Nitrospinia; order Nitrospinales; family JACRGP01; genus JACAVV01. Next base: position 75,407 of record JACAVV010000006.1, read on the forward strand.
ATGATGACGGGGATTTTGATTTGAAGGCAACCAATGTGTCTGAGATAATTCCCGTTACGTTGCTGATACCTGCTTTCAAACACCCCCAAACTAAAGTCCACTAATGGGAATTTACCTCACATTACCAAAACGATTGAACGCTGAGATCCTTCAGCAAGATCCATCGAATGACCGGTTTTCGGCAGGAACGGAATCTTCCCCGGAATCCCTGATTCAATTGGTGGATCCTGAAACTGGAAAAATTTGGGGATTTGTCGTCATCGATAATTCTTCATTAGGCCCGGGGTTGGGTGGCATCCGTATGGTACCGGATTTATCTTTGTGGGAAGTCCATCGGTTGGCTAAAACCATGACTCTGAAAAATGCCATTTCCTGTATTCCTTACGGTGGTGGAAAATCCGGCCTGATCCTGGACCCGTTCCAATTCATAGGCAAACCGGAAAAAAAAGCCCAGTTGATGTCAGCTTTTGCCCAGGCCATTTTTCCTCTGGATCGATACATTCCCGCTCCGGACATGGGAACAGATGAGAAAGACATTCAAACCATTCACGAAGTTTTTGAGGAACTCAGAGATCCTCAATCCCTCCCACGGGGTGTTGGCAGTCGTCCACCGGAAATGGGAGGCATTCCAATCGACCAGTGGGGCCTGACCGCTCATGGTTTGCTAGCGGCCGCTGAAGCGCTTCAACAACACCAGCCAAAGTTTTCTTTAAAAAACTCTGATATCATCATTCAGGGTTTTGGCAATGTGGGCGCACCTGCCGCTTCAAAATTTGCAGAAAAGGGAGCTCGGATTGTTGGTGTTTCTGATATCAATTGTGGGCTGTGGAACCCTGAAGGACTTGATATTGAAGAATTGCTGAGCGTAAGAAGCCTACCCAATGGCCTCGCCAATTACAAAGGAATAACGGAGAAGTTATTTGTCGGCAGGAAACTGGACTGGCTTCTGGAAGCGCCGTGCGACCTGTTGATTCCGGCCGCGCGCCCCGATGCGATTACCTCCAAAAACTCCGAACGTCTTCAATGTCGATTCATCCTGCAGGGCGCGAACACACCGAGCAATAAAATGACCGAGTATTTTCTTTACCACAGACGTAATATTTTATCCTTGTCAGACTTTGTAGTGAATGTGGGCGGAGTTATTGGTTGTGCCGTGGAATTGCAAATGGAAAAAGACCCAGAGTACGAACAGAAGGTTAGAGCTCATAATGCAAAGGGATATCTTGAAAAACTTATTTTTAACACCGTTTCAAGAAATACCCTTGAGTTACTGGAACGCCTGAATGGATCAACGGACGATAAGATATTTCGCGAACTCGCAGTCGAACTCGCAGAAGAAAGGCTGTTCAACCCTGGGCCGGAAATCTGGCTTTAAATTTATCTTATGAAAAACACACTCACTTTGGCCACATTGGCAACGGCCATTTTCTTCCTCTGGGAGTACCCGCTACTTTATCCCTTAAAGATTCTTGTCGTTTTTTTTCACGAATCCTCCCACGCCCTCATGGCACTTGTTACCGGAGGCGAAGTTAAGGAACTGGTTATCTCCCCGCAACAGGGAGGCCATGTCTTGTCACGGGGAGGTTCCCGTTTCCTGATTCTAAGCGCGGGATACCTTGGTTCCATGGCCTGGGGCGCTTTGATCTTTTTGCTCGCTGTGAAAACACGATGGGATCAATGGGTCATGATACTGTTAGGCATAATGATATTGACTATAGCAGTTTTGTTTGCCCGCAATATTTTCGGATTGGGATTCAGTCTGGCGGCGGGAACACTAATGATTTTTTCAGGTATTAAACTTTCTGAAGCTATCAATGATTTCCTGTTAAAACTCATTGGCTTGACCAGCATGATCTATGTTCCCCAGGACATTTACGGCGATACCATAGCAAGATCCTATTTAAGATCGGACGCCTATATGCTGGCAGAAGAAACCTTCGGCACCGCCTTTATGTGGGGGTGTGTTTGGATACTGGCAAGCATCCTCCTGATTATTTTTTGTTTAAGTTTAAGCATAAATAAAAAAGCCTAATCCCAAATTAAAAGCACTTCATTTTACAATTTACCCACTTTAAAACTGGTGTCATATCTGGAATCCTGTTTATTTTGGGTTATTTATTTATCTATTTGTAAACATTAAGCTTCCTGATAATTAAATTACCTTTTCTCTCTGAGTAAAAAATATTGTCCAAACCATCAAAAATTACTTGCAATATCAAAGTTAGTCTTTTAAAATCAATCTATTAGGAGCAAAAGCTAATCCGCAAATTAACTTAATAATTTTCTGCGATGATTGTGGCATGGTAATTGCTCTTAATGAGATGTGCTTTTTCATTTACATAGTTTCCTCCCTTAGGCCCCCGGGCGACCGGGGGCCCCTCCTTTTGCAAGTCCTTAAACTTCAAAAATCATTCTGTTAATTTGTTATAATGCAGTTCCTTATAATCATTCATTTCCTTTAGGATAGAAAATGCCCTATTCCAGAAATCTGTCTTATCCCATATTGATTTTTTCTATATTCTTTATTTTTAATTTAATTGTATCCCCTGCATTTGGTTCAGAACAACCCAAGCCCAGGAGAATTTTTCTGGAATCTAGCAATCCATCCAGTCAGACTGATTCTTTTCAGACTAATACACTTTGGCAATTGAAGAGTCGAAATGTACAGGTTGACTTTGATCATCTATCCCATTTAGCTTCTTATGATACTCTTTCTCTGAATCTGTTCCCTGATGTGGTTTTGAAAGCAAAAAAGGATCGCGTGTTCAATAACACATCCGGTAGCCAGTCCTGGGTCGGACATATTGCGGACCAACCTCTGAGCACCGTTTCCCTGGTTTTGAGCAATGATATTTTGGTTGGTAATATTGTTTCCCCAGAGTTTAGTTATCAGATTAGAAAAAATCTCGAAGGTGGACATATCGTTCATCAGATCAACCCTGGACAATTTCCTCCCGGTGCAGACCCCATTCCGGTTAACCTTTCAGACCAGAGGGGCTCAAGTTTATCCCTGAATCCTCTGCATGATGATGGTTCGGTTGTGGATGTTCTGGTGATCTACTCCGATGATGCCCGTGATGCGGCTGGTGGTACAGCCACCATTGAGACCCTGATCGATCTTGCAGAAACGGAGACAAATACATCCTACACCAATAGCGGAATCAACCACACGATTCGCATTGTTCATCGCGAGGAAATCTCCTATGACGAATCAGGATTTACCTTTCAAAAGGCACTTGATGATGTAACAGACGGCGTCGAAATTCCTCAGGCGCAAACCCTTCGTGAACAACATGGGGCCGACCTGGTCTCATTTTGGGTTGCGGGCGATAATACCTTTTGCGGATTGGCCTGGTTGATGACATCGGTTTCTTCTACTTTCGCTCCTAATGGCTATTCCGTAGTGGCCCAGACTTGTGCCACAGGGAATTTTTCCTTTGGGCATGAAATCGGACATAACAGCGGAGCCCGTCATGACCGGGCAAGTGATCCTACCGACGGGGCTCCTTTTGACTTCAATCATGGGTTTGTCGACAGTCCTAATAATTTTAAGACAATCATGGGCATTGGAAGCGAAACAAGAGTTCAGTTTTATTCCAACCCGGAAGTCAATTTCAGCGGAAACCCAACAGGGGTTGCGGAAGGACAGACCAATGCGGCGGACAACAGAAAAACCCTGAATCAAACGGCTTTAACGGTTGCCCAATTTCGTGATTCGGTAGCCTCGGTGGGTTCTTCTGAGCCTATTTTTGAAGTCCCAAGTTCAGAGAGTATATTCTCGCCCTTTTGGCAATCAGATTTGTTAGCCTATTCCTTTATTTCCGTTTCACACCCCTCCCTCTCTGCCATGAATTCCCAAATTGGGATGGTGGTAAAGGCAATAGATAATGATGGCAATTCTCTTTATGGAAGCACTGAATTTACAATTCAATCCTCACAAACGGAGCGCATATTCATTGTAGCCACGAATAATTTATTTATAAATCCAACCGTTGTACCCAATGGCCATTTCATAACTGGAACTCAATCCAGTAGACATGGGCAACTATTGATTCTTCCCAAAGCCAGCCATCCTAAATTACTTGCCGGCAATTCAAATAGCAAAGGTAGAGGTTTTCCGGATATCACCATGTTACATTTTTGGGGGGCGATAGTGGTTCAAGCCACTAGTACCGGGTTCGCTATGGAGTTTATTGGCGATAATCACGATTCAAATGCGCTAATCAATTCCCGGTTTTCAGGAGTAAATTAGTAGTAGCCAATAAAACCATATTGAGGGATATAATTAATCATATGGGACGCCGTTGGGTTCCATTATTTTCCAGGACAGGATTATGAAATTGATGTCAGCTCAAAGCAAAACTCTAAAAATATTTGTTCTTTTTGGTTTATATTTTCTTTTGCTAACAGCCTATCCTCAATTTGCAGAGGGGAATTTGCCATCACCCTTATTCCTGGAGACATCGACTCAAGTAGACCCTCCTAAAGCCACAGATCCGTCTGTCATCAGAAGTCGCGTTGTTGATATTAATTTCAATAATGTGATTCAAGCCGATTCCTTACCAAATCAGGGACGGCCTCAGGGAAACCCTAAAATCCTGTTAAACCTGTTTTCGGACGTCCAGTTGACAGCTGTTCTCGACCAGATTAAGAAAAACTCTTCCGGAAGTTTATCCTGGGTCGGGCATATCCTGGATGAAAAGTTTTCCTCGGTTTCTCTAGTAGTTAATGGAGACTTATTGATCGGCAATATCCATCGTTTGGGACAATCCTTTCAAATCAGAAATATTGGTGGCGATAACCATGTGATTCGTGAAATGGACTTGTCCCATTTACCGCCAGGAGGGGAACCCCTGTCGGTAAGAAACATCATGGGAGACGTTCAGCCCGATTTCCGGCCGCAAGTGGATGACGGATCGCAAGTGGACGTTTTGGTTTTGTATACTGCCGATGCACGAAATGCGGCTGGGGGTACGGCAAGTATTGAAGCTTTGATTGACTTGGCTGAGACAGAAACCAACACGTCTTATTCCAATAGCGGCATCAACCATGTCATTAGCATCGTTCACAGGGAAGAGGTGGTTTACAATGAAGGAAATAATTCATTTCAGACAATACTGGAGGACCTTACTCCGGCAGATTCTTTTGGGAATGGGAATATACCGGTAGCCCAAACCTTGAGAGACACTCACGGAGCAGATCTGGTTTCACTTTGGATCGAAGGTAATGGGTCCATATGCGGATTGGCCTGGCTGATGGATTCCCTGGGTGGTTTTGAAAGTTTCGGATACTCCATAGTTGCTCAGGATTGCGCCACAGGAAACTTTTCTTTCGGTCACGAATTGGGACATAACAGCGGCCTTCGCCATAACCGGGAAAGTGACAACCTGGATGGCCCTTTCACCTACAATCACGGTTTACTGGATAATGCTAATAGCTTTCGAACGATCATGGCCATTGGTGCCAATCAACGGATTCAGTATTATTCCAATCCCGACGTTAATTTCAACGGCAACCCCACCGGAATAGCTATCACTGAATCCGATTCCGCGCACAACGCCATGGCCCTCAACGAAACGGTAAACGATGTGGCAAATTTCCGCGAATCGGTGAACAATGGAGGGAGCAACACCGTTACCGGCTTATGGGAAGGGACCGGTTCGGATGGTTCAGCTCTAACATTTTCCCTCGTGCAATCCGGTACCTCCTTTACAGGTACGGGAAGCACGGTATTTCAAAATATTTCTGGCAATTTTTCCATTTCGGGGACTATCACCGGAACCTCTTTTTCAGGGACTGTCACTGGAACCAGCAGTAATTGTTCTGCTCTCAATTTAACGGTTTCAGGTACCTTTAATGCCACGACTATGTCCGGTAGCCTGAACGGAACCGAATGTTCTGGGCAGGCAGACAACATTACCTTTAACGCAACTAAAGATGACACCGGAAGCACGACCCTCAGCATTGTCTCAGCACCCTCAGGAACACCGAATCCGGCCGAATCGGAACAAGTCGTCAATTTAAGTGTGGAAGCCTTCGATACGGGAGGAGGAACCATCACCTATGCCTGGGACGCTACATGTCAAACTTTGGGTTCCAATGGAGTTTTTAATAGCAAAACGGTACAAAATCCCATCTGGACAGCCCCGACAAATATAACGGGAAACCAGCAGTCCTGTACCATATCCATCACTGTGACCAACACCAATACAGGTTCTGCATCAGATTCATTTTCCCAGATGGTCAATGCCGTGGAGGACGAAACGGTATTCACTTCACCCCCTGCATCCAATAAAAGTTTCCTTAATCCCGGCGAAGCGGTGAATCTTACTTCCACGGCCACGCATTCTACTAACGCAACATTAAGTTACGCATGGACCTCTACCTGCCCAAATCTCAGTTCCAATGGGTCCTTTGGAAATGCCAGTTCTCCCAACACCACCTGGCAGGCCCCAAGTCACAATACCGGATTCACGCAGGCCTGCGACCTGAAGTTAACCGTAAGCGCCACTGATACCGACGATCTGGTGGGAACTGTTTCTCAGTTCGTAAAATCAAGTGCCGATGGTGTGTTTACCAGAGAAGGGTTTGGATTCATTGTGTCACCCTTTTGGCAGGCGGATGACTCCACCTATACCTTCATGTCAATTTCTCACCCTTCCCAATCAGGAATGAATTCCGAAATTGGACTCATCATCAACGCCGTGCTCAACGACAATGAAACTCTGTTTGGCTCCACCGAATTCACTATACGATCGTCAAGCACTCAAAGAGTCTTTATTGTTGGAACCAATAATCCCATACTCAACCCAACAACCCTGCCAGATTTTAAATTCGTCGCAGGGACAACCGGAGGCGCTCACGGTCAATTGCTGATCAAACCCAAAGCCAGCAATCCGGAACAGTTAGCAGGCAACGCTAGCAGTCCCGGACGCGGCTATCCCGACATCACCCAATTGAACGTTTGGGGAGCCATCGTCGTGCAATCCACCAGCACCGGTTTCGCCATGGAATTCATAGGGGACAACCAGGATTCCCGCGCCGTTAATACGCCTAATGTTTCGGGAACAAATTAAGAAGCACCCAGCCTTTGTTGAAAAACCGGGGAAATAAGGAACCCGTGTTATGGATAAGAAATCAACAAACCCCAAAAAGGTAGGCCTTCTTCCCCATAATTCACTCTCACCTTAAATACTTTCCCTCTAAAGGAAAGGGTGACTCCTATCTATTCCATAACTCGGGTTAAGATTTGTCGCAAATTTGAAACTGTTTATCCTTTTAAACAAACAATTCCCATTTCCGACGTTTCTTTTTTTTTAGGAATTTTCTAATTTTCTTGAGAAGTTCTTTGTCTTTTTTGGGGACAGGTAATTTTTCCGGAATCAATGCCTTTTTTTTAGTTTCACCCATTTGCATGGAAGGCAATGCGCTTATCAATGTATCCGGATTTGCTAATAAAGCGGGGGGACAAATTACAGCAAAAAACCATAATAAGAGAAAGGTGGAAACGGTGCGTTTAATAGAAATTTTCATTGCAACAACTATAAGTTAAAATTCTTCCCTCTCCAGTGTACATACCCATTTATGTATTTTGGAGTTATGAAGGAGATTAGGTTAACAATTGTAGCAACATATTCAATCTATTTGGTTTGAATTTAGTTAGGATTTAATTATTAATTAATCAACAATTCTACCGGCGAAAAAGAGATGCCTAGAATTTTCAGACCCGGGAGATTCAACCTCCCGGGTCTGACCAGGGTTTAAACAAAGCTTTTATGGCGAAAGTGTCTATAGAGTCTGACTTTTATACAAAAATTATTAAAGGGTTTAAAAAATGCTTTTTCAGCAACCTGTTAGTCATAATTTGGGTAGTCCCCACTAAAACCATAACCATCCATTGCAACTATTTCTTCTTTTGCCTTGTTACCTTGAGAATTTTGGGAAACCGTATCCGGTTTTGGGGTCATGCCACTGCACCCAGAAAACAAAAAAGCCGCAAAAATAAACCCAACTAAATAAAATCGAGTTAGCTTAATCATGATAACACCTCCAAAAATTATCCTTCGAAGCATTTCAATAATTACAATAATCTAATTCTACTCTAACTAAAAACTAATAGTTTTACAAATTAAGTTTAAATTATGCCTTGGTATAATCAGGTAAAGTTGATAATTTCAACTAAAGTTTGACAAAAAGAGTTCACTTTTTTAAAATGATAATTATTATCAATTGAAAGATGGCATCCTTTCTTTTCCTTAGGCTTTGTTACACCGTGTCCAACGACGAAATTATTTGCCAGTGTTTTCAGGTTTCTGAAAGGACTATTCGGGCGAATATTAAACATAAAAATCTGAAGGACATCGAACAAGTCACCGAAGCGTGTGAGGCTGGTGGTGGATGTCACTCCTGCCACATTCTCATTCAACTTTTTATTGATGAGTATCAAAACCAGAATCGACCCGCGAAAGACCTTGTGGTTGATCATGCGTCTAAAGTCAGCAAACGTGGAATCCTGAGCCGGTTTTTCTCTAAATTCAAACCAAAAACCAGCCCAGTCTGAGTTTATCCTCTCCTCTTTTCTGACTGATATTTTAGGACTTGTATCCATTCCTCTCTTGTCTTATCCCTTTCAAATACGTTATCATCCTTGCAGAATATTTTTCGAACAACTATTAATTTTACAAGTGGATCGCGATGAAAACTAAAGACTGTATTTTATTCAGCGGCGGAGCCAAGGGCACTGAAGAAGCATTTGGTGCGCAAGCGGAAAAGATAGGTGTTGAGGAGGTCAATTTTTCCTTTGAGGGTCATCAGACACAAAGGACGCGTGGTATCCGTTTTCTCACAAACGAGGAACTGGCCAAGGGGGATGTCAGCCTGGTATATATTTCTAAATTGATGAACCGCAAATACAACAATGCGCCCCTTTTTCGAAAAGTCCTGCAAAGCATCTGGCATATTATTAATAACGCGCAGGAAGTGTTTGTGGTCGGTAAAATCCTTGAGGACAACACCGTAAAGGGAGGAACCGGCTGGGGCGCGGAATTTGCCAAGATTTGCAACAAGACCTTGTTCGTGTTCGATCAGGAAAAGGAAGAATGGTTTCAGTGGACCGGTAGTGCCTGGAAGCAAGACGATCCTAAAATAAGACAACAACATTTTGCCGGCACCGGAACGCGATTTCTGAATAGCGCCGGCGAAAAAGCCATTCAGGATTTGTTCGAACGTTCCTTTCAATAATAATCCCCTAAATGAAAATCGCCTATTTTGATTGTTCGTCCGGAATCAGCGGAGATATGATTCTGGGAAGTTTGGTCGATTTGGGCGTTTCCGTTAAAGAGATTCAGCGGCAATTGAGTTCTCTGGACTTGAAGGGTTACCGTCTCAGGTCCCGGCGCGAAAAACGTGGCAGTATTGTAGGCACCAAGGTGGATGTGCAGATTGACAAATCACCAAAGGTCAAACCACCCTCCCGTTATTTTTCCAAAATTTCAAATTTGATCGAATCATCCAACCTTTCGGAAGCGGTAAAAAAACACTCCATTGCCGTTTTCAAACGCCTCGCAAAAGCCGAAGCTAAGGTGCACCGGACGACTATTCAAAAAATCCATTTTCACGAGGTGGGTGCCATTGATTCCATTGTCGATATTGTGGGAGGCGTGGTTGCTCTTGATTTATTGGGTGTTGACCGCATTCATTGTTCATCATTAAACACTGGAGAAGGACAAGTCGTTTGCGAACACGGCACCCTACCCGTTCCCGCCCCTGCTACCCTGGAATTATTACAAGGGATTCCTTGCTATTCCAGTGGCATTAAGAAAGAACTCACAACACCCACCGGTGCAGCCATGATCGGTCATTTTGTCGATGAATTCGGTTCCCTCCCTCCGCTCAAAATAATAAAAACGGGATATGGTGCAGGCGGTCACAGGATACCGGAACTGCCAAATTTCCTTCGTGTCATTTTGGGCGAGTCAGTAGATGTTGAAACTCCTACCTCCCTGGAAATAATTGAAACCAATATCGACGATATGAACCCTGAGTTTTATGAACTGATTATGGACAGGTTATTCGAAGCGGGGGCTGTGGATGTTTACCTGACGCCCATCCAGATGAAGAAAAACCGCCCTGCTACCAAACTTAGCGTCCTGGTCCACGCATTAAAAAGGGATGAAGTCATTCAGATATTACTAAAGGAAACGTCTACTTTCGGCGTTCGATATTTTTCTGCCAAGCGACAGGTCTTGGATCGTTCCATCAAACGAATGAAATCGCCCTGGGGAATGGTCAGGGTAAAGCTGGGTCAATGGGAGCAAAAAGCTATGCGGGTATCACCGGAGTATGACGATTGCAGGATCATCGCCCAAAAAGAAAACCTGCCAATTAAGAAAGTTTATGAAGAAGTCTTGAAACTGGCGAAGGAAAAATACAAAATCTAATGCACAATTTTCCAAAAAACTACAACCCGTGTTTCCCCATAAACTCGCGGTAGTGCTTCTGGTAGAGAACATCCCATTCTTCGGTGCCTTCGCGAATATTGCGGGAATACGATTCCAGAGTTTTTCTTACTTCCGTGTCCGCTTCATCCTCGACCTTTAACTCTTCAGTCATAACACGGGTGATATCGAGACGAATGTCGTTGAGGTCGGCTTTATAATCCAGTTCGTCACGCTTTTCAAAATCCTTGACAATCAATTTGCTGATGTAATTAATTTTTTCTCTGCTTATTTTCATTGAGTCCTGTTAATTATAAAATCAATCCCCGTTCACGAACCAGCCTGGACTTAACCAGTTGGAACGCTCGACCATAATCCATCATTTCGCGCTCATAAGACTGGGTGCGCGTCTCCAGCAGGGTTTTCACTTCCTCATTCAACTGGTCTTCGACCATGAGGTCCTCTGTAATAATGTGATTGATAATCGTTTCTAATTTTTCAGGTGGTTCGTCCCAGATCAGGAAATCATTTTCCAACAGGGAGCGTACTATTTTCTTTGAAATCCTCTCTATCAATTCCTTGCTAAGTCTCATGTATTCCAAAATATCTAAATTGTTATCATAAGCGAGCGACGGGATTTTAACCCGCGACATTCAGCTTGGGAAGCTGACACTCTACCAACTGAGCTATACACCCGCAAGCCTTCCTAAAAACTACTAGCCGCGAACAGTAGTAGCCTCACCTTCACCGATAAAAAAGAACATATTATCACCAGTGGTCTGGATCTCCAATATGGCTTTGCCTTGCTGGTTGATCTCTAAAATAACCTTATTGACCATTTTTTCAATAGCTTCTGCATTTTCCTCAAAGATATTGATTACTTTCACACCTTGTACTTTATCATTATTCAGAGTCATGGGCACATCTTCCAGAGAAAAGAATAGGGATTCCACGGCTACCGCGAATCGCTAATATTTAACATAGGAAATAAAGGTGATGCTATTATGCCTTTTTTCTCTACAGGTTTCAATTATTTTGATTTTAGTGGCCCTGAAATACCTATACTTGCCTTTTAGGGTTCAGGTTCAATTTTCGGATGAGAACAAAAGATTGAGGGGGTTTCCATCCCGGTCTAAAATTCCGTTCCAAAACCTTATTGTAATCAGCTATTTCTTAAAGTAAGATAACTGTAATTCAACTATACTGGCTGGAATTATGGCATTGTGGCCCTGGAATATTTGGGTCACGGGACATATTGTGTCAATGTAGCCTTCTTGAAAACCTCTATGATGAGTATTTAATTCGTGGTCAAATCAGTCAAATTCACAGACAAAGTATCCCTTTCAGGGCATTTGATAGAGCTTAAGGACCGATTGATCATCGTTGGTTTGACGGTGATAGGTTTTTTCGGCCTTTGTTTTTATTTTCGGGAGATCCTTTTACTTTGGCTGGAAGATCCTCTCCCACCGCAGTTTAGCCACCTCACTTTTATCTCACCGACAGAACCGTTCTTCACAGCGATGAAAGTGTGTTTCATGGGATCTTTATTTATTTCGATGCCTCTGATTTTGTACCATATCTGGGAATTCGTAGCGCCGGGCCTTAAAGTCAAGGAAAGAAAAGTCACAATGCTGTTTGTATTTTTCGGGACGATTTTCTTTCTGTTTGGAGGCATATTTTGCTATTTTCTAGTTTTGCCTTTGGGCCTAAAGTTTTTACTCATTTTTGGCTCCAATTACTGGAAGATGGAAGTCACTATCGGCTTGTATCTGTCCTTTGTGGTGAAGCTGATTCTGGCCTTTGCCTTTGCCTTCCAAACCCCGCTCATTATGATATTATTGACCAAGTTCGGAGTGGTCAATACCATCAAAATGAGGATTTACCGAAAATGGGCGTTTCTGGCCTGTTTTGCTCTTTCAGCTGTGTTGACGCCACCGGATATCATCACCCAGCTCTTGCTGGGATTTCCCTTGTTCGGTTTGTATGAGTTTGGAGTATTGGTATCCAGGGCTTTTGAAGATCCGAAAAACCGCGAAGCCGCGTTGAGACAAATCCTGGCAGACCGGGAAGCCAAGCGCGCCCGACAGGAAGCCGCCGCCGCGGCTACTGAAAAAGCCAAAAAGAAGAAACCGGCTAAAAAGAAAACCCCTGCCTGAATGTCTTAAAAAAGGAAAATGATCAATGGTGCCAGGCGTGGATAGCTTTGTGTAAACAGCATCCACGCCAGCACTGATGATATATGGAAAATAAGCGCGGGTACCAAATGCCGCGCCTTTATCCATAAACCGCACGAAACGGCTCCCAAACCCAGGGTTCCGATGTCTAGGTCAAATTGGCCCACTGCAAAAACCAGAGTCCCGAGATAAACTGCCGTTAAGGTTTTCATTCGAACCAGAAACGAGCGAAATACAAAGCCTGTAAAAAATGTTTGGATCAGACAGGGAATAAAAAGGGTCTCGCAAAAAATTCTAAACAGGTTTCGAGGTGGGTGTCTTTCCATCAATGCCTGATTCACTGAATCCAGAAAAAATTCCTTTTGATTCAGTCCGGTTGCCCGAATTCCCCAATCCATTATCGGCACGATCAAAATCACCAGGATTCCTGCCAGGATGCCCATCGCAAGGTCACCTATTCGCAATCGTCTCTCGCCCATAAAAGTTTTGAATCTATTAGGGTTATGAACCAACAACACGCTTAGAGTGATAACGAAGAACACCTCATCCGCTATCTGGCGAAATTCCCTCAATTCTCTGAAAACCACATGAATGCAGGGTGAATAAATACAAAAGTATATGGCCAAAGAAATCCATACCCATTTAAAAGGCCAGGGAAGATTCGGTTGTATGGAAGGGCTTTTCATAAAATCATATACAGGAAAAGTTATTTTATAACGGATCATTCTATGAGGGTTGTTGGTGAGGATCAACCCGAGTTGCGAAAAAGAAGGATATTGGGTTGACAAGGGCCGGGGCATTTCATACTATCCGTTTTGAGAGAAAATCATAAAAACTCTTACCTGTATTTTTACATCGCTAATCAGATCTGTTCCGTTCTATAATGGTTTAAGATAACGATATTTATCTGATATTTCCTCAACCTCATTTTTGGAATTCTGGTTTTAATGAAAAAACTTGTCATCGCTTCGGACCACGCAGGTTTCGAACTGAAACAATGCGTCATCGAAAGTTTGAGTCAAGATGGAATACTTGTGGAAGATCTGGGTCCCAAAAGCACCAACTCGGTGGATTATCCGGATTATGGAATCAAGGTGGCCCAGTCTATTATCAATAAAGAAGTCGAGCGTGGAATCGTCATTTGTGGAACCGGAATAGGAATGTCTATTGTGGTCAACCGGTTTCCAGGTGTTCGCGGAACCCTCTGCGGAGATGTTTACACGGCCAAAATGTGCAGAGAACACAACGATTCCAATTTACTCATCATGGGTGGTCGCGTGGTTGGCAAAGGTCTTGCCCTTGAAATCGTGAATACCTGGTTGGCCACCTCTTTTGAAGGTGGCAGGCACCAGCGCCGTCTCGACAAAATCAATCAAATCGATAGCATACTTATTGAAGGAGAAAAGTAAATTGTCTCTATTATCGGAATTCGATCCGGAAATTGCTAAGGCCATTCAAGGCGAATTTGAAAGGGAAGCATTTACCCTTGAGATGATCGCCTCGGAAAATTTTGTCAGCCCTCAGGTTCTGGAAGCTCTGGGTTCGGTCATGACCAACAAATACGCCGAAGGGTATCCCGGGAAACGTTACTACGGAGGTTGTGGTTATGTGGACGTTGCCGAAAATCTTGCCATCGACCGTGTGAAGCAATTGTTTGGAGCCGAACATGCCAATGTTCAGCCCCACTCCGGTTCCCAGGCAAACATGGCGGTATATCATACAGTGTTGAAACCCGGAGACACGATATTAGGGATGAACCTCTCTCATGGTGGTCACCTTACTCACGGCAGTCCGGTGAATTTTTCAGGGTACACTTACAATGTCGTTGCTTATGGAGTCAAGGAAGAAACCCAATTGATCGATTACGACGAAGTGGCCAGGTTGGCGCGGGAACATAAACCGCAAATGATCGTTGTTGGAGCCAGCGCCTATCCGCGTGTGATTGATGCCGTTAAATTTCGCGAGATTGCGGATGAAGTTGGTGCCAAGATAATGACAGATATTGCGCATCCTGCTGGACTGGTAGCCGCTAAGATTTATCCTTCCCCGGTGCCCTATTCCGATTTCGTGACATCGACCACACACAAAACTTTACGCGGCCCGCGCGGTGGTCTCATCCTGTGCAAAGAGGAATACGCTAAGGAAGTGAACAAGAGGATTTTCCCCGGAATTCAAGGTGGCCCGCTGATGCATGTGATCGCCGCAAAAGCCGTGGCTTTTAAGGAAGCTCTTGAACCAGGATTTGTTGATTATCAAAAACAAGTCGTGGCCAATGCCAAAGCGTTGGGAGAAGCTTTAATAGGACATGGTTACAATATCACCAGTGGCGGCACGGACACCCATCTGATTTTGGTGGATCTCCGCAAACAAGACATCACTGGCAAGGCCGCCGAGCATGCTCTCGATCTGGCGGGTATCACTGTAAATAAAAACACGGTCCCTTTTGAAACCCGCAGTCCGTTTGTCACCTCAGGAGTACGTATAGGTACTCCCGCCCTGACCACCCGCGGCATGAAAGAGACCGAAATGAAAACCGTCGCTGACTGGATTCATGACACATTGTCCCATTTGGAAGACGAAGAATATCACAAGAAAACCGCCTCGGCTGTGCGGGAATTATGCGAACAGTTTCCCATGGACGCAGAATTACTCCTGAAAACCTGATCTTTCATGAAATGTCCCAAATGTTTCAACATGGAAAACAAGGTGGTCGACTCTCGGATCAACAAGGACGGCGACATCACACGCAGGCGAAGGGAGTGCCTGCAGTGTGGGGAACGATTCACCACTTACGAGCGCATTGAACAAAATCTGCCCTTCGTGATCAAGCGCGATGGCAGACGCGAAGAATTTACCCGTGACAAGATTTATCAGGGTATTAAAAAAGCCTGCGAAAAACGTCCCATCAGCATCGATCAAATTGAAACCCTGTTAGACAACGTAGAGCGGCACTTTCAGGAATCGGGAGAAAAAGAAGTTTCCGCTGTCAGTATAGGCGAAAAAGTGGTGAAGGAGCTATATCTTCTGGATGAAGTGGCCTACGTTCGTTTTGCGTCGGTCTACCGCTCCTTTAAGGATGTCAATGAGTTCATGAGTGAACTCAAGGATATTCTAAAAAATAAAGACGCACCTTCCTAAATACCCCATCATCAAACCCTATTCTCCGCGCCAAAAAATTTTGTTATGAGTATTGTATCCGGTGGCTTTAAAAAGTTATAATTTCTTGTCATTGGCAACCCTGTACTTCTGTTCCTTCCAGGTTTCAACGAGTTTCAACGAGTTTTAACAATTCAACCACATGGTATGCTTCAACAAAAGATTTCTATAATTTTCTTATGCGTGGTTTGGGCATTGCTTTTTTCGGCAAACACAGAAAGTGCTTCTTTCAATTCCATGATGCGAAATGGAGTCGAATACTACCGCAACCAGGATTATGAGGGCGCTATCAAAAGTTTTGAAGAAGCTCAAAGCGAAAAACCCAGGGATCCGGAAGTGCTCTATAATAAAGGCAACAGTGAGTTTCGGCTTGGAAATTATGAAAAAGCCCTCGACTCCTTCTCGCAAACTCTGGAGAGTGAAGCCAGCCACAGTCTGAAGCAAAAAGCTCTTTTCAATAAAGGCAACACTTTTTTCCGGATGGGAAAACTGCAAGAAGCTGAGGCTACCTACAAGAAGGTACTGGAACTGGATCCTAATGAAATGGATGCCAAATTCAATCTGGAATTTGTCCGTAAAAAGCTAAATCAACAGATGCAACAGCAACAACAAAAGAATAATAAGGATAATAATTCCGAAAACAAAAAACAGGATTCGCAAGGCAAAAAGGGCCAGCAGAATCAAGACTCAAATGGTGATAAGGATTCAAAAGATAAAGAAGATCAACCCTCTTCTAACACTCAAATGGAAAACGAAAAAATGGCTCAGAATTCACAAGGCCAGTCCCAAAAGGAGGGTAGCCGGGACCAGGAAAAGCTACCTGGTGAAAAGGAGCCTCACCAAGTGGCTCCTGCGGAAGACATGACACCTGAAGAGGCAGAACAATGGTTGCGTTCTCTCGAAGAGGATCCCAAAACCATTAAGAAGAAACAGGCGATTGAAGACCTTTGGAAAGAACCCAAATATACAGGAAACGATTGGTAATATAATTAGGTACATGATAAGAATCTATTCGCACCTGGAACAGTTTATTTTCGCATTGGTATTCCTGACGTTAACCGGGGTCTTTTCCCTCGCACACGCAGAGGAAATCTCTGTTTTGGCTTCAGTTGATAAAACCGAAGCTACTCTGGAAGATTCCATTCAGCTTTCCATTAAAGTAACGGGAACTCAAAACACACCACCTCCAAAAATTCCCAAAATGGATGGAATGCAGATTCAGTCTAGGGGAACCTCTACCTCTTTCCAGATAATAAATTCGCAAACCACGTCTTCTATCACCTACAGCTACCTGTTGCAACCGGAAAAAACAGGAACCTATAAAGTAGGACCTGTGGAATTGACTCTGGATGACAAGGTTTACTCATCCAACTCAATAGAATTAAAAATTGTCAAGCCGGCAGAACGGTCTGCACAAAATCCCCTACCAATTTTTGCCGAAGCGGAGGTTTCAAAACCCACAGCTTTTGTAAATGAACAATTGGTCTTCACCTATCGTTTATATAGAAGAGTCGAGGCACGAAATTTTCAATTAAATATGAATCTGGACGATTTTCGCTTTTACGATTTGGGTGAGGAAAGGGACTATCAAAAAGTCGTGGATGGCATTCAATACCAGGTGCATGAAATCAACAAAGCCCTGTTTTCAACCAAAGCAGGAACCTTTGAAATCCCACCAGTCACTCTGGACCTGGACATCCTTTTACGGTCCCAACCCAGCAACCGGGATCCGTTTAACTTTTTCTTCAATTCCAATACCCGGACTCAGCATAAGACCATCAGAACACAGCCAGTAAAATTGGATATCTTGCCACTTCCTCAAGAGGGCAAACCTGAGAACTTTAGCAATCTGGTGGGCAAATTCCATATCAGCACCAGCCTGGGTAAGAAAGAAATAGAGTTTGGCGACACCACCACATTGACCCTCTCGGTTTCCGGCAAAGGCAATGTGGAAGATATCCCTGCCCCGGACCCCGACTTCAAGGACAGCTTCAAAGTTTATCCGGATAAACCAGAATACAAGCATTGGGTCGATGGAACAGATCTGGCCGGATTGAAAACCTTCAAATTTGCCTTAATTCCTTTGAACGAAACGGTAAACGAGATTCCTTCAATCCCCTTTTCATATTTTGATCCGGTACAAAAAAAATATGTGGTTCTAAAAACCAAAGCGCTCAAGTTGAAAGTTCTACCCTCCAAAGAAAAGGAAACGCTGAACGCTGTCAGTTCAGAAAATGTGCAGACATTGAAAGCAGGGGATAATGTAAAAATACTGGGCAAGGACCTTTTACCCATCCATACCGCGCTATCCGACTTTGAAGACCAGACCGTTAAAGCCAGGGACACCTTGCTCTATTTTTTAGGATTTTCTTTACCTGTTTTTGTTTATATCGCCTTTGCCTACCGTATCAACATGCGGTTACGCCTGAAACACGATGTAGCCTTTTACAGAAGCCGAAATGCGCATAGAGTTGCGAAACATCAATTGGAAGAGCTTTCAAAACAGGCAGGCCCGGATAATAGGGAATTCGGGAAAGAGGTTTCAAAAATATTGCGGGAGTATATTGGCAATAAGTTAAATCTGCAGGGAACCGCCTTTACTCCAGCGGAAGTCGAGAATAAATTGAATGAGAGGAATTACAACCAAAAGCAAGTTGAAATCACCTGCCATTTGCTACAAAAATGTGAGGCCTTGCAATACATGAATTCAAATGACACCCAATCCAGCAATCAAAACCTGATAAATGAATCCATAGACGTATTGGACCAATTGGAGAAGGCTTCATAATGAATAAAATTCTTCAAGGTTTGACAGTTGTTTTTCTCCTTGCAAGCGCCCTTCCCTGCTTCGCTGATTCCGTTGATCCTCTTGCGAACATTGCTGTGGCCAACAAATTTTATGAGGAAAAACGCTATCAGGAAGCCATCGATGCGTATGAATCCCTGATCCATCAGGGCCTGCAAAACGGCCATTTATATTACAATTTAGGAAATGCGTATATACGTTTAAATCAATTGGGACCCGGTATTTTAAATTACGTACGGGCGCAAAAATTAATTCCCCGCAACGAAGACCTCATGGCCAATTTGAAATACGCCCTCAAGGAAACGGAAGACCAATTGTTGTGGCAAGCCCATTCACCCCTTAGCGGAGTATTTTTCTGGACAAAAGGAGTTACGGCAAGAGAGTTTTTGGTTTTAACTATGATCTTAAATCTCGTATTCTGGAGTGTGGCTTTGACGTATTTGATTCAACGAACACCTTTTTGGGCTCAAATGAGAAAATTATCCCTAGGCCTATTGATCTTTTCACTGGTCTCACTTTCAGCCAGCTATTACTCAGAAAATTCTCAAAGGTATTGTGTTGTATTAGCCAAAACAGTGGATGTGAAATCGGGGATGGGAAGGGATACGGTCACCTTGTTCAAATTGCATGAAGGCACCATATTGACACTTCATGAGAAGAATAAGGAGTGGCTTAAAATTTCTTTGTCGGCGGACAAGGAAGGCTGGGTTCCTCAAAACGCCATTGGAATTTAGGAAATCCCTTTACCATTCCTTGTCATTTTTCTGCCTTACACGTAAACGATATGAAGGCGATTAAGATAATCTTCCAACGACCGGATCAACATACAAATTCGCTCCGCATTTTTTCCTTCAGCGGCGCTTTCCAGTCCTTGGCCTATATAGGAAATGACATCAAATCCAAATATTGAACCCGATCCGTTAAGATTATCTGCCAGATACCGAACCTTTGTTAAATCTCCAATTGCGAGAGCGCATTTTAAGGAGCGCACATGGTTCCTTTTGTTTTCCAGATAACCCGGAATAAGTTGCCTGACATCGGACTCCACGTGAACTGTGATCTTGCGATTATCCATTTTTCTGAGTTTCAAAATTTACCTCATTTATTAGAAAAGAATTCAGGCAGAACGCCACTCTGCCATCTATCATTGAATTTTTAGAACAAATCGCCCCTTGGATACAGAGCTTATTATCAGGGCTAATCCATATCAAAAAGCCTTTAACAATAGGACTGAAACCACCTGTTCCGTGAAAACCAAAAGAACCCCTTGAATTTTTCATGTGACTTTATGGATTTTCAGTTTTCAGGCAACTATTAAAGCAAGGCCTCTCTAATTTTCATTTGCAAGTGCGTTCATAAAATTTGCTTTCACATGGAAATCTTTTTCCACCACACCAAACTGGTAGATCCGGATCAACCATTCGATCAAATCCTTCAAATCCTTATTTTTGACTAATTGGGAGCACTCTTCGGAGTCGGACCAGCGGTCCAAAGAATTCAGCACCGTTTTTTCCATAGCACCGTGTCCGGTCAGCAACCAGCAGATATTCAGGTTGGTACATTGGCATAAATTGGTCAAGGTTACGGCTGAAGGGAGCGCTTTTCCGTTTTCCAACTCGGAAAGAGTGCTCTGTGAAACATGAATTTTTTTAGACAATTGCATTAAGGTCAAACAAGCCTGTTTTCTCCAGGTCTTGAGACGCTTGCCGACTCCGGATTCCATCCCATTGGTTTTAACCTTTCTCGGTTTAGGATTCTCTGGACTTTCTTCCTGGTAATTCATTGTCCTTTTCACACGCAAGGGTTTCATAACATATCCTCTAATTTAATCCTGAAACTTCCCTCTCGGGAATTGATCACAGAATAAGGCGTACGAATGGCGATCCGGTTAAGGCTATGTCAGGGCTTCCTAAAGAACGAGTTACAGAATTGTTACAATAAAAAGGGAAAATGTTTTTACAGAGGAAAGAAAGGCAGGCGGGTGGGTTGGGTTGTTACTTATTTTTTTGAAGGAAGTTGAAACCTGTATCCAACACCCCGGATGGTTTCGATATATTTGCCGGCTTCCTTTAATTTGGATCGCAATCTTTGAATATGCGTGTCGATGGTCCGGGAATAAACGCCATCGCCATACTCCCAAATATTTTCCAGCAATAAATCGCGGGACTTCACCTGCCCAGGACGCTCAATCAGGCTTGATAACAGTTTGAATTCGGTGAGCGTCAATTGCACCGGTTTATCTTTTACCCGAACTTCGTGGTCATTAAAGTTGATCGACAAAACACCTATATTTTTTTGCTCAGCAGGTTCGGCGACAGGCTGGGTGCGTTTCAAAAGACCCTTAATGCGCAATATCAGTTCCCGGGTGCTAAAAGGCTTAGTGACGTAATCATCTGCCCCGAACTCCAAACCCAGGACCCGGTCGATCTCATCACCCTTGGCAGTCAGCATTATGATTGGAATACTCTTGGTTGAATCATCCATACGCAGGTTTTTGCAAACATCAAGACCATTCATTTCGGGCATATTGACATCAAGGATCACCAGGTCGGGATCTTTCTTTTTAACCAACTCCAGTCCTTTTTCACCATTGGTGGCGGTAAAAACCTTAAAGTTTTCCTTACCCAATTTCAATTCCAGCAAAGCCAGTAAATCGGTATCATCGTCAACAACAAGGACGGAATGTTTCATGATGTGATTCCAAAAAAAGGATCAAGTAAATTATATTTTGCTTTCAAACTCTACTTCAAACCATTTTGCTCTTCAATGCAAAGGGTGTAGACCTCTCCCCATTTTTTCAAAAATTCCCTGGTGCTTTGGGTTTTCCCGGAGTCTTCAAATTGCAAATTATTCAGAAACTTTTTCCATTTACTGAGCATGGGTTTTCTGCGCTCAGAACCAAGCTCTCGAGAAGATATAATATTATCTTCAATATCGCACACCTTTATTTTTCTGGATTCGAACGACCAGGATTGCATGGTTGAAGCAAATTCACTGGAAGACATGAGAGGCGGTTTGGACAGATCATTCACCAAAACAGCCACTTCTTTACCAAACAAATCAGTCAAATCCTCTAGGGTCACAAAAGTATCTTCGACCAAATCATGACAAATGGAGGCAATCACTCCGGCACCCGTTTTATATTGATACTTTAAATATGCCTTGCACACCCGTTTTGGATGGTTGACGTAAGCCTCCTGCGAAGCCCCTTTGCGATACTGCCCTTCATGGGCGGTGGTTGCAAGTGATAAGGCTTTTTTCAACCGGGCGAAATCGGACTTGGGTCCTTTGGACCCACTCATGCATTGACTCCATTAAAATTAAAGAAACTCAAGCAGTCCCCAACAATCCAGTCAAGGTGGGAAAGGAGGCTGTGGTCGGATTCCAATTCAACAAGTTCACACCAGGATCTGTTTTTTACAAAATCTCGTGATTCCCGAATATCAACAGTCTCATCAAATTTACCGTGAACTATTCGCGTCGGAACAACCCGGTCCAAAGAAATCTGCTCCCATTTTTTTGCGTCTTCGAATAAAAATGTATCCAAAAATTCGTCTCTATTGTAACGGTAATGAAATACCCGGATCAAGTGAGGAATTGCGTCCTGATCAGAGGCGTCCATTTTTAATTTTTTCAACCATCGATTCAAAAAGTTTAACCCCGGACACATTAAATAAAGAGCTGTAATTTTAGGGTTTATTTGCCCTGCCAATAACCCCAGATACCCTCCCATACTGCTTCCAATTAATGAAAATTGATGAGACGAGTGTTCAGCAATCAAATTTCCGATCAAATCCATTTGCCTCGAAATGGTTAAATTGCGAAAATCACCGCCATCCAGATCGGGCACCAGCAATTCCTTTCCTCTCTTTTCAAACTCCCTTTTAAAACGCTGGGCTTTTTGGGATCCCGGGCTGGAGGCAAACCCATGTAAATAAATGTATTTCATTGCTTCTCTTCAACTCGAGATAACTCGGTATCTAATGTCTGAACGGTATTTTTCATCCAGGCCAATAACAGCAAGCCCGGAAGGGCCACCAGGAACGTCATCAAAAAGAAGGTAACCCAGCCAAAATGTTCTACCAGGTAACCCGAAGGAGGTCCTACAAAGACTCTTCCCAAAGAGGCAAATGCAGAGAGTAAGGCGAACTGTGTTGCGGTGTATCTGTGGTTGCAAAGGGCCATCAAAAACGCCACGAAAGCGGCTGTTCCCATTCCTCCTGAAAGATTTTCAAAGGCTATTGCGAATACCATCAAGGCATAGTTTTTTCCCACCATAGCCAACACCATAAAGGTCAAATTGGAAACTGCCTGAAAGATCCCATAAACCATGAGAGATCGAAACAGTCCCATCCGGGCCATCAAAGTTCCCCCACACAAGGCTCCTAAAAGGGTGGCGCCGAGACCCATGCCCTTGTTGATCACACCCACTTCTGCCACAGAAAACTCAGCTCCCCGGATTAAAAACGCGGTGGTGAGGCTCCCCGCAAAAGCATCTCCCAATTTATACAAAATGATAAGCACCAGCATCCATACCATTGCCAGGCGGGGTCCGTTAACCGGACGGGTAAAAAACTCCTTGAATGGTTCCTTAATGGCGGCCTGCAGATCAGTTGGAGGTTTGGCAATCTCCTGCGGTTCTTTACTAATGAGAGTCGCTAGAATACCAACACCCATGAACATTGCCATAATCAAATAGGTGGCCCTCCAACCCAAACTTGTGGATATCACCAGGGCAAAGGCACCAGAAACCAGCATGGCGATTCGGTACCCCGTTACGGACACGGCGGCACCCAAACCGCGTTCATGGGAGGCCAAAATATCGGTTCTGTAAGCGTCGAAAACAATGTCTTGGGAAGCTGAAAACAAAGCGAGCGAAAGCGCCAGAATTGCAACAAACAAGGGTAAAGATGCGGGGGAAGACGAACTGAGTCCAAGGATCAAGCCCAAAATCCCCAGTTGAGTGATCAAAAGCCAACCTCGTCTTCGTCCCAAAAAAGGCGGAACAAAGCGGTCCATGAAAGGAGACCAGAAAAACTTGAGTGTATAGGGAATCCCTACTAAAGAAAACAGACCAATGGTTTCTATATCGACGTTTTCAACAGTCAACCAAGCCTGTAAAGTTCCCCCGGTTAGGGCCAAGGGCAGGCCCGAGGAAAAGCCCATCAAAAAAATAATCCCGATTCGTTTTAATGAAGGACTGTCAAATTTTGAAAAAAGATTTGAATATAGAGACAATCTATAATTGTTCCTTATAAAGTGTAGAGCTTCACTGCGGCATTGACAAAATCAAAGGCAGGCTAAATAATAACCAATAATGGGTGTGGGGTCACATAAATTTTTGTTTTAAAAATACTTATAGCATTATTCAATAAACCTTTTCCTTCATTTTCCCGATAGATTAATAAACCTCAGGATCGCACCATGTTTAATACAGATTCCATACAATTAATAAAAGAACAGTTAAGAATAAAAACTCGGGAACTGGAAAAACAGAAAAAGGAACGCGAACAGTTTTCGAAAAAAATTAAAAGTATTATGTCGTCCAATAAACGGGAATTGGGCGAGTTGAGATCAATATTGAATATCAAGGAAGCCGAGGTCAAACAACATCAACAAGCCGCCTGGGCGGCACGTTCGGCTAGCCATCTGGGTCTTTTACAAAAACTGGAGTCGGGTGATACAGGTTTTATGCCCGAAATGCCTTCTCTTCAGGAAGAGCTTCCGATTCCAAAACTGGAAGACCAGAAAAGGATTCTAGAAGAACTTGAAGAATTGAGGAAAAAGGATGAGGATCTAACGGCCCGCATCGAAGAGGAGGCCCAGAAAAGTGACAAATACAATCGTGAAAAAAATGTCTTGTTAAAAGAATTGCGTCGGCTGAGACAAGAAACCGGTCACGCGGATAAATTGAAGGACCGTATAGAAGAGTTAAAAGAAAAAATCCGGGAAATCAAGAGTCGTTCTGAGCATTCCAATGTCAATTACGAAAAGCTGATCCAGGAAAAGGATGAGGTCATTCAGTCCTACGAAAAAATGCTTTATGGAAACATCGATCCCGGCCAGGAAGGGATGCTCCCTTCGGAAATCATTCAGGAATTAAGGGATGACCTGGAAAGTCTGGATGAGGAAAGGAACCGCTTGCTTGCCGAAAGGGAGCGGCTTCTTGAAAGCAAATCCGAAATGGAAATGAAAATCGCTCTGTCTGAAGAGAAGGAGTCCACTGACCGCATTGAGTCACGTATGAATGTCGAAAGCCGGGGAAGTCAGACTGCCGAGTTTTCATCAGGATTAGAAAGCTTTCTGCTCACCTACTCGGATATGATCACACTGCTA
This sequence comes from Nitrospina sp., assembly GCA_024648695.1. Classification (GTDB taxonomy): domain Bacteria; phylum Nitrospinota; class Nitrospinia; order Nitrospinales; family JACRGP01; genus JACAVV01. The sequence continues at coordinate 100,315 of JACAVV010000006.1, forward strand.
TTGGTTATTTTTGTTTTGCTCTACACCATATCCAACATTGATGATAATAAATTCGCTGAGGCCCTGTCATCCTATCAGGAAAAGACGGTTCGGCTGGATGTAAAAAATATTCGCCTGTCCCGGGAAGAGTTTGCCATGCTGGACAGAGTTCGAGAATTGGTAAAAGACAATGTCGACCCTGAAAGCCTGGTCCGCAGTGATGTAAAAACCATACTGTTTCGATTGAAAAGCGCCGACCTGTTTGCGCCGGGTAATGCAAACTTACTGAGTGGAGCCGATAAGCTTATTATCGAAGCCATAAAGGAAGAAATGAAAGAGGGTGTCAAACAGGTTCTAGTGGATGGCCATACAGACAATGTTCCCATATCCAATGCGAGTTTTCCTTCGAATTGGGAATTGTCTTCTGCCCGTGCGGCCAGAGTGGCTCGGGTGATCATCGAACAACTCAATTTTCCTGCCGACCGCCTTGTTGTGTCGGGTTACGGCGAATTCAGGCCTCTGAAGCCCAATGACAGCGATTTTAACAGGGCTATAAATAGACGGGTCGATATCAAGATTCAAAAGGATATCAAGGTGCTTGAGGAACAACAGGTTCAGGAAGACCAGCCTGCCAGCCTGGGTTCGAGTCTGAACATTCCGGCTCAGCAATCGCCATCCACTCAAACTGGTACGCAACAATGATCGCTTCTCGAAACATCCAAATTCATGTTCTACCTTTTTCAATGGATGGGAGGATCCATCATGGATAAACCCCGGAATGAATCACTTGAAAACCTTCTAAAGAACAGGCAGTCCTTTTACCGGTTCAATGAATTCAAGATCAGCCGGACCCTGAAGTTTTTCTCCCCAATCAGGCGGCACGTTTTTAATATTGTTCCTCGCCTGCTACATGTTCATCAAGAAGGCCTTCCAGGATATGTCGAGGGAGATGTTCCTTGTGGAATTCATAATTTCAATTTAAACAAGGAAATCCAGGTTTCTTCGGAGACCTTGTTCCCCAATACGGTCATACGCCGACCCCAAGTCCTGAAACCCTTTATCCGTACGGTCCTGATAATGGGAAGCATGGGTACCATTGCCCAAAACTTGCTGTCCGATCTGGACTACACTATTTTAATTTCCAAAAAAGATGCCTCCCCTGAACAATTGGAATTATTTAAAAAGAAACTTGCATTGATCGAACAATGGGTCTGGAAAATTCATGGAATTGAAACACATTTTTTTATCAATGACGAGGACGAGGTTCGTAACAACGTTTTTGGTGAAAGTGATAGTGAGAGCACCGGTTCCGCCCTGGCAAAATTATTAAAAGAGGAAATTTATCGGACGGGAATCATTATTTCCGGGAAAGTTCCTTTTTGGATGGTGGTCCCTGTGGAAACCGATGACGCCAAGTACCAGAATTTGTATAATTCGGTTCAATCGGGCAGGACCCTGCTGGATCCGGCGGAATTCATCGACATTGGAAACGTGGACGATATTTCACGGGGTGAATTTTTCGGTGGCTCTATCTGGACATTGATCAAATCCTTCAAATCCCCATTCAAAACCTTGATCAAAATGGGACTGCTGGAAAATTATATGTTCAACAAAACCAAATCCAATCTCCTATGCCACGAGGTTAAAAAAAGAGTTTTTGAAAACGGGCCCAGCCTGTATATTGACCCCTATATCATTTTGTTTGAAAGGGTGGAACGTTTCTTCCAAACCGCGAAATCAGAGAATGAAGTGGATGCTCTACGCACAGGATTCTATTTGAAAATTGGCACCAAAGTCACTCCAGAAGAACTGGAACGGGGTGCTTCGGATCCTTTGAAAAATTTACTGGTGCGCAAGATTAAACTCTGGAATTGGACACCAGCTAAAGTTGACCAGCTTAATAATTACCTGAACTGGCAAATGATGCAAAAGGTTAACCTGGGTGCGCGAGTGAATAAAATTTTGATGAACTCCTACAAACTCATTTCAGAACATAATAAAACCCTGAGCCAGGAAGAAAGCCTCATCACCGAAAAGGACACGCATTTATTAGGCCGGAAACTGTTCAGTTTTTATCGCAAAGTACCGCATAAGGTGGAAAACCTGTTCGTATTCGTCGATGGTAAAAACTCGGAGCAGGCCTTGACCTTTCTCCATCAACAGGACAACCCAAAAGATAAAGGCGACTGGTATCTCATTCGGGGAAAGAACCTTTCCTATATAGAACAAATTCATCCGGAAGACATTATTAAAAAGTCCAATTCCCTGGAGTTTCTTGTAGCCTTCGCCAGCTTTAATCGCTTGTACGACAAAAACACGCGTGTACTTCTGCGTGCAGAGAACCAGAGTTTTCGGGAATACGATTTGCATATCATGCTTCATCAGATTTCCCAATTCATGGCACCCATCAACATTGCCAGCATTGCCAACCAGGATTTGCTTCGGGAAGCTCACATAAAACAGGTGTACTTTATTGTTGATTTTGGCAATCCGATTCCGCGGGATATTTTGATAGGGAATATTCAGGAATGCAAAACAGACCAGGAAGTGAGAAACTTCATTCATAAGCGATTGGAAAGGGTAATCGGTATGACCTCCGTCTACCTGACGTCCTGGGGAGAATTGTTTTGCAAAAATTTCAGGGGTATTCAAAGTTTCAAAAAATGCACCTGGGACTTGATACCCAATGTTTCCCAGCAAAACCTGGGTCACCCGGATTTCCTGAGGGTATACATCCCCTCAAGTCGTAAAAAGGAGATTCATTTGCACTGGTTGAACCAGGTTATTTACAAAACACTGCAAAGCAAACGATAACCCGAACTGCTATAATCTTATGGTTACAGTCGTCGACGAATCAGAACTGAATCAAAACCTGACCCTGGACGATATTGGGCAAACAGAACCCCGTATCGATATCGGAACGGTTTTAGGAACCTTGTCGGGAATCATCCTGATCGCATTGGCTATTATTCGTGGTGGCGATCCGGACACTTTTTTGAATTTGAACAGCGCCTTGATTGTGTTTGGCGGCACAATGGCCACCTCTTTTATCGCATTTCCTTCCAAAAAGATTTTGCTGATGATTCCCGTCGTCATCAACGCCTTCAAACCAGACGTCCACCAACCGGCCGATTACGTGGACGAGATCATGACCCTTGCCACCAAATACCGAACCGGGGGAATGAAAAAGCTGGAATCGGAGGAGCAGTTCCTCGACAACCGTCATTTAAAAAATGGGGTCATGATGATTGTGGACGGGTATAACGCGCGTGAGATTCAGGAAATCATGGAGCGGGAACTCAATTCAGTAGTAGAACGGCACAATGCGGGACAAAAGATTCTCAGGTTCATGGCCGTGCAAGCCCCCGTATTTGGTATGGCTGGAACCCTGATCGGTCTTATTCAGATGTTGATGAACCTGGATGATCCTACCAAAATTGGCCCTTCGCTTGCCACCGCGCTCATCACCACATTTTACGGGTTATTGTTAGCCAATCTTATTATAACGCCCATTGTGGCTAAACTGAATAGCCGAACAGAAAGTGAAGCCACATTGCTGAAGGCCATTCGGGTGGGAGTCCTTGGAATTCATGAGAGAATCAATCCCCTCAAGATTCAACGCAATATGAACTCACTCCTGCCACCTGATCAACAGAGATAAACGCCATGTCCCAAATCGATGAAGTCATCTCACTGGTAATGAAAAACCCGTCGCAGGGTGGAATCGACCTTAGCGAATACGATTTAAAAGGTATCAGTATCAACGGGGCTTCGTTTAAAAACGGAATCTTCAACGAAGCCATGATGGACGATTCCGAATTGATCCAGGTGGACTTCTCTCAAGTGAGCATGCAATGCGCCACTTTTAAAAAGAGCAAGATCAAAGAGGTTGACTTCACCAATGCTAAGTTACAAGAGGCTGATTTCGATGGCGCCACGCTGGTGAAATGTAAATTTCACAACGCCAACCTGGAAAATGCGGATTTCAGCAACACACGACTAGATCACTGCGATTTTAAAGGGGCAAACCTGAATTTTTCAAAAATGTATTCTGCCAACCTGGAGGAATCGGATTTTTCTTTTTCGCATTTGATGTACGCTTATTGCAAACAAATTGTGATCAACAATTCCAACTTTGGCGGGTCCAACGCAAGAGGATCCGATTTCAGCTTTTCAAGAATTTCTAACTCGAATTTCAAGGCGTCTGTTTTCAAGTACTCGGATTTGAATTCCTGTACCATTAAAAACACCGACCTTTCGCACAGCACTTTAATCGGTATCGAAATGAAAGACGGGTTTTGCAGGAATACTCGCCTGGAGCAATCTAATCTGGAGGGAGCCGACCTCACCTACGCTGACCTGGAAGGGGTTCAAATGGAGAATGCGTTTTTACTGGAAGCTAACCTGCACGGTGTCAATTTCACAAACGCCAACCTAAAAGACGCCTACCTGGTAGACGCCAACATCGTAAAAACCATCACCAAAGGCGCTAACCTAGAAAATACTTTGATGTTTTAACTTTCCAAAAAAACAGTAAATTTATAATTACTAATTTATTGGGAAAGAAATCCACAATGCCACTCGAAGAAAAAATTTTAGAATTGATTAGTAATAAAAGAGAAGGAGATTATTGGGATTTCAAAGCTAAGCATCATGAAAAGGCCGGAAATTTAATCAAGGACATCCTTTGTCTTGCAAATTCAGTTAGACATAATGGTGACAGGTACATTATATTCGGCGTTGAAAACGACACGTGCAAAATTAAAGGCGTTCCAAGTGAAGACCGTCAAACACAAGCTGACATAATCAACACACTTGGAAATGCCGGTTTTGCCGGTAACTTGTACCCGGATGTTTTTTTGCGCGAGATTGAGTTAAATGGAAAAACTCTTGACGTATTAATAATTAAAGACAAACCAGAAAAACCTTATTATTTGCAAAGGGATTATAATATTAAGGGCGTTCGAATTAATCCCGGTACTATTTACACTCGTGTAAGAGATGCGAATACACCAACTGATCAGGTAGCCTCAACATCCGATATTGAGAAAATGTGGCGGGAACGTTTTGGTCTTGATAATAATCCATTTGAAAGACTCCAAATCTATCTTCTCGATTTTCATAATTGGGAAGAGGTTGAAGAAAATAATTGGTACTACAAGCCATTTCCTGAGTTCACTATTCAACAAACGGATGAAGACCCTAAAAAAGTTGAGGGAGTTGATGCATGGGTTCGCGCAGCAATTAATCCCAATTCCTTCATTACAGGGTTCCTTTGCAAATATCATCAAACAATATTGAAAAATACTTCGGGAATCTATTTCGATGAAATGAGAAATTTGATACCTTACCCGAATATAAAGATTTACGGGACTCGAGGCGACTATTCGTATTTTCATTCTTTTTCCGCTGGTACCTTCGACTTCATTTTGCTCCAATTTTTAACCAAAAAAAACTCCGATGTATACTTAAATTCAGATCAACCCTTTAAAACTAGATCCTACCACGTACCTATTATTGTTTTCCAAGATGAGAACCAGGAAAATCAATTTTTAGATTATTTCATTAGTGTCCGGGGAAAATCAAAATATTCTTTGAAAACGTGAGGCTTAATTGGGCTGTTTTTTAACCGGACAGCACGAATAAGCTCCTAAAATGGCTGTAAATGCCTGTTCCCACACTGATAAGGATTTTCAGCGATCTCAGAAAACTCTTTCAGGGGATGTAGATTCAGGTTTTCCCGGACAGCATGGATCGAAAACAGGTAACTCCTTAAAAAACAATGAAATATTTTTTAATACTGGACTATCAACCCAATGTTAAAAATTTCCCCGGACAGTAGTGAGATTATTTAAAAAGCAATAATAGTATTCTTGATTCCGCAGAATACAATACCATGTGTGATAATCCAGATAATTATAAAGGGGTTTCATTACAAGAGGTAGAAAAGCTAAAAGTTTTATTTAAAATTGAAAACGTCTTCCTTGAATGGAGGAAAAAACGGAAAAATTAAGTTAATAATTTTTCTCTTACCTATAAACTATTAACTTAACAAAGGTTTAATTTCTACCTCCAATACACACCGAAACCCAACGTTTTCAAAATATTGATCCGGAGCCACCTCGGTTCTATGAATCAGGTAACGATAGGCTTCCAGAAAATAATGGCCTGCTTTCTGAAAAGCATTGCCGCGAAGAACTTTAAAATTGGTGCCGAAACGGGCATGCTTGTAATCATTCCCTGGATACGGCATATACCAGTTCAAAGTCCATTCCATGACATTACCCGACATATCATAAGCCCGGAAGGGGCTGACATCTTGGGGATAACTTCCCACTTTGGCAGTTTTCCGATCTCCTTCAATGCCAATATTTGCGTTGCCTTTTTGATACTCGTTGCCCCAGGGATACAATCGGCCATCGGTTCCACGGGCGGCTTTTTCCCATTGCGCTTCAGTGGGAAGATTTTTGCCAGCCCATAGGGCATAGGCTAAAGCTTCGGTCCAGGTGACGTTAGTCACAGGATGATCGCCCTTCCCTTCTGGAAAACTTCCTTCATTCCAGTGTGCAGGATCTTCTATGTATTGGGTCGCTTCCAGAAACCGTTTGTATTCTTTATTGGTGACTTCATACTTATCGATATAATATGCGTCCAGATAGATTTCCTTTTGCGGGTGCTGGTCCAGAAACAAAGGTTTGACCGTACCAATGGTGCGGTGGGTGTTGTCGGGATCGACTTTATCGGTTCCCATTATGAACATGCCCGAAGGAACCAGAACCATCTCTTTTTGGTCTCGCTCGGAAGTCAAATGGGCCGAAATTTTAGCCTGCTTCTTTCCACAAGCCTGCGTCATCAACAACACAGTCATTAGAAAAAGACAGGAAATAGTGATTCGTGTATAGTTTGTTGGTATTATCATAAATTAAATTTCGATCCTTTAAAGATTAACAAGCGATTAATTCCATGATCCTCCAGAACACCCACTTCGCGAGATGTCTCCCGGCTTTTATCATATTAATGTTGGCCGGTCTATCTTTTCCCGAAGCCTCATATTCATTTGAACTTTCCAAACCTGGAAAAACTAAAGGGGAACTATTCCCGCATATCCTGAAAGCGGAAACCTATACCTTGAATACCCGAAACGTAAAATCCCTGACCCGCCAGGGCCATGACCTTTGGGTAGGAACCACTTCCGGTCTGATCCGGTACAACACGTTTACAGACGACGACTATCAAATCTTCGATAACCAAAGCGGTTTGTTAAGCAATAGCGTATTCACCGTCCACTTCGACAAAAAAAATTTCCCCTGGGTCGGAACGTATGGAGGCGGTCTCAGTTATTTTAATGCCGGACAATGGGAGAACATCAATACCCCGCAAGGTTTATCCGATGCATTCGTTTACGATGTGGAATTCCATAATAACGATATATGGATCGCCACCTGGAGCGGAGCAAATATGGTATCCGGCGATCCCTCGTTGAGGTCTTCATGGACCGAGTTCACCATTGAAAACACTGAGGGCGGTCTCATCGATAACTGGGTGTATGCTATCGAAATTGCCCAGGACGGAACCGTTTGGTTCGGAACGGAATCGGGTGTCTCAAGGCTCAAGGGCAACCAATGGAAAAACTGGAACCACACGGCAGGGCTTGGTGCCCCGTTAAGGCTGGTGGAACGTGACAATGAAGGAATCATGGGATCTTTTAAAGGTTCGCATCACGCTCCCCCTTCTCCGGACATACCCAATCCAACCAACTCGGCATTCCGGCCCAACTATGTCGTATCCATGCTTCTAGACGAAAAAACCGGTTTGTGGATCGGCACCTGGGGCGGTGGATTGAGTTTGCTCGACATACATACATCCAAAATTCGCAACTTCACTGTCAAAGACGGTTTACCAGGAAACTATATTCTGGCACTAAAAAAAGGGCCCCAAGGAAATCTGTGGATCGGCACCAATAATGGTCTCAGTCGATTCAACGGCACCACCTTCGAAAACTTCGCAAAACTCAATGGATTGGTGAGTGATTTTATTTTCAGTATCGAATTCGGACCCACAAACTACGTCTGGCTGGGCGGCCACTACGGCATGAACCGACTGGAAATCGAACCAAAAACCGGAACCTTGAAAAAAACGGGATTTTAATCCTTTTTAATCATCGTCGTCATCGTCATCATCGTCGTCGTCCCGCATGGCCTCTTCCACTTCAGCTTGCTCGGCGGCGGTGATCATATCCTGAATTTGCTGAAATCCGCTGGCTAACTTTTGCACGTTCATCAAAAAATTAATAAGTTGATCGTTGGGACTTTCCTGAATTCCCGCAACCAGAGCCCCTCTTTCGTCATCAGGATACTTTTCATCCCATTGGTCAAAGTTTGAGAGGATTTTATCTTTACAGTGAATCAGATCATAAAAAAAAGTTTTAACTTCTATTTGGGTCATAACAAGCCTTTGGGATCTATAGGAAATTAATGGAAACTTATCAATGGAAGCTGGTTATTCGGCCAGGGTATACTAATGCAATTATGTGGACCAAATTCCATTTAAGGGTTGAACTTACAAAACCAATATTATTATTATATTTTTTAGTTGTCACTCGAATTCAAGAGAGAACGTTTCAAAAAATTTTTTTCCTTTTGCAGGATTATAATAAATGTCTGATGATGGCGAACGATTTCAAGATAATGATGACGGTACTTTGACTGATACGAAGTACCAATTGATGTGGCTCAAGGAAGACAGTTACCAGATAAAGGGCAAGTGGTGCACCTGGAAAGGCGCCAAAAAATTTGTCGATAAGTTAAACGAAGAGAAATTTGCCGGGTTCAGTGACTGGAAACTGCCCAGTAGTCAGGATTGCAGGAACCTGTACGACCATGACAGTAAAAACACTGATTTTAATGGCGACATTGTCCATATAGATTACATGTTCCCTGAAGGTTGTGGCTTCACCTATTGGTGCGAAGAAGAAAACGGTTTCAATGCCATGGCTTATAATTTTTACAGTGACCGGGGTTATCTGGTCCGAAAAAAAACCAAGGACGAATCTTTTATGTCATGTCGCCCAATGCGCAAAACGGGTGTAGCGGTAAAAAAAATGCGGCGGCTATCTAATACTGGCAGAACACGTCGCGAATAAACGCTCAGCCGTCGGACCCTTTATATCCAACCTCCAGCCCAGGGCTTCATGTCCATCCATCGCGCCACCTTTGTCCAAATCAATCTGGACCTCTTTAAAAACAATTTAAAAGCCATTAATGCTTTAACGGACCCTGATGTAAAATTACTTGCCGTTGTGAAAGCAGATGCATATGGTCATGGTGCACTACCCTGCGCTCAGGCCGCTTTGGAGGCTGGCGCAGACTGGTTAGGCGTTGGCATCATAGAGGAGGGTATTGAGCTTAGAAATGAGGGCGTCACAGCCCCCCTATTGATTTTAACTGGTGTCTTGCCGGATGAAATCGATGATTTGATTCAGCAACGACTTTCTACAGTCGTTTTTACTCCAGCGATAGTAGAAACCCTTGCCCAACGAGCCCGGCTTCGTGATACCTCTGTAGGGGTTCATGTAAAAGTCGATACCGGAATGGGACGCCTGGGGGTTTTGCCAAAAGATTTTCTCCCTTTGCTGAAAAGCATTCAAAAGCATAAATCCCTACGGCTGGAAGGGATAACCACCCATTTTTCATCTGCTGACGAACCCGACCCTGAATACACGCAATTCCAAATTAAACGCTTTAAAATGCTTTTGAGCGAATCGAATCTATCCGTCAATCCACGACCGCTTGTTCACTGCGCCAACAGTTCTGCTATAATCAGGTTTAAGGATTCAGTGTTCGACATGGTTCGCCCAGGACTTATCCTGTACGGGGCTCTGCCCTCACCTCACCTGAAACCATTTCTCGCACCCGGGTTCAACCTTTCGCCTGTCATGCAGTGGAAAACCCGAATCATTCAAATCAACCGCCTTCCTGAAGGATCCTCCATCAGCTACGGGAGAAGGTACATGACTTCACAGGAAAGCCTCATTGCAACATTACCTTTGGGATACGCTGACGGCTTGTCGCGGAAATTATCGAACAGGATGAAAGTACTGGTGGGGGGACAATTGGTTCCACAGGTGGGAACCATTTGCATGGATATGTGTTTAGTCGATATATCGTCGGTGCCCACTGCCAGGGTGGGGGATGAAGTGATTCTGCTGGGGAAACAAGGGGATCAGGAGATATTGTCTGAAAACATGGCCGAATGGGCCGAAACGATACCCTACGAAATTTTTTGCGGCATAAGCAAAAGAGTGCCTAGGGTTTATTGTGATTAGACCTTTAGAACCTGGCAAATTTTTAAGACTTTATAACAAGTTCAATTCATCCAGTTTGGATATTCTTTCCTTTTCACAATAATTTCGAATTCCTCGAACAATTTTTACAGTCGCCGCCGGATCAATAAAGTTAGCTGTTCCCACTTGAACCAGTTTGGCACCGGCCATTAAAAATTCCACAGCATCCTGCCAGGAGCTGATACCCCCAATTCCTATAACGGGAATATCCACTGCCCTTGATGTCTGAAATACCTGGGCCAAGGCAATCGGTTTAATTGCAGGTCCAGAGAGTCCTCCCGTCTTATTAGCCAAATAGGGTTTTCTGGTTTCAATATCGATAAACATCCCGACATGCGTATTCGCCACGGAAAGAGCATCTGCCCCCGCCGCTTCAGCCGCTTTTGCGTTGTCAGAAATACTAGTCACATTTGGAGACAATTTGACGACCAACAACTTATTTGTCACTTTCCTAACGCGGCTTACTACTTCCTCGATTCGGTCGGGATACGAACCAAAATGCAATCCATCGGAGACGTTTGGACAGGATATATTCATTTCCAGAGCATCCACTCTCTCTACTTCCGATAGGGATTGGGCCGCTTCCACATATTCGTTCACGGATTCACCGAAAAAGTTAGCCAGAACCCTGGTGTCATAGTTAGCCAGTCTAGGAACTTTTTCGTGAATAAATGCTTCAATACCAATATTCTCCAGGCCGATGGCATTCAACATGCCCGAAGACGTCTCAATCATTCGCGGACCCGGATTCCCTATTCTAGGTTTTAACGAGAGCCCTTTGGTAGAGAATCCACCAAGTTCGTTCAGGTCGATAAAGGACGTGTACTCAAGTCCGTATCCAAAAGTTCCAGAAGCCGCGAGCACCGGATTCCTGAACCGCAAGTGCTTTAGATTTACCGATAAATCAACACTTTCATTTTTCCCGGGAGGTATTTCCATAGTAGGCACAAACCATTGATTTTTAAGTAAAAATTCTTTTATTTAAACCCTTGTTTCGCTTGACACCATTATACGAGGTCGATATACTAAACTAAAATTTGGCTGGGTTAAACCTGTTAATGATGGATTAATCAGCGAGAATTTTTCAACAAACGAATCTTCCGGAACCTGGATTATCCACCCAGCCCAAACCAACCCGCATTTAAGGGGTAATCACCGGTTTATTAGCCTCGAATTTATCTCCAAACCTCAAACCACCAAAAAGCCATGCCACTCGAAACCATTGAAGAAAAAAGTAAATACAATAAGCGCATCGAAGAAATCATGGAAGATGCTGAGATCGAAGCGGAATTGGAAGCCGAGAAAAAGATACGATCGAAAAATACCAAAATGCTTCTGATAACACTTGTTGGGGTTTCCCTTGTGATGGCGCTTTATTTTGGAATAAAAAGTGTTTCCACAGCAACGAGTAAAAATGAGTCGGCTGAACAAGCAAAGACCTCGGTTCCCGGTTCACCGGAACTTCAACCTGTTCCTATTTTACCCAAAAATAAAAATGCGCCCTTACCTCCTATTAGAAATGGCAATAAACCTCCAGCATCAAACGATAAAGCTGTTCCACCAAAATCACCTGTACGGAAATCCGCTTCCAGCATACTTTCACAAAATCCGGTTAAAAGAAACAGCAAAGAAAGCTTATCCCGAAATCCGATCCTGTCCACACCACAACCTGCAAAAAGAGCTCCAACAAAACCCCCGAGACAGGTTCTGCCTCCAACCACACCTATCAAAAAATCGGGACCACCAATTTTAAATTCTTCGGGCAAATACGTGATCCAATTAGGCGCTTTTAATAATAAAGAAAATGCCCAGAAATTATATAACCGGGTCAAGGCAAGTGGATTCCCCGTAAAACTGGCCACACGTTCCAGGGGAGGCAATTCTTCTCGAACTTATTTGGTGCAGGTAGGAAATTTTGCTACAAAGGAAAACGCCAGCGAAACCCAGCGATCCTTGAGTAAAAAAGGATTTTATAATTCCTTTGTGAAAAAAACCGGTTAAATACCCCCCCTAAGTCAGCACATTTCATTTTTTCTTTTCCAAAGACGCTCATCAATCTATATAATGGGACTTCACAGATTTTTGTGAGGGGAATTGAATTGATAAAATTGTTGAATAGGAGATTGTGTTGATGAAAAAGTTATCGGCCTTTGTGATTTTTGCAGTTTTTGCTTTGATTTCCTTGCCGGTCCAATCCTTCGCCGACCCCGGTCACAGTAAAATGGAAGAAGGTAGTGGTGGAGATATGCAAAAAAATGACAGACATTATGACGAAGGAAGCGGATCAGATTCCATGCATAAGTCAAGTTCCAGCGACCATGGAGAATATGAAAAAAAACATGGTTCCAAAGGTGACCACGGGTATTCCGATGCTGATCACCATGGCAAGAAAGAAGGTAGCGGTGGCGAACATGAGAAACCCATGAAAAGTGACCACCATAAAGAAGAAGGAAGTGGCGGTTCCATGCATTAAATCGTAGGCCATTGAGTAAATATTTAACAGGGGCTTTTCAGGGCATGACAACCCTCAAAAGCCCTTTTTTTTCATTTAAAGGATTTCTTGGATGGAACTTGTTTTTTTATTTGGAAATAATATTGAAAACGGTTACAGGAAAAGTTTATTTCCTTTTTTTTTATTGGGACTCCTGACCCTCCACTTATCAGTCCCAGGCAAAGCGGTTTCTCAACCCCAACCTGCAGGATCGGAAAACATTTCTTTGGGAGAGCTGGACTCTCTGTCTCTTGAAGAATTGGTAAATATTAAAGTAACCTCCGTATCCAAAAAAAAAGAAGATCTTTGGGGAGCGTCCTCAGCAATTTATGTGATCACTCAAGAGGATATTAGGCGATCCGGCGCAACAAATATACCCGAAAGTCTACGGATAGTTCCTGGTTTACATGTGGCGCATCTTGACTCTAATACCTGGGCGGTGACTTCCCGGGGTTTTAACTCCAGGTTTGCAAATAAGTTATTGGTTTTGATTGATGGCCGGACCATATATTCCTCTGTATTCTCCGGAGTATTTTGGGACGCACATGATACGGTTCTGGAAGATATTGATCGAATAGAAGTCATTCGGGGACCAGGTGCAACCATTTGGGGCGCTAATGCTGTAAACGGCGTTATCAATATCATCACGAAAAAAGCTCAAGACACAGAAGGTTTGCTCGTTTCTTCAGGAGCGGGAACCGAAGAACGCGGATTTGGAACATTTCGATATGGAGGCAAGATAAGAAAAAAAGGCAACTTCCGTGTATTTGGAAAATATTACAATCGGGACGAATTTGTAGGGTTTGAGGGTGAGAGAGCCGCAGATGAATCGGAGGCGGCACGAGGTGGTTTTCGAATGGACCTCGACCTTTCAGAAAAAGATACTTTAACCGCACAGGGAAACATTTATTCCGGAGAAAGTGGTAACCGTATCAAGGACAACCTGCTTTTACCCAACCCTCCATTTGCTACAAGTTTTGATGATGAAACGCTTGTTACCGGAGGCCATTTTTTAACAAAATGGGAAAGAACTCTTTCCAATGACTCCAACCTTTCACTCCAGCTTTACTTTGATCGGGAAAGCCGTGATTTTCAAGGGAACGGGCTTGAGTTCACACTAGATACTTATGATGCAGAATTCCAGCATCGCTTTCACTGGGGAAAACGTCAAGAAATTACCTGGGGCCTAAATCATCGATATATCGTCGACTCCTTTGAAAACAGTGGCAACATCATTTTCACTCCCGATGATCGTCTGAATTACAACACCGCATTTTTCGTGCAGGATGCCATTCAGATTATTCCTGAAAAATTACGATTGACCCTGGGCTCGAAGTTTTCAGCCAATAATTACACAGGGTTTGAATATCAACCCAGTGCAAAATTAGCCTGGACTCCTAATACCAAACATACCCTTTGGGGTTCTGTATCACGTGCCGTTCGAACACCATCAAGGGTGACAGATTCAGTTAAAGTAAATAACCGGACGGTGAACATTGCCGGTTTCAACACGGTAATACAAAATACAGGAAGCCTGGACTACGATTCAGAAGACCTGCTGGCTTTTGAATCGGGTTACCGTATCAAGGTAACTGAGAAATTGTCCTTTGATATCGCTTCCTTTTTCAATATTTATAACGAAATCCTGACAGCTGAACAGGAATCCTTTGGTTTTGACCGGGTTGGCCGCACCCTGGTTCCTGTTGTTCCTTTGTCCTTTGATAATAAAGGCTCTGGAGAGTCCTATGGTATTGAATGGATGGCGCAGTGGCAACCCTTCGAATGGTGGCGCCTTACCGGAGGCTTTACCTGGTTTCAACTAGATTTAAACAAGGATGCAACCAGTTTGGATACAACCTTCGAGGATGATGAAGACAAAGACCCTGAGTTTCAATACAATTTTCGTTCGTATTTAAGTCTACCTCATAATTTTGAATTCGACACTATTGTCTATTTTGTCGATTCTCTTGAGTCAATGGACGTTTCACATTACGTTCGTTTAGATTTGCGCATAGGTTGGAAACCAATTCCAGAATTGGAGTTAAGTCTGGTGGGTCAAAATTTACAAGATTCAAAGCATTTGGAATTTGGAAACGAAAGGTTTCAGTTCCAGGCAAGGACACAAGTTGAACGCTCGATTTATGGAAAAGTTACATGGAGATATTGAAGGTACTTATTGATAATCAACTGTGCAGGAGTGCCTCCAAACTACCATGCACTTAATATTAAGGAACATAAGGAAGATATCCTGTCACTGGCCCAAGGTACTTTTGCTAGTGTTATTTCTGGCCGGCCTTCCCAACCCTGGTTGGGGAGTTTCTCTGGAAGACAAGGTTAAGGCGATCCTTATCAAAAAAATCATGGGATACGTTGAATGGCCCCACTTAAACTCAGCTTCCAGTAAGGAAATAAATATTCTGGTACTTGGAAACAAAGACATGTACCAAGTTCTAAAAGCTGTGGAAGGACTGATGATTAAAGGCAAATCTCTTAAAATCAATTATGATTCCAGACCACAAGATTTAAAGGGTAACCAAGTTTTATTTATTTCCCAATCACTCAAATCCAAACTTTCGAATATATTCAAAGAATCGCGTTCGCACTCCATCTTAACCGTCAGCGATATGAACAACTTTGGATCCAGTGGAGGAATGATCCATTTTGTTAAACGAGACGGTAAAATAAAATTTGAAATAAACCTTAACGAAACTAAAAGGGCAGGAATAAAAATTCGCTCACCTTTGCTTCAGATTGGTACGATTGTGGAAACCGAAAAATGATGGCTCAACGGAGCCCAAAATTTTAAAACTTTTCTGAATTGATGAATTTCTTAAGAAACGGAAACATTGCGCCACGCTTTGTGATCATCTCTTCCCGCGATTGACGCATGATGGCTTCATCAACTTCATTGAAACCTTTTTCGCGAGCAAACTTCTCGACACCCTTCACCACCATACCACGGGCAAATGACGGAATACGCTCCAGCCTCTGCTCTGCTTCCGGTGTCCAGGGAAGCTCATACACCACTTCAAGCCCCAATGTGTCTTCTACCTTCAGAGTGATCTCTTTACCACCATGCTGACCCGGTTCGTAATCGCAGGACGGGTCTTCCGCCATATAGTTACCGGTTTCAGCAAAGGCACGGGCACGGCATCCAGAACACATGGCTGAGAATTCACAAGTACCGCACCGGCCTTCGAGCTTGTCGCGATCACGCAAATCTTTCATTAGGGGCGCGTTGTACCACAGATCCTTGAAGGTGTTTTCTTTTAAATTTCCCACTGATTCAGTGATGAACGGACAAGGCGTCAGGTTGCCTTCGGGAGAAATACGGCTGTAATGCGTCGCCGCGGGACACCCGCCGGAATAGGTCCGCGTGTAAACAGAATCGGGCTCGTTCTCGTACACCACCCGCTTGTATTGTGGTGCACATTTCGAATTGATCATCAATCGGCCCTTGTACTGCATTTGCTGATCGTACAGAAGCTTCAAGGCCTGTTCATAGGCTTCATTGGAAATGTCGGTATTGCCCTGCCCTCGCCCCGTGCAGACCAGAAAATATAAATTGAAAGCCACCGCTCCCATTTTTTCAGCGTAGGCCACCACGTCCGGGATTTCCGTGTAATTCATGTCCGAAACCGACATCTGGATCAAAAAGTCAACGCCCACCTCATTCAATATTTCGAGGGCTTTTGTGGTATTCTCCCAGGCATTCGTCATGCCGCGAAACTGGTTGTGCTTGATCGGATCCATCGAATCGATACTGATTCCCACTCCGTGCGCACCGGCTTCTTTAATCTTTTTCGCGTTGGCGTGATTGATGAGTGTGCCATTCGTTCCCAAAACTACCATAAATTTTCTGTCGGCCGCATAACGGACGATATCATAGATATCCGGCCTCAACAGCGGTTCGCCGCCAGTGAGAATCAGGAACGCGTTCGGGTTGACCTCGGCGATCTGATCGATCACATTGAAACATTCCTCGGTGGAAAGCTCGTCCGTGCGAAAGCCGCCGCGGAAATCGGCATCGAGGTAGCAGTGGTCGCAATTCAGGTTGCAACGCTTGGTCAGATTCCAGGAAATCGAATACGCGCGGGTATCCTTATTGCTGGCAGGATTCGTAATGTCTAAAGTTGTGTTTTCCATGATAAACTTTGTATTAATAGATTATAAAGGACGGCCAAGCGTGCTGTTCGGAAGGAGGCTTGCCTCGGTTAATAGTGTCAAATTCCTTTAAATTGTAAATAATTAACTATTTTAGCATATTTTAAATAGGCCCCAACGGCAATATGAACATCTACCAAACAAAGCTCAAATATTTATTCCAGGGACTTTTGATTTGTTTGTCGCTTTTGAACGGCCAGGTCCATGCAGAAACGGATAAGGTTTTCGAAATTATTGACACCTATGGCAAAACAGAGACCTTCACTCTGGATCAATTTATGGTTTTCGGTACCCAAACAATTCGCAGTGCTTACTTCGACCGCGCAATGGATTACCGCAATTCAAAACTGACCGTTATCTCGCTTCAGAACCTTGCAGAAAGATTCGATCCCGAATACGCTTCCGACGCCCTATTGCTAAACTGTTTCGATGACTACCAGGGCATCGTGTCGATGAAGGATGTACACAGGTACAAACTAAAGCTGGCGACCCAAATAGCTATCGGCCCCGAATATAAAAAACCGTCCTGGCTCAATCCTCTCCTGATCGTAGTTCCCAATGGCGTGGAAGCTCCTTTTCAGGAACGCTTCCTGACCGCCAATATCCGCCAACTCCAATTCGTCCGCCTGGATGATTACTATGCGCCACTCAAAATGGTGGAGAAGAAATACCCCAATATCAATGCAGGTGCCCAGTCGTTCAAAGACAATTGCATCTTCTGCCATTCCCTGAAAGGTATCGGAGGGAATAAGGGGATCAATCTATTAAGGACCTATGACTTTTCCTCGAAAAAAGACCAAACCGTCTTCCAAAGGGATTTTCTAAAATTCCACAACAAGAACAATTCCGACAAACAAAACGTGGAGCAATTTCTCACCAAAAACCACTGGCCTAAATTAATTGAATTTCTTAAAGCTTTAGACTCAAACTGAGAAAAAAAATTTTTCCTTAAGGATCTTCCTGGAAGCCCCCTACTCCCGCCAGTCCCAATCGATGTTTTCGGACATGCCGGGTTCCCAGAGGAATTCTTTTTCGTTCAGTGTTGAGGCAACCCAGCGGCTGAAGACAAACAGGGCGTCGGACAGGCGGTTCACGTAGGTCAATATCAGTCCGCTAACCTGCTCTTCTTCCGGGATCAACAGAACTTGCCTTTCGGCCCTCCTGCACACAGTTCTGGCCTGATGCAAAAATGCGGTCACCTGGCTTCCTCCGGGTAGCACGAAACTGTTGAGCGGTTTTAACTCCTCATTCATCGCATCGATGATTGTTTCCAGCCATTCAACATTTTCTTCAGTCAATGGTGCTTTTGGTCCTCTTTTGGCTTGCGGCGGTGTGGCCAGTTCACTTCCTATATCGAACAACCTCTGCTGAATAAGATGCAGAATTGATTCAAATTTATCCCGCCGTTTGGAAGATTCCTTTTGCTGATTGTAGAAGCGGACCAAGCCTAATATACTATTAAGTTCGTCAATCGTTCCATAGGCTTCTACGCGAGGATGGTTTTTGGACACTCGAATACCGCCTGCCAAAGAAGTCTGCCCCTTGTCCCCGGTTTTGGTATAGACCCTGTTGATTCTTACAATTTTTTTCTCCAAACCACCCTCCGCAAAATATTTTCAGTAAATGTCCCCGTTTTCAGAAATTAGAACTTGACGAATCCTGTGACATTGCTGATAATTAATAAAATTATGTCTCTACTTTAAGACAATCCTGAGAGATTGTTAAGGGAGTATTTCATTGAAACAAACAAAAGACCAGCATCAACTCCTCTGCGTGCCGTAAAAGGCGAGGAGTTTTTTTTTGCCCAATTTTCCCACTTGGCCCCTCAAATGCTAAATAAAGTATTGAGTTCCAAAGACATAACTCGTGCCATCAGCAGAGTCGCGCACGAGATTCTGGAAAGAAACCGGGAAGCAGACTCGCTGGTTTTGGTCGGGATTCGCACTCGAGGCGTGTTTTTGGCTCAACGACTGAAGAAAAAAATTGAGGAAATAGACAAGGTGCAGGTGGAAATGGGCGTTTTGGACATCACTTTGTATCGGGATGACATTTTGAGCGGGAAGAACAATCCGGTGTTAAAGAAAACAGAAATCCCTTTCGCTCTTGATGGGAAAAAAGTCATTCTTTGCGATGACGTGCTCTACACGGGAAGAACCATTCGGGCCGCTATTGACGCCTTGATGGATTTCGGGAGGCCGTCGTGTGTTCAACTGGCAGTCATGATCGACCGCGGTCATCGGGAATTGCCGATACGGCCGGATTTTGTTGGAAAGAATCTGCCAACGTCGAAAGATATGTTAGTCAAAGTTAAATTCAAGGAAGTGGATGAGGAGGACTTGGTGGTGATTCATACCGCCAATTCCAATTGATGGTATGAACCTGCAAGGAAAAAATATTCTCGGGACCCAGGGCTTGAGCAAAGATCAAATCTATGGAGTTCTCGAGGCGGCGGAATCGTTTAAAGAAATCTCCACACGCAAAATCAAAAAAGTACCCACCTTGAGAGGACGCACCATCATCAACTTGTTCCTGGAACCAAGCACCCGCACCCGTACTTCCTTCGAAATCGCAGGCAAACGTTTGAGCGCTGATGTCATAAACATCTCAGGTTCCAGTAGCAGTATCGTTAAAGGAGAAAATCTGATCGATACTGTCCGCAACCTGGAAGCGATGAAACCGGATATTCTGGTATTGCGTCATTCCTGTTCTGGCGCACCGCATTTGATTTCCAAATGGACGAACAGTTCCATCATTAATGCCGGTGACGGCACTCATGAGCACCCGACCCAGGCGTTTCTGGATTTGATGACCATTAAGGAACATAAGCAGGAACTGGAAGGATTAAAAGTCGCAATCGTTGGGGATATCGCCCACAGCCGCGTTGCCCGTTCCAACATATATGCCATGAAAACTCTCGGCATGGATATCACACTGGTGGGTCCTCCCACAATGATGCCGGTGGACATTGAGGCTCTGGACGTCAAGATCGTCTACGATATGGAGCAAGCGATCAGGGATGTGGATGTCATATTGATGTTGAGGATCCAAATGGAGCGTCAAAACAAACTGCTCCTTACCAGCTTGAGGGAATATTCTACCTTGTTTGGTTTAAATCTGGAAAAACTGAAAAAAGCTAAAAAGGACGTACTGATCATTCATCCCGGTCCTGTCAATCAAGGTGTCGAATTATCACCTGAGGTCATGGAGAGCCCGCATTGTTTGATATTGGATCAGGTCACAAACGGAGTAGCGGTACGTATGGCCTTGATGTATTTACTTTTGGGAGGGGAAGATGAAGCTCTTAATTAAAAACGGAAGAGTGATCGACCCTGCCAATGGTATCGACGGGCTGTACAATCTGTGGGTGGAAAAAGGTAAAATAAAATCCCTGAGCAAAAAGGGAGAGGATGTTGAATCTTCCGAAGGGTCTTTCAAAACCATTGATGCCGAAGGCATGATTGTCGCACCGGGATTTATCGACATGCACGTTCACTTTCGGGAACCCGGTTTTGAATATAAAGAAACGATTGAAACGGGATGCCAATCCGCCGCCGCTGGTGGTTTCACTTGTGTAGCAATGATGCCCAACACCAATCCGGTGAACGATACCCGGTCTGTTACTGAGTTGATGTATACGGTAGGCAAAGAAAAAGGAATCGTCAACGTGCTCGCCATCGGAGCAATTACTCAAGGACTCAAGGGCGAACAACTTTCAGAAATGGGCGAGCTTCGCGATGCCGGTGCAGTAGCTTTTTCTGACGACGGGCGCCCGGTCATGAACAATGAATTGATGAGACGGGCTTTTGAATACAGCAAAATGTTCAATTTACCGTTGGTTCAGCACAGCGAAATTCTGGATCTCACTGCGGGTGGGTGTATGAATGAGAGCCTTGTATCAACAGAATTGGGATTGAAAGGAATGCCCTCAGAAGCGGAAGACATCATGGTCTATCGGGACATCGCTTTGCTGGAGCGTACTGGGGGAACATTGCATGTGGCGCATATCAGTAGTGGGGAATCGGTCAAACTAGTTCGAATGGCCAAGGCACGTGGACTTCCGGTAACCTGCGAAGTGGCTCCACATCATTTTTGCCTCACAGATGAAGCGGTCCGTGGCTACGATACCAATACTAAAATGAGCCCTCCTTTGAGATCGGCCCGCGACATTGATGAAATCAAAAAAGGGTTGAGCGACGACACCATCGATATCATAGCAACAGACCACGCCCCTCACGATACCCTGGACAAGCAGGTGGAATACCACCACGCCTGTTTTGGCATTGTCGGACTGGAAACGGCTCTACCGCTCACACTCGAACTGGTTGAAGAAGGGGTAATGACCCTTCCGCAAGCGATCACCAAACTGACTTCTAGACCTGCGGAAATTTTCAATCTTGATTGGGGAACACTGAGTCCGGGAAAGGACGCCGATATTGTTATTTTTGATCCGGAAAAAGAATGGACTGTGGAGGTTAAAAATTTCAAATCGAAAAGCAAAAATTCTCCTTTTGACGGTCGAGTCGTTAAAGGGCAAGTGATGTATACGCTGGTTCGTGGAAAAACCGTGTTTTCCAATGCAAACTAATTAATGAATCTTTAAACACAACAACTATGAAATCCGTTTTAGCACTTGAAGATGGCCGCCTGTTTTTTGGAGAATCCTTTGGCGCTCCCGTTGAGGAGGTAGGTGAAGTGGTATTCAATACCAGTATGTCGGGATATCAGGAGGTAATCACAGACCCATCCTATTGCGGGCAGATTGTGGTGATGACTTATCCATTGATTGGCAACTATGGTATCAATCCCGAAGATTTTGAATCGTCGAAAATTCATCTCAAAGGATTTGTGATCAAGGAATTGAGTGGAATCGCCAGCAACTGGAGGTCGCGCCAAACCCTCGACGAATTTTTAAAAGAACATGGGATCCCTGGAATCCAGGGAGTCGACACGCGCGCGCTCACCCGACACATTCGAGAAAAAGGAGCCCAGCAAGCGGTGATCTCTTCCCGCGTTTCCGAAGTTCAATCCTTGATCCAGATCGCCAAAAGCGCACCCGGCCTGGTCGGACAAGATATGGTCAAACAAGTGACCTGCTCTACTCCCTACGATTGGAAGGAAGGCAACTGGACACTGGAAAAGGGCTACAACCTGTATCCACAACAGGAAGACCCGTTTTTTGTGGTTGCCTACGACCTGGGAATAAAAACCAACATATTAAGAATGCTGACCGAAGCCGGATGTAAGGTCCGCGTGGTTTCTGCAAACACTTCTGCGCAGGAAGTTTTGGCGATGGAACCCGATGGCATTTTCCTTTCCAACGGTCCCGGTGATCCTGAGGGCGTGCCCTATGTCGCGCAAACCGTTCGGGATTTATTGGGAAAGGTTCCTATTTTAGGGATCTGTCTGGGACACCAGATAATTACTCTTGCATTGGGTGGGGAAACTTATAAACTGAAATTCGGCCACCACGGTGGCAACCAACCAGTGCAGGATATGACAGGTGGCCGAGTTGAAATCACATCCCAAAATCACGGTTTTGCAGTGAATGCCAATAAAATTCCAAAAGATGTTGAGGTGCTTTCAATCAATTTGAATGACCGCACGGTAGAAGGCATCAGGCATAAGAAATATCCTCTGATTTCGGTTCAATATCACCCGGAAGCTTCACCCGGCCCACACGACTCTTCTTATGTCTTCGAGGAGTTCGTCAAAATGATGAAAGCCTGCAATGCTGAAAGAAAAACTGGATCGGCTCGTTGATTATGTCGCCCAACCCGGTTTCGATTCTGAAACCCGCAAAGCGAAAAAAGAATATGAACAGTTGGCGGGAGAAATTTTTGAGGATGACAAATCCTTTGAAACGCGAACCCTCGGATTTCTGGAATGGTTTATTCTTGATCGCTGGTTGAGCGGTCAAACGGACACTCCCCTGGAGACCTTTATTCGGGACTCCTCAGCAAACCTGGAAGAAAGCGAGTTGGAAGAGTTTCGGTGTTTATTAACTTCGGTCCATTCACTGTTTCAGGTTAAAAAGGTCAAAACCAATCTAGTGACTGTAACAGAACTATTCGATGATAATAGATACGAAGTCAGCCATGAACGGGCGGATCTGTTGTTTAAAAAAAATGACCTTTTTGAAGGGCGTTTGTTTTATTACCAAAAGATGAATCAGTTTTCGGACTCATTTTGTTTTCATCCATTAGCAAGCCAAAAGTTTATTAAAGTGGAAATTGAAAGGCTGATAGAACACGAAAAGTCCATCGCCTTAGAAATTGAAAACCTCCACCAGCAAATTACAGACAATCAATCCAAAATCAATAAAACACAAACTCAAATTGACAAGTTTCGAAAGAAAATAGAAAAGGCCGATGATTCTCAAAGGCGCGAAATGGAAGATTCCGTTTTTCAATACGAAGTTTCAAACTCAAATACCCAGAGTGAAAATACCGATCTGGAGAAATTGATAGCCGATAAGAAACGTCTGCTCAAATTTGAGTGCCAACACAACCGCAAAACCCTAATCCTTAAACTATCCTACATGAACCTCAGATGGGAACGCTCCCGTTTGATCTCCCTGGAGGACATTTATACAAATTAATGCCTAAAAGAACTGATATTAAAAAAATACTGCTGATTGGCTCCGGGCCCATCGTTATAGGCCAGGCTTGCGAATTCGATTACTCGGGGACCCAGGCTTGCAAAGCGCTAATTGAAGAGGGTTATGAGGTGGTCCTGGTCAATAGCAACCCCGCCACCATCATGACCGATGCCGAATTTGCCACGCAAACCTATGTGGAACCGGTCACACCCGAAATTGTGGAAATGATCATCGCCAAGGACAGGCCCGATGCCTTGCTTCCCACCATGGGTGGCCAAACAGGACTGAACACCGCCTTGGCCCTGGCGGAATCCGGTGTTTTGGATAAATATGGAGTCAAAATGATTGGGGCAGATGTGGCCGCGATCAAAAAGGCCGAGGACCGGAGTCAGTTTAAAGAGGCAATGATGGATATCGGCCTGCAAGTGCCTCCCAGTGGATACGCTCAAACTTTACAGCAAGCTCGGGATGTGGTCGAGGAAACCGGGTTCCCCGCAATCATCAGGCCCTCATTTACATTGGGTGGAATGGGTGGCAGTGTGGTGTACCATCCAGACGATTTTAATTCGCAGGTCTTATGGGGATTGAATGCCAGCCCTACGAATGAAATCTTGATCGAAAAGTCGCTCCTGGGATGGAAGGAATACGAGTTGGAGGTGATGCGCGACAACAAGGATAATGTCGTGATCGTGTGTTCCATCGAAAACCTGGATCCGATGGGGATTCATACCGGCGACAGCATTACAGTCGCTCCCTCGCAAACGCTCACTGATAAGGAATATCAGATCATGCGCAATGCGGCCATCGATATCATCCGGGAAATCGGTGTGGAAACCGGGGGGTCGAATATTCAGTTTGCCATCAGTCCGGACAACGGAGAAATGTTCATCATCGAGATGAATCCCCGCGTTTCGAGAAGCTCTGCCCTGGCATCAAAAGCTACCGGATTCCCCATCGCTAAAATTGCCGCCAAACTGGCCATTGGCTATACCCTGGACGAAATTCAAAACGACATCACTCAAGTGACTCCCGTTTCTTTCGAACCCACCATTGATTATTGCGTCGTAAAAATCCCTCGCTTCACGTTTGAAAAATTTTTCAATACCCCTCCACTGTTGAGCACCCAAATGAAATCCGTGGGCGAGGCCATGGCCATCGGACGCACCTTTAAGGAAGCGGTTCATAAGGCAGTACGTTCGCTGGAAATTGGGTCTTTTGGATTTGAGGACAAGCTGAAACCAGATAATGGTACCGGTGCGAATCTTTCGGATCAGCAGGTAGACAACCTGAGCGAAACCCTGAAGAAACCCTTATCGGACCGGCTATGGACGGTGGTTTCATCTTTGCGCAGGGGGTTTACCATCGATACCGTTTATGAATTAACGGGAATTGATCGCTGGTTCCTTCAAAATTTTAAGGAAATCATCGACCTTGAAAAGGAAATTCAAGGCGTTCCCGATTTAAATGCCCTGGCCAATGATCTATTGTTAAAAGCGAAAAGGTTCGGGTTTTCGGATGTAGTTTTATCCAAACTTTTGCACACGACAGAAAAGGAAGTGACCCAAAAACGCAAACTGGCCGGAATCAGGCCTGTGTTCAAACGGGTTGATACCTGTGGCGCGGAATTTGAAGCGCACACGCCCTACTTGTACTCGACCTACGAAGAAGAATGCGAAGCAGAACCCACTTCCAAAGACAAGATAGTGATTCTGGGAGGAGGCCCCAATCGCATCGGCCAGGGAATTGAGTTTGATTACTGCTGTGTTCATGCTTCCTTCGCCTTGAAGGAAGATGGGTTTGAAACCATCATGGTCAATTGCAATCCGGAAACTGTAAGCACCGATTACGACACCTCCGACCGACTGTACTTTGAACCCCTGACCTTTGAAGATGTCATGCACATCATCGAAGTGGAAAAACCCAAAGGAGTGATCGTACAGTTTGGCGGACAAACGCCACTGCGTCTGGCGCTGGCACTGGAAGAAGCGGGAGTGCCCATTATCGGAACCAGTCCTGAGAACATCGACCGCGCTGAAGACCGCAAGCGGTTTCGGGAAGTCCTCGAAAAACTCGAATTGAAACAACCCCTCAATAAAACCGCTACCTCAACCGAAGAAGCGGTCGTCATCGCAGAGGACATAGGCTATCCCGTGCTGGTACGCCCCTCCTATGTGCTGGGTGGCAGGGCCATGCAGATCGTGTACAACCGTGGGGAGCTGGAACACTACATGACCCATGCCGTCGATGCATCACCAGAACACCCGATTCTTGTTGACCAGTTTTTAAAAGATGCCACCGAAGTGGATGTCGATGCCCTTTCCGATGGCGAGACGGTAATGATTGGCGGTATCATGGAACACATTGAGGAAGCCGGGATCCATTCCGGCGACAGCGCTTGTTCCCTGCCACCCTATTCCATTGCAAAATCGGTTATCCAAGATATCAAACATCAAACCAAACTATTGGCAAAAGAGTTGAATGTGGTGGGATTGATCAACGTTCAATTCGCCATCAAGGATCGAGACGTTTATATACTGGAAGTCAATCCGCGCGCATCACGGACGATTCCCTTTATCAGTAAAACCATTGGAGTCCCTTTGGCCAAACTTGCCGCCAGGGTCATGGCCGGAAAGAAATTAAGCGAACTGGGATTCAGTGAAGAAATCACCTATTCCCATGTGGCGGTTAAAGAATCCGTTTTCCCCTTCATCAAATTTTCTGAAGTGGATGTGTTGTTGGGACCTGAAATGAAATCGACTGGTGAAGTGATGGGGATCGATCGTTCTTTCGGACGCGCATTTGCCAAGTCCCTGATTGCCACCGGGGTGACCATGCCGCTCGAAGGCACCATCTTCATCAGCGTAAAAGATGCAGATAAAGTTTATATGGAAAAAATCGCCAAAGAAGTTCACGAAATGGGTTTTGAAATCCTGGCAACCTCCGGAACCGCAAAGTACCTGTCACAAGCGGGATTCACCGTAAGAACCGTCAACAAGGTGAAAGAAGGTTCTCCTCATGTAGTTGAAGAAATTGAGGACGGAAAAGTAAATTACGTGATCAACACTACCTTTGGGGAGCAAGCCATCAAGGACTCCTTCTCCTTGCGCAGAGCCTGCCTCACGCACAACCTCCCCTACTTCACGACAATCCCAGGAGCCTTCGCCCTGGTAGACGCGTTGAAATCCCTCAAAGAAAGCCAGCTGTCCGTAAACTCCTTGCAAGATTACGCCCGAACCTAAAAACCACAGAGGGCATCTAAGGTTGAATACCTACCCAATCCGTCTCCATACATTCTAAACGGATGTCCAAAGCAAACGCACCAACAGAAACCCGAGCATCCCAATAAAGACAACGGAGCCAAGCACAAGTAAAACCAGAAACCCTACAAATAAGCGACTTTGGACCTCTGTTTTTTGAGGTTGCTCCAGAAAATCATTCAACAATTTGACATTTCGAACATTTGCTTTCCAAAGAAAATCTGTAAAATCTCCCAATATTGGAACGATTCCCAAAAGAGCATCCACACCAATATTAAACGCCATTTTTAAAAGTACCGATTTGGAAGCCCCCATTTTCGCCGCCTCAGCTAAAATGTAACTTGATATGATCGCACCTGCAGTATCCCCAATACCAGGAATCAAACCTATCAATCCATCAAGACCAAAGCGCACCTCGGTTCCAGGAATAGGGATGGAACGGTCCATCAACCAAACCAATCTGTCCAGTTTTTTAACCGAATCTTTTTTGGAGGAGACACTCATACCAAAACTCCTGGATTAAAACTTTATAACTTCGATTTTTGAGGAGATTGAGTGACTTTTTATTTAACTTTGGCAATTATCCAGACCGCATGCACGATGCCTGGAATATAACCAAATATGGTGAGCAGAATATTGATCCAAAAATGTTTTCCAATTCCCACCTGTAGAAAAACTCCCAAAGGGGGTAAGAGTATTGATAACAAAATACGAACTAGATCCATAATTTATTCTCCTATGTTGGCCCCGTGATCGTGGTAGTGAGATAATCCCTGACTTTTTTATTAAGAAACTTTAGAGTCGTAAGAGCTTCAACAACAGCATTGATTCTATCAAATTAATCTTTGGGTTCAATCCCATATGGGTACAAAATGTTTTTTAGGATTATTGAGCCAGTAGCGGAAGTCGATTTCTACCATTGCGGTGCTTTTTTACATAAATCAAACTCCTTGATCTATTTCAAAAAGAATACCTATTTAAGGTAAGGTATTGATGCCATAAGAGATCCACCAAGGGCTTACCTGATCCGATACGGTAGGTTTACCTTTGGAATTATTCATTTCCCTGATTGAAATCTTTGGAAACAAGCGGACCAAGTGTCCTGGCTTGATGTCCGATCCGGCCTGAATTACTGCGGTGGATAAATTGCTTCCTACCTGTTTTACTTTCAGCACGCCTTCTTTGATGATATGGTCTCCCAAGTTACTTTGGGTCAGTGGATCCATAAATGGCGAGGTGACGGAATATACCTGAAAACGGTCGAGCATTTCAACCCCATCGTTGGAGCCGGCGTTGATCATGGCTGTCCTGTTTTCCTGATCGACCGAAATGACATGCGCTTCGAAGGGTGTGCTTCGGGTCGATTTTTTAATGAAGGCAATAGCCGATTGCGCGATGTTTTCGAGTGAATGTTCAATATAAAACGGATTTTCTTCACTGTCCATTGATTCAAAATCGGTCCAGAATCGCTTGTTGGCAAAAGGGCGATCCGAACCCGGATGAACGAGTTTCAAATTCAGGGCAATATCACGAGGATGTTCTTTATCCATCAGCGGATTGGCGTCCAATACGGAAGCGGGTTTTTCCATTTTCAGGAATTCGATATCTCCACCGATGATCACCTGTGATGCGTGCCTTAATCCAGGTTTCATCTTCGATTGAGAAACCTCCTTTTTCATTCCATCCGAGGCTTCAGGTGTCTTTGCCTGGTTTCTCACCTTTTTCATGCCGTTGGAAACTTTCTCTTTTCTCATGGCGTGACTTTTTGGAATGGCATCAATCAATCGAAATCGAGGGTCCCGCTCCAACTCTTCCCGTATTTTACTTTGGATTAAGTGAGTTTGAATAAAGGTACCTTTTGTTCCCTTGGGTGAAGATAAAGGTTCCAAAGTGACCCGAATGCTCAAGTTTTTATAAGCAAAAACCGGGGCACTTAAAAGTGTCACCATTGCAAAAATAAAGGCCAGACTGATTACAGACTTTATGCTATTCATAATGTAAAATTACTGTGGATTTGATTTTTTGTGAATATAATTTATTATGTGCGCTGGTAAAATTCAGCAATCATTTTTTATACATTGTAACCCCGAATACGGATTTATTTACAAAGACCATGAAAACATTCTATTTTCTTACCCTCAATTTAATTCTTATCGGTTTATTTCCTGTTTTGGTTAATGCTAAAACCGCGCCGGATAACATGGTGTTCATTAAAGGTGGATGCTATATGATGGGAACGGATGAGAAGCATGAATATGAAGAAGGACGGGATAACTCCCGCGAACAACCGGCGCACAAGGTTTGCCTTGATGATTTCTTTTTGGATAAATACGAAATCACCCAAAAGCAATTTATGTCGGCAATGGGCACTCATGCTTCAATCATGCTTGGCGACGATTTTCCTGTAGATCACATGACGTTTGAGCAGGCTGTGAATTACTGCAAAAAACGAGGTGCGCGCCTTCCAACAGAAGCGGAATGGGAGTATGCCGCCCGCGCGGGAAGTCAGACCCTTTTTCCGTGGGGCGATGAAATGAACGGCGATTATGTTTGGTATGTGACCAATTCAGTCAGAAAACCGCATCCTGTGGGCTCTCGCAAACCCAATGCCTGGGGATTGCACGATATGATGGGAAGCGTTTGGGAATGGGTGTCTGACTGGTATTCGGAATCGTATTTCGCCGAATCGCCTGAGAAAAATCCGCAAGGACCCCAAACCCGACGCATGTGGCGGGTCATTCGCGGCTTGTCCTGGGTGGATGAGGAAGAATTGTTTCGTGTAACACGTCGTCAATACGGCATGGCGGATCCCACGGAGCATTACTTGGTAGGTGCACGGTGCGCTAAATCTGCAGGTGAGGCTGAATAGTTTTCATGTCCTCCTCCACTCTGCTGGATTTAAAAACAATCCAAAGCCTGTATAAAAAACTGGATAAAAGCATTCCTGATGCGAAATCGGAGTTGATCTACCGAAACCATTTCGAACTTTTAATCTCCGTGATCTTAAGTGCACAGGCTACCGATAAAACCGTTAATTCGGTAACTGTGGGACTGTTTAAAAAATACCCGGATCCACAAAGCCTTCTCCAATTGGGACAATCAAAACTCAGCCAGGAAATCAAGAGCATTGGACTCGCCCCGACAAAAGCGAAGAATATTATTGCCACCTGTAAAATTCTGATTGAAGATCACTTGGCTCAAGTCCCATCCACACGCGAGGAACTCGAACGTTTGCCGGGGGTCGGGCGCAAAACGGCTAATGTGGTTTTAAATGAAGCATTCGACAAACCCACGATTGCAGTGGACACACACGTTTACCGGGTCGCCAACCGTACCGGTCTGGCCCCTGGAAAAACAGTGGTAAAAACTGAAGAAAACCTGTTAGAAGTTACGCCCAGGCGTTGGCTGAAACAGGCGCATCGATTGCTCATTTTGCACGGGCGTTACGTATGCAAGGCAAAAAACTTTCAATGCGGCCCCTGCGCCATTGAAAAAGAATGTCAATTTGAGGATAAACATTTTGAAAATCAATGATTATTCAATAGTACTCAAACGGGTCCGTGACGCCGTACCCCACTCATCAATCAGCCAATTAGGAAAGGTCGAAGGCAACGGAAAGGTATACACTTTCCCAAAAATCGTATTGGGAAACGAACAGGGGAAAAAGGTTCTTATCACAGGAGGAATTCACGGGGATGAACCTGCCGGCGTGGAATCGGTGTGCGCTTTTCTGGAAGGAAACCATTTCACACCTTTTTTAAAAGACTGGCACTTTACAATCGTACCCTGTCTAAATCCCGGCGGTTACGAATTGGGAACCCGGGAGAATCACCTGCAGAAAGATTTAAACCGCGAGTTCAAATTAAAGGACCCATCGACCGAAGTTATTTTAGCGCAATCCCTCTATAATGGGATTTCATATGATCTGTCACTGGAACTCCATGAAGATGTGGACAGTACCGGGTACTACCTGTTCCAAAAGGACCGCATCCCACGAGATACGCTTCTGGGAAAAATAATTATCGATCAAGTCGAACCTATCATGGAAATCAATCGAAGCGAGGAGATAGAAGATATTCCCGCTGAAGAAGGAATCATCAGTCGCTTGAAAGAACCCGATGAAATGGACTGGTGGCCGATGGCCGTTTTTTCTTACTGGAAAGAGACGAAAAGTTGTTTTACTTTGGAAACGGGTACCTGCTTCGACATGAAAACCAGGGTCGAGGCTCACCTGATTGCGCTTATTACAGCTCTTAAAGAATTTTAAAAATTTTAACCCAAGTTAGGGAACTCTGGAGGAGTTAACCCTTAAGCCGCTTCGGTCTTGATGGGGGTGACCATTGGGATGATGATGGAATCGTTTGGCTTTAATTCATTGATATCTTTTCCGGGATTATAATTGCCCAGCAACCAAAAGGGAATAAAATACATTTCGTTGCAGATTTCCCAAACTGTCTCGCCTTTACGCACGTTTTTGACAATCACCTTTTGGACCCTGTAATTGCTGAAAAAATCCTCCTGAATGGCTCGGTGATATTCTTGCCTTCTTTCTTCAAATACTGCCGGGGTTCTGCGTCTGAAGGGGACTTTTATTTTTTGATTGACGTGTAAGGTAGCTTTTCTGCTTAAATTATTGAAACGCCGCAGTTCCAGAATACTCAGTCCTGCCCAGTCAGCAAAATGACTCAGGGTTTCATCGAAATCTACGGTGATAATACCCACAGGACTCCTCGTCTTTTCGGAGGAGACAAAGGAAACGGGTAGAAAGGCCGGCCGGTTTTTATTCAGTTTTCTGGGTGGAGTCCCATTAATGTCGGCGATCTTGATTTTTACATCAGAAAAATCGACTTCGGGGGCTTTTTTTTGATTACCTTTTTCGACTTTAATATCGAAATTTTTAATCGCAGTATTTCTCTTTACCGGAGCCACCTTTTTACTCGCCTCAACAGCCTGGGACACAATAACAGACTTGGGTATCTTTAGTACCTGACCTGGAAAAAGAGAATCCGGATCACGCAGGTTATTAATTCGAGTTAACATCATTGGAGAGGTATTGAACCTTTTCGCAACTCTGGACAGCGAATCATATTTTCTGACCTTGTAGGAAACCGTTTCCTTCGGCGTTTGAGGCTTTTTAGTGACCGTACGTTTAACCTTATTTGAAGCCTTTGCCACACGTATGGATTTGGAAGAATTATAGGGATCTGGCAAGCGCAAGACCTGACCTTTATAGATGCGATTGCTTCGTCCAATATTGTTCAACCGCTTCAGCTTCCAGACGCTGGTTCTGAATCGAGACGCAATTTTAGATAAATTATCACCACGCCGTACGGTGTACCATTTGGATCGAATTTGTCTACCGTGCTTGTGTTTTTTTGGTATTTGACGATAATATGCCGCTAGGTTTTTTACCTTATTTTCCGGGGCTTTAAAGATAAAACCCTTAGGTATTCGTTTGCTTCCAGACAACACCGGAGGCCGTAATGCCGGATTGTATTCTGCAATTTCATCAGGGGTCATTTTAAAATAATTATTGGCCGTCCTGACATCGATATAATCCTTAAATTTAAAAGAAACCAATCGTTGCGGTGGCGCTTTTTTGAGTCCGGGAAAATATTTTTTATAATTGTGCGCAACCTCAAGCGCCGCCAGGAATTCAGAATAGAAGTTTCTCGATGCAAAACCAAAGGTTCTGTTTTTATAACTTTTAACAATTTTACCGAGGTCACTGCCATGACGCCTTTTGGCACGCTTCATTCCCTCAAGGCCATGATTGTAGGCGGTAACCGCCAAAGGCCAACTTCTCAGGGTTTCATAATTGAGTTTCAGCAGTTTTGCCGCCGCATAAGTTGCTAAAATAGGATCTCTGCGTTCATCCACTTCATAACCCACTTTCATGAACAGCCGACCAGTACCTCGGGTGAATTGCCAGATACCTGCCGCACCTGCACTGGAATAAGCTCCAATTTGAAAAGAGGATTCTACATGGGGAAGAACCGTTAAGGCCTGAGGCAAACCAAATTCCTCGAAAATCTGGTTGATTCGCGCTTCATACATTCCTGAACGGATCAACCCATCGCGAAACCTGTCCTTTTGACCCTTTTGCGCCCTAAGGTTTCTTGAAGCCCTGTAGTAGGACCCTTTCGCTATTTTTTTGACTCGCTTTTCAAACTGGGTCAAACGGGAATTCTTTTGCTTTCTTGAAAGGTTACGAAGTGCTTTTTTATATTTTGCAATAACTGCATTGATCCTTCTTTGATTCCGGCGCCGACTGGCGTTTGGATCAAGATCCACCACTTCATATACAACACTTAAATCTCTGGCATCGTGAATCACCGATTGCCTGGTGGTGTATTTGCTATATATATCTTTCCAGAATTTAACGTTCGGTTCGAGTCCCCGTGGGATTTTGAAGGAATAATCCTTCATGGGGTTTCGATGAGGATTGGTTTTTGCGTATGCTGGGAAGCAAAGAACCGCGATCAGCAGATAAATCCAGAAAACCCTGTTAATTTGCCGGATAATAACCAAAAGCAACCGCCCTATCACAATAATTTATCGAGATGACAACACCTACGGTGTTAAAAAAACAAAAACAACATGAAATCATTTGCTTTTGGAGCAAACCAAAACTGTAAAACCATTAATTTTATCAATAGTTTGTATCGTCAAGGATATCAAAGCAGGACTCCACGCGTCAAGTTAAAAACCCCGGCTATTATCAGTTTTTATGTTAAAGGTTTTATTAAATTTATCAAATTTATATAAATTAATACAAATTTAGAATTTAATTTTTTCCTTAACTTTCTATTATAAGGAAAGGCTCCGGAATTAGCCATCAGGCTCCTGGGTTTTATATTGATCATTCAATTTATAGACGAACGCTAAAAGCTCGGCAACCACCTGGTACACTGAGGATGGAATTTCCTGATTGATATCGACTCCCGACAAAACTTCTACAAGGTCCGGATCCTCTTTTATCGGCACCTTATGCTCTTGTGCCTTTGCTATGATTCGCTCAGCGATCAAGCCTTCACCTTTGGCGGTTACTTTAGGAGCCTTATCCTTGGGAGGAGAATACTTTATAGAAACCGCTGACTTTTTGTTTTTTCTCTTTTTAGTGGCGTCGGTCATGTTTGAATATCCACCAAACGGGAAAATTTTTTGACCATCACGTCATTCAGAGGATCCTCAACGGCCAACTCCGATTTCGATTGCAAGGAACTACTGACCTCAGCCTGAATACCAATTTCATTCAGCTGATCTTTCAATTGCCCGCCATTCATTTGAATAAAATCCACAATTTTCTGACTTGCAGAAAAAAACTTGATAGACACGGCCGAGTCTTTGATGAATGTATCGATTTTGAGGTCACCCAAGGCAGTCATGTTCAGTAAAAACACCATGTGAAACCCCTGCTTCTCGAGATTTTGCTCTGAACCTCCCTTTTGGTCCCTTTTTATGTGAATTTGAAGCGTTTTGCCTTCGCCATTGACCAAATAAGGAATTTGTAACGAAATCGGCTGGTTCTCCTGCCGAGCGAACTGATTGGCCAATTGTTGAAATTCAATACCGTCAACTCCATTCCTCACCTGTTGTACCAGTTCAGTCACCAATTTGCTGGGAGGCAGGGGTATTCTGGAGTCTGCCGACTCCACATTTTCCAAATGATTCTGCAAACGCAGAAGTTGACCTTTAAGGTCCAGTTTTAACGACGAATCGAGGGATTTATTCGTATTTCCTGCAATCAGGTTTTTTAATTTGGATTCGTAATTGATTCCCGAAAGATCAACCAGCTTTTGCAATGATTTTGCATCGAAAGAGGTAGTGTCCAGCCTGGTCAATGCAGACAAGGTTTGCTGTATATCCCTAAGAAGTTGAGTATCGAGTTTGAGGGATTGATGGGAATTGATCCTGGACAGAGTGCTTTGCAGTCCCTGAACAATGTCTCCCAAAGGTTTTTTCAGCGGTAAATAGTTTTTGATCAACGAAAGCGGAACTGTTGGCGTTTCGCGTTGGGCTGGATCCGCGGATATTTGAATTCCATTGAAACCCTTTTGTACCGTCAAATTCAGAACTTCTCCTGGAGCAGGACGCAATCCTTTGGGATTGACGATCTCCAGCAATTTCCCTTGATGGCGTACCAGCAAGGTGCCTTTGGCAGTGGTCTCAACAAATTCCGCCTGGAAGGTTTGACCCAGTTTTAAATTCAAACTGTTTAATTGAGTTTTGGTCAATAGCGAGGGTAACGCCTGTTCACCCGATTGAGACCGGATTCCTGGCTGAATCGTGGTTTGTCGAGAAGCATCTAACGGATTCCTGATATTAACGGTATCTTGAGTCCCCTGCGGTTCAATTTTCAGGACAGGAAGTGGCGATACCTGCTGTACCCGCGCCGAAAAAGAACTGCCTTCCTTGAGTCCGGTATTAACTTCCGCCACCAGTGGGGCACCCTGAACATTAATCAGAGTTTTGCCAGGAGAAAGAAACTGGATCACTTTTCCCTGAACAATCTGACCCAACCGCAAGCTAAGGGCTTGCTCCACCTTGTTGGGAATCCCGTCAAGATTCAATACTTTGAGAATATTCTGTGCCTGTTGATCAATCAGCAAGATTATTTATCCCATAAATCGTTTTTGGAGAATGAGGACAGTCCATAAAATGAGAAGGACAACAACCTCTCAGCGAAAAGACTATTTCTTCAGGTTAAGCGCCAATTCCACCTCCCCCAGGGGAATTTTAGTCTTTTTAGATATCTCTTCGGCATTCATGCCCGAATCCGCAAGCCTTTGAGCCTCAAGGTACTTATTTTGAATTTTAACCTCTTTGAGATTTTTGGATTCTTTTCGAAGCAATTCCGATTCCAGCTTCAATTCTTCCACCATGCGGGAAATGCTTTCCCTTTCAGAATCCATGATTTTTATGATTTCCAGAGCCACCGATTGCTTTCGTTCCAGGTCTTTATCTACTTTTTTTGAGGACTTTTCTATTTCGGCAAGCAATTCGTGAAGGGACGCTTGCAAATCTGAAGCTTGCTCAGCAGAGGGTTCGTTTTTTTCCTGGGAAAGTAAACGGAGTTTCCACCAAAGTGTAACGACCCCACCACTCAATAGAAGAATTAGAAAAAGGTTAAAGGACTGCCAGAAATTCATGATTCCTAGGCCACAACGTCAATGGATTTTCCTTGATTGGACTGCTCTGGAATGGCCATCGAGGATGAAGACTCGTCTGCTTGTGAACTTTGTTCTGATTGAGAGGGGGGATGGCGCAAACGGCCTTTGCGATTTTTTCCTTCAGGGTTGGATGCTTCGGATTCCTGGGAATCACCGGATTCAGGCACTTCGGTCCTTTTGGCTTCATCCATCAGAATGCGCTCTTCCTCCAACTGCAAAGCGGTTGTGGAAGGCAACTGCTGAATGGTTTGCTGAACTTTCTCCACATGGGACCCCATCTGAAGAATTTGCTGTGTGTTCACCGGTTCCACTGTGGGCATCACAATCACCTGACAAAAGTTTCCTTTATAAATTAAACTCCTACGCGAACCGATTGTCAAGTGGATTTGGTCCTTCGTCCGCAAACCTGTCTACTGCTACATAGAGCGAATGATGAATTCGGTAAAAAACACGTCGGTGATGGTTCCTGTACCACTGATCAACAAGGTGTTGGCGGAGGTGAGGATTTCTTTTTTTAGGCGCTCTTCAATCTGACCCTGGGGCTTTTTAAAATCCGAGGGCTTTTTCTTTTTCAATAGAGCGTAGATGCTTTTTCGTATCAACGGCAAGACTTTTACGATTTCATTGACCAGCTGATTATTACTCAATTGCAAGGAAGGGGTGATCTTTACAAATTCTCCTGTCTCCCGGTTTCCATCTCTGAGAGGAATAAAAAATGGACTGAGCTTGTAAATATTTACCTTTTGAACCGCAGGAACCTCTAAATCATCTTCTTCCACTCCCTCCCCTTCGGCAGGGCTCTCTTCTGTCACTTCTTCAGGGGGCAGTTCCGGTTCCTCTCCGGACATGCCGAAAAAGTAAAAGGCCGCGCCACCCAAAACGATCAGTGCAATTCCCGCAAACAGAATCAGCTTTTTCTTTTTTCCAGGCTTGGCCGGGTCTTCATCACCCTCGCCATCACCTTCAGCTCCACCGCCTCCCCCTTCGCCCTCTTCGGCATCAAGCAACCGGGCCAGTTCCTCCGCCTCATCAAGGGAAAGCTCTTCATCATCTTCGTTTTGTGTGGTTTCTTCTTCAGCCATAGGACCTCGAAACCCTTTCCGGACCAAACTCCTGAATGATTAACCAGCACTCAATCCAGCAAGGTTTGCAATTCACAAAAAACCTGTTTCACCCTGGATTCCAAGGCCGCAATTGTTAAATCATTATAAATTACAAAATCAGCTTTTTTTATTTTTTCCTCCAGACTCATTTGCGAATCAAGTCTTTGAATAATTTCTTCACGCGACCAAATTCCCTTTTTTAAAATTCGATCGATTTGTGTTGTCCTTTCGCACCCGACAACAATCACCCGGTCCATATTTTTAAAGTTTCCTGATTCGATCAATAGCGCCGCTTCAACAACTAAAATTCCCTTTGCGTCTCTTTTTTGCAAAGCTTCAAACGCTTTTTTTTCTGCTGAAAAAACTTTGGGATGGAGAATGTCCTCAAGGATTTTCTTTTTCTCCGGATCTCCAAACACCAGGATCCCAAGCTTTCGGCGGTTCAGGGAATGGTCCTCCTCCAAAATATCGGAACCAAAATACTGAACGATTTCATTCCAGGCAGGTTTTTCTGGTTGCACCAGATCGCGGCAAACTTGGTCCGCATCCAGAATTTTGGCCCCACATTTTTTTAGAAGGGACGCCACCAGGGATTTCCCAGCCCCCATTCCGCCGGTCAAACCAACGAGTAAAGTCATAAAATTATTGAGCTAGGAAACGGAGCCTTTAACCGCCTGGCCGTATTCTTTCTCCAGAAGATCGTGATACAGACTCATGAGCTTGATGGTAACCGGTCCCGGTTTCCCATCTTTAATAAGACGGCCGTCCAAAAGGGTAACAGGCATAATCTGTTTTAGCGTCCCGGTAATAAAAGCCTCTTCAGCCAATTGAATTTCTTCCGGCGGCCACTGGCCCTCTTCCAGCAAAAATCCGTTTTCCCTCGCCAGGCGTAAAATCACTTGGCGCGTAATACCATCCAGAATTCCGCACTCCAGGGAAGGAGTCATTATCCTTCCTTCGCGTATAAAAAAGATATTGCTTGTGGTGCATTCGGTCAGATACCCCATCGAATTCAACATCAGTGCATCCTTGGCACCCAGTTGGTTCGCCTCAAGTTTTGCCAGGACGTTGTTCAAATAATTCCCCGTTTTGATTCCAGGGTTTAGGGCTTCTTTGAAATTTCTTTTGATAGAAACCAGGGCGATATGAATCCCCTTTTCATAATCTTCCTGAGGATAAGCTTTCAAGGGCGTGACATAGATCAGAACATTGGGACGGGTGCAGGAACCGGGATCAATATCAATTTCTCCCACGCCTCGGGTCACCACAATCCGAATATAAGATTCCGGGTTGGCAGATTCCCGGACAGTGCGTTGAATTTCCTGCCAAAACTGTTCGTCACTCAGGGGAATTGATAAGGAAATGGCGAAAGCAGATTGACGTAAGCGATGTAAATGTTCTTTCACAAAACACGGTTGGCCGTTATGGGTACAAATCACTTCATAGATACTGTCTCCAAACAGAAAGCCGTGATCGAAGACGGAAATGGATGCATCTTCAAGAATTTGCCCATTAAGGTTTATTTTGGTGCTCATGGCATTAAATGAGAGGACTCAAGCAGGATCTGCAGGCGACTGTTTCTGTATGGATTCAAAAATTTTCTTGAGTTGCTCTTTATCCTTTTCAGAATATTGATCCAAAGGTTTCGATAAAAGTGATTGTGATTTTTTCTCAAGGTTCATACCGTTGGGATCTTGTTTTAAAGCATCAGAAAGTTTTCCCAGTTTCTGTAAAGTCTCTACCTTATCCTTCATGGATTCCAGGGATTTGTTGGGTTTGTCCATCAGGTTGCTAGTGATTCCCATACCACTTCTCATGTTGATGGATATTTGCTGAAGGGTTGGCGCGATGTTAGAATCCTTTGTTACAGATTTATAAAAACCCGGAAACAGCTCCATAGGAACCATCACGATAATAAGCAATGCGGCTCCCTTGATCAAACCGATGGCTCCACCAATGATACGGTCGATGGCTGATAAAGCACCTGCTTTATGCATGACCTTTCGAATCAATTTTCCTATGAAAGACACAATCACCATAAAAAGGATGAACGTTAAAATAAACCCGATGACACGGGCGGCGGCTTCACTGGTGACGAAACGTCCCATTAGCTCGCCAGATTTATCTTGTAAGTTTACCGCCATCATATAACCCACAACATAAGACATTAAGGAAAAAATCTCCTTCACCATTCCACGAAAAATGGAATAAATAATGCTCAAACTCATCACAATAATGGCGACTGTATCAAAAGTTGACATTGATTCTCCTTCAGTTGTTTAGGACACCAAAGGCCCATATATTTTTGCAACAATATCCTTGATTTTTTCTGTTTTGTAAAGGCCCGGAGGAAAAGAAGCTGAAGCGGGTTTGGGGCTTATCGGGGTCTGCTGTGTTTTAAATGGAGAACGAAATCCGGATTGCTTTCTTCCTCTGCAGGAGCTTCCTGAGAAAGCGTCACTTTTTCGGAATCCGATTCCTCTTTTTTCTTGGAGGCCTTTAAATCGACTGGACTTAAAAACACTTCTTCTCCCACTTCAAATTCAGGTTGCAAATAACTTCCTTCTAAATGAATAACCAGAATGGCACCATCGTCCAAATCCACTTTTGTATCTTTCGGGTGTTCTATACGTAAAATCACACCTCGCCCTTTCCCCTTGTTCTCCTGGGTATCTTTTGGCGACCCGGACTCTTTATCATGTACGGGTATGGAAAAAGACGCCGCAGGTACAGGGAGGATCGATTCTCTTGGAAAAGCCCAAAAACGGTCATTATTTTCTGTTTCGGCAATTTGCATGGAAGCTCACTCCTGTTGGAATCCGCCCTCTCATACATCTTATCGGAAATTTTAACAGTAAACTGGAGGCAAATCAGAATCCTTCCCCGTTTTTTAATAGCTCCTGAAAAATAATGTAAAACGTGGGTGTGAATTCTTCTGGATGATGCCCAAGTGCCCGCTGTAATTCATCCAATTTCCAGTATCGTCCTTCACTGATCTCTCCCGGATCACATACTACCGGATCATCGGTAACGCAGGTATATACACATACATGTTCCCAAAATGTTTCGGGGCAGGCCTTGATTTTAAAACGATACGTCAAATCTGCAACCAGGCCCAATTCCTCCTGCAATTCCCTTTGGGCGCTTGCCAGATAGTCTTCGCCCGCCGAAACGTGGCCCGCAGAGGAGGTATCGAGTAATCCGGGATTTTCATCCTTGGTAAGAACCCGCTTTTGAATGAACAGCTCCCCCCTGGAATTAAAAACCAGGGTATGAACGGATCGATGAATCAATGCGCTTTTATGCACCTCATCGCGAGTGCCCTGCCCAACCACTTCATCATTTTCATTTACAATATCGAAACGTTCTTCTTCCATTCAATAATACGGTGACTCAAGCGGTCTTTTTTTGCGATTTTTTAAGGTATTGTAACTCTTTTGGTATCGGTTGGTCCTCGCAATAATTATTTTCAGCCAAAACCCTGATATCATCCAGAACCCGTTTATCTCCTTCGAACACCACGGATGTATAACCCTTGTCTGCAAGAGCCCCTCCGGCCTGAAGCAGGTTCATCACCGATTTTGCATTGAATTTTTCGTCATCGATCCAAAGAAACGCTTCCCCCTCATACTGTCTGACGATCAGGGAAATATAGGTGGAAGGACGTGCATGGAGGCCCAGGGGTTGCGGCAGAGGCAATTCATATTTTACGGTGATTTCAAAAGTCTTTAACAATTCCTCACTGAGTTTGTCTCCAGACTCAATATAGAAAAGAGCAAAATACAGGCCGAAGTTAACCACCCTTTCAAGCAACTGGTTTTTGGAAACCAGAGTACTGATTTTCTTTTTACACTCAGTGAATCGAATTTCATCTTCATGCCTCTCGTAAAAATGGGTCAACCAGAGAACCACTTCAAGCAAGTGGAGAGGCATGGAAATATAACCGCGAAAGTTTTTTAGCTTTGGATGTTCCTGCTCCAATCGTGTGTTCTTTACATAGGTATCGTAATCAGATTGAACACTATGCACCTGATTCTTGAAATACCTCGCTTTTCGTTCGTCAATTTTGGATGGAATCAGGTTCTTAAGGTTTTCCAGATCATGCGTTTTTTCTATCTTATAATCGAGAATAGTTTGCGCAAGATTATGAAACTTGTGACAAATGTCTAGAATGCGCTCTTCTTCATCCTTTACCTGATCTTCCTCAATATTTATTGGAAGTCTTTTATCCGTTTCAATTTCTGCTGAATCATTTTGGTCTTCTTTATCGGTGGTGACTTGCAATCCATTGGCATATGCCGTTTTCAACACTTCTTCATACAGGTTCTGGACCGAGCGATTCAAAAACTCAAGAGTTTTTTGGGCCTCCTCTTTAAACTTCAAATCATCCTCTTCCTTTTCAAGAAGATTATAATTAGGAAAACGATCTAAAAGATGCTTTATCAAAAAAGCCGAGATCACCAGGTTTCGAATGGAAGCGACGAATTCGGTAAAAGGATTCCACTTTCTGTTTTCTCGCGCACCGTGCTCATCAAGAAAACTTTCAAGCAACTCGGCATCCTGAATCAATCGGGAATAAAACTTGCGGTTGATATCGATTTTATTCTTGATTTTCCAATGAAAAGAATTAAAAGCTCTGAAAAAAGGCGGGCATAATTCCTGAATCAGGGGAAGGAACTCTTCTTCGGATATGATTTGAATGAGTGATTTGGGTTCCACAGGACTATTCCTTTAATTTTGCTTGCAACCACCAGACCTTCTAATCAATCCTTCGGTTATCATCCCTCGGGCTTCACTAATTCATGGTGGCGTTTTTAAAAAGCTTGGGCGGCAAATATTTTTGCCAACTCTCTAAATGCGTTGGAGGACCGGCGGGAATAATGAAAGGGTGCAACTGAAAATCCGGTTTAAACGGTTTACGCATCAGTTTCATATTGGACTCTTCCGGTGTTTGATTGCTCTTGTTCAAATTACAGGGTTTGCAAGCAACCACCACATTCAGCCAATTGGTTTTTCCTCCCCTTGATTTGGGAATCACATGGTCAACAGTTAAAAACTTGTTACTATTGCCGCAGTATTGACACGTGTAATTGTCTCTTCTTAAGATGTTTTTTTTGCTGAAGGCGATTCCTTTTTTATAATTGCGTTTCACCATATTTAAAATGCGTATCACCGTAGGCAGGGGGTAACTTGCGGAGGCGGACCGCACCACATACCCGTCGCATTCCAGTTGTTCGGCACGGCCCGTCAATACCATCAAAAGGCCGCGTTTGGCACTGCAA
This sequence comes from Nitrospina sp., assembly GCA_024648695.1. GTDB lineage: Bacteria > Nitrospinota > Nitrospinia > Nitrospinales > JACRGP01 > JACAVV01. Next base: position 142,704 of record JACAVV010000006.1, read on the forward strand.
AATTGAAGGGGTTCGTAGGAGTAGTTGAGCACTAAAATTTTTAAAGAGTCCAGCATGACGTCTTTACTGGTTTTAGTGTTAAAAAAATAATCTCACGAGTGTATCTTTACAAATTTCCACTGTCAATTAATTTTAAATTCCGGGCTAACGGATTCCAAATATTCCTTATTCAGGGATCAAAAATATTTCCAATGCCAAGCAACCAGTGCGGATCCAATCTTAGTTTAATTCGCCTTAAGTCTTCCAGGGCTTCGGCCCCCGCCATTTGTGCAAAATAGGTTTTCTTTAACTTGCCAATACCGTGTTCTGCGGATACGGTTCCATTCCATTCCAACACTCGTTCCACCATGGTTTGATAAGTTTTTCGCGCAAGATCTTTTTCTGATTCTCCGGGCAGTAAGTTGATGTGAAGATGATTGTCCCCTATGTGACCAAAAGCGACATAATCCAATCCCGATTCTTTTAGCGTCCGATCATAAAATTGCATTAAGGCCAGAAAATGATCATTTCCGACAGCCATATCAGTGCCCAATTTCACACGGCCCATTCTGGAGTTTTCCTCATTGATAATCTGCGGCAATTCATGCCGAAACTCATGAAACCTTTGAACATCCTTTTCGGTTTCCGCAAACCAGGAATCATCCAGGAGAACATTATTCTCGCTCAAAAAATCAAACCAGACTTCTAAAGTATGCTCAAATTCGGATTGCTGTTCAACATCCTGCTCGAAAAACAAAGCGGCACCTGCTTCTTCAGGAATATTTGGGAACGCCGTTTTTAAACGAATCAGTGAGTTACTGTCAAAATATTCGAGTGAACAAGGATCGATGATCGTATCCTCATTGCTTCTCATGACTTCGATCAAATTCCAGCAATCCTCCGCTTCAGGAAAAAACAAAACGGCACTTAAAAACTGTGCAGGCCGTTTGAGTAACCGGAGTTTAAGTTTCGTAAAAATACCAAGCGTGCCATCGGAGCCGACAAACAAATCCAGCCAGTCCATTCCTCGGCGCACAAAATAACCAGCCGCATTTTTACAGTGAGGACTTTCATATTCGGTGGCGGGAAACGATAAAATCTCCCCAGTGGCCAAACTCAGGGGATGATCAATTTTATTGTCTCTCGTGAGATTCAATACGGAACCCTTTGCCAGCACGATTTCAGCAGAATCAATATAGTCTCTGGAAACACCAAACTTGTAGCTTCTGGACCCCGAAGCATTGGTAGCCATCGTTCCGCCTAGCGAAGCCCAGGTTTCTGTGGGGTTGGGAGGATAAAACCATTCGGTACACTGCAAATGGTCTTGCAGATCTTTTAGCGTAACAGCGGGGCCTACCTCAATCGTTCCCTCCCGGATGGGACCAATTTCATTGAATCGTTCCAGTGAAATGATCCAGCCTCGATTGGGAATTCGCGAGGCGGTAAGCCCGGTTCCAGCTCCGGCTATGGTGATAGGCTCTTTATTATTTTTCAGAAACTCCGTCAATTCCTCCACGGATTCCGGGATCAATACACCCGAAGCAAAACCGCCTGGCGTATTGGATGCATCTTTTAGATATGGGGCTATTTCTGCCGAATCAGTTTTTCGAATCATATTAATAAGTGTTTGGATCTTGGGCTTCAGGGTTTCTGGAACCCTCGGGTCGATTCCATAAGTCCATCTGCCTGGGGTGGGAGGAAACCGGCATATCCGTTATGTCTTTCGATCAATTCCAGAACGGTGAATACCTGTCCTTCTTTTAATTCAGGACTGGAAAAAATCTGTCTCAATTCACTACCTGCATCTCCAACGATTTCTCCGGAAAATTCGATTCCTTTTTTTTTCAGGCTTTGAATGGCGAATTCAATATCTTCCACCAATATTGCGATATGGTGAAAACATTGGTCCCCATGAGCATCCACCCAGGCGGGGATTAAACTTTGTTGTCCGCGTACATCGTCATAAGCCTGATCTATGAACATGCTGGGATAACCCGGCTTTCGATAAACTTTAGCCCACCAGCTTCCAAATTCCAGCACACCAATGTTTGTATCATAAGTGTATCCAAAATTTAAAATCTCTTGAGCCCGTTCATCCACGTGTTTTGTCCGTATCGTGCAATGATCGACCAACGGCATCAAACCCACACCACAGTCCCTAAGAGAATCCGACAAAATTTTACCGGCACGGTTACCCTGGAGAAAATCAGCAATATACTTTTTAAAATAAAGATCGACCGGTGTATTCATTGCAACACAGTTTAAGAGCTGGATTCAGTTTCGTCGGAAACCTTATCAGGTGATGCCTGCTTCTTCTCTACCTCTTTAGGAAATCGGTGAATAAAACGGGCATAATTGATCATCATCATCACAAATCCGATAAGTATTCCGACCACAATAATTAAAATATAAGGTTCCAATTTACTTTCCTTTTGAAATTTTTCCTGATTATATTTTACCTCATCCCGGTTTGACCCGGAAAGTCCTTAAACGGTTTAACCCACCCAGGCGTACAATTTCTTTAGAGAATATTCCAAAGCCCTTTCCAGTTGGTTTTCGGTTAAAAGGGACTGAATATGTTCATCTTTATGAATGGAATATAAAAACTGTTTTCTCTCTTCAGGACTAAAAATCGCTTCCTTTGCCGAGGCCCTCACTGCATCCAACAATTCGATTTCGAGGCAATCTTTTTGAGTGATCTCTGATTTTAGAATCCCTTCTATTCTTTCTCTTATGCTACGAGCCATCAAGGGACTCTTTCCCCGAGTCGAAATGGCAACCTGAACTTTGTCGTGCAGGTTAACCACCGCGGGATGACTAAAATCGCTGGCATCAGGATCATCCGCCGCATAGGAATACATCCTCATCTGTTTCGCTCGTTCACATAGAGCCCGATTTAATTCGGAATCATCGCTCACTGCCATAACTAAAATCAAATTGTCGAATTGTTCCAAACATTGTCCGTCGTCCAGATGGCCTTGATGCAATGTGATTTGTCTGTTATCCGCCCAAGTCAGAACATCCTCAGAAAAACTTTCAGCAAACACATGAATTTCACAATCCTGCGTCATTAGGGAATCCACTTTACGGGTCGCTTCCCGTCCTCCCCCAATAACGACAACCTGCTTTCCTTTAAGATTCAAGTCAACAATCATGCTTAAACTTCCAATTTCACTAATTTCTACCTGCTGTGGAATTCTTTTGACAATTCTCAATCAGTTCTATTTCTTCTCCAACCAGATTAATTTCCCTTAAAAGGTCAATTCCTTCCTGACATCGATAAAAGGGAAACCCAAGCATCAGCCTGCCAATGGTATAGCGGCTGTTTACATATTCCTTTTGGGAAAAACCCACAGTGCGAACGTATTCACCAGGAGATCTCATATTGTCCCATTTCCAGGACTTCTTATTATGCATAAGGCCATTTCTTGCTATAGAACGCGCAAAGGCATCAGCCATGATCAAATGTCCATTGATATTAGGATGAACATGTTCCAGAAAAAGGTTCTTGCCAACAAGCTTGTTTTGAGAGGTTTTTTCAAACTCGGACACCATATCCACCACAGGAACCTTGGTTTCTTTCCCCACTTTTTCAATTGCCTGATTAAATATTCTGCAAGCTCTTAGGTGAAGTTTGTCGAACTCCAATGCGTTGATATACTCTTCTTTAGCCCGACGGTAATCCTTTCGCTCCTCATAAGCCCTGGCCAGATCAAAATGAATACGCGCACTGCTTGAATGTTCTGATAATTTCATTTTAATAAACCGAATGGTTTCATCCGCCCGGTTATGCGAGTACTTTTCTTTTTCCCTTTTAAAATTATTATAAATGATGTTCGGCTTTTCGGGGCTTTCCTGAGTGTCGGATAAAACAGGGGCAAAATCTTTCAGATTCGCCACCAAAGTGGATAATAAAATAGGAACTCCGCTCTTTTGGGCAATTTCAACGATTTCCCTGAGATTGGCTTCAAAGTTTTGAACTGTTTTTTGGTGCATATCCTCAGTCCAGGAAATTGTTTCACCCCCGAGCATCGATTGAAACAAATTGACTTCCTTATTTAAATAAGAATCGCTCCGGAAAAAGTTTTTAAGTTTCAAAATAGACAATTCCATAAATAGAAACAACCGGGACCGATACATTTGTATGGCCAATTTTGGAATCCACCGGCTCTGCCCATAGTAAATGGCAGAATTGCCACCGAAGTGCCCAATGAACTCATTATGTCCCGTATAAGCGATGATAAGGTCCGGATTCAAAGAGACAATGTGCCTGACAATATCCAGGACACCATAACTGCTCAAGGCATCGTACCCGAGGTTGATCACTTCGATGTTTTTACCCGGAAGGACATCCTTCAACATCGCTTCCAAAATACCACTGTAGCTGATGCGTCGACTGCGAAATGGGAACCCGCGTGTGGTGGAGGCCCCCACGGAAAATATTCTGTACGTTTCCTTGGGTTTTTTCTTTAGAAATTCGGTGTCCGAAAACCAGGGGTTTTTTTTAAAAATTTTATCAAATGCAACAGGAAGGTGATGATAATAATGGATTGCCATATACTGGGAATTGATGCAATATTTGGTAGGGGATTGCAGGGAGCTTTTTTGCAATAAAAAACGGAAAGGTTCGCCAAATCCACTCACTCTTAAAGTGAATTCAACTCCCACCACAAGGACCACTCCAATCATTATTAACAGGAAATTGAACACAAGCATTTTTTTTTTGGGAGAGCCCATGAAATCGATTCTTTTATATTAATTTAAAACAAATATTTTAATTTGAAATCTGACAAAAAAAAATGTAAACCTATTTTTAAAAAATTTTATTTATAATTATTTTTTAATCTATTTCACTAGTGTCCGGGGAAAATCAAAATATTCTTTGAAAACGTGAGGCTTAATTGGGCTGTTTTTTAACCGGACAGCACGAATAAGCTCCTAAAATGGCTGTAAATGCCTGTTCCCACACTGATAAGGATTTTCAGCGATCTCAGAAAACTCTTTCAGGGGATGTAGATTCAGGTTTTCCCGGACAGCATGGATCGAAAACAGGTAACTCCTTAAAAAACAATGAAATATTTTTTAATACTGGACTATCAACCCAATGTTAAAAATTTCCCCGGACAGTAGTGAATCTATTTTATAAATCGGCCTTACACTTATTAAGCGTATTTAAGTACCAACTGGGACAAATTGAATTAGAGACTTTATCAATTATTCCATATGACTACAAATATTTCTTATTTAATTTTTCGCAAATTTCCTATATTTTTTGCGGTAATTTTTCTTAGTTTTATTTTCGTAGATTTTTCTTTATCAGAACCCATTGATGCCGACATGGTTTTAAGGAGCGAAAGTACCGAAAGCCTGTTTGGATACTCGGTGGCATCTGCGGGCGATTATAATGGGGATGAAATCAACGATTTGATTGTAGGTGCCTATAACGATTCCGGCAGTGGGATCAATGCAGGAAAGGCGTTTGTTTTTCTGGGCCGGAATTCAGACGAGGCCCTCACATTAAACCCGGAAACCGACGCCGATATCATATTCAATGGCGAAAGCAACAGTTTTTTCGGATTCTCAGTGTCGAGCGCAGGCGATTTCAATGGTGATGGGTTTGACGATGTCATTGTCGGAGCTCCCTTTGCAGACCGCAACAGCGAGACCAATTCCGGAGCGGCTTATATATTTTTTGGTGGACCCGGGTTTACGATTGGAAGTCAAACCGAACTGAATGCATCCAGCGATGCCAATGTCATACTCGAAGGCCAAAGTGCCGGGGATCAGTTCGGATTTTCGGTAGCTTCTGCTGGTGATTTTCAGGGTGATGAGGATGATATTCAGGATGTCATCGTCGGTGCCCCGGAAGATGATAATAATGATCAGGTAGACTCTGGTAGCGTATTTGTTTTTTTCGGTCAGGATCCCGACTCCCAAATCCTCCTGAGAGCGGATGCTTCTGCCGATATTCGCATTGATGGCCAGGGAAGTAGTGGTAACGATTTCGTGAGGTTCGACGATGAATTTGGCTGGTCGGTTGCTTCGGCAGGTGATTTCAACAATGATGACATCAATGACGTCATCATAGGAGCTCCCGGCGACGACAATTCCGGAGATGAAGGCAGCAATGTGTTCGACGACTCAGGTGCCGCCTTTATTTTTTTTGGAGGAATCCCTGCAGGAAATTATAAAGCGGATGACGATGCAAATGTGATCATCAATAGCACCGATTTTCAGGACAATTTAGGATTCTCCGTAGCGGGGGTGGGTGACTTCAATGGAGACGGATTTGACGACGCCATTGTGGGTGCCCCTTTTGATGATAACAATAACGAGAATATGTCTGGAAGTGCTTTTATCTTTTTTGGAAGCAATATCGTTTCGCAGACAACTTATACCGCAGACACGGATGCAAATATTATTCTGAATGGGCAGAGTGAAGGGGACCGGTTAGGCTGGTCGGTTGCTTCTGCAGGGGATTTTAATGGCGATGGACTGAACGATGCGATCGTTGGGGCTCCCAAGGATGACAATAATAGTGAGATTGGTTCGGGGTCGGCTTTTATCTTCTTTGGGGAAAACCCCGGAATGCAAATCAGCTTGCGTGCCGATTCGGATGCAGATTTAATTCTTGATGGAGTAAACGGAAATGGAACCCCAACTGAACAGGGTGATGAGTTTGGCATTTCTGTTTTTTCTGCCGGTGACTTTTTTGGTTCGGGAACTCCAACGGTGATCATAGGTTCCTGGCTAGCGGATTCAAATGATCTTGATAATAATGCCGGGACTGCCTACCTGCTTCAGGGATTGAATGTGGCGTTCAACCAGTCGACCTCTGATACCTTGGAATCTGCAGGATCCCATACGGTCAATGTTTCCCTAAGCATACCTAATCCCTTTCCATCCAATATTACCGTCGATTTTTCAGTCAATGGTTCCGGAACCACTGCCATAGGCGGAGGCACCGATTATTTGTTGAATGCAGGAACTTTAACTTTTCCACAAGGAGTGCAAACTCAGGGAATCACCTTCCCGATAAACAATGACAACCTGGACAGTGATGACGCCAACGAAAGCGAATTGGAAACGATTGAAATTATTTTATCGAATCCTGTCAACGCCGGCCTGGGAATTATTGATTCCCACAATTATACCATTATAGATAATGACGGCGACGACACTACAGCGATGGGAAACATCAGTGCCACCTCCCCCACGGTATACATGAATACAACCAGTTCCAGTGGTTTTGAATTTGTTACCTCTGTAAATGTCGAAGTGAAATTATCAAACGCGGTTTCCAATCAGGTGGGAGTGGAATTTGAAATTGCTGGTGGAACTGCAATCGAAGGCACCGATTATAATCTCGTTACCACATCTCCATTAGTATTTAATCCCGGCCAGACTTCGCAAAATATCACATTGCAAATTATCAATGAATCGATTTTGGAAAATGATGAAACCATTGAGATCGATTTATCGGAAAGCCCGGTCAATGCCTCCACCGGAATCAGAAGTTCACACGTGTATACCATTTTAGCGGGGGACAATAGTTTTGTACCTTCTATTGGATTCGATATCACTAACGACTCCATTACGGAATCTGACAGCAATCCTCAAATAGCGGTTTCCCTTTCCAGCGAAACTGGAAAAAAAGTAACTGTGGAATATCATTTGGTAAATCAAAGTCAGGGAGGAAACAGTTTTTCAATAAACACAGGAATGCTCACCTTCGAACCGGGAACCACCAGTCAGAATATTTCGGCCACCGTAGTCGATGACGATAAATTTGAAGGTGAAGAATCGGTGTTATTGAGTTTGTACCATCCGAAAAATGCTACTTTAGGCGAATCCTCTCATGTTTTCAGTATTACCGATAACGATACGGCTCCAACCGTCGCTTTCGATTCTTCCGAATCCGAGGGAGATGAAGGCGACACTACCATTGAATTGGCCGTTTCTCTTTCCGCTGAATCCGGACTAACGGCTACCGTTGATTATGATGTGACTGGGGGAACGGCTGAAGGGAGTGGGGCCGACTTTACTCTGGAGTCGGGAACTCTGACTTTCGAACCCGACACCATCACACAAAACATATCTTTAACCATAAATGATGACGGCTTGAATGAGGCCATGGAAACCCTGGTGGTCACCTTAAGTAATCCGGATAATGCCACGCTGGGAACCAATACATCCCATACCTTTTCCATTACCGATAATGACTCCGCTCCTACAGTTGAGTTTGACTCCACAAGTTCTCAAGGTGATGAGACGGTGAGCGCCATGGATATTCCCGTATCTCTTTCTGAGGTTTCCGGACAAACGGCTACAGTGGATTTTGAGGTTAGCGGAGGAACGGCAGTAGCCAATGGAGAAGATTTCACACTCGATTCAGGAACCTTAACTTTTGAAGCAGGAAACACCACTAAAAATATTTCTGTCACAATTGCAAGCGATCTGATTGATGAACCGAATGAAACCATAGAAATCACCTTATCCAATCCTTCCAATATCGATTTGGGCACCAACACGATCCATATCTATACGATAAACGATGATGATGACGCGCCCAAAGTGGCATTCGACTCTTCCGCTTCGGAAGAAATGGAAACGGTAACCCCAGCAAAAATTCCGGTTTCATTAACTGGTCCTTCCGGATTTACCGTTTCGGTGGATTATGAAATAACCGGAGGAACGGCTTCTCCAGGCCTGGATTTTGTATTAAATTCCGGAACACTTTCCTTCGATCCTGGGACACAAACTCAGGAAATTTCAGTAATCCTGAGGGATGACGATTTTACCGATCTTGATGAAACCCTGATTCTCACCCTCAGCAATCCGTCCAATTCTATAATAGACACCAACAACACGCATACCCTCACCATCATTGACAATGACCTGCAAGTTCCCGTCAAGATACTGGAGGTTGTTTCACCCTACTGGCAATTGGATTCCGCTTCCTATACATTTATAGGAATTTCACACCCTTCCCTATCAAGAATGAGTTCCCGAATCGGTGTCCGGGTAAAAGTACGGTTAAAATCCGGAGAGTTATTACAGCAACCTTTAGAGTTCACAATCCGTTCTAACCAAACTCAAAGATTATTTATTGTACAAAGCAACCACCCCTTCCTTAATCCGGTTACACTTCCAAACGCCTTGTTCCTACTTGGTGATTCTACCGCAAGTAAAAGTGGAAATTTAAAATTCCAATCCCTCGCCTCCAATCCCGATCAACCCCTGAATGGAACTTTGATTTCAGGTCATGCCGACATTTCCATGCTCAATTTTTGGGGAGCGGTCGTGGTTCAAGCCACGTCCACCGGTTTCGCTATGGAGTTTGTTGGAGATAACAAAGATTCACGTGCCTTCAATACTCTAAATTTTAGTGGCATCAATTAATAGTTTTCTGGATTCCAAATAGGTTAGAATGGTGTTCTATTTTTTTGGGTATTAGACCCATAACCCTTCCATGATTTTGTGAGGGAATCTAAATGGTAAAAATGACTACATTTACAGCAAAGCTGTTTTTTCCTTTATTTGCACTTATATTTTTCATTCCTTCCCTTTGGGCCTCTCCTGTTCAAAATAAAAGTTTATCTGAAAAATTTTCATTGGAGTCAAATGGGACTACTTTAAAGTTGCTTCAAAAGGTTGAAGCTCTGAACCTATCTCTCCATCAATTGTCCCTGGATGGCTTTTCCAAAGTGGAAATTCATCAACCGTCTCCCACTTCTAAATTTATTTTGAATGCAAATGGTTCAAGTATAAATACAATTGACGCTTTTTGGTCCAATGGCCAATTGGAAATCCGTTCCCCGGATTCTCTGACCCTTGGTGAGAAAATTAACATCACGGCTCCTTCACTTTTTATTTCTGCAGAAAATATCAACATGGGTGGAGAACTAATTTCAGAAGGAGGAACCATAGCAATCCACTCAATGGACTCGCTGATTATTAAAGGTAACATCGATGTTTCCGAAGACAAAGCTGGCCTCATTGAATTAGAAGGGCGTGTTGTGTATGTGTTGGGAAGCCTTGATGCGAATGGAAAATCGCAAGCTGGAAAAATCCTGATAAAGGCCGAAAATATTCTTCAAGCAGGCAACATATCTGCTGATTCTGAAAATGGCCCTGCTGGAGAAATCGACCTCGAATTCGATCATCGATATATCGACCAGGAAAATAGTAGTGTCACGGCTTCCTCCAATTCCGGAGAATCAGGAGGGAGCATTCGACTATTAGGCGGACCCAGGGCTCGCCTTTTTTCATCGGGTCAGCACAAGGTAACCGGAAATTCCGAACCAGGCCACGGAGGAGAAATCCAGTTTTTGGGACAAGACTTGTTTTTAGAAGGTGCCCGGTTGGATGCTTCCGGCTTTGCTGGGGGTGGAATAATCCGCGTGGGTGGCGATTATCAAGGATCCGGTTCTCTTCCACAAGCGCGAAGCACCAGGATTTCAGCCGCTTCTGTATTGATGGCTGATGCCAGGGAATATGGATCCGGAGGGGATGTGGTTATTTGGTCAAAAAATCAAACGCAATTTTTTGGTCAAGTAAGCGCCGAAAGCCCAAATAAAAATGGCTTCGTAGAAATTTCCAGTAAGGACAAACTGAACTCGGTCGGGGCGGTTTCTTCGGGAACCCTGCTTTTGGATCCAAAAGATGTCAACGTTGATGATAGCGCCACCACATTTCCTCAAATTACAATCACGGACCCCAATCCCAATGGAAGTAATTTTGGAGAATATATTGTTCCTCTTACCAATGGCAACTATGTGATTACCGACTCGGGCGATAACCTCAACGGCACCAAAAGCGGAGCGGCTTATCTTTTCAATGGCAAGTCAGGAGCTCTGATCGCCACTTTGACGGGGTCCGCAATGGATCACGAGGTGGGTTCAAGTGGTATTACCGCTTTAACCAATGGCAACTATGTCGTTGAAAGTCCACTTTGGGATAATGGGGGAACTGCAGATGTAGGGGCCGTGACCTGGGGTAATGGCTCTACTGGAATCAGCGGTGTCGTCAGTACCGACAACAGTCTTCATGGAACCACAGCCGGCGATGAGGTTAGCAGTGAATCTCCTACCGCTTTACCCAACGGCAATTATGTTGTAACCAGTCCGGAATGGGATAATGGGGGAACTGCCAATGCAGGAGCCGTGACTTGGGCAAATGGCGATAAAGGCCTTACAGGTCCTGTGACCACTGCCAATAGTTTATATGGAACTACTGCAAGTGACAGTGTCGGGGATAGTGGTATCGTTGTTTTGAGCAATGGGAATTATGTCGTTCCAATCTCTAAATGGGACAATGGGGCAATGATGGATGCGGGAGCCGCAACCTGGGGGGATGCCAGCATGGCTATTATGGGCGCCGTAGACTCTTCCAATAGTTTAGTTGGAACCTCTGCTGATGATAAAGTCGGGAGTGGCATCACAGCTCTAACAAACGGCAATTATGTCCTCCGAACTCCCAATTGGGACGATGGGGGAACGGCAAATGTCGGGGCCGTGACCTGGGGTGACGGCTCCTCAGGCACGAAAGGCCTCGTCAGTAAATTCAACAGTCTGTATGGTTCCACTATGGAGGACCGAATCGGTGATGCTGGGGTAATTGCCTTGACCAATGGGAACTATGTGGTTGCCAGCAACGATTGGGATAATGGTGGAACCGTTGATGCCGGAGCTGTTACCTGGGGAGATGGTTCCATGGGTACCGTGGGCGAGGTAACCACTGCAAACAGTCTTTACGGCACCACAGCCGATGATAATGTAGGCCTCAACCATTTAGCTTTGACCAATGGGAATTACGTTATTATGAGTCGTCTCTGGGACAATGGTGGGACGGCAAATGTCGGTGCCGTGACCTGGGGAAATGGTTCCATGGGTACCGTGGGCGAGGTAACCACTTCAAACAGTCTTCACGGAGTCACAGCAGGCGACTCCGTTAGTTTCTCAGCCGGCACGACCGTTGCGGCATTGACTAATGGAAACTATGTTGTGGGAAGCGGTTTATGGGATAACAACGGGACAGCGGATATCGGAGCGGTTACCTGGTGTGATGGGTCCACTGGAACTACAACGGGACCCGTCACCACATCTAACAGCCTTTATGGAACCACGGCAAGCGATAGAATCAGTTCAGGCGATATTACCGCTTTGAATAACGGCAATTATGTGGTGGCGAGCCATCAATGGGATAACAGCGGCACGGTTGATGCCGGAGCGGTTACCTGGGGAAATGGCACCATGGGAATTACAGGGCCGGTCAGCGTTTCAAACAGTCTGTATGGTACCACCGCCAGTGACCAGGTGGGAGAAACAGGGATTACAGCATTGGCAAATGGGAATTACGTTGTCATAAGCAAATTATGGGATAACGGCGGCACAGCTGACGTAGGCGCCGCCACATGGGGAAACGGAACAACGGGGATCACCGGACCTGTGAGTACTTCCAACAGCCTGCACGGTTCTACGGCCAGCGATGAGGTGGGTGGAACCAATGTTCAGGAATTAGACAATGGCTCATATGTGGTGGTAAGTCGTAATTGGGACAACGGGGGCAATGCCGATGCCGGAGCAGTCACCCTTGCCGATGGAAATAAAGGAATAACAGGCCCCGTGACTAATCTCAACAGCGTTATTGGACAAGCCGCCTCCACAGTTGTGACAAATAATGTTGATAATGACCCAACAAATAATACCTTTGCAGTAGGATTTTTGGATGAAGGAACCGGCACCGTCCGGCTTGCATGCGACACCCTGGATTCACTCTCTTTTGGGTGTTTGGCTAATGATTCGGCAACCATCACTTCTCAGTTTCTCACCGATGTTTTAAATACCGGAACCGCGGTCAGCCTTCAGGCCAACAATGACTTGACCGTGACAAGCGCCATTACGGCAAATAACCCTGGCGGTGATGGAGGCGCGCTCACGCTTCAAGCCGGACGAAGTGTTTTTATCAATAATAATATCACTACGGACAATGGCGCCCTCACCATTATAGGTAACGATCTGCTCGCCAATGGAGTTGAAGACGGCGCTCGGGATGCCGGTAATGCGGTCATCACAATGAATGGAGGAACCAATCTTGATTCCGGTACCGGCCCTATCACGATTGAGTTGCGAACTGGAAGTGATAAGACCAATACCGGATGCGGCGATGTGAGCCTCGAGTCGGTGAGCGGAGGTGTTCTCACTGTGGATGTGCAATGCAACACGTCCACTCTGATGATTAATAATGCAATCAATGCAAGTTCGGTAACCCTGGATGCCGATAACGATATCAGTTTTTCCGCAAACGGAGACATCACCTCTACCGGGACCCTTATGGTGCGAGCCGATTCAGATTCCAATTCCGATGCAGGCTCCGGAGGAGCGCTCACCATGGTGGATGGCTCGGTTCTGGATGCAGGTGCATCTTCTATCACTTTGAGCGCGGACGAGAACATCACTTTAGCCAAAGTGATGACGACAGGTTCTTCCAATTCTGCGGTGACCCTCACTTCCGTCAGCGATTCTATTGTAGACGCGGGAACCACGGCTGAAAATGTCACCGCCACCAACGGAGGAATTGTCGTCACTACGGGCATGGACCTTGGTGAGTCGAGCAACTTTATCGAAGGCACTGTCAATACACTCGATTTAAGTGGCGTTGCGGGGTCTGACTTTTTCAACAATGCCGGAACCACTGTTGGATTCGATAGCACTTTCAGCAATGGCGAAGAATCAACCACCAATGTGAACCTCGGTGTTTCCCTAAACCAAATTAATGGCACCACTACGGTGGCCTACGCGGTTACTGGAGGGACGGCTTCAGGAAGCGGAACGGATTTTACTTTGGCTAACGGCACCCTCACCTTCACGCCCGGAGACAATACAGAAAATATTGCCTTAAGTGTCGTGGATGATTTTATTGAGGAAGGCGATGAAACAATCATAGTAACTTTATTGAATCCATCCAACGCCAATTTGGGGTCGAACACAACACATATCTATACTATCAACGCAAACGATACTCAGCCAACGGTGGCTTTTGATTCTTCCAGTATCGCTGTTGCGGAATCTGCTGGTACGGTAAATATACCCGTCTCCCTTACAAATAACTTTGGTCTCGCAATCACAATCGATTATACCGTTAGCGGTGGAACAGCCACTGGCGGAGGTGTCGATTACACATTGGCATCTGGAACCCTCACGTTTAATCCAGGCGACACCACTCAAAATATTTCGGTAAGTATCGTGGGAGACAGCTTTGTTGAGCTGGATGAAACGGTCACTCTCACCCTGTCGAATCCCGTGAACACCTCCCTGGGAGGGATTTCAACTCACACTTTGTCGATACAGGACGACGATACCGTCCCTACCCTGGGATTTGATACCACCTCTTCGGAAGCATTCGAATCATCGACCAATCCAAGCATTGGATTATCCCTATCCAATATATTTAGTTCAGACATCACCGTGGATTATGGGGTCACCGGGGGAACAGCCACAGGGGAAGGAACCGACTACACGTTAGCGAATGGCAACTTGACCTTCACTGCGGGTACCCTCATACAAACTATTTCCCCTACGGTAATAGACGACACTTTGCAGGAAAATAATGAAACCATAATCATCACACTCAGTAACCCTGTCGGTGGAGTTTTGGGAAACAATTCATCCCATACATACTTTATAAACGATGACGATTTTAGCTTGCCCGAAGCCAAACGGGAATCCCAGGTAGTTTCTCCCTATTGGCAGATCGATAGCGCGACTTACACGTTTATTGGAGTGTCTCACCCATCTTTGGAGCAAATGAATTCCAATATTGGAGTCCGGGCTTTGGCTATGACCAATGAGGGATTACCTTTGGTTCAACCTTTGGAATTTACCATTGAATCCAGCCAGACCCAGAGGATATTCATCATTCAAAGCAATCACCCGTTCCTGAGTCCAACAACAGTACCGGACGGATTATTTTTAGTCGGCAATCCCGATTCCATCAAGCACGGACAATTGCAGTTCACACCCCTGGCAACCAATCCTGAAAATATGTTTGACAATGGATATCCCGACATCACCATGTTGCATTATTGGGGCGCTGTGGTTGTTCAGGCAACATCCACCGGCTTCGCTATGGAATTCGTTGGCGATAATCAGGACTCCAGAGCTCTCCATACCCCCTACTTCAGCGGAGTGAATTGAGGCGTTGACAGGTTGTCGTTCCATCCGTATCCTTTAGAGAATTATTAATTCTATTTGGAACGGTCTTATTACATGGAATACAATAGCAAAACGGTCACTGTAGAAGGAGTGACGCTGGTACTCAATCAACCTGACGATTCGGAACCGCAATGGATCGGGCAGGATGAAATACTGAGGCAGATTCTAGCATGCTGGCTGGTGGTATCTGAAAAGGATTTTCCACTGTCTCCCCGCATTGTGGGGATGCCGGGCATCGGCAAGACCACATTGGGAATGGTCGCGGCGAAATCGCGCAAACAACCTTTGTATATTTTTCAATGCACCAGCGACACGCGTCCGGAGGATTTACTAATCACTCCGGTGTTAGCGGAATCCGGCAAGATTTCGTATCACGCCTCTCCTCTCGTGACAGCCATGCTACAAGGCGGCATTTGTATTCTGGATGAAGGCAACCGCATGAATGAAAAGAGCTGGGCTTCGCTCGCGCCTTTGCTGGATCACCGGCGTTATGTGGAATCCATCATTGCCGGAATCAAGATTCAGGCTCATCCAGAGTTTCGTTGTTGCGTGACGATGAATAATGACGAATCGACCTTTGAAATTCCGGATTACATTCTTTCCAGACTGCAACCTACCCTTTCCTTGTCCATGCCTTCGTTCAAGGACGAAATGGCTATTCTCAAATATCACCTTCCCTTTGCGGATGCGGAATTACTTAACATGACGGTTGAGTTTTTGCAGAGGTCGCATCAACTGGACCTCGATTATTCGCCTCGTGACGGAATTCATATTTTGCAATACGCGCTCAAGCGCATGAGTCAGGATTTGGAACATCCTCTCTCCAAAGATTCAGTTTGGCGGGAGTCTATCGAGAAAGTCCTGGGCGAAGAGGCTCTCGATCTGGACAGTCTGGCGGAAAGAAAGCGCCGTGCTCTTGGAAGCGAGAGCCTTCCAATGGGTCTGGGCGATTTCTTTTTCAACGAGGACAGCCCCTTGCATCCTGATTCCTGATTTCTATTCCGACAAATCAATGACCGATATTTTTAAACTCAGCGACCGAGTCCGCTTACTACCCGTAGTGTACGGTAGCGGCAATTTCAGTCAGGCCATTCGCAAACAATTGCTAGGATCGCAATGCGATTGCCTGGCCGTATGCTTGCCGCCGGAGTTCCAATCAACCGTGGAGGCTGGAATTGAAAAACTGCCATACATTACCCTGAGTTGCCTGCCAGAAAAAGAGGACGTGTTTTCATACGTTCCCATCGATCCTTGTCAGCCCACCATCATGGGCTTAAGGATAGCGATGCAGGAGGGAATCCCAAGAGCCTTTGTGGACCGAAGTGTTGCGGAATACCAAGTACGGCGTTTCGATTTTCCGGACACCTTTGCTTTACGCAAACTCTCTATGGAAACGTTTTGTGCAGGCTTTCTTCCGGCGATCCCCAAACCTGAACGAGATGACCAGGCGGATTTACGTGCGAAATGGATTGCCTATCGGCTACACAGTCTGGAGGTGGATCATTCCCGGATTGTTTGCATTTGTTCGATCCTCGATTGGCCCTGGATCAAGCGCGCATTCGATGAACGGGAAGCCTATAGCAAACCCGAAGCTCTAGATTCCACTCCCCGCCTTTGGGGCCTGGAGCCGAACACGCTGTTTTTTGCGCTGTCCGAATTTCCTTACATCACATATTTATATGAAAAGAACCGGGAAGAGTTGCGGTCGGACAAAGACCTTTCAGTGGACGGGGTTAAAGAAATAATTTTGAAAGCCCGTGACCTGTTTCTCGAAAAGCGCAAAGGGCGGTACCATAATTTAAATGCTTCAACTTTACAAATTTACTTGCAATACCTCCGCAACCTGTCGCTGATGGAAAATCGACTCACACCCGATTTATACACTTTAGGTTCCACCGCCAGACAGATTGGTGGCGATGTTTTTTCTCTAGCTGTAATTGAAGCCGCCCGGGAATACCCGTTTCAGAGCCAGTATCCGGAAATGGAAACCATGAGTTTGGGGATTGAAAAGGCCAGCATTGACGACGAGCATGTGGTGACCATGAAAAACCGTCTTTCCGAAACGGCTTATGAATGGCGTAACCTGAATTTGAAGGTGGAGCCGGATCCTGAAAAACAGGACCAATGGCGCTATACCTGGAATCCTTACGGACAGTGCTCCTGGCCCCCGGAGGATGACCGAATTGAAAGTTTTCATACCCATGTGAGGGAGCAATCGAAACTCTTGCTTTCCTCGGATTTGGCGCGCAGTGAAAAATTTACTTCCTCGGTTAAAGACGGGATCGACATGCGTGAGACATTGAGAAACTGGCACACTGGGGACATTTATGTTCAGGAAATTCCACCATCAAAAGGCAAAGTCGAGATCGTGGTCTTTCTGTTCGAAATGGAACCCGATCCCAAGAAGTATTCATGGTGCCAAACCTGGTTTGCCGAGCACCAGGAAGAATCGACCCTTTGTTTTTTCGCAACCAGTTTTGGGGATAAGCTGATAGGTCCCGGCATCGCACAAGCCACTTACGGAGGCTGTATGATGATCTTTCCTCCACGTCCCATACCCAATATTTGGGAGGATCCAAGGTTGTATCACAGTTCTACTTTGGAAGAAAAACTGCTGGAAGGGGCATTTTTTCATTCCCGGGAACGTCACGTGACGGTGGTCTCTCCAAATCTCCCACCTGTAGCATGGAAACAGTTGGCCCGTTTTTACAAAAAACGGATAATCCACATTCCATTAAAACGCTTTTCTCATCAAACCATCGAAAAAATTCGATGTTTTCATGTTTTAAACGGAAAAGAAATACGCTCGTTCGCAAGCCGCTTTATTGGGGAATGAATTTACGGCGAGTTTTAAAAAGGATCACTTTGAAGCGTGTTGGCAATCATAAAAAGGCCAATACAAAGCAGGCCCATACTGGCGACCAATACCGCGCCTCCCAATATGTCTTTTATTATTTTAATTTTGGGGTGGACGGTAGGATGTAAATGGTCAATCAGCTTTTCAAATGCAGTGTTGACCAACTCCAGAGCCAAAACGGTTGCTGATCCAAACAGGGCCAATCCCCACCAGAGTGCGCTGGGTTGCAATAGGGCAAGAGTCAGAACCATAGCAAAAAAACCCATAACCTGATTTCGAAAGCTCACTTCCTCTCGCCAGGCAAACTGCAAACCTTCCAAACAAACTTTAATCCTTTGAGGCAGTGACTTTACAGGGTAAAGTGCTTTGGGATCTCTTAGAATTTCTACGATTCTGGTTTTAACCATGATCGAAAAAAATATAAATAAGAAATTTATTGATCGCATCCATTCATATTTAGAATGGAAGGAGATCAAAAGTATATTTTAAAGTTTCAGGTAAACCATTGTATTCACTCCTTCGGGAAAAACAAGGATTTTTGGTCAATTTTTTAGTAAATCTTGTACTTTTTCAGAAAACCTGCCCTAGTGGAATCTTGCACAAATATTAAACAAGATACTTCCTCAATATCTCTTTTAGTCCGGTTAGGCATTTCCAGAAAAGCCATGTCTTTTATGGCATGTGGTTTAATTTTTGCCACGGTTCTTATCGCCTGGCAGGGGTTCCAATCTGTCGGCCAGGCATTATCCCAGGCGGGTTTCCAATTATTATGGCTATCTGCAATTCATATAATTCCATTTCTTTTTGCCACAGGATCCATCGCCGTTTTATTTAATAAAAACGAAAGACCTTCATTTTCACTGATATTGAGGGGCAACTGGATAGGCACCTCCATCAACTGGCTATTACCTGTTGCCCAATTGGGGGGAGAGCTGGGCAAAGCCATTTGGTGGGCCGGACGCGGGGTACCGGGTCCGAAAGCCGGATCGGCCGTTCTGGTCGACAAGACCTTGCAGGCAGTTGCACAGGTTTTTATATCTGTATTGGGTGTGGGTTTACTCATTCAATTGGCCGGGGAAGGCCATATTGTCATAGGGGCTATTTTTTTCACTCTGCTTCTTATTACAGGAGTTTACTTTTTTTACAAAATACAAAGGAAAGGTTTTTTTACCTGGTTGACGACCAAAGCGGAAAAACACATCAAAAATCAGGATTGGAAATCTCTGGGGACCGATGCGGGCGAACTGGATCGACAAGTAACAGCTACATATCAAAGCCTGAAAACTATTTTAAACTCCATGATTCTCCGCTTGATTCATCGCATCCTGCAAAGCGTGGAAGTGTGGCTTGGCCTGTGGTTGATGGGATACTCCCTTGAGTTAAGTGAGGTCCTCTTGCTTGAATGCCTGGGGCAAACCATACGGTCGGCTTCCTTTTTTGTCCCGGCCTCTCTGGGGATTCAGGAGGGTGGGTTCATCCTATTGGGAACGGTGGTTGGCTTGCCGGCAGAGGTTTCACTGGCGCTGTCTCTGGCAAAACGGTCTCGCGAAATTCTGGTGGGTCTACCAGCCCTGCTCTACTGGCAATGGTCTGAGGGGCAATTATTCATAAAAACCCGAGGGCGACCTGCAGAAGGCTGATTATTTTTCCTTTTCAGGAAACAACTTTTTGAGCTCCGCTTTACTCCGTGGATCGTGACAATTGGCGATCATGATTTTTTCGTTCACATGCAGATTCGGAATGGATGTTTTTTGATTGTAATGAAAAAACGCGGCTGAAAGACTTTTCACATCATGAAATTCATTATAGGTGGAGAGAATATTGGTCATATTCATGATGCCCTTTGAGTCCAGCCCATCATACAAAATGAATAGTTGCATGGAAAGGTCGTAAAACAACTGGCACAATTCCTGGGAAGCGCCTTTTATAAATGAAAATTTATTTACGTTTTCATTGAGTGAGGCATGACCCGACTCCAGCACCATCAGGTTTCTTTTGACGTCAGTCAGTTTTGAATTAATTTCTTCCCAGACATTTTTCTTTCCAAGCCTTTTTTCCAACTTGTCTTTATTGATCCTGCTTTGAAATGCTTTTTGAAAATTATCAAATAATAGATGAATCAATTTGATTTTATCAGGGTAAGTCTTTCTTAAATGCTGTTCCATTTCCTTGTCATACTTTTTCATCAAGGTCAGGAACTCTTTTTGGTCAACCGGCTCATCAGCTTGTATCTTCTTTGTGGTGGCCGACAAATCCTTGAATAAAATTTGTTTGGTTTCCCGCGGGTACCAAAAATCAATTTCCTGGATAACGATGTTGACTCTCTCCAGTAAATCTTTGCCAAACTTGGATTCCAGATGAGGGGTTATTTTAATCGTAATATCATCGACATCTTTTTCTTCCAGAACAATATTGAAATCCTTCTTGATGAGTTTGGCCAGGGCCATTTCCACAATTTCAAAAGAGATTGTTTTTTCTTCCAATAAGGCATTCAATTCTTTGACTATTGGAGCATACTTACTTTTTTGGTCCGCATATCGCTTGTCAATAGCCTCCAGGATTTTATTAATTTCATAATCATTATAGATAATCAAACTTTTTTGAATCGATGAAAACTGATCTATCAAGGCTTTAGCTTTATTGAACTCCTCCCGAAATGAATATTTTTTACCAACTTTCTTTATCAGGCTTTTGAAAATGGAATTGTATTCAAAAATTTGTTCCATTTTTGAAATTTTATAATTGGAATTTTCAACCAGTTGGGAAAAGAAAACACCTATTTCAGGCTCATTCCTCTTTTCTTTAAGCAAAGGTTCAATATCAAAGCAAATCTCCTTTAAAACCTTGTTGAGTTCAATGTACGCTTCAGGCGGGTTCTCATAAAATTGAAACGTTGAGAAAACATTATTGAGAATACGCAATTCGTTATAACCCATGATTTGTTTCGTACCCTCGGAATAACCGTAGATGAATTCACGCATGGATATCCGGTTTTCTTCCATGCTATAAAACAAATCATCCAGGTCGGCCAATACGGATTCTCCATCTCCAGATTTAACCCGGTAAAAATTTTCCAATACTTTTCTTTCGGATTGAATACCTGGAGTAATAAACTCAAACAACTCCATAACGGCTTCCAGGGAGTTGAGTACTTCCTGTTTGTAAAGCTCCAGTTTACATTCATATTGGTCTTCGACAATCTCCTCCAATTCCGCAGTGAATTTCTGACTGATTTCATCCAATTCCAATAATTTGGAAAATATGCTGGTGGGAGAAGAATTCTTTAAATCTTGTTTGTTTAAACTGGATTCAACCATCGGAATGATCGTTTTTAACTTTTCCATATGACTGTTAAAAACATTCAGAATTCTCGCTTTTTCTTCCTCAGGAGATTTACCCTGACCCTCAATGTCTTCGGACCCCTTTACTTTTTCAATAAGAAGATTAAATTTTGTAATAAGGGTATTGTGGCTGTCCTTGAGGCTAGTAATTTTTGCGGGGTTGATCATTAGTAAGCAAAATCCTTGAATTTGGTCGAGTTACACTATCATTTTACTAATTTTACGTTGTCTGTCCAGTGGATGTATAGCATTATTTCTTTAAAATCAGTAACTTTGTTTGATATTTTTCACTTTTTCCTTCAAATTGATCTAAATCTGATTAAAAATTAATAAACAGACATGGCTTCATAAATAATTCCGTCGCAACAACCCAAATTAGAATTACCGTAAAGGTAATAAAATTTTATTATATATAAATTTTAATAAATTATGAAGGTTTATTTTTACCTGTTCCTGGGCTCAACAGGTTTCAACGAGGAATTCAAATGCAATCTAGACCTCGGTTTTTATTATGAATTTATCTACCCAAATATAGAATGTTTGATCCTTCCAAAATAAAATTCAGATTTGCCTCTCAGCAGGATATTCCAACTGTGGTGGAATTTAATAAAAATATGGCCCTGGAAACTGAATCCAAAGTTCTGGATCCTGATATTTTAAAACGTGGCGTCCAACAAGCTCTTGCTAAACCTGAATTGTGCCGTTATTATGTTGCCGAATACATGCAAGCAGTCATTGGTCAGGTTATGATAACTTATGAGTGGAGTGATTGGCGAAATTCGACCATATGGTGGCTTCAAAGTGTATATGTCCATCCAGATTACAGAGCCCGCGGTGTATTTCGCGGCTTGTTTCAGCATATAGCATCCATCGTAAAGGAATCCCAGGAAACAGGTTTAATACGCCTGTATGTTAAAGGGTCCAATAATAACGGACAAAGTGTTTACCAAACCCTGGGTTTTGATTCAACCGGTTACCTGGTTTTTGAACGTCCCGTTTAAAATCCGAAAATTATAATCCCTCACCTTTCTACTTTTTTAACTTGCCACCCTTAGCGTTTCCCTAATGGAAAGTCAAAAAAATGTAAGCCGTGCGGCTGGAACTGTTGGAAGTATGACCTTTGTATCACGGATTTTCGGGTTCATTCGGGATCTCGTCATCGCCACCAAATTCGGATCCACAGCGGCCGCCGATGCTTTTTTTGTGGCTTTTCGTATTCCCAATTTGCAACGCCGGATTCTGGGAGAAGGTGCCGTCAGCGCCGCCTTCATTCCAGTATTCAGTGAATATATGCAAACCGAAAAAGATCAGGAAGCCTGGAAACTGGCTTCGAATCTTTTTAACATTTTAAGTTTTATGCTTTTGATTTTTGCCCTGGGAATTTATTATCTGGCACCCTGGATCATCGCCCTGTTCGCTCCAGGGTTTAACGACGACCCTGAAAAATTCCAGCTCACCGTAAACCTGCTGAAATGGATGGCCCCTTTTCTATTCTTCGTCGGTCTGGCCGCCTTTTGCATGGGAATACTAAACACTTGTAAAGTGTTCGCACTGTCTGCCGTTGCTCCCACATTATTGAATGTCTGCATGATTTCCAGTGCTTTGATGATCTCTCCAATGCTGGAGACACCCATTTATGGTCTTGTTATTGGAGTGGTGATAGGAGGAGCTTTACAGTTTTTTATCCAGTTGCCAAAGGTACTGGAAAAGGGATTTCACTTTTCGACCGCATTTAACTGGAAGCATCCTGGAATTATCAAAATGGGGAAATTGATTGTCCCGGCCGTTTTGGGTCTGGCAGTGTATGAAATCAATATCCTGATTGACACCATATTGGCCTCACTATTGCCGGAAGGCTCTATATCCTATTTGTATTACGCCAACCGGCTGGTCCAGTTTCCCATCGGCATCTTCGGAGTCGCTTTGGGTGTGGCCTTACTGCCTACTCTTTCCGACCAGGCGGCAAAAAAAAACGTTTCCGACCTCATTAAAACTTTGGCATTTGGCATTCGCCTCATCCTGTTCATCAGTATCCCGGCAACAGCGGGTTTGATATTACTCAGATTTCCCATCATAAACACACTTTGGGAACGTGGGGAATTTACCCGCGCTTCCAGTGAAGGCACCGCGTACGCCTTGCTGTTTTATTCCCTGGGACTGTGCGCTTTTGCAGGCACCAAAGTGATCGTTTCCGCATTTTATTCGCTTCAAGATACGATGACTCCCGCAAAAATCGGCATCTATTCCATGATCCTCAATATCGTGTTTTGTCTGGTTTTGATGGGACCATTTCAGCATGGCGGCCTTGCACTGGCGACCTCGCTTTCGGCTCTTTTTAATGTGAGTTCATTACTCTATATACTAAAAAAACGCCTGGGCCGAATGGGTGGCAGGAATATTCTGCGCTCTACGATAAAACTGATGTTTTCCACTTTTGTCATGGGACTATTTTTGATCGGGTTCAATCAAATGTTCTTTGACCCACAGGACTCCACTCCAATCAAATTACTTTGCCTGTCAGGAAATATTGTACTTGGGTCAGCGTTGTTTTATTTTATTTCGCACCTCATGAAGAATGAAGAGCTGGCATTTCTCATTAAATTAATACGGGAAAGGAAAGCCAGAACATCAGACATCCCTCCTTCAATAGATGACTGATTTCCATAAAATCAGGTTTCCCCTTGAGTTGGCCTCGTGTTTACATATAATATCCCCTCGAACTTAAACGCTTTTGGAAAGGAAATGCCATGTTAGCTTGTCTGGATCTGGAAGGAGTGCTTGTCCCCGAAATCTGGATTGCTTTTGCCGAGAAAACGGGAATCGAAAAATTGAAATTGACGACCCGGGACATCCCCGATTACGACGAACTAATGCAAGGCCGCCTGAAAATTCTGAATGAGAATAATCTTAAACTTTCCGACATTCAGGAAGTGATCCAGCAAATCAAACCTCTGGAGGGGGCGAATGATTTCCTCAATTGGCTGAGAACGGAATTCCAGGTGATTATCCTTTCCGACACCTTTTATGAGTTTGCAGGGCCCTTAATGGCTCAACTGGGCTATCCTACCCTGTTTTGTAATTATTTAATTGCAGACGAAAGCGGAAAAATCGTCAGCTACCGCTTGCGGCAAAAGGATGGAAAGACGAAAGCGATAAAAGCTTTCCAGAGCCTTAACTTTAAATGCATTGCGGCGGGAGATTCCTACAACGATACGGGTATGATTCAACAAGCGGAAGGTGGCATCTTTTTTTGTCCCCCGGACTCCATTCTGGACGAGTTTCCACAGTATAAGGTCACACGAAACTACGAAGAGCTAAAGCAGGCCTTTCTGGAAACACGGGCGGATATCCCCTAATGGACGCTCACTCGATTTTTGCAACCAGAAGAGTGCTGTAAATCCAGCCGGTGGTTTCACCCACCTTGATTTTGGTCCAGTTGCCCTTTTCCTCCAATACTTTCACCCGCGTATCTTTTTCCAAAACGATTACTATTTTGCTTTTGACGGATCCGCGTTCCCGCACATTGGCCCGGTTGACGTTCACCCTGTGAAATACTTTATAGTCATCTTCCAGTGCAGGCTCTGGTGCCGGGCGTTCTGAGCTTTTGGTTTCGAGAACTTTATTCACCGGCTCCAAAACAGGGAGATCGTATTTGTAAATCACCAGTCCCGAGAAAACCACCAGCATGATAACGATCAGAACAAAAGCCATGCCTAGGGACATGCCCTTCTCCTCCTTCGGTTCCTTCAAAACCGGAGGGCCGCAATTTGGGCAGAACAAGGCCTTCGGAGGCAATTGATGTTTACAAACAATGCAATAATTGTCCGATTCCAGAGGTGTGGCCTTTTGATTTCGGGTAATATGAGGGTCCGGCATGGGTCGTTCAATTCAGCTGGTAAATCTCTGAGTACTTTTCATTTAAATAGCGGATAAATACATCTGCAGATAAAGGTTGGCCGGTGACCTGTTGAACCAGTTCAGAGGTAGAATACAGCCTTCCCTTTGAATGAATGTTATCACGAAGCCAGGCTCTTATGGTGGCAAAATCACCCCGCTCCACCAACTCCTCTACGTTGGGGATTTGTAACTTCAACGCCTGGAAAAACTGACAGGCATACATAGCGCCCAGAGTATAAGACGGAAAATAACCAAACAAACCACTGCTCCAATGCACATCCTGAAGCACCCCCTTGGCATCGCTTGGTGGACATATTCCCAGATACTTTTTCATTTTGCCATTCCAGATTTCCGGCAGATCATCAACGGCCATCGATCCGTCGAACAAACCTTTTTCAATTTCATAACGGAGGATCACGTGAAGTGGGTACGTGACTTCATCCGCTTCCACTCGAATGAACGAAGGTTTACTGATATTGATAGCCCTGAAAAGTGCATCGGCTGATACCCGCTTCAGCGGATTCGGAAACGTTTCGCTGAACAGAGGTTGGTAACGCCGGGCAAAACTTTTGCTCTGGGCAATCATGCGTTCCCAGAACAGGGATTGTGATTCATGAATGCCCATAGTCAGTGATTCCGCCACAGGCAAATTTCCCCATTCCTTTGGGCGGCCTTGTTCGTATAACCCGTGTCCGGTTTCGTGAATCACCGCGTAGAGCGACTCGATGAAATCGTCGTCCCGATAACGTGTTGTGATACGCACATCCGTGGGGTGTCCACCGCCGCAAAAAGGATGAACCGCAACATCCATTCGGCCCTGATCAAAACAGAATCCCATATCTGTGCTTATTTGTTTTCCCAAAGCTTCCTGTTTTTCGATGGGGAATTTGCCTTCCAAAATGGAACCGTCCGGCTTATGATCACTTTCGGCAATCTGTTTGATAAGGGGAATCAACTCGGCTTTCAGGCCTTCAAACAGCGGATCCAGTTGCTCAATAGTCGCCCCCCGCTCAAAATCATCGAGGTTCACCTCGTATTCCGGGGTATTGGGGTCGATATGGTGGGCGTATTGTTTTTTCAAATCGATGAATTTACTCAGGACAGGAGCAAAATCCTTAAAGCTATTCTCCTGTCGGGCCTTCACCCAAACCTCGTGACCCCGCGACGACAATTCGGCGATCTCCTGCACTAGAGATTTTGGAACCTTGGTCTCGCGTTCAAAATCACGTTGCGCCTCTTGGATATTGCGCCATTCAACCTCCGAAAATTGTGGCGATCCGGCATGGGCTAATTTACGTATCGTTTCCCCCACCTTTGTGTCGGTGGACTTTTCATGAATCACACCTGAAAGTGTAGCCAGTTGATGCGCCCGTGCACCGCCACCACCCGAAGGCATGATAACCTCCTGATCCCAGTGTAAAACGCCCATTACCCCGGATAGGTGCGAGACCTCCTCCAGGTGATCAGCAAGCTGTTGATAGTCCTGTTTTAAATCATCCATATATAAACTCAATTCCTTTATTGTAGATTTACAAATATTTTAAACCAGCCGACGCAAACCCTTCAAAAAAACATTGAAACTCCGGGGCACCTCTCCTAGGATAAACACAAACCTTTAACCATTAAATGAGGAAACCATGACCGACCACCCGGAAACAAAGGGAACGATCCAGGGTCGACTGGACGTATTACGCAAACAATTAGTCAGCGAACAAAACTCCGTTCAATATTATCTCACCTTGCTGGAAAAAACGAACGAAGATTCCGAAGAAAACATCGGTGCCCGCAGAATTTACCAGGACCTCCACGAAGAGGAAAAGAAACACGTTAAATTTTTTGAAGAGCAAATCAAGTTCTGGGAACAAAAACTTGAAGAGGCTTCAGAATAATAATGAAGGATAGATAAGGGCCGATAAACCCCTGAACGAACTCAGGTAAGGAGAAGAACTTTTAAATCGTTTCAAACACTCAGTGTTTGCTGGCGAAACCTTATTTACTGTAACCAGTGTTGAAATTGACCTAAACCCTGAAACCAGCGAAGAGAACGATTCATTAATTACCGGTTCCGGGACCGAAATTGGTACAGGTGAGGGCTTGGTCGAATACTTATGGAAGGTGAATCAACCCGACGGAACTGAAATTACCAGCAAGATACTTTCCACCAACATGTTCAAGGGCACTTCTTCTATCTCTGAATACACCAGCTTCCCTACGGCGTCACCCGGTGACTATTCGGCACATATAGAGATTATCAGCCCAATAACTTCCCCGGTTGTACTATCCAACAAGGAAAACTACAAAGTGGTTGCCGATGAAACCCCTGAAATTGCCTGGGTATCCACTACATCTCAGTCGGATGAAAACGAAGAAATTATTGCCGTTGATTTGAGCTTAACGCATGAATCCCGCAAAGCCGTTTCTGTGAAGTATAGAGTAACGGGAACTGCCAATGGAAATGGCGAAGATTACAAATTAAAAGATGACACGGTTACTTTTCCCCCAGGAAAAACCAATAAGCAGATTTCTCTTAACATAGTGGATGACATTCTGATTGAGCCGGACGAAACAGTCATTCTGACCCTGTTCAAACCGGTAAATGCCACTTTGGGAGAAAACATCGTTTATACGCATACCATTTTAAATGACGATCTACCGCAAATTCAGTTTGTATCGGATTCCTCGTCGGTTAAGGAAACTGAAACCAACTGGTCTATACCGGTGTCCCTTTCACCGGCATCGATTGAGGAGGTGTCAGTTGATTATTCTGTAACCGGTGGGACCGCCACGGCAGACGAGGATTTTGAGCTTACAAACGGAACCTTGACCCTGGCCGCTAATGAAACCTCTGCCTCCATTGATGTATCAATTTTCCTGGACGACCTGATCGAGGATAACGAAACGGTGGTGATTGAGCTTGCCGATCCCATAAACGCAAGCCGTGGCCTCTCATCGCATACCCTGACTATCCAAAATGACGATACCGACGGACAATTATGGGTCAATTTTGGAGCGTTGAAATCCAAAGGGGAACAGTGTTTATCGTGACCAGCAATAATACAACGATCAATCCGACCACCCTCCCTAATGCCTTGTTCATGATCGGTTCAGAAACGATCTCGGGGCACGGATCGTTAAGAATTACCCCTTTATCCACTTCTCCAAATGAATTATCCGGTCTTCCTTCTTCTCCTGATCGCGGATATCCAGACATCACACAATTAAATTACTGGGGAGCTGTGGTAGTCCAGGGCACAGCGACCGGATTCGCAATGGAATTCATCGGCGACGGGCACGATTCCACAGCGTTCACCACACCAAATTTTAGCGGCTTGAATTAGCCATTCATGTTAGATGGAGAATTTGCTTTAAACTCCAAAACAAAATCAAAAATCAAACCACGTCTTGATTTAAATATACTGGAGTTTTTAGAAAGGTAAAATATCAGGTAATCTGCTCACTATCCCTACTTCTCAGCCAATTTTCAGGCCGCTTCGCCGGCTTTTTTGAAGTCGCATCCTTCGGCTTTGCAAATCAGGGATTTGCCTTCGTTACGCTTCCACTTTTCTACCAGATAAGGGGCTCCGCATTGGGGGCAAGGTTCGGCTACGGGTTTGTCCCAGGATACAAATTTGCAATTGGGATACTCACTGCAACCGTAAAAAGAGCGGCCTTTTTTAGATCGGCGTGACAGAACCTGGCCTTTGCACCCTTCTTCCGGGCAAGCTATTCCAAGACTGATGGGTTTGGTAAATTTACAATCGGGATAACTGGAACAGGCAATGAACTTTCCAAACCGTCCCATTTTCATGACCAAAGTTCCACCGCATTTATCGCAACTGCCTTCAACGGATTCATTCATCGGACCTTTGCCATCGCCGTCGCCACCAATTTCCTTGGTGGATTTGCATTCCGGATAACCGGAACATGCCATGAACTTGCCGAACCGGCCCCATTTGATCACCATGGGTTTTTCGCATTTTTCGCAGACTTCATCAGTTTCTTCCACCTTACCCTTGATGTCGCGCATTTTTTCTTCGGCTTTTTCGAGGTCCTTTTGAAAGGGATCGTAAAAAGATCGCAGGGTCTTCACCCATTCGGTTTTTCCGTCCTCGATAAGGTCGAGTTGGTCTTCCATATTTGCGGTAAATTCTTCAGTCATCAAATTGGGGAAGTTTTCAACCAGCAGTTCTGATACCAGGTCTCCCAGCTCGGACGGAAACAGTTTTCTTTCTTCAAGCTTGATATAGTCCCTGTCTTTAATAACCGAAATGATGGACGCATAGGTACTGGGTCGCCCTACCCCTTTTTCTTCGAGGGCTTTTACCAGGGTAGCTTCCGAATAGCGTGGAGGGGGTTGGGTGAAATGTTGTTCTCCACCAATTTTCAACAACTCCAGCACATCCTTCTCTTTTAATGGAGGCAAAATACGGTCGGCTCCCAGGATTCCGTCACTCAACCGTTTGTCATCCGATTCCAGATAGGCGCGGATGAATCCGTCAAATTTCAAAATGGAACCATTGGCCCGGAATATATAGTCTTTGCAGTGGATATCGAAATGAGTGGTATCCAAAACCGCCGAAACCATTTGACAAGCGGTGAAGCGGACCCAAATCAATTCATACAAAAGGAAAAGGTCTTTCTCCAGCTTGCCCTTGATTTCTTTGGGAAGAATACTCACATCGGTCGGACGAATCGCCTCATGCGCTTCCTGCGCGCTTTTTTTGCTTTTAAAGGTATTCGGTTCCTTGGGAATATATTTCTCACCGTACAATTCCCCGATTTGATCCCGAACCGCGTCGACGGCTTCCTGTGCTATTCGAGTGGAATCGGTCCTCATATAGGTAATCAGACCTACGGTCCCTCGCTCTCCAATATCAATTCCTTCGTAAAGCCTTTGCGCCAGCATCATAGTCTTTTTGGGAGAAAAATTAAGTTTGCTGGACGCTTCCTGTTGCAGGGTACTGGTTATAAAAGGCGCGGAAGGGTTTCGCTTTCTTTCTTTTTTAACTATTTCCTTAAGGACGAATTCTCCACTCTCGACTTCCTTGAGGATTTTGTTGGCTGCCTCTTCATTACCAATCTCTGCTTTGTCGTTGCCGATTTTAAACAATTTGGCCTGAAACTCCGGCGGAGTTTCTCCTTTGAAGTCGGCGGTGATGGTCCAGTATTCTTCCGGTTTGAATTCCCTGATTTCTCTTTCCCGGTCGCAAACCATGCGCAGGGCAACCGACTGGACCCGCCCGGCACTCAATCCACGTTGCACCTTTTTCCATAAAAGCGGACTGATTTTATAACCGACCAATCGATCCAGAATCCTGCGAGCCTGCTGGGCATTCACTTTATTCGGGTTCAGTTCGGTGGGATGCTCAATCGCCTCGGTCACAGCGCGTTTGGTGATCTCATTAAACATGACACGGTAGATTTTACCTTTGGCGAACTTGGAAACTTCAGAAAATATATGATGAGCGATCGCTTCACCTTCACGATCCGGGTCCGGTGCCAGGTAGATGGTATCCGCTTTTTTGGCCGCCGTTTTTAATTCATTGAGGATTTTTCCCTTGCCCCGAATGGTAATGTAATCAGGCGCAAAATCATTATCGACATCCACGCCCAGTTTTTTCTTAGGCAAATCCTTGAGGTGCCCAACGGAAGCCTTCACCACAAAGTTTTTCCCTATGATCTTCTTCAGGGTCTGAACTTTTGTTGGAGACTCAACGATTAATAGAGACTTACCCATAAATCCTCATCTATATTCCTATGTTTGAAGAAAACATCTTTCCGTTCCTTTGATTCACCAGCCCCCTCAATTCCATTTCCACAAGAGTTGCGGAAACTTCTGAAGGATTCAATCCACTTTGTTCAATCAAAGTGTCTATATGCCGGTCTTCTTCCTTTAATAAGGAAAGGATTCTACTCTCACTATCTGAAATTGCAATTTCTTTCTCACTTTCAGGGTTTTGGGCAAAATTGCCGGTTTCCTGAATTTGAGGCAATTCCTCCAGGATAGATTCCACACCATCCACTAATTTGGCTCCCATTTTCAACAATCGATGCGTTCCCACGCTTTTTGAAGAAAATATGGACCCAGGCACTGCAAACACTTCACGGCTTTGCTCCAAAGCAAATTGCGCGGTGATCAGCGCCCCACTTTTTTCACCGGCCTCAACAATAATCGTTCCTAATGACAAACCGCTGATCACACGGTTCCTTGCGGGAAAATTGTTTCTGTCTGGTTTAACCGACAAGGCAAATTCGGATATCACAGCGCCGTTTTCCTGAATTTTCTTTCTTAAAGAAAAGTTCTCAGGGGGATAGGTATGGGCCAGGCCATTGCCAAATACAGCTAGAGTTTTTCCTCCGGATGCAAGGGCTTGCCGGTGCGCCGTGGTATCAATTCCCCGCGCCATTCCACTCACAATGCAAATATTTCTATCGGCTAAACGCGAACACAGAAACTCTGTAACCTTTATTCCATAATTGCTTGGCGTACGCGCTCCAACCACCGAAATTGATATTGGAAAATGATTGAGAGACTCGCCCATAAAATACAAAACCGGGGGTGGATCATAAATATTCTTTAATGCCTCCGGGTATTCCTTGCAATCCAGGGTACAAATCTCAGCACCCAGCTTTTTGGCCATCCTGAACTCACGTTGAACCTGTGAATCGAAATCAAAAGCCAGGATTTCATTAGCTGTTTTGGGTCCGATTCCTTCCACTTCCATCAATTCGCCGCGTTTTGCCTTGAAAACGCATTTCGGTGTCTCAAACCTTTTTAGTAATCGGTGAAATAATGTTTTACCAACTCCTAAAACCATATTCAGACCCACCCAATACTCTTTCTCCACCGGGATCTGATCATCGGACAATAGTCCTTCTGCACCTAGAGGCAAATTCATGGTCAGCTAATCTAATAATTTGAAAGAAATCGTATGAAACGCCCAAACCCCTTAACAGGTATCCAAGCATTCCCTGATTTAAAGGTTAGGGCAAGGATCAAACTCTGTCAAGTTTTCATGATTAGGCTAGAGCCTTGGTTTTAATGACAGGATTTTCCGAATTGCGGGTGCAAAAATTTAATTTTCAAATAATTCGGCATTAAGTTGAAAAAAATTTGAAACAGAAACATTAAAGTCATAAACCGTTTCAAAATAGCCCTTCAAGACTCGAGTATAAATGATTAGCCCCTCAAACAAATCCTCGGGGTCTCCAATTCCAAAGTCATAATTGGCCAATTCGGTAACCAGCAGAGCCCGTGTTATTTTTCTGTTTTTCCTAGCAAGCTTCATTTTCCTTTTGGATTTTTGAATTTGTAAAAAGGCCTTTTCCAGCTCTAGCAAAGCTTTTCTATCCACCTTGCTTAACAGGAACCCCGGATTCTTTTTACTTTTTGACAATATTGGAGTTTTATTTTTACTTTTGTTGTCCGTTTTCTTCCCAGTTATAGTTTCCTTCCCAAAACCATTCACAAAATCCATCCAATTGAGGTAGGGAAACTTTTCTGGACTGAGTTTTTCTTCTTCAACTTTAAGAGGGTGATTTATATCGAGACCCAAAAGCAGGGCCAATTCCAGCTTTGCACTGGCAATATTATGCTCCAGGTCAATGATATCATTTTCAGTCCCTGCCAAACCAAGCTTCAGCTTGGTAATATTGGATTGAGAAACATCGCCCTCCCCTTCATCAAAACTTTCTTCCGCTTTGGATATGGCTTTTTCGAAATGGCCTTTCACTTCTTTTGAAACGACCAACTGTTCTTTACTCGATAAAATTAAATAATAGTTTCTCTCGACTTTGTATCTCAGTTGATGCCTGGTTCCATAATCCTTCGCATTCTCGTTTTTTAAAACCAAAGCTTTAGTAGTAGGTAAGCCAGAAATCACAAAAGGGTTGGGCTTTTCACTGGCCCAAACCTGGGGAGTATAAGGAATCCATAGCAAACCGAGGGAATAAATACATAAAAACGAAACGATGAAAGTCTTAAAAAAGCGCATGGTAAACTTTGCCTGTGCGGGATGGAAAATGGTTGGGGAAGTAAGGAGGGATAAGTTCGATTCCAAATAAAAAAGGGTACTGAACTATACTAAAGAGACCTTGATGGCAACCAAGTAAGATTAAAAATCTTCACGCCTCTATTAGATAGGGTCTACGACCTGAATTCAGTACCCCTTAACGGCTTCGAATCTATCATATGGCCTATCTCCTGTCAATAAATTTTTGAGAAATCTAACGGAACTAAAACTCAATATAATTTTTAATTTACAATAAAATCAACAAAATAATACATATTTTTAAATCTAATAGATAAAGAATCTACTACTAACTTATTATATTTAAACAAAAATTTTAATTACAAAAATTTCTTTACTGCTTCCGGGGCTGATTCCATAGTTCATTTAACCCTTTTAAAATCAGATTCTTATCAACTCAATTACTTTAAATGGGACGGGAATGAAACTGACCGCAAAAATCAATATTGAAATGTAACCTAAAGCTTTATGCCGGGGTGAAAGGTCCAGTTCTTCATCATCCAAAGGAGGATGTTTGAACCCAAACAATGTGATCAAAAATGCCCAAAACCACCACCCGTACCAGAAGAACCCAAGAGGGAACAGGGCCAGAAAGAACACCTTGGCCAGAATAGAATGTTTATCCTTATACAATGAATAAATAATATGGCCTCCATCCAATTGGCCAATGGGTAAGAGGTTTAAAGCAGTGATTAAAAGTCCGATCCATCCGGCCATGGCCATGGGGTGGAACAAAATATCCACTTCGGTCGAAGAAGGGCTCACCCCCAAGGTCATTATGGAAAACAATTGGAGCAACAAGGAATTCCCAAAGGCGAGTCCCCCGACATTGGTGGGTAAAACAATATCAGATAGAGATAAACCAATAAATAAAACGGGAAGCGTAACAATGAACCCAGCGATGGGACCTGCCGACCCAATTTCCATCAGCACACGCCGATCCGGGATGGGGTCCCGTATTTGGATAAAAGCTCCGAAGGTTCCAAAAAGGAGTGGCGGTGGAGCTGGAATGAAAAAGGGTAATGTCGCATTCACCCCATTTTTTCTACTAGCATAATAATGGCCGAATTCATGGGACCCTAGAATCAAAAGCAGACTCAATGAAAACGAAAACCCGCCTGCAAAATATGTCGTGAACACGGTGGCCACCAAAAGCAGGCTGAAAACGATATAGGACTTTCGGGAATTCCCCCCTGGATTGGAGGCGTTGTCAATATAGTACTGGTGGCTATCCCGTTCACTTTCGGGAGATTCTAAATCAGGGTCACGATTATTCAAGGAATCCATAACATTGAGTTTGTAGCTAACAAAAAACGGGAATATTTTAGACTGAAATAAATTTAAGAAAGAGGCTTGTGCGAAAACTCTCTGGAGTTTTCACCGCTATAATCCTTCACCGCCTGACCATCCCCATACAAAAGGTACTTGTAAATCACCAAGCCTTCGAGTCCCACAGGACCCCGCGCATGAGTTTTATTGGTGCTGATTCCAATTTCGGCCCCCAACCCATAACGAAACCCATCGGCAAACCGGGTCGATGCATTCCACATAACACTGGCGGAATCAATTTCCTTCATAAAGCGGTCAGCGCTCTCTTTATCTTCGGTGATGATAGTATCGGTATGGCCTGACCCATAAGTATTGATATGATCAATGGCTTCATCCAGACTGGAAACAATTTTTATGGCTAACTTAAGGTCGTTGTATTCACTTTCCCATTCTACAGGATCCGCAGGCATTACTTCAGAAGATAGTTTACAAGTTTTCTCACAACCCACCAATTCCACATTATTTTCTTTTAACCCTCGAATGATAACAGGCAACAATTGTTCCGCCACATTTTCATGAATCAAAAGGGTCTCCAGGGCATTACAGGCGGCAGGGTATTGCAGTTTGGAATCTAGTACGATTCGGCAGGCTTTTTCTGGGTTAGCTGAAGAATCCACATAAGCATGGCAAACTCCCTCAGAATGACCGAGCACGGGAATTCGGGTATTATCCTGAATGTATTTCACAAAGGCATTGCTTCCTCTGGGGACAATCAGGTTGATGTATTTTTCCTGATTCAACATTTCAGCCACTTCCGCCCGGGTTTCGATCATTTGAATTGCAGAGGGTGGCGCTCCTTCGACTTCTGCTATGGCGTCTCTCAAAATACCGACAATAACCTTATTGGAATTTTGCGCTTCCGCCCCACCCTTCAAAATGACAGCATTTCCCGACTTAAAGCAAAGTGAAGAAATCTGTGGAACCGCGTCCGGACGCGATTCAAAAATTGCCCCTATGACACCTAAAGGACAAGATACTCGATAAACCACCAGGTTTTCATCCATTTCCATAGCGCTTTGCTTTTGGCCTATAGGGTCGGGCAATGCCACGACACTGCGAATCCCTTTCGCCATTCCAAAAACCTTATTTTCATTTAATGCCAGACGTGCCACTAAGGGACCCGGTATATTCTCTTTTTCAGCAAATTTAAGATCCAACTGGTTTGCTTTTAAAATGGACTCGGAATGAATTTCAAGGGCTGTTGCCATTTTCAAAAGAACCTGATTTTTAACTTCAGTGTCCAATCGTGACAATTGCAAAGCTGATTTTTGAGCTGTTTTGGCTATTTCTTCAATCATATTTTTTACCTTAAAACCAATAACTTACTTATAAAAACCTATGGAAAATTATGAACCATGATTCGAACATTGAGGCCATCCTGCATCCAACCAATATTATCGTTTCCGGCGATTGTGGTGATAATTCCATCCGGATCAATTTTTCGAATACGGTTCTCATCCCGATCCGAAAAGTACAAATTCCCTTTAGAATCCATACTCATGCGGTAGGGGGTTTTGATTTGAGCATCCTTTGCAAATCCTCCATCTCCGGAATATCCTTGCTGGCCGGTTCCTGCAAACAGTGAAATGATGCCACTTTTATCAATTTTTCTTATGATGTGAGCGGACTCCTCCGCAATCAACAAGTCGCCGCCATTGGTGAAAGTCAACCCACCAGGCGACCGGATACCAGCAGATTTGGCCGGTCCCCCATCACCAAAATCCTTGAATTCTCCCGTCCCGGCCACCAAACTAACCTTTCCGTCCTTACTGATTTTTCTTATGACACTGCTCCCGGAGTCCGACACAAAAAGATTGCCCTCGGAATCCAGCGCCAGGCCCTTGGGATGAATTTCACCAAAGAGCTTTCCCCAGGATGCCTCCGCCACCTTATTGATGATCCCATTTTTGTCAATTTTGCGCACAAAAGGATTACTTTGATCCGCAATATACATTTCACCCTGAGGACCCATCAGAATGTCGCTGATCGCATAAAACTCTGCGGACTTAGCAGGCCCCCCATCTCCTTTAACACCCACCCTTCCGTTACCTGCGAACAGGGAAATGATACCATTGGAATCAATTTTCCTGATACCCCAGCCGCTTCCCACGCGGGCGGCAAAATAAATATTATCCTCTGGATCTATAGTAAGAGCGGAAGGTAATTTCAACGCCGCATCGACCGCCAGTCCGCCATTGCCTTCACTGCCTTCAAATCCGTTACCTGCGATAGTTGTTATGTAACCCTCAGGGTCTACCTGACGAATCCGGTGGTGTTGTTTATCGCAGAAAACAACGTTTCCATGACTGTCCACAACGAGGCCCGACGGCGAGTCCAGGTTAGCCCCCCGACCCGGCCCACCATCTCCCTTGAAGAACGATTTTCCATTGCCAGCCAAGGTACTTACGGTATGATTCTTCATGTTAAACTTTCGCACTCTGAAATGAGAACGGTCCACGACCAGAAGGTTTCCTTTTCCATCCAGAGCGATGGCAAAAGGCAAGTGCAGGTTGGTTTCGGAACCGATTTCATTATCTCCATTATAATCGGCCTTTCCGGTTCCCATTACAGTCGTAATAATTCCCAGGTTATCTACTTTACGAACGCGATTGTTATTGCGGTCGGCTATGAAGACATTTCCTGTTGGATCGACAACCACATCGGTTGGATAAGCAAGACTGGATTGGTTCGAAGGTCCATAATCACCACTGAAGGAATGCAGACTGTCCCCGGCCAGGGTTGTGATAATCCCTCGGGAGTCAATTTTTCGAATCCGGTTATTGCCCCGGTCGGCGATATAAAGATCGCCCTCGTTGCCCAAGGCAATTCCAAAAGGATATTTAAGAAAGGCATCCAACGCCGGGCCAAAGTCGCCCCCATACCCAGGCAAACCCAGCCCGGCAATGGTGGATATGATACCTTCAGGGTCAACTTTACGTATTCGGTTGTTGGACCGGTCAGATATGAACAGGTTTCCATCTGGATCCACTGCCACATCCGATGGATAGTTTAAATGCGCTTCTAAAGCAGGCCCGTCATCCCCACCCATATCGGGAGTTCCGGTTCCTGCAACCGTGGAAATGATCCCCCTGGAATCAATCTTTCTGACCCGATGATTGTTCCTGTCTGCAATATACAGATCTCCTTTTGAATCGAAAGCCAGTCCCGCCGGAAAATTGAGGGCCGCTTCCCTTGCCGGTCCTCCGTCACCACTGAAACCTGCATCGCCATTTCCTGCATAGGTCGTGATGATTCCCTTTTCATCAATTTTCCGAATCCTGTTTTTTGAGCGATGGGAGATGAATATCTCACCATTGGAATTAACCGCGATACCATCTACTAATGTCAGGACCACAGAAGTTGCTTTCTGATAATCTCCCAGGTATTTTTCAGCCCCGAAGAGGTTTGCTGGTATAATAAATGAAAGGAAAATTATTAAAAGCGGTATGGTTTTATGAATAAGACTGGTCATTCAGAAATTAACGAAAAATAGAGGTTGAGATAACAGAATGGGTTCATTGGCAAAACTCAAGTTTTCTAAGGAAGCTCAATTAAACTAACGAATCACGATTTGAACAGCCCCGTCTTTATTGTATTTGAAAACCGCCTTCATGGTTTCTTTTCCCAGCTGATTTTTCACAAGGTCCAGGAGTTTCAGATTTGGAAAGCTATTAGATTTTATCAATGCCACAGCACCGGTATCGGTCAATCCGTTTTGCCCCAGGTAAAAATTGATCAATTTTGGGAAATGTGTGGATTTTGCCAGGGAAACAGCACCTTCATCGCGAATTTCATTTCTGAACAGGCTCAAAGTTTCCAATTCCGGAAAATTTTTGGATTGTGCAATCTGCTCCGCACCTAAAGGGGTGATCAGGTTATCGTTCAGCAATAGCGTCTTTAAATGTAAAAAATGGTCCGACTCCACCATCAGGCCGACGCCATCATCACCCACTTCGTTTTTCCAGAGTTTCAACGATTCCAGGTTTTTTATATAAGGAGACTCCACAAGCGCCAGCACCCCTTCATCACCCAGAAAATTTCCCCACAGATCCAAATGTTTTAAATTGGATAAATGTTTTGACTTGGCCAGTGCTTTCATTCCGGCGTATTTGATCCTGTTTCCCTGCAATAAAAGCATCGTGACATTTTTCAACTCTTTCATCTTTGCTAGTTTCCTGGCTCCTGCAGTTCCTATTTTGAGGCCGGATAAATCCAAAGTGTCGCCATTTTCGCTTAATCTTTCCATTATGGTGGCCTTGAAATCCTTAGCCTCCACATTATGTATTGGGCTAATAAGAAATATTAAAACTGCGATCCAATATAGGGCTTTCAACGGATAGTTTGTCGAGGATGTCATAGGTTCCGGATGGTAAAGGTTATTTCCCATATGAGTAATAGGTTATCAGATATTTGATAAGGGTCCATATTATTTTTGAACCAGCTTTCAGCGTACCGGAAACGGTGCCGGTGATTTTAGAGACGCCTACTCTCTTCCTGTAATGAACCGGAATTTCCAAAGTTCTTAATTTATGCTTGATCGCCTTGATCTGCATTTCAACTGTCCAACCGAAATTTGTGTCCTCCATTTGCAAGGTCTTCAACGATGAGTACCGGATAGCGCGGAACGGACCAAGATCGGTATAGCGGCCCCGAAAAAACATTCGCATCATTGAAACGGCAAGAACGTTTCCGTACCGGGCCTGGGGGAGCAAAGCATCCCGGCTTTCAGGCAGGATCATCCTGCTCCCCAGCACAAAATCCTTTATCCCCTCTTCGATGGGCGCAATCAATTGGATGAGTTCTTCAGGATAATCGCTGTAATCTCCGTCAATAAAAACCACAATTTCTGGGTTGTCCAGAACGCTCATTCCTTTCAGACAAGCGCTTCCGTAACCTTTGCGGTCTTCAGTGACAACTTTAGCACCGTTTTCCTGAGCGACTTCAGCAGTACGGTCGGTGGATCCGTTGTTTACAACAATGATTTCGTGGATTAATTTCCGGGGCAGGTCGTTCAGTACAAGAGGAAGCGAAGATTCCTCATTAAATGCGGGGATGATGACAGATATTCTGCTGGACATGGGGTCCAATTGCCCTTGCGGGGTGTCAGGATTTCAAGGTTTGGTGAATGCTGGAAATAAACTCTGCCACCTTTTGGTCCCGTATTTCGGGGTTGCCACTATGCTCTTCTATCAGTTTGACGATGGCGCTACCGATGATAACTCCATCCGAAATTCCAGAAGCTTGCCGGGCCTGTTCGGGACCCGATATGCCGAATCCCACCAAAACAGGCCGTTCGCTTGCTTTACGAATCTCCAGCAATTTGGTCTCGATACCGGGTGGCAATTGACTTCGTACACCGGTGGTCCCGGTGAGGGAGACGTAATATATAAACCCCCGACTCCTTTGAGCGACCATTTCGACCCGATCAGGAGTGCTGGTCGGGGCCAATAAGAAAATCATATCCAGACCTTTGCTATTGGCATAGTCTTCCAACTCTTTAGATTCTTCCGGTGGCAAGTCGGGCACGATGATTCCATCGACTCCTGCCGACACGGCATCGTCTACAAATTGGCGGAATCCGTAAACGTGAATCGGGTTGAAACTGGACATCAACACTATAGGCAATTCTGAGTCCTTGCGAATTTCCGAAACCAAATTCACTATTTTCTTCAGGGTCGTCCCGTTTTTCAGGGACCGTTGCGACGACTTTTGTATTACGGGACCATCAGCCAAAGGGTCAGAAAAGGGCACGCCTAACTCTACAATGTCAGCGCCATTTTTCTCTATGACGGAAAATAACTGGCGCGTGGACTCCAGGTCGGGGTCCCCCGCAGTGATAAAAGCGACCAAAGCTTTTTGATTATTTGACCTTAAGGTATTAAACCGTTCTTCGATTCGACTCACAATTGAATTCCCATTCTCTCAGCAATTTGGGTGACGTCTTTATCTCCACGTCCAGAAAGGCAGACTACAATGATTTTATCTTTACTCAATTTCGGCGCAAGTTTCGCTACATGGGCGATGGCGTGCGATGACTCTAACGCGGGGATAATTCCCTCGGTTTTGGACAATAACTGAAAACCTTCCAGAGCTTCATCATCGGTGATGGTTTCGTACTGGATTCTACCGGTATCCTTGTAATAACTGTGCTCGCATCCTACACCCGGATAGTCCAGGCCCGCAGAAATAGAATGCGCCTCTTGCACCTGGCCATCATCGTCATATAACAGATAACTCATCATGCCATGCAAAACCCCATTATTGCCATGCGATAAAGAAGCCCCGTGCTTGCCGGTCTCGATTCCCAGTCCAGCGGCCTCCACACCGATTAATCCAACATCCTTATGATCGATAAAGGGGTAAAACAGACCCATTGAATTGCTTCCGCCCCCAACACAGGCAACGCACAAATCCGGAAGCCTCTGCTCGGTCTCCTGAATTTGCTCAATCGTCTCCTCACCAATAATTTTCTGAAAGTCACGGACGATCATTGGATAAGGATGCGGACCCACTACAGACCCAATAATGTAATGCGTGGTTTCCACGGTTGTGATCCAGTTGCGGATAGCTTCGCTTGTTGCATCTTTTAGAGTACGCGTACCCGAAGAAACAGGGATGACCTTTGCACCAAGCAACTGCATTCGAAAAACATTCAACGCCTGCCGCTTGATATCTTCTTCCCCCATGAACACATCGCATTCCAGACCAAACAAAGCCGCCGCCGTTGCCGTGGCCACACCGTGCTGGCCCGCTCCGGTTTCGGCAATCACCCGCTTCTTTCCCATTCTCAGGGTGAGGAGCGCACTTCCAATGGTATTGTTGATTTTATGAGCGCCGGTATGGTTCAAGTCTTCACGCTTGAGATAAACCTTCGCACCTCCAAGCTCTTTGGTCAGGTTTTCAGCAAAATATAATGAAGAAGGCCTTCCTACATATTGCTTAAGGTAATACTTTAAATCTTTCTGGAATTGAGGATCGGTTTGAGCTTCCTTGTAAAGGGCTTCCAGTTCCTTTAACGCGGGCATCAGGGTTTCAATAACGTATTTTCCGCCATACATCCCAAAGTGCCCCTTGGCATTTGGCAATTCCGCCGCTTTCATAAATCGCTTCCTAATTTTATTTTTAAGTACATTAACCTGGTTTTAATCACTATGAACTGCTTTTAAAAAGGACATTACTTTTTTAAAATCCTTACGCCCAGGAGATTTTTCCACTCCAGAGGACACATCAACTCCGTATGGACGCGCTTGCCTTATGCCCTCCCGGACATTCTCCGAGTTTAACCCACCTGCTAAAATTACAGGTCCTAAGCCCTTTGCTTTTTTGACCAATTTCCAGTCACAAGTTTCACCGGTCCCACCTCTTCCTTTTTCAGAATAAGCGTCTAGCAGGAATCCCCGAACGCCCGAGTATTTATCCAGACCTTCAAGGGACCTGGCATCTTTTAAACGAATCGCCTTGACAATCTTCCGAGTGATCTTTTTGCAATAAGCCGGAGACTCCTCACCATGCAGTTGAACGACATCTAACCGACACCGTTCCGCGATGGCATTGACCTTGTCCACCTCTTCATTCACAAACACGCCTACAGACTCAACAAACGGTGGCAGTTGGGAAACAATCTCCTTAACCGTTTTTTGCGATACCCAACGGGGACTTTTTCTAAAAAAAATGAATCCCAGAGCATCGGCACCTGCTTCGATGGCCAATTGGGCGTCTTTTAAATTCGTGATGCCACAAATTTTAACCTTAACCCGAAGAGGGCTCATTTTCCTTACCTAACAAGCTTGCGAGTTTTTCTGAAATATTCTCCGAACGCATCAAGCTTTCCCCTACCAAAAACGCATGGGCTCCCCGCCCTTCAAATTCCTCAATTTCTTCCCGCCCGTGAATTCCGCTTTCACATACCAGAATCACATTGGGGTCGTAGGATGCCATTTTGATCAATCGCCGGGCTATATTGAGATCCGTTTTGCCAGTTTTCAAATCGCGGTTATTGATTCCCAGCAAATGGGCACCGGCATTATAAGCCATTTCCACATCCTTCTCATTATGAGTTTCCACCAAAGCGGTCAATCCCAATTCCTTACCCAGACAAAGAAGATCGGAAAGCTGATTTGGATCCAACCAGGTGGCAATCAATAAAAATAAATCGCCTCCAAAAGCTCTAGCTTCATACACCTGATATTCAGCAAAAATGAAGTCCTTGCGCAAACAGGGAATGGTCACCTCAGCCTTGACTTTGGAAAGGTTCTCAATATCCCCTCCAAAATAACGGCTTTCAGTCAAGACAGAAATAGCGGCGGCACCACCTTCATCATAGGCTTTAGCGATTTCCAGAAGATCAAAGTTTTCGCGTAGCGCGCCTTTGAACGGACTTCTTGGTTTGATTTCTGCAATCAGGCGCGTTCCCGAATCCTCTCCAGACTTCAAAGCTTTGCTTACATCTAAAGTGGGTTCGCGCTCTGCAATAGAATCCTTC
This sequence comes from Nitrospina sp., assembly GCA_024648695.1. Lineage (GTDB taxonomy): Bacteria > Nitrospinota > Nitrospinia > Nitrospinales > JACRGP01 > JACAVV01. The sequence goes on from JACAVV010000006.1 coordinate 185,834, forward strand.
AATTGGGATAAAGAAACTTTACGGATCGTTTCCTGCAATTCCAGCTTTTTGTCTGCGAAGATTTTATCAAGGATATCACTCATGTCATTTGTCTCAAATTTCAGCCACCGTGGCTGATCCGGCCTAATTCCTTCAATTTGTTTTTAGCAGATCCACTTTGGATCGATTCCCGTGCCATTTCAATTCCCTGCTTCATATCTTCGGCTTTTCCACACACATAAAGTGCCGCGGCGGAATTCAATAACACAATATCCCTGGGAGGCCCTTCCTTGCCGGATAAAATATCCCGAATGACCTCTGCATTGTGATCTGGGTCGCCCCCTTTCAGATCCTCGGCCTTACAAAGATTCAGACCAAACTGTTCGGGGTTCCATTGAAAACTATTCACCTGGCCATCGCGTAATTCGCAAACCCGGGTTGGACCCGTCAAGGTAATTTCATCGAGCCCGTCTTCGCCTTGAACCACCAATGCCCGTGAACTTCCCAGGCGCAAAAGCACATGAGCCAGAGGTGACAACCATCGATCGTCAAAAACGCCCAAAACCTGAAACCTGGATCCAGCAGGATTGGTCAAGGGTCCAAGCAGGTTGAAAAGGGTGCGAAACCCCAATTGCTTTCTTACACCTACAGCGTGTTTCATCGCTTTGTGCATGAGGGGAGCAAACAGGAATCCGATACCTGCTTCGCAAATACAGCGTTCCACCACAGCCGTTTCCGCATCGATATTGACGCCAAGCGATTTTAAAACATCTGCACTGCCGGATTTACTCGAAACCGCACGGTTCCCATGCTTGGCGACCACAACGCCTGCTCCTGCCACCACAAACGCAGAGGCAGTCGAAATATTAAACGTGTCTGCACCATCTCCTCCTGTACCACAGGTATCTACGCGGTCGCCTTCCGGAAGGTCCAGGCGTTGGGCTCTTTTTCGCATGACCCTGGCGGCACCCAGAATTTCCTCAACGCTTTCGCCTTTCATGCGCAGAGCGGTGAGAAACGATGCGATCAAGGTGGAATCGATTTCCCCTTCCATTATCCGGTCCATGGCAAAGACCATTTCATCTTCTGTCAGGGAATCACCCAGAACCACTTTGTGCAGTAAGGTCTGAAAGTCCATCATTTCGATAGGTCCGGTCCGTTAAGTCCAAAAAGTTTTTCAACAAGTCTTTTCCATGTTTGGTGAGAATCGATTCCGGATGAAATTGCACTCCCTCAAGAAAATGCTCTTTATGCCGAATCCCCATAATTTCCTTTTGGTCTGTTTCACTCGTGATTTCGAAATCAGGCGGAAGCGACTCCCTGTCGATGATCAGAGAATGGTAACGAGTCGCTTCAAACGGATTGGGTAGGCCATCATAAACCGATTTGCCATCATGATGCACCCAGGAAGTTTTGCCATGCATCAAGCGCGGAGCCTTTACGATCCTGGCCCCAAAGGCTTCCGCAATGGATTGACATCCCAGGCAAACTCCAAGAATAGGAATCTTTCCTGTAAATTCAATAACCACTTCCTTGGAAATGCCCGCTTTTTCGGGAGTGCAGGGTCCTGGTGATATCACAATTTTCTCCGGTTTCATGTCCCTGATTTCTTTCAACCCAATTATATCATTCCGGTACACCTGAATGTCGGCACCCAGTTCACCCAGATATTGAACCAGATTGTAGGTGAACGAATCGTAATTATCGATCATCAGGATCATAAGAGGAGTCCCCTTTCAGCCAGTTCAATGGCTTTTAGCAAAGCTTTACCTTTATTCATCGTTTCCTGGAACTCGTTTTCCGGAACCGAATCGGCGACGATTCCGGCACCCACTCCCAAAAATGCGGTTTGGTCCTTGATCACCAGGGTACGGATGGCAATAGCCGTATCCATATTTCCTGAAAAGCCGATATAGCCGACGGCTCCGGCGTACAAACCCCGTTTATTCGGTTCCAGTTCCTCAATGATTTCCATGGCCCGGATTTTGGGTGCTCCGGAAACGGTACCCGCAGGAAATGCGGCGCGCAACACATCAAAACAGTCCATACCTTTTTTCAGCAATCCGCGCACGTTAGACACAATATGCATGACATGGGAATAACGTTCAATAGTAAAACGTTCATTCACGTTTACGGAACCAATTTCCGAAACCCGTCCAAGGTCATTTCTCCCCAGATCCACCAGCATGATATGTTCAGCCAACTCCTTTTCATCGCTCAACAAATCTTCAGCCAGTTCCTTATCCTCCACCTCTGTACCACCTCGGGGGCGAGTTCCGGCGATGGGTCTCACTTCCACCTGTTTCTCTTCAAGACGAACCAGAACTTCGGGAGAGGAACCCACCACATGCAATCCGTCGAATTTAAGAAAATACATATAAGGCGAAGGATTGATGGTCCTGAGCGCTCGATAAACGGTGAACGGGTCCTGCTTGATAGAAAATTTCAACCGCTGGGAAAGGACAACCTGGATCACGTCCCCCTCCAGAATATAATCCTTTGCTTTTAAAACCGCGTCCTTAAATTGCTCCTTTTCAAAATTAGATTCAAGTCCAGGAGAAACAATGTCCGGTCCCCCGTTTACGGGAACCGGTTGAGTGACATTCCGTCTCAGTTTGTCCTCAAGCGCGGAGATTTTTCGAATAGCCTCTTCATAGCAAGTGTCCAGATCCCCTTGATCAGTGTGTGCATTGGAAACGATTTTTATTTTTTGCGCGGTGTTATCAAAAATCAGCAGGGTGTCGGTGATAACAAACAAGGCATCGGGAATATCCAAATCATCGGTGGTTTCCTCCGGAAGCTTCTCAAAAAAGCGCACCATATCATAACCAATAAACCCAACGGCCCCTCCCCAAAACCGGGGCAAATCTCTGGATACCACAGGTTGATATTCCGACAAAATGTCTCGCACCGTATCCAGGGGGTCTTTTCCGGTGGCTTCTATTTCTTGTGCTTTTCCATTTTTTTGCAAAACAACCTTGTTGCCCTTGATGCGAACAATGATGGAAGGGTCGCATCCCAGAAAACAATAGCGTGCCCACTTTTCACCACCTTCGACACTTTCCAGCAAAAAGGAATAGTCACCATCGCTTATTTTCATATAAGCCGAAACAGGGGTGTCCAGATCCGCAAGTATCTCTTTATACACCGGGACCAAATTTCCCTCAGTCGCGCGTTCTTTGAATTCGTTTAAGGATGGTTGATACATAATCGAAAAGAAAACCCCTCTCCCTGGCTGGAAAGAGGGGGTTTTTTGGTTATCTTAAAGTTAAAATTTTTTTACTATGATGACAAAATAATGGGGCCACACTCACTCAATCTCTTTCCAGTCTTCGCCGTCCCAGTGCAGGATGATTCCGTTATCTCCGACGGCATACATATTTTCTTCGGAAGTTCCCCAGATGCCGGTGAGATACTCCTCGGTATTGGATTCGATCTGGGTCCATTGGTCCCCATCGAGATACATAATCATACCCTCATCCCCGACAGCGAATACAAACTCTTCCGAGGGTCCCCAAACATCCAGAAAAAAGTTCCCTGTACGCGTGGGCATTTCCGTGACTTCATTTCCGTTGAACCGGTAAATCATACCATCGGACCCAACGATGTATATGTTATCGGGCCCGAAGCCGTAAATGCCGTATAATTCGGCATTCGAGTTAATGGTAAGACGCCGCCAGGTATCTCCCTCCTGTTTGAGGATCAGGCCATCAAAACCTACAGCATACATACCGCTTTCTGGACTTCCCCACAGTCGGGCGATATCCACCTCGGTGTTGGTCTTCATATACTTCCACTCGGAGCCATCGAAGCGGGCGATTTTTCCCAATCGGGTTCCAACATAAATCTCGTTGCCGGAAATTCCACAGATACCGGACATGGGAGGAAAGTTTTCAGTGTCTTCGGGTTTCCATTCCTGGCCGTTATAATGGAGAATCTTACCATCGGTACAAACCGCAAAAAGGTTGTCGGGCCCGGTTCCCCACATATCCTTGACCGTCCAGCGGCCGCCGGTTTCCATCTTGTTCCATTCCTTGCCATCGTATTTCAAAATGGTTCCCTCGGCACCGCCTATGAACACTTCGGATTCACTAAACCCGTAGACGGACAATAAATGGCTCGATGTCAGGCTAGACATTATTCATTCACTCCAAAACTTTTCCCGGTCGGGATTTATAAAGACATATCATTCCACTTGGTTCCATCGTATCGAATCACACAGCCATCTTCCCCCACAGCATATACATTATCATGAGCCAGGCCCCTCACTTTGGTGAGGTATTTATCCGTACAGGATTCCATAGGGCTCCAACTTTTCCCATCGTAATGCAAAATCGTCGAAGCGTCGCCAACCACAAACATATTTTCCCTTGAGCTTCCCCAGATACTCAACAAATACTCTTCAGTCCCCGATTCCATCGTTTTCCAATCGGTTCCGTCAAAATGCAAAATAGTACCATGGGACCCTGCGATATACACGTCATCGGTTTTGAATCCCCAAACCCCGAAAAGAGAAATGGTTTCATCGGTCAACTCTTCCTGACGCTCAAAAGTTTTTCCGTTGTAAAATCGATAGGTGCCCTCGCCGCCGACAGCATAAATATGGTTGATATCTTCTCCCCAGAAGGCAAACAGGTCATGAATTGTGTTCGGTTCCCGATACTCCCAGTTTTTTCCATTCCAGAACAGCACACGGCCGCCCACACCAAACACAAAAATATGCTCGGAGTCATAGCCATAAACCGAATTGAGGGAATCGTAATTACCTGTATCGATTTGTGTCCATTCCTTGCCCTCATAATGAAGCACCACACCTCCGATTCCCACGGCATAAATATCGTTTTCGTGCGGACCCCAAATGCCCATCAAGGGATTGGTGTTTTCCGTACGTACCGGCGTCCATTCCTCTCCGTCGTAATGCTGGGGAATACCGTCTTTACCTACAACATAAATATTATTTTCACTGAACACACACAGGTCCAGCAAGTCGGGATGTTCTCCAACGAACATGAAGTGCCTCTTTCCAAATGAATGAATGGAATCCCATTAATGGGTTTTCAATTCCCGTGGCCTGCCACGGAAAGGCATAGGTTTAATCATTGATACTCCACCGGAATTGGTGGAGGTATTCAATTCGGTCAAGTTGCCGCGGCTCCAAGCTGAAACACCACTTTTTCCAACTTGGTCAAAGAGGATGAGTTCTTGAACAATTCCTGAACGTCGGGACTGATATCGTTATGAATCAAAACCAGAGTTTCAAGATTTATCAGTGACTTTGATTCTGCCAATGCCTTTGCACCGGTATCGCCTATTTCCGTTTCATACAGATCCAGAAGGGTGAGGTTCTTCAACCGCGTCGAATTTGCCAGCGCCTCGGCACCGCGGGTCCCTATAGGATTATATGTCAGGGTCAGTTGTGTCAGGTTTTCCAAAGCTTCAGAATTTGCAATGGCATCAACTCCGGCGGCTTCAATATAATTCCAGTTCAGATTCAGTTCAGTCAGTTTAGTAAGCGATTTGGAATTGGCAAGTGCGATGGCTCCCTCATTACCAATATTATTCCGGTAAAGAGAAAGCAGGTTCAAATGGGTCAGTGTTTTGGATTCAGCAAGGGCCTTCGCTCCTTCATCACCCAATTGATCACCGATCCATAAAGATACCAGACTGCCTAAAGTCTTCGAATTGGCAATTGCTGTGGCTCCTTCCGCCGTTATCTTGTTGTCGCTCAAAATTAATTCCGACAGGTTGAGGAAATTTTTTGTTTTTGCAATAGCTTTAACCCCAACGTCTGTTACTTCATTTTTAAACAAGTTTAAAACCGTCAGGTTTTTAAAGTAGGCAGATTCCGCAACCGCGCAAATACCCTTGTCTCCAACTTCATTAAATTCCAGAAACAGGGCGGTCACTGATTTCATTTTATCGGATTCGGCTAAAGCAACGATATCGTCATCTTTGAGTTCTTTTTCCCTCAGGTCGAGTTCCCCGTTCTCGACGTTATAACTTTCTTCTATTATCTGTTCAATATCTGCCATTCATATATCTCCAAACTTTGGCGAAGGTGTTGGATTTGATTGGGTTAAACCTTGCATTGTAAAAAACTTCTGAAAATTGTAAAGATTTATTTATAATTTAAGGTATAAATCCCACTATTTTATGAAATTTCCCGGTGTTTTGTTTTTATATCACGTATCTTGCATTAAAAAATTTTAATATTTTTTTAATGATTTTTTAATGCCTTTCTTATATTTTAAACTCTTTTTAAACTCTGTTTTTTTACATACTTTAGATTCTACCATTTTCTTCAATCCAAAAATGGCCTTTATTTTTTAAGTGCCTTTCTCATTTTTGTACGAACCTGATACATTAAATATTTTTAAAATATTATGACGCAAAACGTTGAAGAGATCACCGCACGTGTTAAACAAAGTAGCGGCTTTATCCAGGCGCTAAATACGGAGTTGGAGCGTGTCATTGTAGGGCAGAAAAGCCTTGTGGAACGTCTGGTCCTGGGATTGTTGACCAATGAACACATTCTCCTGGAGGGTGTTCCGGGCCTAGCCAAAACCACTTCTGTGAAGGCTCTGGCAACCGCCATTCATGCCCATTTCAGCAGAATCCAGTTCACGCCGGATTTGCTTCCGGCGGATTTGCTGGGCACTCAGATATACCAGCCGAAAACCGGCGAGTTTACAATTAAAAAAGGTCCCCTGTTCGCAAACATCATTCTGGCTGACGAAATCAACCGGGCTCCTGCCAAAGTACAAAGCGCACTTCTGGAAGCCATGCAGGAACGGCAAATAACGATTGCGGGAACGGAGTTTAGCCTGGATCAGCCCTTCATGGTGCTCGCCACCCAAAATCCGATTGAGCAGGAGGGTACCTACCCGCTTCCAGAGGCCCAGGTTGATCGCTTTCTGTTCAAGCTCAAAGTGGATTACCCGAGCCGAGATGAGGAAAAACTCATTATGCAAAGGATGTCGGACACCAACGGGTTTCCTCAAATTAAGGAAGTGGTCAAACCTGAGGATATTCTTAAAGCACGCGAAGTGATGAATCTGATCTACATGGATGACAACCTGAACGATTATATCGTCAATCTGGTAAGCGCGACCCGGAAACCGGAAGAGTATGGCTTGCAATCGCTTTCAGGCCTGATCCAGTACGGGGCGTCTCCGAGAGCCTCTATATTTCTTCACCGCGTTGCCAAAGCCTATGCTTATTTGCAGGGTCGTGGCTATGTGGTGCCCCATGACATCAAAAGTATTGGAACCGATGTTCTGCGTCATCGGATCATTTTGTCTTATGAAGCCGAGGCCGAAAACCTGGATACCGACGAAATCCTGAAACGTATTTTCGACACGGTTGAAGTTCCTTAATCTGGCTGGTTATTATCATGGCTTGGAATCCTATAAAGGCAGTTTTTAATCGGTCCGCTCCCCTGCCCCCTGCGGCTGAACCGGAAACCGAAGCGCAAATTCCGCCGGACCTGATGGAAAAGATACGTGCCATTCAGGTTCGAGCCAACTATCTGGCTAACGATATCATGGCGGGAGAATACGTTTCGGCCTTCAAGGGACGGGGAATGGAGTTCAGCGAGGTGAGGGAATATTTACCCGGTGACGATATTCGTTTGATCGACTGGAACGTCACTGCCCGAATGGGCCATCCTTTTATCAAGGAGTTTCGGGAGGAACGGGAACTGACCTTGATGTTGATCGTTGATGTGAGTTCGTCCGGGGATTTCGGAACGGTCAATAAGTTCAAGAATGAGGTATCTGCAGAACTGGCTTCTATCCTGGCTTATCTGGCAATCAAGAATAATGATAAAATCGGATTGATGGTGTTTTCAGATAAAATCGAACACTACGTTCCCCCGAAAAAGGGCCGCGGCCACGTGTGGAACATCATTCGCACCATTTTGAATTTTAAACCGCAAAGTCGAAAGACGGATCTCAAGGCACCCCTGGAATATTTGATGAGAGTTCATAAGCGCAAAATGGTCACTTTTTTTATTTCTGATTTTCAGGACAGCGGGTACGAAGCTTCCTTCAAACTGGCCAAACAAAAGCACGATTTAATAGCCGTTTCGGTATACGATCCCAGGGAGGCTGACTTGCCCAATATAGGATGGCTCCATCTTGAAGACCGGGAAACGGGAGAAAAAATGTTTGTGGATACCAGTGACCGCGACCTCATGAAGGATTACAAAAAGCGCGTCGAAGCAATTCGGGCCAATCGCAACCGCTTTTTCAATTCAATCGGGATCGATACTATCGAAATCGACACAGATGGCTCTCTGGTCAATCCTATTCTGAAATATTTCAAGTTACGAGAACACCGGCACTAATGGCTGAATCATCCGCATTTAAAATTCCGCAGGAAGGGGTCGGTACCAGGACCAAGGTGTTTGTTTTTATTCTGACAGTCGTCACCCTTCTGGTGGGAATGGCGCTGATGTTTAAAATCGTCAAGAAATTCATTTCTCCCTCCAGAGAAAATTTTCAAATGGAAAGCACTATTTTACCCCTGGCCGAAAAACTGGAGGGCGCCGGGTTAAGCCAGCAAGCGATTGCGCAATATCAAAAAGCCCTGAAGGCGCTTCCACTCAATCGGCAAAAGAAGGCTGAAATTTCTTTTAAGGTGGCTACTCTATATAACGCCAAGGGAAACTGCCAGCAAGCGGTGGAATGGTATTTCAAAACACAGATTATGGCCCCTGAATTTGCACGCCAAAATCAAGTGGACTCTCTGATTCAACCCTGTTTGACTCGTTTGAAATGATGGTGTTATTTCGAAAATTCATTTTTATTTTGATTGCCTCGGTATTCCTGTATCCCTCCCCGTCCTTTACGCAGACAATATCATCCGAAAAGTCCAATCAGAATAAAAAAGAAAATTCCACTACGGGCCCTTTAGAAGTCACTGCCAACATAGATAAACCCCTGGCAACAATAGGAGAAATAATAACCATCACTCTTGAGTCCCACTTCGACCCTGACCTTACTGTAACTTTTCCGGAATTTCCCCAGGATTTTGAAGGATTTGATTTTGTCGACAAGCAACTTGGTAAAATCACTCAGGCCGTAGATAAAAAACAACAGAAAGCCTGGTATCGGTTGCGTGCCGATCAGGTAGGAACGTTTAAAGTTCCTCCCTTGAATATTTCTTACAGCATGCCTGCCGAAGAGGGTCAACCATCTGTAGAAGGCGAGGTTTCCACTCCGGAACTCAGTCTAAAAATTCAATCGGTCCTCAACCTTCAGGGTGAACCGAAGGATATTCGCGATATCAAAAATATTGTCGGGCCCGGTAGAGACTGGACGCCTTATATTATTGGTGCGGTTAGTTCCATCGTTGCCCTGGTTTTGTTTCTTCTATGGAGAACCAGAAAGCAATCACGCACCACTCAAGCCAAAGCACCGGAACCCGAGGTCCCCATTCATATTATCGCCCAGAATGAGTTAAATGCGTTGTTGGCGAGGGGCTATTTAGAGCAAGGTTTATTCCCGGAATTTCATTTCGAATTATCTGAAATATTTCGCAGGTACCTGGGTGCGCGGTACGAATTCCCGGCACCTGACTGGACCACCGAAGAGATTGCTCCCAAATTGACAGAGCTTGATGACCTGGGTGAGGCGGACCGTATTCAGATCCTTTCCATATTGAGGCAATCAGACCAGGTAAAATTCGCCAAAGCACAAGTTGATAGTCAGGCCAGCCGCGACTTGATCGATTCTGTTATCAAATACGTTCAAAAAGCGGGTGAACGCGAAAAGCCCAATCCGCTTTATTCCACTCAATCCACCACTTAAGCGTCATGGAATTTTTTCGTTTTCAGGATCCGTGGATTTTGGTGTGCATGCTGTTGATTCCTCTCATTCACTCTTTTGACCGGAAAAATAGAAAGGGTGCGGTTTATTACTCCTCGATTCATGATTTGAAAAGCCTGCAACCGGCGGCTACTTCCTTATTGATGGCCATCCCTACTTTCCTCCGTTATATGGTCATCATTCTCGTTGTTCTGGCGTTGGCCCGACCGCAGGAGGGAAGGAAAAGTCAGGAGATTATGTCGTCTGGTGTCGATATCATCATGGCCATAGACACATCGGGAAGTATGCGTGCGATGGATTTCATGCGTGACAAGGAGCGCATTGACCGACTGGAAGCGACCAAAGATGTGGTTCGCGAATTTGTCAAGGATCGGCCACACGATCGTCTGGGAATGGTGGCTTTTGGAAACGAAGCCTTCACTCAATGTCCCCTGACCCTGGATCATAATATTCTAGTTTCGTTTCTGGACAAACTGGAAATAGGGATCGCGGGCGATTCCACAGCAATCGGTTCCGCGATTGGTATTTCGACCAAGCGCTTGAAAGACCTAAAATCCAAATCCAAAATTGTAATCCTTTTGACAGACGGACGAAGTAATGCGGGCAACATTCCTCCACTAAAAGCGGCGGAGATCGCCAAAACTTTTGGTATCAAAATTTATACTGTAGGAATGGGCACGGAGGGTAAAGCGCCTTTTCTAGTCAATACTATTTTTGGCGAGCGTTGGGTGTACAAACAGGTCGATTTGGACGAGGATACCTTGAATGCCATCGCCGACACCACGGGGGGACAGTATTTTCGGGCCACAGACAAGGAATCGCTGGAACAGGTTTACGAACAAATCGACCAAATGGAAAAGTCGGAAGCGAAGGTCATTGACCATTCTGAATATTCAGAACTGTATGTCTATTTTCTTGCAAGTGCGATTGGGTTACTCTTCCTTGAAATCATATTGACCCATACCTGGTTGAGGAGAACCCCCTAATGAAATTCGCTCAACCGCAATGGCTCCACCTTCTTTGGCTCTTGTTGGGATTTCTTTGGTTTTTCCGTTGGTCCTTCAGAAAAAAGCAAAAGATCCTGTCTACATTTTCCAGTCCGGAACTGGTAGAGCAATTGATCCATCCGAAGGTTCAGCGAAAACAGAAAAACCGAGAGAGGTTTCTCATTATATCTTCCACCCTGATGGTTCTGGCCCTGGCTCAGCCGCAATGGGGCTTTGAATGGGAAGACCTAAGGCAACAGGGCGTCGATGTCGTGGTCACTCTGGATGTATCCACCAGCATGATGGCGGAAGATATCAAACCCAACCGCCTGACCCGCGCCAAGCACAAAATTGCCGATTTATTGAGTATGCTTGAAGGAGACCGCATCGGCCTGGTGGCTTTCGCCGGAATAAGTTTCCTGCAATGCCCCCTGACTCTCGATTACAATGCGGCCGCCCTGTTTCTCAATGCCATTGAAACCGATTTGATTCCAGTACCGGGCACGGCCATCGGGCACGCACTGCAAACTTCTCTGAAGGCGTTTAACGCAGAAGAAAAAAAATCAAAGGCCATCATTCTAATCACAGACGGAGAAGACCATAGAGGCGATGCGTTTCAGTTTGCACAGCGCGCCAAGGAAGAAGGCGTTAAAATATTTACGATTGGTATTGGCCAGGAGTCCGGGGCTCCCATTCCGGACCCTGCAAAAGGGGGATTCAAAAAAGACAAACGCGGAGAAGTTGTGATCAGTAAACTGGATGAGATCACATTGCAAAAAATCGCTCTGGAAACCGGCGGGACCTATGTGAGGTCGGTCACCGGCGATATGGATTTACAAAAAATCTATTTGGAAGACATCAAGCAGACGGTGGAGAAGAAGGAACTCACCACCACACGCAGAAAACTGTGGCAGGATCGATTTCAATGGTTTCTTGCTTTTGCCCTGGTTTTGCTATGTGTGGAATTCGTTTACAGGGAAAATTGAACTATCAGTCAAAGGGTTTTTCCTGCAAGGTGACATAAACCCGATTCATCTCATTGCCCTGAATTACTTCCAGATCCAGGCCATCACCCACCTTGTTGCGATTAATCTCCCTTACCAGAGACTTCATCCCTTCCACCTTTTGGCCATTCACGGACAGGATGATGTCGCCACCCACCGGAATCAACATATTATCGAGCGTCACCTCCTGGGTTCCGCCAGACAAACCGGATTGATCCGCAGGACTGCCTTCAATCACTTCAACCACAAGAATACCTTCGGTAACCTGCAAATTCAGGGCATCCGCCAAATCCTCGGACAAATCGATACCCGAAATTCCCAGCCAGGGAGAAGCGTAACGGCCCTCGGTGATGATCTGCAACGCCACTTCCCTGGCCTGATTGATGGGAATCGCAAACCCGATTCCCTGATATCCTCCTGACAGGCTGAAAATAGCTGTGTTGATTCCAACCACTTCTCCGTTGGAATTAAGGAGTGGGCCACCAGAGTTTCCGGGATTAATGGCGGCATCAGTCTGGATCAGGCCCGTCAACATGGTGCCTGATTCGTCTTCCAGTTCACGGTCCAGGGCGCTGACGATTCCGGTAGTAAGCGTATGGGAAAGGCCGAAGGGATTGCCAATGGCAATGGCTTTCTGGCCGACTCGTGCATAATCTGAATTTCCCAGTTGGGCCACCGAAGGCACCATGTGCTCGGGAATTTTAATAACCGCTAAATCTGTCGAACTGTCCCTTCCAATCAGCTTGGCTCTGGTTTTTTTATCATCGCCCAAAGTGACAATAATTTTTTGTGCTTTGGCAACGACATGATTATTGGTCAAAATGTAACCTTTATCGTCGATGATAAACCCGGACCCCTGCCCTTCCTGCGGCGTGATCTGTTGCCAGTAATTGATGGTGAGCGTGGTGGCAACTATATTCACAACCGCCTTGTGAACCTTATTGAACACATCCATGTTGATTTGTTCATCGCTGGAAACGACTACCGGTCCACGTTCTTCAAGGTTAGTGTGATTGAAAGCAAGGTCTTCGGAGTCGGGCCGACCCCATAAAAACAGGTTGATGGCGCCCCATTGCTCGACGAGAACAGACACAACAACCACGGCAAGAAATACCAGAAAAAAAACCTTTAGAATTTTATGCATAGTTTCATTTTAAGGTTCTTTTTGGGTTTTGCAAGTTGCGTAAAAGAAAAATCGAGGTTGAATGCTAATACACTACCCAAGTGTCCTAAGGTTATTTTAATCTTGAAGCTCCAGATCCTGACCGATCATGATACGATGTCCGTCGATGGTTCGCAGTCCGAATTCCCGCATTCCCCAAGGCTCGCTGTTCAGGTCTTTGATAAGGTCGATTTCCTTCTTCAATAGTTCAGCATGAAATTCATCCACATTGTCGACGACCAGATAGGCGAAATAGGAATGATCACCCAATTCGGTCGCTGATAAGGCATCAGGGCAATGACCTGCCATTATGCGACAACCGTCACGCTGAAATATTCGCCAACCGTCATCGCCGATTTCTCGAATCGTAAACCCAAGAACATCGCGATAATATTTTGCAGATGCTTGCAAATCTTGAACTGCAATGACATACATGTATTCTTGGATCATTTGTCAGTGAAGGTCCTTGGGGTTTCTATTAATCCAACACAATATTACCTGTCCTATGAGGTTGGAAATTAGTCTTAGAATTTTTTGAACCTATCCTAATCCTAAATGGGTTAAGCTTGGATCTTATCCATGTTTTGGGTTAATCAAAAATAGCGGTGAATCAGTTTCTCGTAGTTTTTCTGGCCGAAGGTGCCCAGGCCTTTCAGATGGATTCTGAAGAGAAACTTGTTTTCGATTTCGTCTTCGGCTTCGTTGATCAGGTTTCTTCGGATGAAGTCAAATGAGAATCCCCAGCATCGGCAGGAATCGTTAAACGAAACGCTCAGGTCGTTTTCCCGGAATTCTCCCAAATCCTCATCGAATCGGGTACTGTGGGTTATTCTCCAGCCCTTCTTTAAATTGAGATCCACGGTTCCCAGCAAAAATGTGGAAACATCGCGAGTGAACCTTCTTTCCAGAAACAGGGACATCCAGTCGGTAGGCTTGATTCCCAACTGAACGTTGAAAGTTCGAATCTGGGCCTCATTGACATCAAAGGTAGAATCCATATTAATCATTAACGAATCACTCAACCGGCTGTCCAGGTCGAAACGGATGTCTGAAAACGGTTCGCGGGCGTCATTAGGAGATAAATCGTCGCGTGTTGCTTCACGGATGTCGTAGGTTTGGCTGATTTGAAAGCGAAGAATATCCCTGTTGGTGGATTCCCCATCGCCAAGGAGTTCTTTTAAGAATAAACGATGAACGAGTGAATAGGTCACTGTATGCTCATCGTCCGCCAGGTCCACAGCGTCGAACACTTTTATTTTTTCCCGGTCGCCCTGATCGATATCGGGGATCCAGCTATAAGTCACCCTTGGCTCGATAATATGTTTCAGCTTGGGATATTTTTTACTTTTCAGCCCGAAAATTTTCTTGAATTTGGGCCCTTCGAGAATGGTTTCAAAATCGAATAGTTCACGGGAAAAGGCATCGAACTCGTTATCGCTCAGATCAAATCCCCGACTATAAAAAGTTTCCCGAAAACCTATGGTAGGTGTAACCGAGAGCCATTGAGTGGGTCGGCCGGTATAACTAAGTTGAGGATGGAAGTCGAAGCGGTGAATGTCGACAAAATTATCCACTCCAATAGTCGAATCCAGATCGGTATAAAACAGGGTGTACTGCGCGTCCTGATTGAAATAGAAATTGGTTTTCCCCAGGGAATGCTTTTGTGTTTTAAACGTGACCTGTGGCAATTGGGCAAAAGTGTCGTCTCTGCCCCGCTCCGTACTATCGCGAAACCTTGAAATGAAATCCAGGGTATGATTGTTCCATACCCTGTTTACGGATAAAAAGGAGTCAGTGCTTCGACGGGTTCTTAAAGACGTCGCATCGTTAAAAGTTTTATCGAAATTGTTGTCGCCGACCAAATCGAGTTTTCCGCTGACCTGCCAATTGTCTGCAATGATCTGGTCATGCGTCCAATCGACTTTATAAAACAAATCGTCGGACACTCTGTCCTGCAAGAAAGAAGCACTGAATTTCCCCTGGGTAGTTTTGCTTGGAGTGTAGCGATATTCAATTCCGGGCCGAACACCACGTCTTCCCAGATAATCCAAATAAAAGGTGGCGTCGGAAGAGCGGTTGATCGCCCAAAAGTAGGCCCCCTTGAAGGTAAATCCGTCGGTGTTGCTGTTACCGAAAGAAGGCATCAGAAATCCGCTTTTTCTACGGTTATCAAGGGGTACATAACCTTGAGGAATATACATAATCGGCACGTCCCGGATTTTCACAACGCCTCGCTTGAACAAGGCGCGATCACCCATTTTCAAATCAACCGATTCCGCCTCAACTAACCAGTCCGGGAGTTTTCCCTTACAAGTGGTGAACGTGGTTTTATAAGCTTTATAATGTTTATCAGTGATCCGTGTGAACTTTTGGCCTTTGACCCGGTACATATCCCCAACCAGGCCCTGGGCTCGAAACAGCTTGCCCTGACTGTTTTTTATGTTGAAGGTCGTTCGGTCGGCCTTCATTTTGGTTCCCTTGTCGATAATCACGACATTCCCAAAAGCTTCACCGTCTCCGGATTTGGTATTCAAAATGATGCGATCGGCCTTGATCGTCTTATCTTCACTTTTGACGACAACGTTTCCGCGAGCTTTGACCAGGTTTTTCGGTCCGTCCTGTTCGACCTTATCAGCTGTAATATCAATAGCCTGTTTCTCTTCGGCGGGGGCTTGAGGAGGCTTGGCTTTTCTGGTTCTTTTCCTTTTCCTGGCTTTTCGAGACTTTTGGGAGCCTTTCGCACTGTCCAGCTTTTTCGATTTGGAATAGGAGGAGGAGCCTGAGTAATTGGCGTTTTGCGCCAAAATATCATCAGCCAGGAATAAGACCGCCAGGAGTGCGACCAGGAGTTTGGTTAACTCTTTCATTTAAAAGACTTTGTTTGGCTTCGGAGACGGTAAAAAGGGAGCCCGTGACGCATAGGAGATCGTTCCGGTTGGAAGTTTGCAGACTGCTCCTTAAAGCATATGGAATTTCTTCAATAATTTCAATAACTTTCTGGCTTTTTGACCACTTATTCGCCCAAAAATGGGGGTCCCAGCTTCTTTCTTGCCGAGGCCGGACCAAAATCAGCCGGTCGGCGATATCTAAAATAAAATCAATAAGTTCTGCAATGGCCTTATTGTTCATGAATCCGAGAATGAAATGACAGCGCTCGTAACTGAAATAGTCCCTGATAGTGCTAGTCAAGTATTTGACACTTTCCGGATTGTGAGCACAATCCAGGAGTAGAATGGGGTTATGCTGGATAACTTCCATCCGCCCCTCCCAACGGGAATATTGCAGGCCGTGAACCAGATGTTCAGAGTTTATGCAATATCCCAATTCATTTAAAAGAGTACATGCCTTGATGGCCAGGGAAGCGTTTTCGGCTTGATAGTCGCCCGCAAGGGGGAGCTGAATGTCTTCCAGCGTCAATTCGGGGTCCTGGTAGGAAAAAACTCTGCTTTCATTCAAGGCCTGGATCTTGGGAAAGAAGTCTTTTTGGCAGGAAAACATTTTTGCCTTATTGGATTTAACCTGCTCCTCCACCACGGCATAGGCACTTTCATCGATGTCAGCTACAACTACTAATCCATGAGGCTTAATAATGGCGGCCTTCTCTCCGGCAATGGTGGCCGTATCCGGACCTAAAATATCCAGATGGTCTTCAGCGATGGAAGTGATTATTGAAACCAGCGGGTGGCAAACATTGGTAGCGTCCAACCGGCCCCCCAGTCCCACTTCCAGAACACAAAAATCAACCTGTTTAGCCTGGAAATGCAGAAAAGCTATTATGGTGGAATATTCAAAAAAGGTAAGGAAAATGGAGTGGCGGACACATACTTCGCGTATGGTGTCTATATAATTCAGCAAATCAGCCTCAGGAATCAATTCACGGTTGATTTGGATACGTTCTCTGAAATCCAGTAGATGTGGAGATGTGAAAAGACCCACCCGGTACCCGGCCGATCTTAGAATGGACTCGACAAAAGCCGCCGTAGATCCTTTTCCATTAGTTCCAGCGATATGAATAATCTTCAACTGATCCTGAGGATCTCCCAGGTGGTATAATGCCTCACGGGTATTATCCAGTCCCAATTTTATCCCGCGGTTTTTCAGACTGAATAAATAATCTATGCTTTCTTTATAATTCATATAGTTAAATAAATTAATTTAAATCAAAACATTAAATAAAATCAGCAATCCTTATGGTTTTGGAAAATTTATAAAAACTAAAATCAGTTAAATTCATCTTTTATCAACATGCCCCCAATGTCGCAAGAATCTTCGATTGTAATCATCCCGCAAATAAAATTTCTGGCTGGAAAAGCTGATGGGATGTTTAACCATCGCTTTTGGGATAGTTATCCAAGGGTGCAGTTACCAGTGAAAAAGGAGATCAATGATACCTGTTACGGAGTTTTGGTTGAAAATGAGGACTACTTGCCAATCCTCCGCCTGCAGGATACCGGAGTCTTTTGTCCCATGAATTCACTTGAAGCTATAGAAAAAGTATATACTATTGGCTTTCGGGATGATTCTATAAAAATATTAAAAATCCTTAATATTCAAGCAAATAAGAATCAAATCGCAAAGAAATCAAACAGTAAAGGAGCTGGAGGCAGACTCTATTCCACAAGAAAAAGTTTCCTGACCCCTACCCCCCTTCATATTCCGGGTAGCCGCGTAAAACCTCTCAAAGAGCCTGAAAATGACAATTTCATGGTCAAGGGACTGAATAGAGATTCAAAACTGGAATGGGTTTCGAAGAGTGAGGTACTATGGTTTCATCCCTTGGTCCACATTGAACGAAAACTTTAACCATATGAAATAACAGGATCAGACAATGTCAAAATTCAAAGAAATTCTAGATAACATTTACACATGGTCAGAGTATTGTGAGGAAAAAGATATCGATTTTAACGGCTACCTGATTTTTCATAAGGGTGAAGCTGTCATCATAGATCCACCAGAATTAACCGATGAAGAAATGGCCGAATTGAAGGGTTTATTGGACCAACGAGGGGACTATAAGCTCAAAGGCATTCTCCTGACTAATGTGCATCACGAGCGTGGCAGTGAAAAAATGAAAAAGAAGTTATCCATTCCCGTTTTCATCCATATCAATGACCAAGGCGGGTTAGAATGCTCACCCGACAACGTATTTCAGGATGGTTCCGATTTATTTTGCGGTTTGAAGGTAAAAAACCTCGCTAACCAGAAATCTCCAGGCGAGTCGGTATTTTTACTAGCAGACAGGAAAATACTGATCGCTGGTGACGCGTTGATAGGCAGGAATCCGGGACAATTCAATTTACTGCCCCCTGATAAGTACCAGGATATTCAAGCGGCGAAAAAAGGCCTTAAGGCCTTAAATGGTCTGGATTTCGATGCGGTATTGGTAGGAGACGGTAATTCTATAATAACTGACGCTAAGAAAGCTTTGGAGGCGTTGCTTGATTAGAAATTGTTCCACAAAATACTAAAATTAATATTTGTCCACCAAACAATCACCCTGGCTTTTCCTTTTTTCATTATCCACAGTTCCTACCAGTTCAGAACCAAAAATCATAAGGAAACATCCATTCCCTAAAAGACGAGGAAACCATCCCAGGTTTCCCTGTTGCCTCCCGCAAATAAGAAATTTAAACACAAAAAATAGGAAATTTATTATAATATATAGGAAATACACCCATTACCTTAGAGTAAGCTTTTTTAAACCGTTGATTTAAAAAGTTCAATATTCCGGCTAAATTTAAATTTTGATTTTTTCCAAAGCAAGTTATTTCAAAGTTTGGGAATTTTATGAACATCATTTTGAATAGTTATTGCAATTTAAAGTGTAATTATTGTTTTGCAGATGAATATATGGAGGAAACCGTCCGATCTCCGGAAAAATCAATGGATCTGGTTTTTTTCAATAATAAATTGCTTCCCAAAATCAAAAATAATCTGGTGATAAACTTTATGGGAGGCGAACCGACTTTACATCCTCAGTTCAATGATATTTTTAGCAATACCTTGAATTCGATGCAACCCTACACCTACCTTGGCGTATTTACCAATGGATTGATGCCCGATTCGGTGCTGGAACTTTTGAAAAAAGCTATCAGCGTGAGAGGAAGCATAAAACGCCATATCACCTTTTCCGTTTTACTAAATTGGCAAACCCTCGAAAACATCTCCGAGAAAAACCATCAACGCTGTAAGGAATCTGCTTTAACCCTGCTCCAGGTAAACGGCTATGGGGTCACCTTCAGCATAAACCTGTATTCAAAATCCCAGGACCTTTGGAGACAATGCAGTGAAATCGACGCCATTTACCAAAAACTGGGTTTGCCTGATGACAAGGAATACCGGATCCGGATCAGTCCCGCATTTCCCATAGTGGGCGAAATGGATAACTTTTATTTGCCAATCAGGGATTATCCGGTTTTGGGAAAGGAGATGGTCAAAATTCTAAAAGAATTCCCGCAAATGGCTTTTCGATTCGATTGTTCGTTCCCCCCCTGTTTCCTGGACGAAATCGAAGAAGAGGATTTTCATTTGGCCGGGCGGTTTTATTTTCATGGCTATCAACAGGTACCACCTATTCAGGAATGGGCCAACCAGGATCTTTATTTCGGATGCGCCGATGGAAGTCCTATGGACATTGATGGCAAAGGCGATTGCTTCAACTGTTTTCCGTTTCACAATCTGAAACTGGGCAATATAGAAAATTTTAAAACCGTGAATTCAATCGCCAGCGCCAAAATGGGCTCGTCCTTTTTAAACCATGTATTCGATAAAGCAGAAACCAAAGAACCCTGCCGGTCCTGCCCCCACTACATGGAACGCTGTTCCAGCGGATGCTTCGCTTATAATTTTGTTTAAAAAGAAAAATTCTTAAATTGAAATTATTTCAAAATGAGATTTTAACGAATCGAGTCCCTCTTTGACCCAATCCAGGTTTTTAAAAGAATCATCCTGAACGCTGTGAATTCGAATAAGCTTGAGATAATCGTTTTCTTTCACTAGCGACCTGAGTTTTTCCTCAGAACATTCAGGGATACGAAAAAACTTTTCCTGTTCCCATTCCCAGGGTGTAGGTACAAAAGACAGGTAGGTTTCATTACAACTTACAATAGATTTATTTTGAATCAAATTCTCAGCAAATTCGTTCAGCCGATGCCCTTTAAGAATCAGGGAAAACCCGAGATAATGCCCCCACCAAAATAAAACACGGAAAGTGAACATCTCAGTTTTGGAAAACATTTGCGGCATGTCCAGGGAACGAAACGGAAATCCGTTCAGGTTTTCGCCCCGAACTAAATGGCCTTCTATGATATCGGCTTCCTCTGGAATCAGGCCCTTGTAAGCGTCCAGTTCAAGGACGATGGCGTCTCTCAGAGCATTGAGGCGGTGCTCTGCTTTCTTTAATATTTGGGGCTTTATTTGAAACAATTCAGTATTTTGAAGCGTTTCAAATTCTTTCGCTTCCCAGGAATCTTCTAATGAATCCATTTTTACCTAACTGGCAGAGGGGAGGAATGTTTCAAATGATTTGCTTTTTGCGAATTTCATACTTTTGCCGCTCCAATACGTAAAGATGAATTTCCTCCTGCGCCTGCTTGCCAAGGCTCATGAAACGCGCATTGCAGGTTCCCTTATCGTCCATTCGCAGAATTTTCAATTGACCCTGAATTTCATCGGCTACTCCAGGTAGGGAAAACCGGATAGGATAGATCTGATTTAACTGAAAATCTTTGCCCATAAAAGCAACCCCTCCCGAACTGATGTCCAGGATAGGAACCGACTGCTCCTTAAATTGAAGAACCACCGGTTCATCCTCATGCGGTTTCACCCTGAAGGCATTTCTTGCCTGCTCGGGAATATTAAAAAGCTTTTTCGGCTCCTTATCTTTTTTTGGCTTTTTCCAAAACAATTTCTACCCTCCTGTTTTTGGCTCGCCCCCAAACCGTATCATTGGGCGCTATGGGAAAAATATCAGCAAACCCCGTAGCTGTCAATCGAGTGGCATCAATGCCTTTATCCAGAAAATAACGCAAAACGGCAGTCGCTCGAGACGCCGACAATTCCCAATTGGTGGGAAAGCGCGGCGATTCAATTGGCACATCGTCAGTATGCCCTTGAATATTGACCTGGTACTCGGGAAATTTCTTGCTGACTGCCACTATTTCATCAAGGACCGCGCGAGCCTTCATTTGCAAATCGGATTCTCCCGGTTTGAACAGGGTTTGACCAGGGAGTCGCAAAACGATCCTGGACTTGTCTGTAGAAACTGATAATTTTGAATCCAGGTTTCCACGTTGCAAAACCGTATTCATCTCTGAATAAATATCATTGGATTTCAAACCGGCCAAGTTGGCAATACGCTCATTTAAATTGACGCTGTCCAAAAGCTCCAGGAGACCCACACTCGCCGATTTCTGACCCATAATAGCGTTTTTAAATTTTTCCACGTTTCTGGCAGATAAAGAATAATAAAGAATGAAAAGGGTCAACAACAATGTCGACATATCGGAAAATGTGATCATCCAAAAGGGAGCTGAAGGTTCTTCATCAATTAACTCATCCGACATTTGCTTGATTTTCTTACGATCCCGATTGATCGCTTTCAACTTACTTTCCCATTCGGTTTCTAATTTATAGATTTCAGCATTCAATCGACGTTCAAATGTATTTTTGTCTTCATCAAGTTTTTCTTTAAGTTCTTCCGTTTCTCTCCTTAAACGATTGCACTCATCTTCCAGGTCTTTTTGAATGGTTAATGCAATAGAGTCCTCTTCACCCGATTTCGAACTTTGAACTTCCAAATCCCTTAAATGGTCGAATTGTGACTTATTCTGGTCCAAAACCTTTTTATAAGAGTCGGCCAATTCATTCTTCTCATCCAACAACTTTTCGTACCGACCATTTATTTCCTCGAATTTTTGCTTTAATATGCCAACCTCTTTTTTTAAACTTTCTACCGCCTCCGGTTTTTCTCGAGCCTTTCGAATTGCTTTTGCTAGCAATTCCCGTTCCTTAACCAATTTCTTCTTTTCAAGTTGTTCGGCCTTTATCAATTTGCTCAATTGCTGGTTTTGTTCTTTTAAATCCTGAATCGTTTGTTCCAGATGAGGGTCTAACCGGGGACCTTCCGCCGACATTTCAGCAGGTGACTCAGGCGACTCCGTTTGGTCCGTTAGGCTTGGACGTCGAATGGACTTTAAGGCTTCATTCTTAATCTCAATTTGCTCTTTTAAATCGGATACCATCCTTTCCTTGATCGTCTGAATTTCCTGGATCTTGGCCTCATAATGAACACTTTCTGAATTTTTTTTACGCAGTTCGCGATTCTTGGCCCGTAACTGCTCTTTTAATAGTTCAATATTTCTTTGGTTATCCATATTTAACAAGCCATCCTGCAAATTACTGATTCATGGGCCTTCTGAGTTTTGTGGGAATATAGGATGAAAGCTTTTCATAAACGGCAATGGGGTTGTTATTTTCCAATATCGAAACACCTCCCTCAAAAATAATTTGCAGGTTGATAACCTCAAGAACCGTCCGCGCCTTTAGTTTGCCTGCTATGGGAAGAAAAAATAGGGTCGATAAAATAGACCCATAAAGAGTGGTCAACAAAGCCACGGCCATGGCGGGACCCACGGTTTCCGGATTGGATAATTCATTGAGCATTTGCACCAGTCCAATCAAGGTTCCGATCATGCCAAAGGAAGGCGAGTAAATAGCCATTTTTTTGAAAACGTCCTGAATAATAAAATGACGCTGTTTCATGGAATCGATTTCAATTTGCAAGGTGTCACGAATGATTTCTTCCTTGGAACCATCAGAAATCATAATGCATGCTTTTTTGAGGAAGTTTGACTCGGTTTCAATTTTGCTTAAAGCCAATAAACCCGCTCTGCGGCTTAGAGTACAGAGCTCTAACATGGTAGCGACCATGTCATTGGGGTCTTCGCGTTTTTCAGAGAAAACAAGAATGGCGGCTTGAAAAGCCGTTTTTACATCTTTTAGCTGAAAGGTTATCAAGGTTGCCGCGATGGTTCCGCCAAGGACGATCATGACTCCCGGCAAATTCACGAAATTTAAAAGTTCTCCACTAAGAAAAATTGCCGTGATAATCAGTGAAATACCAGAAAGTATTCCAACAAAGGAACCTAAATCCACCCTTGGTCACCTCGAAAAGTCTAATGTTTTCAATTAGTTTGGATAATCGACTGTACCATGAAGCCTTCCGGGATTCAACAGCTTCCTTAAAGCTTCTTAAGCCGCAAATCACCTTGTCATAATTTCGGAAGCACCCCTAAAGATTCCCAAAAAACAAAGTATGATTTTATTTTTCAATGGCCTACGTTATGTATCGGACTTTTTTTACAACAGATAAGGAAGTAAAGGGATAAATCGCCTGTTTTGGCCATTTAGGTAGGGGATCTCGCGAGTGGTAATCATCGCGGATGGCAATTTCGGGTCCGTTAAAATTTTTGGGAAAGTAAAATCTGGGATAACTAGCCAGGTTATTGGGTTACCTGCCTCATCTGCTTAACCAGGACGGTGATTTTATTCGCTACCGTTTCCAAATCTTCTGTGGATATTCCCCACCCCATACTGATCCTTATAATGGATTGAATATCCTTTTCTGGCAGTTTCATAGCTGTCAGAACAGCGGATGGCAAAACGGTTCCGGAACTGCAGGCGGTTCCAGTGGAAACGGAAACACCTTCCATGTCCAATGCGATCATTAATGATTCCCCCACCACTCCGGGAAACCCTAAACTAAGGGTGTTCGGCAAACGAAAAGTCGGGTGACCATAACATCTGACATCTGGCAATTCCTTTTTAATTTGCAAAAGCAGAGATTCCCTGAGGTCTTCCAGGCAAGGGTCCGGCTCATTTTCTAATCGGGATTGGGCAAGTTCGCATGCCTTGGCCAGACCGACGATTCCGGCTACATTTTCGGTACCACCGCGGCGTTTTTTTTCCTGTCCTCCTCCTGAAATAAGCGGTACCAAAGGGGACAATCCTTTTCGAATAAATAAGGCACCCACACCTTTTGGACCATACAGTTTGTGTGCAGAAAGGGATAACATATCTACCGGAGTATCCGCGAGATTCCAGGGTAGTTTTCCAACTGTTTGAACGGCATCGACGTGAAATGGAATTCCCATACTTCGAGCCATTTCACCCATGCCTTGAATATTCTGCAAGGTCCCAATTTCACTATTGGCGTGTTGAACGGATAGCAAGGCTGTGTCTTTCCGAAGCATCGACTGCAGTTCGTCCATATCCACAATGCCATTACAATCTACCGATACGTAATCGACCTCAAAGCCCAATCGCTCCAAATCACTGCAAACATTCAGTACCGACGGATGCTCAATCTGACTTGTAACAATATGTCGACCCCGTCTTTTTTCTGACCAGGCCAAGCCCTTGATAGCCATGTTATTCGATTCGCTTCCGCCACTTGTAAAAACGATTTCGGTGGGTTGCGCTCCTAATAAACTCGCGACAACTTCTCTGGATTCATCCAGGCGCACCCTTGCTGTCCGGCCCTGACTGTGAATGCTGGAAGGATTGCCAAAATGTTCTTTCAGAATCGGAAGCATCGCTTCCAATACTTCCGGATGCAGGGGCGTTGTTGCATTATGGTCCAGATAAATCGTTTTCACGAAAAGTACGAATGAATAGGTTGGATGGAAGAAAGGGTCAATAAATCAGGCAAGGCACCCGAAAAAAGATGTCAGGAAGAATGGCCGCTGGAAACTTTTTTCATGGGTTTGCTGGATAAAGAAATAGGCTTCTGTGTCGGAGGCGTATCTGATTTTTTATGGAGCTCTTCCTTCAACAACCGGATTTCTTTTTCCATTTGGGGCAAACGTTCCAGCATACATTCAATGGCTCGCGCCACAGGGTCGGGGAAAGTCTCTTCACCTGTGTCATTTTCATCTTCAGAAGAAACGCCTGAAAATACAACGCGTCCAGGAACTCCGATCACAGTCGAATATTCCGGAACATTCTGAAGGACCACTGAACCGGAGCCTATTTTGGTATTGTCTCCAATGTTGACAGGTCCTAAAACCTGGGCACCTGCTCCAAGCACTACATTATTTCCTATAGTCGGATGCCGCTTTCCCTTTTTGGTGCTCAACCCACCCAAAGTGACCCCGTGATAGAGAAAAACATTATCCCCCACTACTGAAGTTTCCCCAATCACCACACCCATTCCATGGTCAATAAAAAATCGATTGCCGATTTGAGCCGCAGGATGAATTTCAATCCCCGTGAACCATCTTGCAAAAAACGAAATAAAACGACCAATAAAATAAAAATTCTTTTTCCAAAACCAATGGGCGCACCTATAGGCCAAAAGGGCATGGACTCCAGGGTAACAAATAATTACCTCAAGATAACCTCTTGATGACGGGTCCTTTTCCAGGGCAACTTCGATATCTTCTTTAATTTGTTTTAGCATGCAAACCAAAATTTTTTGGGGAAATATATATAAGTTATATAGTACCACAGTTAATCCGGTCAATACCAACAACTTACTATTTTATAAGGAAATGGAACCCTTGATAAAGAACGAAAGTTATCACATCAAATGTTTTAATATTTTACCCTCATCCGGTAAACCCAATGAACATCCCCCCTTGGAATCATCTAATCTTTCTCCAAAAACCAGAGAACCATTTATTATTATTGAAGGTGAACTGAAATATTTATAGGGGTGACCTTCCGGGAGTTGCGTTTGTTCGATTTCTTCAAACTCAGCCCCAAGTCGGACCAATATGGTTCTGGCTAATTCATAATTAGGACAACCCGCAAAAAATAAAAATTTTAAGGAATTCATTTTACTCAAAAAAAAACCCCGCCCATTAACAGGCGGGGCAACAAATTATAAAAACTAAAAAAGAAATTTAATTAATTACATTGTGACCCCGGTTGCGCATGCAATTTTTATAAGATTCTTCATAACGCTCTTCAGCGCTCAAACCTTTTTTGGCACCACCACCAATTCCCCCAGCCGCCGCGCCGATAGCTGCGCCTTGTCCAGGATTCCCAACAGCGGCCCCGATAGCGGCGCCAGCGGCGGCACCAATCAAACCACCCACAACAGCACCTTTAGCCGTTTCCTTGGCGGTCCCTTGAGAAGCCTGATCGGCTAAACGTTCACAGTCCGCCATATCCCGACTGATGTTTTGAGCATTGGGATCCCCATAAGTATCCACCGTTGGCTGATACCCGCCTCTTGAGGAACAAGCAGAGGCCAGAAAAAGAGCCATCAATACTAAAATAAATTCCTTTTTTAACATGTTTGTCTCCTTATGTTATTCTTCTTACCCAAAGAACTTTGTTGCAGTTTAAATAAATCTCTGAAACTTGTCAAACAGATTTAAAAATCAATTAATTACCTGATTTTCCGTAAATCGGAAAATGGAGTTTTGCTAACCCATGGAAGAAAACAACCCTTTTGAAAACCCTTTATTTAAAAACCTGGAACAATTAAGAGAAGATCTGGACTCGCATTTTTTAAATAACTTTCAACGCATCGTTCCTTTTTCTGAAGCGCTTGGAAACAGGTGGAAAAAAGCGGAACGGCTGGGTTTTCCAAAAGGATGCAACATCCACGATTTAAGCTATATCATAGGTAACGTCCAAATTGGCAAAGACACTTATGTGGGACCCTACACATTTTTAGATGGTAGTGGCGGATTAGACATAGGCGACAATTGCTCGATTTCTGCCGGTGTACAAATTTACTCCCACGATAGCTTGAAATGGGCGCTTTCAGGGGGCAAAAAAGATTATGACAAAGCCGCCGTATCCATAGGTTCTCATTGTTACCTGGGACCTAATTGTGTGGTTTCCAAAGGTGTGACTTTAGGAAATAAATGCCTTGTGGGAGCTTTTTCCCTAGTCAATCAAAACTTTCCTGATAAATCAATTATCATGGGAGTTCCTGCAATAAGAAAGGGAACCGTTATCATTAACGAACAGGGCGATGTCCACCTTGATTATGATTAAAGCCTGAGACGATTTTCTTACAAGTCCTTAATATTTGCAGGCAATCCACCCTCCCCTGAATCTTCCTGGTGATATTGGGCCAGTATTTCCGCTTCTGTTTCCTTGTCCGTTGAACGGTATACCCGGATGGTTTGAAATGCATCTGTTTGCTGAACCCGAATCAGTCCCAGCCGCATCAGCTCCAAAATAGCTAAAAACAGGACGATGACTTCCTGTCTCGTATTGACAGGAGTGAACAAGGATTCAAACGTAACGCTTTCTGCCGAGGATAAAATTTCCAGCACGTAAGTGATACGATCTGAAACCGAAAGCGTGGTGACTTCAATTTCATAATCTTTTTTAAGGTTTTTCTTCTTAATAATTTTCTGGAACGCATTCAACAAATCAAATGGGGACACATTCGAGATGTCTACCTCTTCCGAAAGGTCTGGCAGGGTCGGTCCATGACGGGCAAACACTTGCTGTTTATCGAATTCTTTCTTCCTCAATTCAAAAGCCGCTTCCTTGAATCGCTTATATTCCAGCAATCGGCGTGTCAATTCGACACGAGGATCTTCACCTTCCTCTTCGGTCTCGCCTTCAACTTCCTGCCGGGGCAGAAGCATTTTTGACTTGATCCGAGCCAACTCGGAAGCCATCAACAAATATTCCCCAGCCACATCGAGATTCAGGTCCTGCATGATATCCAGGTACTCCATGTACTGCTTGGTGATGTCCAAAATGGGAACATCATAGATATCCATTTTCTGCTCCTTGATCAAAAAAAGAAGCAGGTCCAGGGGTCCTTCAAAAATATCGATATTCAATCGCCAATTCATGACAGTTCCTATTTAAAGATCGCCCCACAGGTTTTGCAGAATGGACAATACAGCTATGGGGGCCGTTTCAGCTCTCAGTCTTCTGGGTCCCAAACTCACTGTTTGAAATCCGAACCTGCGTGCTTTATCGATTTCTTCATCGGTGATGCCACCTTCAGGTCCAGTAAAAAAAACGATGGTTGCAACATCGGCTGTATCTAAATCCTTTATTTTTTGCCGGGTTTCTTTTTCCCAAATAGCCAGCTTGATATCATCTTCGCAAAAGTTTTCACAAAACGTTTCCAAGGATACTATATTTGGGCTGATTAAAGGAACCCGTCTGCGCCCGCATTGTTTGCAGGCCTCCTGCATAATGCGTTGCCAGCGGGAAATTTTTTCAGAGGAGGGCGTTTTCCCCGGTTTTACCACCGAGCGATCGAACTCAATGGGATACAGGGCATGAACTCCCAGTTCGGTAGCCATTCTTATAAAATGGTCGTTCTTGTTTCCTTTGATCAAGGGAAACCCAACATTGATTTTCACCGGGGACTCGGTATCAATCGACTCTTTACCCAGCACTTCTCCCAAAATACGATTTTTCCCCACCTCCAACAGCTTGACTTTAAAACAGGATCCTTTGCCGTCCATCACCAAAATGGGGTCGCCCGTTTTCAACCTGAGAACGGTGTGAATATGAACCGCTTCACTGCCTTGAATCTCTACCTTATCCCCCGAAAAACATTTGGGCTCCGCAAAGAAACGGTTCATAAATCAAATTACCGATGAACAACTTCTCAATTCAGGAACCTCTTCTAGGGATTTCAGAATGAAATTAGGCTCAATCCCATCACAAGCAATTTCATCATTTCGATTGATCCAGGCCGTTTTCATACCCACTTTTTGTGCACCCTCTATATCATTTTTTATATTATCACCTACAAACAAAACCTCTGCCGGTGCGACATCAAAATAACTGAGGGCCAAATGAAAAATACTGGAATGGGGTTTACGAAAGGGTACTTCGCTGGAATAAATGGCGAACATGAAATAGGAAGCCAGTCCTGCCTTTCGACACTCCATGCGTTTTATAAAGCCGGGGTTTGTTGTATTAGAAACGATCCCCATTGGAATACCCATCGCCTGTAAAGCGTTGAGACAAACGGGAGTGTCGGGAAAAACTATTCGGGGTTTGAATACTTCTTCATAATACACGGTCAAAACTTCTTTGATGGTGGCCTTTTCCTTCCAATCAAAAATTTCATAATCAAGAATGTACTCCAACACCTGTTGGTAAGTGGCCTCACGATGAGTGGTCCTCGAAATTGCCCTCATAGTATCGAAAATTTCCTGGGACACCTTGAACGCCTTGTTTTTATCAGAGAATTCAAAACCCTTCTCTTCAAAAAATTCACAAACTTTCATAAAAGGAGGCAAGGGGTTTTCATCTACCAGATCAACCAGGGTAAACGCCCAATCGAATATTACGGCTTTAAATGGAAAGGTCATCTTGACGATTTGTGAAGTGTTGTTTTTGTATCGAAATTGAATGGATACCCGCGCAGGAAACTCAATAACAAGGTTAGGAGGTACTTAAATAATTCAATAATTACAATAAGATAATAAAAATTAGGATAGGCTGGACAAAACTGGAATTACGGAGTCGAACGTGAAAAAACAATAAATAAACCCTATTCCTTTTTGCTATAAGGTATAATTACAAGGTCATAATAACACAAAAATTAAGGAAACCCCAACTCGCCCTGTTTATGCTCACTGAATTTCCAAAAGTAAAAAAGTTGGCCGCAAAAATCGGTTCCCAGAAAAAAATCATTGATACTGCGTACTCCCTGGGTTGCGTCAACGCGAAAATTATCCTGACAAGAACGATTTCTCTGGGTCGATGGGTGAAACTGCACTGCCAGTATGGTTGCCAGTATTACGGCACCCGTTATACCTGTCCACCCTGTACGCCGAACGCAGATGAAATGTCTGAGATTCTTCTGGACTACCAAAAGGCGCTTTTGATCCAGGCTCCCGAAGGAAAACAGGTTAGGGAGATTGTGGTTTCGTTGGAGGATTACCTGAAAAAAGAAGGCTATTATAAGGCCTTCGGTTTATGTGCCACGCCATGTGATTTATGCGAAGTGTGCACGCTCGATACCCAATGCAAATATCCGGAAAAGGCCCGCCCTACCCTGCAAGCCTGCGGTATCGACGTTTCCCAGACCATGGCCATCAACGGTTGGGAAAACGTTTCTCCTATCGAACCCTGCTCCGATTCCCATTCCATCGGACTGGTCCTGATACACTAATTTATTTTTTCCAAAATTGAATAAGGTATGACTATGGCTTACCGCTACGCCGTCATGGGCGCAGGCCGACAAGGTATTTCTTCGGCTTATGATCTGGGACGCTTTGGCTCCGCAGATGATATCATGATCATGGATATCGATGAAGAGGCCGCAAGGCATGGTGCCGAACGAATCAATCAACTGCTTTCCAATAATATAGCCCGAAGCGTTTGTGTCGATGCCAGCGATTTGCCTTCTGTAAAAAAACACCTGCAAGGGGTGCATTCGACGGTCAGCGCCGTTCCATACTTCTTTAACCTGGAATTGACGCAGGTGGCGATTGAAGTGGGATCCAATTTTTGTGACCTGGGCGGAAACACGCAAATCGTTCGCGATCAACTCAAATTAAACAACCCGGCGAAAGAGGCCAATATCAGCATCACCCCCGATTGTGGTCTGGGACCGGGACTGAACGTATCCATGGCCGTCCACGCTATGGATTTTCTGGACCAGCCCGAGGAAGTGTTTATCTGGGACGGCGGACTTCCGCAGAACCCGATCCCTCCCTGGAACTATCAACTGACCTTTCACATTAACGGCCTCACAAATGAATATTTTGGCGACGCCTTTTTCCTGAGAAATTGGAAAGTCAGCCCCATACCCGGATTAACCGAGCTGGAAACTCTAAGTTTCCCCGATCCGCTGGGCCAGCTCGAAGCGGCGGTCACCACAGGCGGACTGTCCACTGCTCCGTGGACCTTCGAAGGAAAATTAAAAACACTGGAAAACAAAACCCTGCGCTATCCCGGTCACTGGAAAACCTTTCAGGCCTACAAGGAACTGGGACTGTTCGAAGAAAAACCGATTCCGGTTAACGGACAGGATGTAGCGCCCCGAGACTTGTTCCACACCTTGCTGGAACCAAAAATCCGTGCTGAACGGATCAGGGACATCTGCATCATCCGCGTCGAATGTAGAGGACTCAAAGACAATAATCCTGCAGTATGCACCCTCGACCTGATAGAAACCTATGACGAAACCACAGGTTTCACAGCCATGGAAAAACTCACCGGTTGGCACGCTTCAATCATAGCCATCCTGGGGGCAAAAGGCCAACTTCCGAAAGGTGCCGTCCCCGTCGAATTGGCACTACCTGGCCATCTGCTCCAAAATGAAGCCAATCTCCGAAACTGGCAGATAAAAAATCAATTCAGCTGGCATTAACTTTATCCATATTTAATGAAAAATCCACAATCACTGGATAGTGGTCGGAATCTACATTGGGGCCAATATTGCGCGCATGGATGTTAATGTCTTTTGTAACGAAACAATGGTCCAGGGGAATCCAGAATAAGGGCATGGAAGTGGGCCATGAGGGTTGAATGCCAATCCCTTTTTGCGAATCGTTCAATCCGGTTTTGGCGATGAAATCCTGGAAGTAAGGTGACCACGGGGTCAGGTTAAAATCGCCCATCACCATTTTTGTTCCTTTGGTGGATATTATTAGATTGGCCAGGTCCTCCAGACCGTCGTTGCGGTCTTTTGAAAAGGCGGCGTTGAATGGGGGTTTCAGGTGAGTGCCTATCAGGGACAAGGTGTGACCATTCAGATCCAGTCTTGCCACTAATACCGGAATGTCGCCATTCATCGTGAAGACATCCACTTTTTTTAACGGGATTTTGCTAAACACACCGATGCCGAATGCGTCTTCCCGCGCAAATGTTTTGAAATAAGGATACCGGGAAAACACCTGACCCGCCTTTCGCACCCAGAAGGGACTTAACTCTTCCAACATGATGACATCGGGTCGCGCAGAATCCACAAGTTTATGTACTTTATCGAAAGCCAGATTGGCCACATTCAGGTTGAGGTTCATGGCCCTGAAAACTGCACCAGTTTTTGAGATGGCGGTTTGGCTGGAATAGTAGGGCAGAATCAGCCACAGGTTCAACATGGCCACGAGGATAAAAAAAACCGAACTGCGGCGGCGTTTTCCCCAGAACCCGACCAATGCCCCCAACCCTAAAAGCAAAAAATACTGCGGTCTGAAATGGCTGGCGATATCGAAGACCCACCAGCTTTTTCCGAAGAACCCCATTAGGGTCAGAGCCACGAGGAATAGTTGCAACCCTATTAGAAGCCTCCATAGAAATGAAAGCCGAATTTCTAACTG
The DNA here is from genome assembly GCA_024648695.1 of Nitrospina sp. Classification (GTDB taxonomy): domain Bacteria; phylum Nitrospinota; class Nitrospinia; order Nitrospinales; family JACRGP01; genus JACAVV01. The sequence goes on from JACAVV010000006.1 coordinate 218,069, forward strand.
GAAAGGTTTGGTCAAGAGGATATGCTTACGATTTCATGGAGTTCTTTGAGGTCTTTGCCGTTGATGCCCAGGAAGTACAGAATCAGTTGCAAATTGGAGATATTAATACTGGCTCGGGCGTGTTTCTGGACAATGGGTTTGGCGTTGAAGGCGATGCCGAGTCCGGCCTGCGCCAACATATGGATATCATTGGCACCGTCCCCAACGGCCACTACCTGGCGCACCGACAGGCCCTCTTTTCGGGCCAGGTCTTTTAAGATGCGTTCTTTACCCTTGGCATCAATGATCTCGCCGGTGACTTCACCGGTCAATTTGCCATTTTCAATTTTAAGCTGGTTAGCAAAGCCGTAATTCAATCGATACCTGCGTTTCAATCGGTCAATGAAAAACTGGAATCCACCGCTGACAATGGCAACCTTATAACCCAGGTGATGCAGAATACGCACCAGGTCTTCGGCCCCAGGCGTGAGCGGAATGCGCTTCGACAATTGATTCAATTTGCTAACGGGTAATCCTTTTAACAAAGCGACGCGTTTCTTCAAAGCTGTTTTGAAATTGATCTCCCCGGCCATGGCCTTTTCGGTGAGGGCCACCATCTTCTCCTCCACGCCAGCGAGTTTTCCCATTTCATCGATCACCTCGCATTGCAAAAAAGTCTTGTCGGCATCCAGCACAATCAGGCGTTTATTGCGGCGGAACAGGGTGTCCTCCTGCACGGCAATATCCACTTGATGAGTTTCTTTGAAGCGGACCATTTCGTTCAACACATCCAGGACCGGCATGAGCTTGCGCGTGCCGATAACCAACTCAATTACATGATATGTGCTGTAATCCAGTTGCTCTATGCGAAGGATATTGATATCGAGGGAAGCGAATGTACGGGTGATTTCCAAAAGTGCAGGTGCATCGATTCGCCAACCCACCAGGGTGATGACATGGCGGTGTTTGTATTCGATTTCCACCTCGGCCAGGGAGTCGCCAGAGTAGACATTGAATTTTGACCCTGACGCACGGCCATATTCAGCCAGACTTTCTTTGAGGGGTTTCAGGGAATTGGATTCCGGACCTTCAAGCAGTAAAGACAGGTTCAAAAGTCCGTTAAACACGAACTGTTTGATATCCATAACATTCCACTGCAGTGGAATCATACGCTCGATAATTTCGGCTAAAATTCCTGGTTGGTCGTCACCTGAAACGTGAACGTGAGCCAGACGGTTTCCTGAGGAAGGTATCATCACTCTTAATCTCGCGGCTTGTACCGCCACCCTTCCCTTTTTTTACAGGACCAGCCGTCGTGGACCTGAAACGTTTGCAATCCCTCAAGTGTTTCGGAATTGAACAGAGCCAGAAGCCCGTGGCCCTCAATGGGGTTGTCCTTCAAATGCAGGCGTTTCAGTTTTTTCAAATAGGGCGATTTAGACAGCGCGAAGAGTCCCTTGTCTGTCACTCCGTTCTTGTTCAAGTTCAAGTACTGAACATTTTCCAAGAGGGCGCAGGCGGCTAAATTCTCGACACCCTCATCGCCAAGATTGTTATCATCCATATCGAGCCAGGACACTTCTTGCAGGCGCGGACTGCTCCAAAGCAGGCGTGCTTCTTCCGGTTCCAGGTCCAGTCCCGAGACCATTAACTGATTGCCGCGAATACGGCCTTTAAAAATGAGTTCCACATCATCAAATTTTTGCCTTACTGACATCAAACACGTTCCTTTACCTGGTTATAAGATTGCTTTTTATCAAATAATAAAGAAGATCAATTTAGTACCATTAGGATTTCCGGTCAAGCCTCCATTTTTCCGGAAGGTATTGAACGCCCTCCATTTCATCCGGCAAATAATTTTGTTCAACATAATTTCCCGGATAATCGTGAGGGTATTTATAATCGACTCCATATCCGTATTTTTTGGCATCCCGGTAATGCGCGTCTTTCAAGTGATCTGGGACCGGAAAAGACAATCCCTTTTGTTCGATATCACCCATAGCCTTGTCGATAGCCGAGACTGCCGTATTGTCCTTGGGCGCGCGGGCCACATACAGCACGGCCTGCGACAAGGGAATCCTGGCTTCGGGCAATCCCAGATAATCAACGGCCTGGGCGGCGGCCATGGCAATCACCAGCGCCTGGGGATCAGCCAGGCCAACATCTTCCGCGGCACAAACGACCAAGCGGCGCACAATAAACCTGGGATCCTCTCCCCCAGCCAGCATTTTGGCAAGCCAGTAAATGGAGGCATCCGGATCCGATCCCCGTAGGCTTTTTTGAAAGGCGGAAGCATGATCGTAATGTTCCGTACCGCCCTTTTCGTACAGCACAGCAGACTTCTGAATCACACTCCGGACTCGGTCCACACTGATTTCAGCAGAATCCCCGGTTTCCTCCATCGCGAGAAAGCAGGACGCTTCCAAAACGTTCAGCGCCCTTCGCGCATCGCCGTTGGCAAAATGAATGATTAAGTTAAAAGCGTCTTCGGATATCGTCACAGGAAATTCAGCCAGTCCAGCGGCGGAATCCGCCAGCGCTCTGTCCATGATCGCACGAATGGATTCGGCGGATAAATAATTCAACCGAAAAATCTGGCACCGTGACCGAAGTGCCGGAATCACTTCCAGAGACGGGTTTTCTGTGGTGGAGCCCACTAGCCGGAGGGTTCCGTTTTCGATGTCCGGTAAAATAGCATCTTGCTGAGCTTTGTTGAAGCGGTGAATTTCATCGATAAACAAGACACTGCGTTTTCCAAGTGATTTCAAGTTTTTTCGGGCAGAACTGATCACCTTCCTTATATCAGCAACCCCGGAACTGACGGCGCTGATTTCGAAAAAGGCACTTTGTGTGACACGAGCAAGTATCTGCGCCAGCGTAGTTTTACCCGAACCAGGCGGACCCCACAATATGAAGGAGATTCCGGAATCATGCTCAATCAGTTTCCGCAGAGCCGCGTCCTTCCCCAACAGGTGATCCTGGCCCAGGAAATTCTCAAAACTCCTGGGGCGCATGCGGTCAGCCAAAGGGGCTTTGTTTGCGGGAACTGACTTTTCTTCTTTAAATTCGGGAAACAGTTCCATTTATAAATCCATTGTTTGAAGCTTGCGCACACCGCGTCGAAACGGCACAACCGTAACAAATACGGTGAGCAGGATTATGAGTCCATAAGAAACAGGAACTCCGAAGCCGCCTATATTTTTCAAAAGAAACCGTTGTGTGAAATGGACATGCATTGGATAAGCAGTCAATACCAGAACCGAGCCAACATAAATCAAACTTTGTATCATAAAAATGATTCCGCCGGTGCTGGTAGAAATCTCCGGAACATTTTCATGATCGAACATAGGGTACATTGCGCCTAACCCGGTCCCCAAACCGACAAGACCGGTAGTGATGAGAAATATACCAATCACCGATACGGTCATAACGTAAGGGTCCACCTGCAAAATCCAGTTGGACACCACAACCAGCAATTCGGAAAGAAATAAAAGAGGAGGAAAATACAACAGGAATTTTCCTATTAGAAATTTCTTCATATCCATCGGGGAGGAATATACGGCCCAGAACTTTTTACCCTCGGCACTTGTGGATGCAAATACAAAACGGGAAATTAAAGCGGCTAAAACAAACCCCACTAATCCGATATTCAACACCGAAACCACGTTTTTCAAAACGAGATTTTTTAAAGGCAAATTCAAAATATTAAATATATATACAACCACCAAAGCAAACAGAATGAACAACTGGCTCCATTGCGACGGATCCCTGAAAAATATTTTCACATCCTTGGTAAGCAACGCACGAAACGCCGGGGACAAAGGCAGGCGCGATTGCCAGGACCTTCGATTTTTGGAGATGGTAGGTTTGTTCACGGGAGCGGTCTTAATTTCCTGATAATGGCACCAACTCAAATAATAAATTCTATTGCTGATGAAGGCAAATATTCCCAAAAGTGACAGGGACGCGGTCCATAACCAGGCTTCCTGGATGAGCCCCTTTTTCCAATGTCCTTCAATCCACTGGTTAAGCCCTATGGTGATCCAACTACTTGGCAAAAATTCGTAATCGGGTACCTTCAAACTGTCCACAAAAGCCATGATCATTTCATCGGACACCTGTTTGTCAAAAAACTTTTCCGGAGATAAAAACCGCAAATACACCACGATCCCGATAAGAAATAATAAACTTAAAATAGAAAGGATCTGGTGCGCCTTTTTCGTTGGAAAATAACGCATCAAAGCCATGATTCCCAGGGACCCCAAAACGCAGGGAATAAGCACGAAGGGAAGCAGGCTGGTTATCAGGTACAAATAGTAACTAAAGGTCACATCAAAATAAATTCCATAGGCGATGAACATTGGTAATGAAAATAAAAATACCATCCAGCAACTTTGAACACAATTCTGCCAGAATTTAACCGTAATGATCGCCTGTTCATGCATTGGAAGGGAATGAAGAAAGTCCAGATCACTGGACATATAGAATATCGAAAGGGAAGAGATCAGGCTGGAAAACAATACCATGATAAAAATAGTCAGAAAAACCACATTCAACATCTGAACGATCAATTCTTCACCGACCTGCAAAGGCAATTCGTCCAGATAGCGAATTACACGGAAAAAGAAAACGTAGTCTCCAAAAAGGAACAATCCTCCGAGAAAAAGAATGAGCACCCAACGCAAAATTTTATCAAGATTCGGACGCAAAAAATAATTGCTGGCCGATTTCCTGCGAACTTCAAACAAGGACTGTATATGGCTAAAGGTAGTCATTTTACCTCTTCCAAGTCATCTTCACTCTCCCAAAAAGTCTTTGCCCATTCCAGAATGGCGTAATCCATCCAGCGGTGGTCACCTAAAGGCGTGGGATTTTTCGATATAAACCCCATGTGCCCGCCGTGGTTGGTGGCCATATAGCTAAGAGACAAACTCATCTCAGTGCTTTCAAACACTTCGGGTGGGATAAAAGGATCGTCCCGCGAACATAAAATCATCGTCGGTGTTTGAATGAATCGCAACAGGCGCTTGGCGCTACAACGTTCGTAGTAATCATCCACTGAAGCAAATCCTGCGGCCTGGGCGGTGTACTCACAATCAAATTCATAAATGGTTTTGCAGGGCCCCTTTGGACTCAATGTATCCGGAAAACATTCCGCCATTGCTTCGGCTTGACGATTGATCAAATCCATATAATATTTATTAAATATGCTGGAGAATTTACCGGTGGATAGAGCCAGGCTCGACACTTTTAAATCGATCGAAGGACTCACAGCATAAGCCCCGGCAATTTCCCTGGGTAAATTCCTACCCTCCCCCAGATATTTTAACAGTATGTTCCCGCTAAGGGAAAATCCTAATAGAAGCAGGGGGCGGGATGGATACATTGCAACGATAAATTGGACAACAAATTCCAGGTCGTCGCTTGACCCTCCGTTCCAAAGTCTTGAACTCATGCCGATTCCCGGACCGCTTCCCCTTTGATTCATCATAAACACCGCGAATCCATAATCATCCAGCTTTTTTGCAATCCGGCGCATGTAGCCCGATTCGGTACACCCTCCCATACCATGAGTCATTAAAACGATGGGTGAATCACTGTCCGCTTCCAGTTCATAAACAATAAGGCAGGATTGGGAATCAATCTGCACTTTATGAGTCTTTCGGTCCTTCAGTTCCATGGAGCCGGGGAATTTGGACCCCAATATGGTTTGCGCCACACCGCCTTTTATCATTGGATGGCAAATGAATCGGTCAAAATTTGTCTTTATAGTGGGTGTCAAAATATGGTCTAATCCTGGCTTTGATAAAATTAACAAGAATAATCCAAACTTTTTAAGATCCTAAATATTATCCCATGGCAAAAAGCCAGGGCGTAACGTGTTCTGATAACCCCCCATCAAATTCTCTGGGCAAGCTTCATTCTTACCCTATAAGGCCCATTGACTCAAATTTGATGTATTGTTAAATTATACTATCTTTTAAACCTGAAACCCTGAAATGGAATCAAGATGCAGGCTGGCAAATTAAAATTTAGAAAATACACCTTTGTTCAAATTCTGGTAATTATATTCATTCTTATAATAGGGTCCCCCTATACGGTAATGGCCAAAACGCCGGACCCCTATCGATTGGGACTCGCCCATATAAAAAATAGACAGTGGGAAAAAGCCATTGAGGAGTTCAATAAAGCTTTAGAGGCTAACCCCGATCATGCGCTGACCTGGGCGAATCTTGGAGTTTCCCTGAGCCAGTCAGACAAACACAAGGAAGCCCTGCTCGCCTACGAAAAAGCGCTGGAATTAGGATACAGCAACGCCCTGTTTCATTACAACCGGGGTTTGTCCTTTGCCAAGGTGAACTTGCTGGAAGAGGCGGAACAGGAAATGGTTGCCGCATTGAAAGAAAACCCCAGGCTTCCCAGGGCCGATTTTGATCTGGGAATCATTTACAAATTGCAAGGCCAATGGGAAAAAGCGTTTGCCCAGGTAAAAAAACTATACCCCAGAAACGAGAAGCTGGCCTACAGTTTGTTCGAACAACTTCCCCCAAGCTATAAAATCGTCACCATTGATCAGGGTGGCTACCTTACCGGAACTGTAAGTCTAAAGGGCAAATCGCCTCGTGCGCGTTCATTTCATTTAATCCATGCTCCCAATATTGAATTTTGCTCCCGCATATCAGACGGAAAAGGCCACAGGCTCTTGTTTGATTTTACCGTCTCGGATGACAACAAACTCAAAGACACCGTGGTTGCTCTTTTGAATGTACCCAAGGGCAAGCCGTTTCCTTACTCTCAGAAAATGCAGGCCTTTCAAATCGACCGGTGCCGTGCCAATCAATACGTCATGGGTATTAATAACGGAGAGAAAGTTCTGATTGAAAATTTTGATCCGATCAAACATGAAATTGTTACTTACGAGATCAATGCCAAACGCCACGTGCAACAAAAAAGCAATAAATCTGTTGTGGCCGAAACGTCCCAGATCCGTACTGCTTTCATTCACCCGGACTCCAAAGAGTTTTTGATCAAGTGTAATCTGCATCCTTTTCTGCAAACCCGTGCAGTAATGGTAGACAATCCCTATTACGCGATCACCGACGAAAATGGTAAATTCGAGATCAAGGACATTCCACCGGGAACCTATGAAGTGATGGCCTGGCATCCTTTCATTCCGACTCAATACGGAAAAGTTACCATCAATCCAATCGGAACCGCTGAAATCGATTTTGAATTTGATTCGAAAAATATCAAAAGGAAACTGTATCACGATGACCTGGAAGGCTACCGTTTTCAACCCTGGTACGACAGTTTTGAAAACTTTTATGGTGGCCCGCGGGTGGATGATCCTGTAGAGATCCTGCAAAAGTTCTAGCCGACTTTATTCAGAGAGCATCACTATCACTGCTTGCAAACGTTCTTCCTGTTTTAATTGATTGGACACCTTTTTGGCATGATCATATTTCGCAAACTTGCCAATAAACACGCGATATGCCAGGTTTCTCGCACCCGGCTCTTCGGATGTGACAAGGTAGGTGGGAAAGCCTTTCTGCTTTAAACGAATTTGAAGCAACTGGGCACTTTGTAAATCAGTTAAGGTATTAACTTGCAATGCAAACGACCTTTCGGCACGAGACTTTTTACGCCGCTCCTGTTTCTGAATGGACTTCCGGACTGATTTTTTAACCTTTTTTTCAGGTTTAACCGGTTTTTTTTGAACCTGGGGTGGAACCGGATCGGGAACCTTTTCAGGAATCGGGCCCTCTACTACATGGGTTTTCGATGCAGATTCAGGAACCCTTGAGGCCACTTGAACCTTTTCTTGAGCTTCTTCCTCTATTCCCTCTATTTCCTCCTTTTTAGTAGCCAACAACGCCTGCATTTTGGCCTCCCGCCGTCTTTGCAGAAACTCCTCGGTTATCTCATAAACCTCTACCGGTTTTTTCTCTTTTAACCCCACATAGGTATCCAACTCCGGATCATTCAAAACTTCAAAAAACGTAAACTCCTCAGCATTGGATGCACGAATTTCAGTATCTCGGTATTTCAGTCGGGCGCTGGCAGGTTTCTTAGGACTGATTTTCTTCACCACCCTGGGAACCGATTCATGGGTAGATTCCCAAAATGGCAGTTTGTGATACTGGCTGTAATAAATTGCCACAAAGGCTCCACCCAGTATCATGATCAACAGGCTAAGTTTGAATAAACGAATCAAAGGAAAAACTTTGGAAAGGGGTAAATATCAGAAATCTGCGTTACATGCTTTCAGGTGAAGACACGCCCAGCAGACTCAACCCGTTGCGGATAATAGACCGAATTTTGTCCAGCAAAAACAAACGTGCTTGAGACAGGCCTTGATCTTCGGTAACCACTCGATGCAATTTATAATAACTATGAAACAGGGAAACCAGTTCCTGTAGATAAAAGGCCACACGATGACCTTCCAAAGTCAACGCACTTTTTTCGATCACTTCCGGAAAAGCCAACATCTTTTTGACCAGATCCATCGCCTCTTCCTCCTTTAACAGGGAAAGATCCACATCGTCCGCGCCAGGTAATTTCAACCCTTGTTCTTCAGCCGTGCGAAATACACTGCATATACGGGCATGGGCGTACTGGATATAAAAAACGGGATTATCAGAACTTTGCTTTTTGGCAAGGTCCAGGTCGAATTCCAAATGGCTGTCACAACTACGCATCTGAAAAAAGAACCGGGTGGCATCCACTCCCACTTCCGAAACCACCTCTTCCAGGGTCACAAATTCTCCCGACCGGGTCGACATTTGTACTTTTTTACCACCACGTATCAAAGTCACGAATTGTACCAACAGGGTGGTAAAATTATTCAGATCGTAATCAAGCGCTTCCATCACCGCCTGCATACGGGGAACATAACCATGGTGGTCGGCGCCCCAAATATTGATAATCCGGTGGTATCCACGGTTAATTTTATTTTGATGGTAAGCAATATCTGAGCAGAAGTAGGTTTTTTCACCCGATTGTTTGATAATCACCCGGTCCTTATCATCTTTAAAGGCAGAAGATTTCAACCAGACGGCTCCATCCTGATCGTAAATAAAACCCTTATCCCGCATCCAGGCCAACGCCTTATCGACGGAGTCGTCATCATAAAGACTGAGCTCGCTGAACCAGTTTTCATAATTCACACGAAACTCTGAAAGGTCTTTTTCAATTCCCTTTAAAATCGCATCACTGGAATACTTTTTGAAAAAAGGCAGGGCCGTTTCGTCATCCTTGTCCAGAAATTCCTTTCCATGGGAATCAATGATTTCCTGCGCCAAATCTTTAATGTATTCCCCTTTATAATGATCTTCAGGAAACTCGATACTTTCGTTGAGCAATTCCCGATACCGCAACAATGTGGAACGACCCAGGATGTTCATCTGATTGCCCACATCGTTGATATAATATTCCGAATCGACTGCATATCCAGCTTTTTTCAGGATAGCCGCCAAAGTAGCCCCCACAGCCGCGCCGCGCCCATGCCCCACATGCAAAGGTCCCGTTGGATTTGCGCTCACAAATTCCAGAAGCACTTTTTGGTCCCTGCCAATCTCCAAATTGCCAAAATTATCCCCTTGCCGGGCGGCATCCAGGAACCGTTCCAGATAAAATCCAGCAGACATTTTTAAATTGATGAATCCCGGTCCCGCCGTTTGCACCTCGGCCACATTCCCGTTGATGGATTGTAACTGCTGGCAGATCGCATCGGCAATCACCTTTGGACTCTTTCTTTCCGTTTTAGCCATAGACATAGCCACCGTCGTGGAAAAGTCTCCGTGGTTCTTATCTTTGGGTTCTTCGATTACAATTTCCGGGTAATCGGAAAGAAGCAAGGTTCCCTTATCTTTTGCCTGATCCAGGGCTTGCCGGATGATGGCTCGAATAACATTTTTCATTCTTGATGAATTTCCTTTTCAAATTGAACTTGTCCTGCCAATGGATTCAGGAGGAACCCTTGAAGACAGAGGGGAAGTAACAAGGCTGGGTAATTTTGAGGGTCGGAAAAAACGTTAGTGATTATGAACGCGTTCCACCATTTCCTCCATTTCCTTTTCCAGTTTTTCTTTTTCTTCAGCGAATTCAGCTTTCAATCGTTCTACTTCAATAGGATAATCCTCAGGCCTAACCCGGTCTTCCAGTTTCTTTATTTTATTCTGATAGCTAATATCCTTATCCGCAATTTTGGCTTTATACTCTTTACGGATTTCGCTGATTTCCTGCTTTTGCTTATCGCTTAATTTTTTATTGACCTCAGGAACCATCTTGTTGGTTTTTTCAAGGCTCAGTTCCCAGGCGCTTTTCAATCCAGACATAATTATCTCCCTATCAGGTTTTGCCCAATTATAAACAAAATCCTTTTCAGTACACAATTTTATTATTTAAAGGTTTTAATTGCTGTCGATTTTTTAACAACCCTTATTGTTATCAAAATACTCTTTTGATATTCTAAGTACCATGACCACCGCCAAGGATGGGATCTCAGCTTTAAGGTCCCTGAAAAACTATCTGATATTTTTAAAAGATGCGGGATACTCGGAGATTCCATTGGAAACGAAATGGAATCCGGGCTCATCCCGACAAAGAACTCCCACCCAGACTTTGGAAAGTTCCCCACCCTCATCCAGGAAAGCCATGCCACCAAAAACTTCCAACCTTACTTTGGATGACGTTAAAAAAGAATTGGGTGAATGCACCCGGTGCAAACTTTGTGAAGGACGCAACACGATTGTCTTCGGATCGGGAAACCCGAATGCGGATCTGGTTTTTGTGGGCGAAGGTCCGGGAGCCGACGAGGATGCCCAGGGCTTGCCGTTTGTCGGCCGGGCCGGACAAAAACTCACCGATATTATCGAAAAAGGTATGGGCCTGAACCGTCAGGAGGACACCTATATTTGCAACATCGTAAAATGCCGGCCACCGGGAAATCGCGATCCGGAAAAGGATGAAATCGAGGCCTGCAAACCATTCCTCATCAAGCAGATTAACGCTATTCAACCCAAGGTGCTCGTGGCCCTGGGAAAACCCTCTGCCAGCACCCTGCTCGGACGAAACGTTGCCATCACGAAAGAACGCGGTACCTGGCACGAGTTCCAGGGGATCCCTCTCATGCTAACATTTCACCCAGCGTATTTGCTTCGCGCCTACACCCTGGAAAATAGGCAGGCGGTTTTTAGTGACATGAAACAGGTTTTGGCCAGGTTGAAATCATGAACGCCCAATCTCCGATCCTGGGTCGGCTGAAGGATAATATTGAAAAAGTCATCCTCGGAAAATCAGAGGCGGTTCGCCTGGCGATCATCACTCTCCTTGCCCAGGGCCATTTGTTGATTGAAGATGTTCCAGGCGTTGGAAAAACTTCCCTCGCGCATGCGCTGGCACATTCTCTCAATCTTACATTCAAGCGCATTCAGTTCACTAACGACATCTTGCCATCGGACATCACCGGAGTCTCTATTTTTAATCAAAAGGAAAACCGGTTCGAGTTCAACAAGGGACCCTTGTTCGCAAATATCGTTTTGGCCGACGAGATCAATCGGTCAACCCCAAGAACCCAAAGCGCTTTGCTGGAAGCCATGAACGAGAAACAGGTTTCCGTAGACAACAGTACGTATCCCCTGGACCCGCCGTTTATGGTGATTGCTACTCAAAACCCGATAGACAGTCATGGCGCGTTTCCCCTGCCGGAATCGCAAATGGACCGATTCATGATGTACATTTCCATGGGATATCCTTCGGAAGAGGATGAACGCCGATTGCTTTCAACTCACACGCAGGGCAACAAGGCTGGAGAACTGGATGCTGTTTTAACTCGAGAAGAGGTCGTCACCCTGCAAAGCCAGGTGGAATCGGTAACCGTTGAACCGGTGCTGGTCGATTATATTTTAAAAATAATAACCGCCACCCGGACATCCCAACACCTCGCTCTTGGCGTCAGTCCAAGGGGAGGCCTTATCTTTCAACAAGCCGCCCGCGCCTGTGCGCTATTGGAAGGTAGAGCTTATTGCATTCCGGACGATGTTAAACAGTTGGCAGTGCCCGTTTTAGCTCATCGTGTTTTACCCCAGTCTTCTAACGGTTCTCATCGGCACAATTTTGACGAAAGTTCTGCCATCATCCGCGACATTGTGGATTCGCAGGAAGTCCCCATTTAAGCCTGAAAACCATGGAACCGGGATGAAAAGCCAATTCGAATACAAACCGGTTTTCACCCTTTCCTTTTATAACCGGACTTTGCAACTCACGCGCGAAGGGACCGGATTCATAATTCTGATTTTTGGAATTGGCATTGGTGCCATCAACACTGGTAACAATCTTCTGTACCTTATTCTGGCCATGTGTTGCAGTTTCATCGCCGTATCCGGAACCCTGTCCGAGTTGACCTTGCGGGACATCCGGGTTGAAGGAAAAATTGCCCATACCATTTATTCTGAAACGTCGACTCCTCTAAACATTAAATTAATCAATAAAAAAAAGAAGTTCCCCTCTTTCTCCCTCAATTTGTCCTTGCCCTATGACCCACACAACCCCTACCAGGCAAAAGACAGAATTTATGTATTTCAAATCCCACCGCAAGATGTCGCGGAAAAGCACCTGATGATTTCTGCCGATAGGCGGGGATGGATAAATATTCGCTCCTGCAACCTTTCCACCAGCTTTCCTTTCGGGTTCTTTGTAAAAACTAAAAAAGTGCCGCTAAAAATAAAGACACTGGTGTTTCCCCCTATCCGGAAGGTATCCCTACCCGCCGCTGATTCCACCTATACCCATGGGACCGACCCTTTAAAGTCGGGACATGATGAACTGGTTTCGCTCAGAGAATTTCGTTCAGGCGATCCTTTAAAGTCGGTGCACTGGAAATCCACTGCCAAGACGGGAGAATTGCGGATCAAGGAGTTTTCAGGTTTGCATGCCCCTTCATTCAGTTACCATCTCAACCTGACTGATTCTCAATCGAATCAAATGCTGAAAGGCGATGCCCTGGAACAAAAGGTAAGTGAGGCCGCATCGACCGTATTTCATTTAATTCGGCGCGGCGATGATGTCCAATTGAAATCACACGATTGGGAATCCGGTTTTGGAAACTCGGAGAGCCACCTGGAATCGATCCTGAAATATCTGGCCTTGGTGGGAAAAAGTGCCTCCTGAGGCCAACAGAAATGTCGTGGCCGTGATTGGGTCAGGGTCGCAGGGATACCCGGAACTCAGCAAGCCCATAGGAATCTGGCTTGCTGAGTCCGGGTTTGATATTGTTACCGGCGGCGGTTCGGGTGTTATGGCGGCTGTCGCTGAAGCACATCAATTAGTACCCGGACGTGAAGGGAAAGTGATAGGCATCCTTCCTTCATCACAGCCTTGTGAAAGTCCTGAGGAGCGGAACCGCTATCACGCCCCGCTTGGTTATCCTAATCCACATGTCGATTATGCCATTCGGACTCACCTCCCATTAAGCGGACCACAAGGAAAAACTCTGGGCAGTCGCAACCACATCGTCGTTCTTACGGGTGATTGCGTTTTGGCATTTCCCGGACAAGAGGGGACGCGGTCGGAAATTCAATTAGCCCTGGAATATGGAAAACCCACAATTGTTTTGAGTCCGGAGAGAGATTGGAACGAGTTTTTAAATAGTCAGGTCTTCCTGGTGAAAACGGTCAAAGAGGCACAAATAAAGATAGAGGAAGTGTTCAGATAACAAGCTTCGTTCATGACAAATTTTGCGCGAAGGGCAATCTTCCCGTGTGCGTGGCCCACAAAGAAAAAGGGTTGCTGGGGTGGTCAAGCCCGGCAACCCTTTTCTTTTTGAAAGTAGGAGGTCAAGTATGAAATATTCAAATCAGGTTTTGGGGATTCCGTCTGAGGAGGAGGAACATCCGGTCTCCCCTCACCTGTTGATACCAGTATAGACATCCCTCTTTACAATTTAATGAACAGCAAGTCACATGTCTGTCACAGATAAGGACTCCTAAGAAACTCGCTTCTCGGGGTTGCGTTTTTTGCGAAATTAAAATGCAAAAAACAGGAAAAACGACCGAACGTCATTCTGAACGAAGTGAAGAATTTCTAGTTGGGTGTTCATGTTACATTTAAACTGGGCTACCCCCATATTATAATCTTTCCAGGTCATTGAACGCTGTACGAGTAATAATGTTTCCTCTAAGATCCTTCACCGTGACCCTCCTTGGAATATTTATAAGGAAATGTAGAACCTGTTCTGCTTCAGGATGACACTCGATACTCTATTCAGTTAACCCTTTGCGTTCTTATGCTCATGCTAAATACGTTGCAAGGCACATTTATCAGCAAACATGGAAGCATGTCATTTGCTCTAAATGTTAAATGTTACTAGCGCAAAGCGCAACCTTCCAACGGGCCTGGCTCCCAAAAGAAAAAGGGTTGCTGGGGTGGTCAGGCCCGGCAACCCTTTTCTTTTTGAAAGTAGGAGGTCAAGTATGAAATATTCAAATCAGGTTTTGGGGATTCCGTCTGAGGAGGAGGAACATCCGGTCTCCCCTTACCTGTTGATACCAGTATAGACATCCCTCTTTACAATTTAATGAACAGCAAGTCACATGTCTGTCACAGATAAATACTAAAAAAAACTTGCGCGAAGCGAAATCTGCCTGCAGGCGTCGCCTGCGTCAGCACAAAAACTAAAGGCCGCCGGGGAGGTAAATCCCGACGGCCCAAAGCATTTCAAAAGGAGTTAAAAACTATCAATTTATATATGATCAGATCAGAAAACCCGGCCCTGGAAGCCATATTCCTTCCGGAAATTCCAGCCGACTTTTCTTCGCCTGTTGATATCAAGTGTAGACTTCCAGAATTACGTTCACATCAAGAACAAGTTACGAAAAAGCAACAAAACCAAAGTTCATTACTCTGATATTTTCATTAACAACCCATACCAGCTACAAGCTAACCTATTCAAATTAAATACATTAAAAGGTTTCATAAAAATACCCTAAAAGAAGTATAGGTTGATTCCCTTATTTGATATAAAATTCATTGTATTAAATTAGAAAAAAGACAGAAATGGCAATAGTTTTCGTTCTTTAAAAAATTCTAATATTTTATTTTAGGTGAAAAAATTATAAGGGGGACCAGATGGACTCGTTTAGGAAGGTCTATTCCGCTTTTTTCCTCATATCCCTTGTTCTAGCCTTCGGGTCAAATGCCTTTGCAAAAGGAATAGAATATAAAACCCTGTATGGAAAGGGTTCCCTTATAAATGACGCTGATGGGAATTGGACTCTTATTCAAGAGTCTTCAGAATTAGTATTGGAGGTTTCTTCATTTGAATTAGGTTCCGAAGATACCCTACAAATAATCCAGTCGAGTCCAACCGCGACCCTAAGGCTAATTTTTCCTGATGATATCCCTGTTGATATTCTCGGCCGAATCACCTCTTCATCAAACCTGGAGTTTAATTCCAATTCAGAAATTCATTTTTCCCCATCGGCCGAAATTATTTCCAAAAATTTAAAACTATCCGCCTCCAAAATTAAAAACAAAGGCAAATTGAGTGTGCCTGGTGGACGAATTGAGTTGCTTGCCGATTCGGTTGTTTTCGATGGGGGTGAAGTTGATACTTCACAGGAAGAGCAACCCGGTGGCACCATAATAATTAATGGCAAACGTTGGGTGAGCTTGGGAGGCAAGGTAACAGCTTCGGGTTCCTCTGGAGGCCAAATCAAGGTGGAGGCGGGCGGCCTCAATATAGCGGGCTCGATGTTGGCAGTGGGGAAGACAGGTCCCGGTGGAAGTATCGAATTAAAAACCAAACGCAAATCCTGGGAAAACACTTCTGCTTATTTAGATGTTTCCGGAACGACCGGTGGAAGCATCCGTCATGTCACCGACCAGCAAATCGCTACATCCGGAAAATACTTGGCGCTGGGTGAAAATGGTGTTGGGGGAAACATCGACATCACGGCGCCCGCTTTGAAATTCCTTTCACCACAAATCAACGCCTCGGGTCAGACGGGCGGAGGACAAATCCGTCTGGGTGGTGAACTTAAGGGGGGCAAAGAATTAACCGTCGATGAATTGCCCAACGCGCAATTGCTATCCATGACCGATGGTACCCAAATTACCGCTGACACTCTAGGCCCCGACGGTTCAGGAGGTACCATCATCGTTTGGTCGGAAAAGAAAAGTACAGTCCTTGGCCACCTTTCGGCACGACCCGGGAAAACTTCCGGGAACGGAGGTTTTATTGAGACCTCCTCAGCCGACAAACTGGTCTATGCAGGGAAAGCCCTCACCGGAATGGGTGACCGTTTGGGCGAACTTTTGATGGATCCGAAAAACATCGATGTTAAAGAAGTCACCGAGGTTAACCAGCAAGCCATTATTATTGGGTCTGGTTACGATGCACTGAATGTTGGAAGCCAATCTCTAGATAATGCTGATTCTTTTGGCAATTCGATTTCTTTGGATGGCAATCGCTTGGCAGTAGGGACTGAGGGAGATGATGGTTTAAATAATTCCAAAAATTCCAGTGGATCTGTATATTTATATACCTTTACGAGTGGTTCTTTTTCAGGTGGAACCTTGGAAGCAATTATCGGATCTAGCTATACGGGTGGCAAAAATATAGATCAGGCTCTGGATGATTTCGATTTTTTTGGAAGGTCAGTATCTTTGGATGGCAATCGCTTGGCAGTAGGGACTGAGGGAGATGATGGTTTTGGAAATTCGGGGTCAAGTAATGGCGCCGTATATTTATATAGTTTCATGGACCGTGAGTTTTCTGGAGGGATCTTGGAGGGCAAAATAGGTACTGGCTATACGGGTGGCAAAAATATAGATCAGGCTCTGGATGATTTCGATTTTTTTGGAAAATCGGTCTCTTTGAATGGCAATCGATTAGTGGTTGGAGCCGACAGGGATGATGGCAGTAATAATTCCTTATCCAATAGTGGAGCCGTTTATTTATACAGTTTTATAGACAACACCTTTTCCGGGGGAACTTTGGAGGGAACTATTGGTTCAGGTTATTCTGGTGGCAAAAATATAGACCAGATATTGGAACAAAATGATTCATTCGGCATTTCTGTTTCCCTAGAAGGCAACCGCTTGGCCGTCGGAATTGAGGAAGATGAAGGGGAAGGAGAATTGGGTGATCTTTTTGGTGCTGTGCATTTATACAGTTTTATGGACAGCATATTTTCGGGAGGGACCCTGGAAGCTACTATTGGTAAAGGTTATACAGGAGGCAAAAATATAAACCAGAATTTGGACGTGGGAACAAATTTTGGGTTTTCTCTCTCCCTGGATGGAAATCGATTGGCTGTGGGAGCTAATAGTGATTATGGGTTTGACAATTTGGGTTCATCTGTTGGTGCCGTTTATTTATACAGTTTTACGGACAGCGTGTTTTCTGGAGGGATCCTGGAAGCAATCATTGGTTCCGGTTATTCGGGGGGCAAAAATATAGACCAAATTTTGGATAATGAAGATGGTTTCGGAAGCTCAGTCTCTCTGGATGGTAATCGTCTTGCTGTGGGAGCTAATAGTGATTTTGGGGCTGGGAATTCAGGTTCTTTCATAGGCGCTGTCTACCTTTACACCTTCACCGACGACACTTTTTCCAATGGCACCCTGGAAGCCACCATTGGTTCCGGTTATGCCGGTGGAAAAAACATCACCCAGGTATTAGAGACCGATGATCAAATTGTAAACGTCTCCCTAGATGGCAATCGACTGGCGATTGGGGCTTGGGGCGATGATGGTAATGGCAATACAGGTTCTAATCACGGAGCTGTTTTTTTATATTCGTTTACCGACCACGCTTTCTCCGAGGGAACTCTGGAAGCTACCATTGGATCAGGTTATACCGGTGGAAAAAATATAGATCTCAATTTGGATGATAGTGATTCGTTAGTTTCCGTATCTTTAGACGAAAATCGTTTGGCGGTGGGTGCATATGATGATGATGATGGGGAAGGAAACTTTTCCGATGATACGGGAGCAGTTTATTTATTTACATTCACAGACTCTTCCTTTTCTGGTGGAACTCTGGAGGCCACCATTGGTTCTGGGTATTCCGGCGGGAAAAACATTGACCAAGACCTGGATGAAAAAGATTTTTTTGCTTATTCCGTATCCTTGGATGGGAATCGCCTGGCAGTTGGGGTTTTTGGTGATGATGGCTTTGGGATTAGCGATACCTCATTTTTGAGCAAAGGAGCAGTGTATTTATATAGCTTTTCGGATAGCGAATTTTCGGGAGGAAATCTTGAAGGTATTATTGGAGACGGCTATTCCGGAACCAAAGATATAAATCAGTCCTTGGATGAAGATGATTTATTTGGTGTTTCCGTATCTTTGGATGGAGATCGCCTGGCGATTGGGGCTTGGGGAGATGAAGGCTTTGGGATTAGCCCAGGCTCATTTCCCGGAAAAGGATCTGTATATTTATACAGCTTTTCGGATAGCGAATTTTCGGGAGGAAATCTTGAAGGTATTATTGGAGACGGCTATTCCGGAACCAAAGATATAAATCAGCCCTTGGATGAAAGCGATTCTTTTGGAATTTCAGTTTCTTTGGATGACAACCGATTAGCGGTGGGAGCCTATGGAGATGATGGGAGTTTGGGTGGTTTTACTGGGGCTGTGTATTTATACAGTTTTACAGAAAGCGTGTTTTCTGGAGGCGTCCTGGAAGCCATTATTGGTTCCGGTTATTCAGGTGGAAAAAATATTAACCAGAAACCGGATCCAGAAGATGGTTTAGGAACCGGGGTTTCCCTTGATAATAATCGATTGGCCGTTGTAGCTAATTTTGATGATGGCTCAGATAATACTATTTTCAGCGCTGGAGCTGTGTATTTGTACCGTTTTTCCGATGACCTGTTTTCTCCTTTAATCAATTCTCCCAATGCAATCGGCAACGCTAATTTTGCTGACTTCCCCGGACAGGATTCTTGTATATCGAGTTCTATTCTAAAGGAAACATTGGAGTCCGGAACCAATATCACCCTTCAGGCGAATAATGATATTACCCTTTCGTCAACTTTAACTGTGGATAATCCAAATGGCTCAGATGGATCCCTCACTTTGCAGGCAGGAAGAAGTATTCTCATAAAAAATGATATCACCTTTGAAGACGGTGATCTCACTCTCATAGCCAATGAAACCCCCGCCAATGGGGTGGATTCTCTCTTTCGCGACGTGGGCGAAGCGAGTGTCAATATGATTAACGGGACGGCTATTAACATTGGCTCAGGAGATCTCACTATTGAAATGCGAGAGGGGGACAATCATGCCTTTACAGATTGTGGGACAATGAATTTACAAACCCTCGACGCAGCAAATATTTCGATTGATTCAGCATGTAATACATCGAATATTGCCTTGAATGGACCTATCGCCGGGACGTCAATTAGTATAACCGCTGATAAAGATATCACTACAACTGCTGGAGCTGATATGACCGCCACGGGACCGATTTCAATAATTGCCGATTCGGATTTCAATAATGATGCAGGTTCGGGAGGAATTTTGGATTTGGTTTTTGGCACGGTAATTGACGCAGGATTTTCATCTATCACTTTAAGTGCAGATGAAGGCGTTGGAACGGGTTCCCTAATTACACAAAGTTCGAGTTCTACCGCGATTTCAATTGAATCCAAAAGCAGTATCGTAGGTGCGACAGGTGAGGAGCCAATAGATATTTCCGCACCCAATGGCGGTGTAACTGTCTCTTCCGCAGGGGATTTTGGGTCAAATGATAATTTTGTTATTGGTGATGTTTTTAGTTTGGACTTTAGTGGGGTTGGAGGACAAAGTTTTTTCCAAAACTCAGGAGCCTCTGTAGCCTTTAACCAATCCGCTTCCAGCGTTCTGGAGAATGCAGGTACTGTTTTTGTTCCTGTTTCTCTCAATAAAGTCAATGGTACCACTACGGTGGATTATTCCGTAACTGGAGGATCGGCATCGGGCAGTGGAACCGATTATACGCTGGCCAATGGTACTTTGACTTTTACTCCGGGAGACACTATGGAAAACATTTCGATTTCCCTAGCCCCAATATTGCATGAGAAAAGGGTGGCGAATTCCCTTCAAGCCTTTAAAATAAGGCTGACTTGCCAATCAAAGAAAGGAATTCGCCGTGACAGATTGTACCTCTGAACAACTGGAATTTCCAGGAT
>JACAVV010000024.1 GCA_024648695.1 Nitrospina sp.
TTCCAAATCCACTTTTTATTTGCATCTTAAAGAGTGTGAGTTTAGGTTTAATCATAGAGATCAAGATCTCTATAAATTGCTACTAAAAATCATCAAAAAACGACCTCTTAACTAGTCTTGTACCTAATTTAAAATGAAAACTCCAGTAACCAGAAACACCCTGGCCTATCATGTGTTCCCCTGCCCTTTTGGACTCATGGGAATAGCCGTTTCGCAACGAGGCTTACGCAGACTTCGTATCGACCTGAAAAGAAAAGATGAATTCATTAAAATTTTGAAATCACTTTATGATGAAACCCCTGTTTACAGTCCAGAGGAGTTGAAAGATTACCAAAATCAATTTGAGGAGTATTTTGCGGGGACGCGGAAAGATTTCACATTCCCTCTGGATTTGAACGAGGGAACGCCGTTCCAAACAAAAGTCTGGCAAGTCTTGTCTCATATTCCTTATGGTATAACACGAAGCTATGAATGGCTTGCACAAGAGATAGACAACCCTCAGGCCGCCCGGGCCACTGGCAGTGCCAACGGAAAAAACCCGGTCCCTATTGTGGTCCCCTGTCATCGGATCATTAAAAAAGACGGATCACTCGGTGGGTATACGGGCGGCACTCACATCAAGCAATATCTCCTGAATCTGGAAATGGGAACCAATGGCTCTGTATAATACCGAGGCGGTGGTATTACGGACCATCAATTTTTCTGAAACTGACAAGCTGTGCACCCTGTATTCCAGAAACTTTGGAAAAGTAAAATGCGTGGCCAAATCCGCAAGAAGATTAAAGAGTCGTTATGGTGCGGCGCTGGAACCTCTTTCCTATATAAAAACAATTTACTTTGGAAAAGAGGGACAAGAGTTATACAGGCTCAACCATTGCGATATTTTAAAATCGTTTCAAAGCGTTCGGGAAGATATTGGCAAACTGTATACCGGGGTTTATTTTCTGGAGTTGGTAGACACTCTGGTCCACGATGGCGAAAGCGCTCCTCATCTGTTCGATTTCATTCTGGAAGCCCTGCGCCAAATCCAGAAGCAAAAAGACCTGGAAATTTTGCGCCGGATGTTCGAAATTCGTTTTATCTCGCTCCTGGGTTATTTACCCAATTTGTCCGTTTGCCTTATTTGCAAAAAAGAACCCGGAAAAAGTGGGATCGGTTTTAACTTCCAACGCGGCGGCATTGTGTGCCCTACCTGCCGACCCAGGGAATTAAGCGAAACCCATTTTTCTGTCGGCACCTGGAATTACCTGAAAAAGTTACTGACTTTTGACATTCAATATTCGGACCGCATCAAATTGCCCAAGGCCCTGCAGGATGAAATCGAGCAAGTGACTCACCGCATGATATTATCTCATACCGGCAGGGAATTGAAATCATATCCATTCATCAAACAGATGGTCAGCCTCTGATCTTTTTTAGCAAACAGGAAATCCAACATGGAAAGAAAAGTGATTTTTACCAATAAGGCCCCGGAGGCCATTGGCCCTTACGAACAAGGAATTCGTATGGGCAACCTGCTGTTCACCTCCGGACAGATTGCGCTCGATCCCGCTTCGGGAGACTTTTTATCAGGAAATATCGAAGCAGAAACCCAAAGAACCTTGCAAAACCTGGATGCCATTTTACAGGCTTCGGGACTTTCCAGAAACGAGGTGGTAAAAGTTACGGTGTATATGCAGGATTTAGGGGAGTTCACCCGAATGAATCAGGTTTACGGGGAGTATTTCGCACAGAACAAACCTGCCCGGGCCTGTGTCCAGGTAGCCGCCTTGCCTAAAGGGGCCAGAGTGGAAATGGACGCTATCGCCGTTTTTCCAGAGTAAGGGATCGTAAAGATGGCCAAGAAAAAAATCAAAGGACAAATCAACTTTTACAAGGCGATGGCGATTCTTGGATTGCTATTGGCAGGAGTGATCATCTATGGCTTTTTGGGGTCAGCGCCAAATCTCACCAATCACCCGTTTCACCAGGACACCTCATCGGAGGATAAGTGCCTCAATTGCCATATGGTCAAGGTTGACAAAAACCCCATCATGCCGCACCGCCCCATGAGCAATTGCACCATGTGCCATACCGCTCCTGAGTCTTAAATTGAAAAAAGGGCTACGGCAATTTCCATAACCCTAATACTTTTTCAAGAACCAGAATATCCTGGATTAATTCTATTAAAACATCCTTATTGGGGATGGTTAATCTTCATTCTGAAAATGGTCAAGATCGGGTTTTCCCAATGGATAAACATTGAACCCGATATCGTAAAGCGCTTTGTGGTCCAAAAGATTTCTTCCGTCGAAAATAGACGCCGGTTTACTCATGCTGTCGAAAATTCGTTTATAATCGAGGTCTTTAAACTGTTTCCATTCAGTTACCAAAGCAATGGCATGTGCCCCTTCGGCGGCTTTATAAGGATCGAGTTCATATTCCACAGCCCCCTCCACACCTTCTAAATCAAGAGCCGCATTTTTCAAAGCATGGGGATCTGTAATGCACACATGGGCTTTTTCCCGCAACAAACTTTTACAAATGGTGATTGCAGGCGCATCCCGGGTGTCCCCGGTATCTGGCTTAAAAGCAAACCCGTATACGGCAATTTTCTTACCAACTAATGTATTGAACAGGGTCCGAAGAATTCGCTTTACAAACCGGTCCATGGAGTACTCGTTCATTTTTACCACTTGCGCCCAGAATTGCGCCACATCGTGCAAACCATAGAATTCGCACAGATAAACCATATTCAAAATATCTTTACGGAAACAGGAACCGCCAAACCCGACACCGGCATTCAGAAACTTGGCACCGATACGGGTATCTTTTCCTATGGCTCTGGAGACCTCCTGAACATCGGCCTGAGTCATCTCACAAATTGCCGCGATGCTATTGATCGAGGAAATTCTCTGAGCTAAAAACGCATTTGCCACTAATTTGGACAGCTCACTACTCCACAAATTCGTGGTGATCACCCGTTCCCGAGGAACCCAATGAGTATACACCTCGACCAACTGGTCGCGAGCTTTCAATCCTGACGGTGTGTCTTTAGATCCGATCAACACGCGGTCTGGAGCTTCCATGTCGTCAATAGCCGTCCCTTCAGCCAAGAACTCGGGATTCGAAAGAATTTCAAAATGAGTTTTGGAATCGTCGGAATGAAGAATTCGTTCCAGAGCCTCTGCGGCACGGACAGGAATAGTGCTTTTCTCAACAACAATTTTATCGGACTCGGCCACCTCTTTAATCTGGCGGGCAATCTTTTCAAGGTACTGCAGATCGGAGGCTTTACCCGCACCTTCCCCAAAGGTTTTTGTAGGTGTATTCACGCTCACAAAGATAATATCTGCCTCTTTGATTCCCTTGTTGATGTCTGTGGAAAAAAACAGGTTTTTACCGCGAACGTTGAACACACGCTCGTCCAGACCCGGCTCATAAATAGGCAGTTCGTCAGAGTTCCAGGCATCGATTCGCGGCTGGGAAATGTCCACCACAGTCACTTTGTACTCCGGGCATTTGTTGGCTATGACGGTCATGGTAGGACCCCCAACATAGCCTGCTCCAACACACAAGATATTTTTCTTGAAGGTTTGATCGCTCATAGGATCTGATTCCCCAAAGTTAATGAAAAAAAAAGAGGCCCGTTCCCAACCAGGATCAGGCCTCTTTAAATTATTAAAGTTTATTTCTTATAATTAAAAGTTTTCTTCTTTTTATTATAAGGTTTGGTTCCTTTTTTGAACCTGAGTTTACCCTTCTTAACTTTGAAATCCTCAATCACCAAGGGAGTTTTTTCAGATTGTGCAACTTCCTTATTGCGGTCCTTGATTTTCTCAAGCTTCTGGTCTTCATTATCTTCGTTCCAGTACTTTTCAGTCGGGTGAACTTTCTTCTTACGTTCTTCAAAGTTGAACTTGTACTTGTCATGAACCTCAGGTTTGAAAGGTGTGTTGGGATGAGTATGACATCGGGTACAGACATTCGCATAATCCCAACGCTGACCATATTTCTCCGTTTCCGCCTTTTTGAAATCACCTTTGGTGTTTTTCATAACAATACGGAACTGGGAACCACCGGCAACTGAATGACACATTTCACAACCGACCTGTTCCTTATTAGGCTCTTCCGGATCGATTTTTGTACTGGTGTCTTTTCCTTTTTTATTTTTACTACCCGCTGGTTTGAATCCTCCCCGTTGCTTATACCCGGTAGTATGGCAACGCAAGCACAAAGGGGTGGTGGTGTAATCTTTTTCCGGATCCAGTTTTACGCGCTCTTTGGCCTCTTTCCGGACTCCAGGCTTCAACAGCTCATAAGTATTGCCATGGGGCGAATCTTTCCAGGCCTGATAATAAGGGTCGTGACAACTTCCATTACATTTAACAGCGCCTACATATTTTGGTTTTTTCGGGATTTTTTTCTTTTTGGCATGGACTGTACCTGATGCTCCAAGGATCAGGGAAATGGAAATCAAGAACAGACTTAAAATTTTCAACGATCTACCCATATTACCTCCTGGTAATGGTAATTGGTCATGATAATGGTTACTAAATGTTAAACAGAAGTGCGGGAAGGATAATATAAAAATTCCCGCAAAGGTTCAACCTATATTTTTGATGGGAGGTTGTTTTTTCAATCCTTTAAGAGGTAAAATGCAAAACCTTCAAGACTTTTCATCGGCCACATGGGCCAACCCGCAGGCTGACTCCATAATTCCCTTAATAATAATGATAGCACCATTTTAAAGGTTTATACAAGATTTTGAAGCTTTCTGATTACGATTTTGACCTCCCGCAAGAGCTTATTGCGCAAACCCCCACACCGGACCGTGGCCAATCCCGCTTGATGGTTGTAAACAGAACCTTGGGAACGATAGTTCATGAGACATTTGAAAACCTTCATAACTATTTAGGGTTCGAACCCTTGATGGTTTTCAACAACACCCGCGTCCTTCCGGCAAAACTTTTGGGTATTATAAAAAATTCAGGAAAAACGATGGAACTGCTTCTGGTCCGAGAATTAGAGCCCGGCTTGTGGACCTGTCTGGTAAAAGGGCTGGGAAAATTGAAACCTGGGTGTGAATTGAGTTTTGATAATGAAAACTTTCACGCAACCTTGATAAATAAAATGGATGGACAAGGCGTTTTTAAATTCAAAGGACCGTCCCATTCACACTCTCTCCTCCAAAAAGTTGGACGGATGCCCCTGCCTCCCTATATCCACAGGGAACCGCCGGAAAAGGACGATTTTATTCAGTTAGACCGAGAGCGTTACCAAACCGTATTCGCTTCCAAATCAGGGGCCATTGCGGCGCCTACAGCAGGGCTTCATTTTTCAGAAAGCTATCTAAAGTATATTCGAGAAAATTATGCGCAAATACTTGAAATTACACTACATGTTGGTTTAGGGACATTCAAGAATATCAGACAGGAAAACTACAGACTCCATACTATGGATAAGGAGGAATACACTATTCTTGAAAAGGACTGGAACAGGCTGTACCAATCCAGAAAGGAATCGCAAAGGATCCTTGCGGTGGGAACCACGTCAACCCGGGTTCTGGAGTCCATTATCCTGAATGGTCTGAGAAAAAGCGATCAAACAGGGTGGACACAGATTTTCCTGTACCCAGGGAAATGCTTCAGAAACGTTAATCATCTTTTGACAAATTTTCATTTGCCAAAATCGACCTTGTTTCTGCTGGTCAATGCGTTTGCAGGAAAACGCCTGATGGAGCAGGCTTATAAAAAAGCTATCCGGGAAAAGTACCGTTTTTTCAGTTACGGGGACGCAATGCTGATTCTTTAAAAACGAAAAAGAGAAGAGACTTAATCCTCAACCTTGTCGTCCAGATTTACAGCAGATTTAAAATGTTTACCCGATTTGAACCGAACCACTTTGCGGGCTGAAATTTCCGCTTCCTCTCCGGTTTTGGGGTTCCGACCAACGCGCTTGTTCTTTTGCTTGACCTGGAACGTCCCAAACCGCCTCAATATGACAGCTTCTCCCTGACTGAGCGATTCCTTTATCAAATCAATGACCGTCTCAACCGCTTCCTCTGCTTTGGCTCGAGGCAAGCTGGCTTGATTAGAAACATGATTGATAATATCTTGCTTAGTCATCATCCCCCCTTAAGGTTATAAATAGAGATTTTTTAATATTGGCCAAACCGCTATCTCCTTTTAATTGCATGGAAAACCTACCGAGATCATGGTACCCGAAAAGCCATGCTGAAATAACATTAAGAGGGTTGTTTAATCCAAGTTTTTAAATCAGTTATAAAAGACTTTTTTAGCGCTCAGATTAAAGTGTTCTCGATGCGATTTCTATTCAGCTATATTCGGATAATTCTACTGTAACACTTATAACCAAAATTTCAATATCTTAATGTGATAATTAGTGGATTTTTTTTACAGTCTGGGCTCCGCAAAAAGCGCGAAAATCAACCAGAACGACCTCTTCAACAAAATTTCCACCTTTAAAAACAACAGGTTATATAAAAACTTTTCAATAAAAACTTTAAAGCCTTTATTATCAAGTACTTCTCAGGGCAATGTGGATGCGATGGGTGGCAGATCCGATTTTTTGACCAGCTTGTAAACGGTCTCACGTTCTTTAATTAAATCGAGTTTTTCACGGGCTATTTTTTCAATAGCCAGTGGATTCGATTTCAACTCTTCTATTTCCTTTCTTGCTTGAATATTTTCTTCGCGGAGGGAGATGTTTTGCTTTTCCAAATCGTTTAATTTTTCTTTAACCTGATAGACCGTAAGGATTCCGTCTTTATGAAAAACAGCAATCACCATCAACACAAAAAATATGGCAACCGAGCTTATACCAAAGCGCTGGAATTTATTTAAATCTTTCATCAGCCCGCTAGATTATAAAACACGTTGCGACCCCTGAAAACGGCCGATGTGCCTAATTGTTCTTCAATACGAATCAATTGATTGTACTTGGCCACGCGGTCGGTCCTGCAAAGCGATCCGGTTTTAATTTGCCCCGCATTCACCGCTACCGCAATGTCGGCAATGGTGGTATCTTCCGTTTCACCGGAGCGATGCGAGATGACCGCTGTATACCCAGCACGTTTGGCCATCTCAACAGCATTCAAGGTCTCGGTAAGCGTCCCGATCTGGTTCACTTTAATGAGAATGGAATTTCCAACTTTCTCATTTATACCCTTTGCAAGAATTTCCGTGTTGGTCACGAACACATCGTCTCCAACAATTTGACATTCAGACCCGATGGCCCCGGTCAAAGTCTTCCATCCTGACCAATCATTTTCGGCAAGACCGTCCTCCACACTGATGATGGGATATTTGCGCACCAGGTTCGAAACAAAATCGACCATCTGTCCGGAGGTGAGCCTGGCGTTGTTCTCCGCTTCCAATGTGTACTTTTTATTTGAATACAATTCACTGGCCGCCACATCGAGAGCTATTAAAAAGTCTTTTTCCACGACATAACCCGCATCTTTTATTGCCACCAGTAAAACTTCCACTGCTTCTTCATTGGACTTCAAATCAGGCGCGAACCCGCCTTCGTCACCTACAGCGGTGTTGTATTTCTTTTTCTTCAAAACACTTTTCAGGGAGTGGAACACCTCAGTGCCCATTCTCAGCGCAGTGGAAAAACTATCTGCACCCACAGGCATGATCATGAATTCCTGGATATCGACATTGTTATCGGCGTGAGCACCACCATTTAACACGTTCATCATAGGAAGAGGCAGTTCCACCGCGTTGGTCCCGCCAATGTATTTATAAAGGGGAAGATTCAACTCATTGCTGGCCGCTTTGGCAAGCGCCAAAGAAACGCCCAACATAGCATTCGCACCCAATTTGGATTTATTTTTTGTTCCGTCCAGGTCGATCATCATTTTATCGATCGCCACTTGTTCTGTGGGGTCCAGACCAATGAGCTTGGGAGCAATTTTAGTATTTACATTTTTGACCGCCTTGCTGACTCCTTTGCCTTTATATTTCTTGGCCTCACCGTCTCGAAGTTCAATAGCTTCGCGAGCCCCTGTCGACGCGCCGGAAGGAACCGCCGCACGACCCAAAACGCCACTAACCAATAAAACATCCACCTCGACCGTGGGGTTACCACGGGAATCGATCACCTGTCTTGCATGCACCTTTCTAATTTCGCTCATACCGCCCCTTACTATTTTTAAGGTCTCCCAACCTATTGATTTGTAAATCTTTCAAAAAAAAAATTTAACACAAAACCAACCTTTTATCTATAAGGGCTTGAAAAAATGTTTTGGATTGAACTTCCAAAATACGTTGGGAGCTAAAATAATGGGGGGGGGTGACAAGTGGTCAACTTAACGGCTATTAAGGGAACTCCTATACAAGACAAGGTCAATAAGCAATTCACGGCCTACACCAGTTGATAACGGTTCAGTTTGGAAAGACTCGTTTCAAAACACCAGGTTATAAAAGCTGGAAAACAATTTTTTTTTTTTAAATTCTACCTTCCCTAATAAATAATTGTGGTCCCAAATTCATTGTGATTTTACTCAGAAAATACCATAACTCAAAAAAAAACAATACCTTAATAATTACAACCTGGCTAATTTATTTATAGCCTTTAGCAATAATTGTTAGGCCATTTTAATGTTTTCTGGGATTTCCATTTTTAGCAACATTCCCTATATTAGACTCAAATACGGGATTGATGAAAAACTCAATCTTTTTGAAGGAAGTTTTGATAAGGAATTGAAAAATGAATCAGACAGTAAAATTTTCAAGCTTACCCAAAGGAAACCAGATTGAAGCTGTTGTCGTCCCGGAAAAAAAATCCAGGCGAATCAAGGTTTCCGGTCCTTTTTCCGGAATGGGTTGTGTTTATAGTTTTTACGTCGTTATAGCTATGTATGCTCTTTATTTTTAACGAATACACCGGATCACGTTTAATTCAACCCTTCCCCTAACAATAAATGCCTGTCCTCTCAGGCTATCAAGATTCGGCAAAATCATTTTCGGGAAAACTTTTAGCAATGCAATCCTAACCCGTTTGTTCTTCAGGAAATAAGGATTTAGCTATCCCCTACCACTGTATATTTTCCAAAAACTCTTTCCCTATCCTCAAGTGATACCACTTTGCATTTTAACCCTTAGCCTTTTCCAGGGCCTTTTTGCTCGCAGTAATGGTTTGCCCAATATCATCCTCAGTGTGTACGGTAGTCATGAACCCGGCTTCGAACTGGGATGGGGCGATGTAAACGCCTTCTTCCAACATGGCGTTAAAATACCTTCCAAATAATTCAGTATCGCAAGTTTTTACTGTGGGGAAATCCTTCACTTCACTATCAGTGAAAAACATCGAAAACATAGATCCTACTCGCGTGAAGTGAGCCTGGATGCCCAGGCTAGCTACGTTCTCTTTCAGTCCGGAGCATAATTGTTCGGACTTGCTTTCCAGGTTTTCATAGACACCGTCTTCTGAAAGCAGTTTAAGCATTTCCACACCTGCCGCCATAGCCAAGGGGTTGCCAGACAAGGTACCCGCTTGGTACACATTTCCTAAAGGTGAGATCTGTTCCATGAGGTCACGACGTCCACCATAGGCTCCTACGGGCAATCCACCGCCGATGACTTTGCCAAGACAGGTGAGGTCGGGTTGGATACCGTACAGTTTTTGTGCGCCGCCCAGGGACACGCGGAAACCGGAAATGACTTCATCAAAAATTAACAGAGCTCCAGCTTTCCGGGTCACGTCGCGCAGGGTTTGCAGGAACCCTGGCAGAGGGGGCACCACTCCCATATTTCCGGCAATGGGTTCGACGATCAGGCATGCAATTTCATTGCCCTGCTTATCAAACAATTCTTTAACCGCTTCACTATCGTTAAAGGTCAAAGTGAGCGTATTTTTTGCTAAATCGGCAACAATGCCGGGGCAATCGGGAATGCCCAACGACATCAAACCGGAACCGGCCTTCACCAACAAGCTGTCGCCGTGGCCATGATAACACCCCTCAAATTTTACGATTTTGTCACGACCGGTAACACCTCTTGCCAAACGCAAAGCGCTCATAACCGCTTCGGTTCCGGAATTGACCATGCGCACGGTTTCGATGGATGGTACCGCGTCCACGACTCTTTGCGCCAATTCGATTTCTAATTCGGTGGGAGCGCCAAAACTGGTTCCGCGTTCGGCGACGCTTTTAATGGCACTTACAATTTGCGGATGGGTGTGCCCGCAAATGAGGGGTCCCCAGGACGACACGTAATCAATGAACTCGTTTCCATCGACATCCCAGACTCTGGAACCGGACGCTTTGTTGATGAATAACGGATTACCACCGACGGCTTTGAAGGCTCTCACTGGAGAGTTCACTCCACCGGGAATATATTCTTTGGCTTTTTGAAACAGGGTTTCGGATTTTTTTTTGTTCACAGGTATTTTCCAAAAATAGGTTCAAGATCTTTTTTTAATTGTTCGGGAATCATGTCACGACTAGTTACGATGGCATTTTCTGCCGCATTGGACCAGGCACAATCGGGTGCATCCTTTAAAAGCGCTACGGCCTCCTTCAACATGGTCTGTGCTTTGTCAACATTTTGATGCATGATTTCCAGAATGGCTTCCAGAGTCACCTCATCATGCCCTTCATGCCAACAATCGTAATCGGTAGCCAAGGCCACGGTAGCATAGCAAATCCCCGCTTCCCGGGCCAACTTGGCTTCAGTGACATTGGTCATCCCGATAACTTCCACGTTCCAGGACCGATACAGCAAGGATTCGGCGCGTGAGGAGAATTGCGGTCCTTCAATACAAATATAAGTTCCCCCCTCATGGACTGTCGTTCCCGCGCGGCGGCTGGCTTCGGCGCAAACCCCGGCAAGGTCTTTACAAATGGGATCGGCAAAACTCACATGCCCGACGATACCGCTGGAAAAAAAGGTGCTAATGCGTCGATGGGTGCGGTCGATAAACTGGTCGGGAATCACAAAATGGCCCGGAACGATTTCTTCCTTCATGCTCCCAACCGCACTGACGGAGATAATCTTTTCAACGCCCAACTTTTTCATGGCGAAAATATTTGCGCGAAAATTGATCTCTGACGGAGGGATCCGATGCCCTACCCCGTGACGCGGGATGAACGCAATTCTGGCCCCAGACAATTCGCCAATAACCACCTTGTCCGAGGGATCTCCAAAAGGGGTTTCGACGGATACTGTTTCCAGAATATTGAGATCTTTCATTTGGTACAGGCCGCTACCGCCGATAACGCCCAAAATGGATTTCGACATGTATGTGTCTCCTAACTATTTGAAGGGTGCTGTTGGATTGATTTTGCTTTGGAGTTTAATTTGAGGAAAATACTGTTTCGCAAAAACTTTATCGAAAATAAATCAGGGGTACAATTTAATAATCCTGAGTCAGGAAATTTTTATAAATCCCCATCACCTTAATTCTCTCCCGCAATGGGAGAAAGCTTTTATTCTTTTGACCGAGAGCCGCCGTCCTGGAGTTTTTTCTCAATTTCACTCAGCAGGAATTTCAATTCAGCAATATTCTCTCCGGCTTTGCTGGCAATCGACTCCTCCTGCTTCAGGTTCTGGATTTTCACATTCACATCCTCCGATAAAATATTGAGGGCATTGAGCCGTTTCTCAACCTCATCAACCTTGCGAATGTTTTTATTGAATTCATCGATTTTTGATTCGGACACACCAATGAGTGACGTCAGTTTCTCAATATTCTGATTCACCTGTTCGAGCTGTTTCTTCTCTTTCGTCATCCTCTGCATTTCCGAGTTAACCCTCAGAATAATGTTGTCCAGTTCGCGTAACGTCGCCTGCGTTTCAGAAACCCGGTTCTCCGTTGCCGCCACATTTTGCATGCGGGTTTCGACAAGATCCATCAATGAATTGAGGTGCTCGATTTTCTGTTCTACCCTCAGCATGCTTTCCTCTTTTTCACTAAGCGTTTCGTGTCTCAGGCTGAGGTTTTTCATCTTGTCGTCAATTTGCTGAATCTGCTGATGCGTGCTGTTGACCAAAGACAAATCCTTGTCCATCGCCTCAAAGCGCTCTTCAAAATTGCCAAGGATCTCGCCCAAATCTTCACGCACCTCATCGAGTTTAACAATGTCTTCTTTCGTTTCCAGCAACTGTTTGTACTTTGACTGAACTTCCACCTCCAGCATGGACAGTTTTGAAGACAGCGTATTCATTCGACGTTCCTGATCATCCACAGCGACTTTTTCCTTGGTGAGGTCGAGAATTTTTTCATCGAACTGCTCCGCCATGGACCGCATGTTGTTGAGCTTTTGATCGACCTGATTGAGAAAATCAATCTTTTTCGAAACCGCTGATATTTTAAGATTCGCCTCTTCAATGAAAAACTCAAGACCATCGACCTTCTTTTCCATCTTTTCAATGAGCGATTTTCTTTGCATCTGGCTTTCCATTTTCACATCGACGCTGATGACCATAGAACTCAGGTCATTGAGTTTTTTATCGACTTGATTGACCAGTTGTTGTTTGCGAATAATTTCATCCATTTGCTTATCGGTCGTTTCGCTCATCTCGTGGTTTTTCTTGACCAGGTCTTCCAGCTTACCCGCCTTCTTAACCTCCTCTTCAAAGGTCTGCACCCGGCGGTCCATTTCTTCCGCCAATAACTGAAAGCGGGCGATTTTTTCATGGGCCATGTCTATAGACCGCATCTCTTCCTTCAACTCACTCATCTTTTTGCCAATGTTCTCGACTAGATACGTGTTAAGGCGATTGATATTCTCTTCCGTTTTATCGATAGATACCTTGTCCTGTTTGATAGAAGAAATCCGGTTTTCGACATCCACCGACAGCGCATCCAGGTCACGCAAACGCCCACTGATGGCCCGGATCATTTCATTTTTGACCGCGATGTTTTTCGATTCGACCTTAATATCATTCAATTCCTGGGACAAACGTTTCAAGGTGTCTTGCGTTTCCGATATGACAAACCCCTGATCCTTTAATTGCTCTGCCTCGACCTGGTTTTTTTCCAGAAGCGCTTTAATCTCTTCTGCCTGGCCGGCCACACTTTGCAGGGTCTCCTTTTCCTCCCGGACCTGCTTGATTTTTGCAGAAAACTCACTGATCGTCGATTTCATTTCTGCAATCTGGCCACTGCCCGATTTCATGATTTCCTTAAACTCATTCACCTGCTGAACCTTTTCGGAAATCTCTTCCAACAACTCTTCTAACCGTTGAACGTTGCGGTCGGTGTTTTTAATGAGTTTCACTTCCTCGCGAAGCTTTTTCATCTTGGAATCGACGTCCCATACCAGAATGTTCAACTTACCGGCATCATCATTAGCTTTTTCTACCAGGTCGCGTTGCTTATCCAGTTCTTTGGTTTTCTGGCTGACATGTTCACTCAGTAAATGGAGGTTGTTCAGATCGCGTTTTAAAGTACTGTGGTTGGACTCCAGTTCCCTGGAGATCGTTTGAAACTCACGAATGCGGACATCGAAATTTTTCAGTTCCGAGAGGTTTTTATCCCATTCATCAAACTTGTGGAGGGTGTCGGGAAGTTGGTCCTGCACCTTTTCGAAAAAATGCTTTTTTTGCTCGAAACTCTCCGAATGTTTTTCGATGTATTCGATAAGCAGTTGCAAGGATTTTCTTTCGTGGGAAGCCTGCTCGACGAGGTTTTTAAACGCCTGCAAATCGCCGGACTGAAAGGACGGACTGTTTCCCTCATTGGAAGGATGGTTTGGCTTGTTGGAAAAAGACGCGTCTTCCATGTTGTTATCCTTAAGGATAAAGGGTTGGTTAATACATCAATAAATCGCATTCAATACAGGTCAGGCCATATTTACATCAGGATTTTCCCTGACCCGGCATTAGTCACCTGAGCATGGAAAAGAAACCGTATATTTTGCGATTGAACCGAATCATAAACCTGTGCCACTGGATCTTTAAAATTTGAATTATAGAGAATTCTCCCATATTTTCAAACCCTATTTGTTCGCCAAAATTATTACAGCGAAAAGAACTATAAAATCAGCCAGATTCACCAAATTTTCTAGCGCTCGATAATAAATTGAAATCGTCCGGTTTTCATATCACAATTTTAGAAGGGTTTAAAATGTTGCTCCCTGGAAAGAGTAATGGTTTGGTAAACAACTATTAAAATTGGAGGTTGGGTATGAGAATCAGGTTTAGTTTGGGTTTGGTCCTTTTATTGACACTACTGTTGGCATGCATTTCAGGCATTGCATTCGCAGACCCAACACCCAGTGGGCCCCTAAAAGCGTCTGCGGATATATTCAGTTGTGGTGATAACCCCGTAGAAGGAACAGCAAGACTATTTGAACGCCCCTCAGAGGAAGGCGTGAAAGAAGTTCGTATCAGAATGCTGGTCCGGGGTTTAACCGATGGCAAACACGGTGTCCATATCCACGAAACCGCTTCCTGCGAACCTTGTGGTTCCGCACAAGGCCATTTCGATCCGGGTCCCAATGGCAATACCAGCCCCGATGGAAACCATCCTTTTCATTTGGGAGATTTGGTGAATATCGAATCAAAAAATGGAGTGGGGTTTTTGCATGCCACCAGCACAAGAGTCACACTGTCAGACGGACCCATCAGTCTGTTTGATGGGGATGGCAGTGCCTTCATTATCCATGACAATGAAGACACTTTTTGTCCCGACGGCAACCAAGCAGGATGCGCAGGCGGTTCACGAGCCGCATGCGGGATTATTTATCTGGATGATTAGTTTTGACTTTTAGTTGGGGGAGTGACTAAGCACTCCCCCAAGCCATTTAAATAAAGTTAATGGGCTCTGGGGTTTCAACGATCAATTGAACCCCTGAAGCTTTCACCTCGGAAAAACAACCGATCAATCCTTTGTATATCTTCTTCTGTTGAAAGCCCGGGAAACTTTTCTGGCTTTCTATTGTCGGCCTTAATAGTTAAAGCAAACTCCTGCCGATTTTTTGCCATACTTTCAACCTCATTTTTTAAACTCATTTTTTCCTCCTTGAAAAAATAATTTTCTATCGTGTTGAATAAAATCAAAAATTCAAAAAAGCGAGATGCCATTGAATAAAAAGCCTCATATTGGCTTTTATCCGGTATTTTTTTATAAATCATTTAATATTTTGGCCAATAAACTTATTGTTCAAGAATTTTTACCGCATACCCTTTGCCAACACCTATGTCTTAAAAATTAATTCCAAATATTAAGTACTATTGTCCTAAAAAATTTCGTAAAATATTATCAGTACACATTTACAATTCTTGCTTTTAGTTTATTAATTGAAACGGTGGCTCTTTGGGCCGCCGTTAATCATATATTTTGAGGAAGGTACATCATGAAATCTCTGGCAACAATTACTGAGAAAGATATCGAAACGATTAAAATGGCGCTCAACGATTCTGTATCCGATATGAATATGGAACTGAAAGGAGATCTGAAAAGTACCAAACGGGAAGATATTCTGAAATACAAGGTCAAGTACACTCAGGTGCTTGAAAAGCTGAGCAAGAACCCATCCATTTATGCACTCAACGATTTTGAAATCGATATCGCCGCAGGCGGGTTGAATGACGCTATCGAATTGCTGGAAGAGAACCTAACCGACGATTTGGACGAACAGGAAAAAAATGACATCATCCTGTACAAAGAAGATTGTATTCGACTGGTCAACATTTTAGCGCCATAACCCTTCCAGGGTATCCCATTCTGATTTAACATTCAGGGTCGGCTACATCGTCCTGTTTACAGTCTACCGAAGTTCACGTAGTAGCCATAGTAAAACAACCATCCGGTGATCCCGAGTCCTGCGGCCATGCTTAAAATCCAGGCTTTTTTGCTATCCTTTTTTAAATTCTTTTTGTCTTCATAAATAAAAGACGCATGAATCATCATTCCCATAAAATAGGAAATACACACAAAGGACAGGGCCATGATTGCAAACATGAATGGAGTGAATTCCATAGGTAACCTCAAACTTTCTAATTGTAAAAAGCCTGCGGTCCTGTTCGGGACGCTGGCAAATGGGCTTCAATTTACAAAAAAAATCCGGATTGGGCGACTCCCAGGACTTCCAGCAACTTAGCCAAGCCTAAAACCAGGGCCATCACCAATATCATAGCGCCCAGGACCCACAAGAAAATCTGAAAAACTTCCCATCGGCTTCGGGTTCTACGAACAATACTGATACCAGCTGTCACTGCTACAATCAGGATGGTGGATATCCAGAAATATCTGGAGGACATAGGAACCTGCAAAAAATCCAGTTAAAACAACTCTTCCACATCCAGTATACATAGAAAATCAACTGCGCGAAATTTTTCTGAAAGGCATGAGCAACAAATTGGCCAAAGAAACGTCTTCTTTTTTCTGGAACCATTCCAGACCAATCCTGATTTCCGGTTGCGGCTTTTCCGGGGTATGAATATACGTTCCCAGCAAGCGATCCCAAATGGAAAGGAAAAACCCGTAATTGGAATTGGTTTCTTTTTCAATCACCGAGTGATGAATCCGGTGCATGTCCGGGGTAACAAAAACAAACCTTAACACACGATCCAACTTTTCCGGGATGAAAACATTTGAATGCGTCACAATGGCCATGCCATTCAATATCGCTTCAAATACGACCACCACCGTCACTGCCGGTCCCATCAACAACACCAAGCCCATTTTATAGAGCATGGATACTAAAATCTCGATGGGATGAAACCGGAACCCTGAAGAAGAATCCAAATCCAGGTCGCAATGGTGGACTTGATGAAACCGCCAAAACAAGGGGACCATATGGGTGACGACGTGTTGCAGGTAGATCATGAAATCCAGAAAAATGATGCTGATTACCAGCTCCACTCCAGGCGACAGACTCCAATAATTGATCAAGCCCCAACCTTTTTCTTCCGCAAAAAGTGCCGCCCCAACCGCCGCCGCTCCCAGGACCAAACGCACGAGGATAATATAAATAATCATCAGGGAAAAATTGATTCCAACACGCCGACCTTTGGAGTCCACTTGCGGATGCCTTGGAAACAAAGTTTCCGCCCCCAGCATAAGCACGAACACTCCAATAAAAATCACAAACCGAATTGTTTTTTCATCCATACCAATGAACTTTCATAAATTTTCAATCAGGGTATAAGTCGAAGATCTCTCGCTCTACTTACTTTTTTTCTTTTGCATCAGAAGCAACACCGCTTCGGTCATTTTCCCTATAAACCAAAGGGTGGTGAACCAAATAGTCCATAGAAACAATAAATTGAACCAGTATTGAGCCGGACGGTAATCGGTGGAAATATGAATCAAGGCTTTGGTTTTCTCCTTTTCGTTAACCGACGATCTGTAATAAAGCATATAGAAAGGATGTTTTTGCTTCATCGCAAATTGTTTCATTTCCTTAGGGGGCATTTTTACGAATTCCATCACCTTGTGAATATTATCGCGGAAATAAATCCTCATCCTTTGCCGGGCAGGGCTGTCTGGAGGAGTCGTGGTATAATAGTAATAAACCAGCGCGGAAGCTAACAGGACAGATACCCAAAAAGAAACGGCACTATAAAACTTTTCTTTGGTATCTTCCTTTTCGTGCACAACATTATCAAACTCCATAGAATGGTCTTCCCCCTATCTTCATTTGTTAGTTTTAGAAATTTTATCACAAACCCCAACAATTTCTCATGAGGAACCATGAAAAATATATCCCTGTTGATACTGTCCACACTCCTGTGCCTTGCCCCTGGAACCATAAAACATGCTACGGCCAAATCCAAACAACCGCGCTTCATCGACCAAAAAAACGGGATCATTCTGGATTCCCGGTCCGGACTGGAGTGGGCCAAGGAAGACAGTTGGGCCCAGTTGGGCAAGTGTCTCGATTGGAATCAAGCCAATGCTTACGTCAAAGAACTGGATCTTGGGGGACACAAAAACTGGCGTCTTCCCACCATGGGCGAACTGGCGGACTTTCCAAACGGTTTGATCGACCGCACTAAAACTGAATCCATTGGAGTCGATTACAAGAATTGGAAAACAGAATACACGATCAACCTAAATCCCATATTTGGCCCCAAAGCGGCCTACTGGATTTGGTCCTCCGAGGAGGATGGGCCCAATCGGGCAGGCATGGTGGACATGCGTAAAGGCACCATGCTCAGTATGGAAAAGTCCAAATGTTTTGTCCTGGGAGTTCGGGCGGTAAGAAAACCCTGAGCGAGTGTTCGATTGAGCTTTTTTCCAACCTCATGATTTTTTTCAAAATCTTTTTTATAGATCCATTGTCATACAATCATTCCAAAACTTTTCTACTTTTTTTGAGTGCTTTCTGATGCTTCAATACCATTTTCGTTTCGGGACATATGAACAATAATTCCGATCCAAGGGAATTACAATTTAAACCCGCCCCCATCTCTATTAACAGTAGGGATTCCCTTGATAAACCCAGGGCTTTTCCTCCCTGTGAGGTGTGCGTTCCGGAAAAAGTGAGCGGATCCAAAACACAAGGATACATTCCGCTTTTAAAAAATAACCGTAACTTCAGAAATCTTTGGTATGGTCAGGTCGTTTCCGAGTTAGGTGACTGGCTGAACAGCATTGCCATTTATGCCCTGATCATAAAGTTTGGCGGCCAGGGCATGGCGATGGCTTTGGCGATGGTGGCCAAGTTGGCGCCAATGGTGTTTGTCAGTCCTATTGCGGGAGTGGTTATCGACCGCTTCGATCGGAAATCAGTGATGATCGTAAGCGACATACTGAGAAGCCTGACCGTATTAGGACTCTTATGGGTAATGGCCGAAGGCAGTCTGGTTTGGGTGTACATCCTGGTGACCCTCGAAACTATATTGTCCGGTTTCTTCGAGCCTGCCCGCCAGGCTATTATTCCCTCACTCACTCCAAAAGAAAATTTGGTGACCGCCAATGCCCTGAGTGGATCGACATGGTCTGTGATGCTGGCCTTTGGTGCGGCCCTTGGAGGAGTGGTGGTCGGATTGTTCGGGATTCGCTTAGCCTTCATTCTGGATGCCATTACTTTTCTTCTATCGGCGTTTTTTATTATGCGAATCGCTTGCCCCGTTTCAGAAACAGGGAGCACAGAGCAAGCCGATTCAGTTCCCAAAGGGTGGAGCGGAATCAAGCAGGGTATGGTCTACCTTGTTAAAAAGCCACGCATCCTGTCCCTTTCCCTGTTGAAATCGGGCCTGGCCATCGCAGGCGGCGTGATGACACTCATTCCACTTTACGGACATCAAATGTTTTCGAATCCTTCGAAAGCCTCTCTCGCTATCGGGTGGATGTATTCAGCCCGGGGATTGGGGGCCGCACTGGGTCCAATGATTGTGCGAAACCTGTTTGGAGAATCTAAAAGGGTGATGGAAAAGTCCATCGCTTTCAGTTTCTTTATGGGAGCCGGATTTTATTTTTTGTATGCCCAGGCAGGCCAGCTTTGGGAAGCGGCCCTTTACATTGGCTTGTCCACTCTTTTTGGCTCGATCATTTGGGTATTCAGTACCTCCCTAATTCATCAGGAAGTTCAAAACGATTACCTGGGAAGGGTTTTCAGTTGGGAATTGGGAATCCTGACTTTGGTAATGGGATTCAGCAATCTCGGCATTGGAATTTCCACAGACCAATGGGGAATGACCCCAAACCAATCAGCTTACTGGATGTCAATTTTTTATCTGGTACCGGGAACCCTTTGGATTCTGTTCTTGTGGAGAAATAAAAGGCAGGAGAGTTCCAATTAAATCCTGGACTTTGAAATATAGACCCAGCCTGCTTTATCCGAAATAATCGGCGAGAGACACTCCGATATCAAAATGGCTTACTATGGATTTACCGTCGTCATGCGCCCTGGCCCATTCGTAAGCAGAAGCCACTGCTTCCTTTTTCCCCAAGGCATGTAAAACGCCCACAGAAACGAAGCTGGAGGCAAGGTCATCTGATTGAGAATATTTCATCAATACCTGGAGCATGGTTTCCATTTCCGATTCATTCAGGGAGAAATATTTTTTCAACAGGTTTTGCAGGTTTTCTTCCCCATAGGAATTACCGTAGGAGGCTCCTATGATAGGCTCCTCAAACAAACGGCAAATATCTTCTTCCAGATCATGAGATTCGGTCATTCTGATTCCTCTCCAGTTCAAATCCAGTCATCAAAGTTTAACTGCTTAGTTTTCAGACGAGACGGGTTCCCTTACCCAATATTTTTCGAACTCGGCTTGATAACTGAGTTTAGACATATCGGGCATACGGTCCAAATAGACCATTCCGTTCAAATGGTCGATTTCATGTTGCAGAACCACGGCCTGAAATCCCTCGGCCTCAATAGAAAGTTTTTCTCCATGACGATCAAAAGCTTCCACAATGACTTTTCGGGATCGCGGAACCAGGCCTCTAAAATCCGGAAGACTCAGGCAACCTTCCCAACCTAACTCCTTCTCATCACTATAATGTGTGATTTCCGGGTTCACGAGAACCAAGAGTTCAAAATCCGGCCGGTCCGGATAGCGTTGGTTATGGGCGCATTCCAGAGCCACGATTCTTAGAGAGCGGTTCACCTGTGGAGCCGCCAGACCCACCCCATCCTCAACCCGCATGGTATCAATCAGATCATCAATGAAGGATTGAATAGAATTGTCTTCAGTTTCCAGCAAGGAATTCAAATCAACCGGACTGGCAATTTTCCTCAAAACAGGGTTGCCCAATTTAGCCACTTCAAGAACGGCCATAGAGTGATCTCCTTAAACAAATACAGTAAAATTCAAGCAACTTATTAAAAATATCCTAACATGAAACGGAGGACAATTTCCCAATAATAATACCCGTTTAGCCCTTTAAACTTCAGCTAAAACGGGATTCTTTTTTATTGACTTTTTTCACCCGTCTTTTATAATACAGCCGCCTAACCAACTTTATAAGCGGAAAGGAGGGGATGTCCTTGACCAAAGATGAATTGATTTCTGCAGTAATTAAAACTTGTAAAGACCCCGACCTGACGAAAAGGTTAACGGGCGATATTTTAGACGCCGCCTTTGATGTCATTTCAAAAGCAATAAAAAAGGAAAAGCGATTTGCTTATCCAGGCTTCGGAACTTTTACTGTT
Source organism: Nitrospina sp. (assembly GCA_024648695.1). Taxonomy (GTDB): domain Bacteria; phylum Nitrospinota; class Nitrospinia; order Nitrospinales; family JACRGP01; genus JACAVV01. The sequence continues at coordinate 21,065 of JACAVV010000024.1, forward strand.
AGAACAAGAAAAGCTAGAAAAGGCCGCAATCCGCAAACCGGGGAAGAGATCAAAATTAAAGCCAGTAAAACTGTAGGATTTAAACCAGCACCGAATTTAAAAAACTCCTTATAAACTCCAAAAATAAAGCCGCCCCCTCAACAATTTAGGGGCGGTTTTTTTGTCTGGATTCCCTGTTGTTTATTAGCCCTTAGGGAGTAACCCAGCTTACCTTCAAACCTTTTTGTTCCAATTCGGATAATAATTGAAAGGCATCTCTTTTATCATCGAAGGCCCCCAATAACACTTTGTAGGACAACGGGGTTGAGTTCCAACCCCCATAGGCCAGTACATAAGGGGAAAACCCCGCCCTTCTGAACCTTTCCAAAACCTTATTGACCACATTCATGTCAGAAACATCCGCCACCTGAAAGGCATGAGGGTAAAGCATAGGTAAAGCATTTCTCGCGATAGAAAACCGCCTCAGGGTTTTTGCGTGATACTCCGCAGTTTCCAGATTTTTAAATCGCCCCACGAACAAATGGTACACCGATTGGCCATCCAGATTGTTAACCGGAGAATAATAGGCTTCGAACCCCTTTTGCCGCAAAAACCGGACCTTGTTTTCTACCGCAGATAAATCCTTCAAGGTTGCAAGATGCAACACATATTGAAAACGGGTCTTCTTCATTGGCTCAGTAAACTCCAATGGAGTTTGCGGTTGGCCTCCCTTCTTGGGACGAGTCATTAATCGGTTGGCCTTGAAGGTTTCGTTCAAAATTTTCCAACCTTGTTCGCTCCAGGTCAGATCCATGATTTTAAAACCCACGCTTTCCATTAGGTTAGAACGAAAACTCTGCCGGAAGGAAACGCTCCAATAGGGATCCTTTCCATTTATCACAGGGTCACTGATCCGAATTTGAATATTTTCGTGCCTTTTAAAAAACCGTCTCTTGATCTTGATGGTTCGATTGTAAGTTGAACGATGTTTTTTGGAATAATGGGACAAGTGGCGATTCAAATCCTCAGCCTCCCAGCTACTTTCCCAATCCGCCAGCATGTCGAAAACCCGGTCTAGTGGAACCCGGGGAACCAATTCGGGCATGGTTGGTTTATCAAGTAATACTGCTTGTTCAAGAGCCTGGGATTCACGGTCCGAAGGGTTCTTTTTCCAATCTTGCCACTGACTTTGGACCAATTGCTCTGCGGTCTCAAGATTTAAAGACGCCAGGCGCTGTTCCACCCTCCTTAAATCCAGGGTTTGACCCTGTTTCAGTCCATGCAGGTTTTCGTTGATGAACTTATCCTGATTATCCATCCACAAAGCCACTGAAAACAAAGGCGCCTGATCTGGCGGAACTTTAAACCGGGTCGATAGTTTCAACAGGCTCTCGCCATTTGTAATGGGTCCAAAGGTCCCATGCTCCAGGAAAGGACTGAGGTTTTTTATTAATACCTTATTTAATCTGTTTTTCCTCGAAACCAAATCCACTTTTGGAGCCAAACCTTTAATTGGGGGTTTAGCGGGCGTTTCTTTTTTTTCAGCTTCTTTTAAGGCAGGTTTTTCCAGAATGATTGCTTCGGATTCGGGAAATTCACGGGAAACAATTTCTAACAATTCAGTATTGGATACAGTAGTTGTGTTGTCTCGGGTTGAGTCTTCATTGTTTCCGGCATCCACACCAGGTGCCGTTTTACTTTGCCTTGAGTCTTTTGACGAGCTTTGAGCAGTTTTCCGGGAATCTTCATTCAGTGAATCTTTCTTTTTCTGGCTCTTTCCCCGAAAGGCCAGCCTCAATCCTTTATCAAAATCCACCGCCACCAAATAATTTTCCAAAAGGGTTCCCCCATCTTTTTCCGCACGGACTATCAGATTGAAAGAAGGGTAAAACAAGGGACGATTGGAGAAAACCTTGAACTTCACATCTGTAGGTTCTCCTTCAGTTTTTTCTTTTTCTATCCTCAATTGGTCAATCACCATAGACCGCTCGACTTTCAATAATCCATAGTCCTCCGGGGATCCTATGTTGATTTCAACGGAATTAGGATCCGGGTCAAACACTTCGATATTGGCTTCAAACTTTTCCCCAAATTCGCTCAGGACTTCAATTTTTCCCAATGAAATTGCCTGTGCGTTCTTTATAAAAAATAAACTCAGGAAAACCAGACTGAAAACAAAGGAGCGAATCCCTTTTATTTTATTAACATTCATGACGTCAGGAAGGGTGTGGGTGAATGGGAGGGGACTGTGGAGACGGGGAGAAAAATGGTGAGATTAAAACAATCCGAAAAACGACTTTTTTTCTTTCTTTTTAGCTTCTTTCCTCTCTCTGCGCTCTATTTTATCCAGGCGTTCTTGCTCTCTGGCCTCTTCGCGCTCTTCTTTTTCAGCTTCCTTGAGTTCCTTCCAGATTTTTTTTTCAAACTTCCGATGCTGGCCACGGTTGGCCTCATCAGGCCAACGTGTCTTTCGGATCAAGGAGCTTCTAGTAAACCGCTTATCTATGTAATGGCATACCCTGCATTCCTCAGCCTTTCTAAATACCTTTCTTTTATACTCAAGGGTGACTTCCTCCATATGTTCACCAGGATCAAAATTTCTATGGATATGACAACTCTGGCAATATTCATTGATAACCTTATTATTTTCCATGGCGGTAAAATCACCCTCCATCGCCTTTTGAACAGGCTGTTTGGTGCAGGCTATGGAAAAAACACAAGGGGAGAGAATCAACAATAAAAGGAGGACAGCGCTTTTATGTTTAAATGGATCCATCTTATCCTGTTGATGGCTGGATGTCTTGAAGGAGGTAAAAATTTTTTTACTCAGATTTCCCTGGATCGAATCTGCTTATAAAACTTGAAAACTTTCTGAGAATAAGTTTTAGGGCGATACCCTTTTCTCAAAAATTTGCTAACCTGGGTGGGACCATGATTGTAAGCTTCCAAAGCCAGTCCCAAATCGCCAAAGCGCAATACAAGCTTGTTTAAATAATAGGCTCCCAGGGAAATATTCGATTTAGGATCATAGAGAGTGGGTTTTCCCGCCCAGGGAATTCTGGTTTCAGAAGCCAAGGCCAATCCCGTTCGAGGTTTGATCTGCATCAACCCCAACGCTCCTCTTCGGGACCGAGCCCAATTATTAAAGGAACTCTCAGTAATAATGACCGCCGTCAGAAACAAAGGATCGTAACCATATTTTAAGCTTTGTGCGTAAATCCAGTCTGGAATCTTACTTTCTTCATTTTCCTTAAGCCCGGTATTGAATGAAGAGATCACGGAGGAAATTTTCGCTTTGGTTTTGTTTTCATACAAAAGGACTTCTTTTTGCTTTTTTAAATTCAAAACCTGAAAATAGCGATCTTCCATCTTATTTGCTTCCAGGGACTGCATGGACAATCCCGTCCAGCCCTGATGGTAGGTTTGAATTCCCGGAATGGAAACTGCGCCTGCCAGTACAATGGAAACCAATGCATTCCTGAATTTGTGAAAAAACATAACTGTTACTCTATTTAATTTTTCGATCTCTCGTAGGGGTTTATTTAACCCTGGCGGTTCAAATGGTCAGAACGACCTAAATTTTTGGGAAAGCAAAACCGATAAAGTAGGATAAATTCCAATTAATTCAAAGTCCAATAATTATAAAAGACCCGGAAAAGATTGTCAATTCCATACACCTCAGGGCCTTGAAAATTTTTTAAAATAAACTTATAATGATAAGACTTAAATCATTAATTTTTAAAAGCTTATGAAAATCAAATGCCCCATTTGTAAAACGGGATACCAAGTTAATTTCCCGCATTTGGACGAGGCGGGTGTTCAGGTGGAATGTGCTAAATGCCACAATCACTTCCTGGTAAAACCTGAAATGGCGGCATCTCACGCGGCTTCTTCTTCCTATTCGGAACCTGAGGAAGACCTGGTTACGGATTCTTCTTATCCAAATGAAGAGGAATTTCAGGATGCTTCTCAGGAAGAACCCCCTTCGGGGCAAGAAAACTCCGAACCCCAAGACCTGGATAGATTATTGGATGATATTCTGGGTGAGGATTCCTCCGACTCTATGCAGGACTGGCTAAACCCTACTTCAGCCGGTACGGAAACCGAATCAGAAAATAACTCCGAAAGCGAAACAGGATCGAATTCATCCTCCCAGGCGAAAAATCAGGAGTTATTGGAAGAAACGGCTTTAAGTCTGGAAGATCTTTCAAATTTACCCAACTCACCAGACTCGTCAAAGTTGGATGAGGATGAAATGGACCGTATTTGGGAAGAGGCGGTTCAGGAAGGCTCCCAGGAAGAACTGCTCACTGATGAGGATGAAACGGGTTCGCTTGATTCCAATGAAACCGGTGAATCTAAAAATTCTTTGGAGTCTATTCCAGTAGAAACATTGTCCGAGGATCAGCAAACCCACCCACCTGCTAAAGTTATTCAAAACGAATCTGATACTGCTTTGCAAACCAAAAGTTCCCTGAAAGAAATGGATGAAACAGAGACAGACATGTCAGAGTCTCCAGATGAAACCTTGGGCGAAGCGAGGACCGTTGAGGAATCTTCGAAAGAAGCTTTAAAAGAAACGAATCCTCCCAATGAAGAGTTAAATCTGACTGAAGAAGATGTATTAGAAGAAAACGAAGCAATAATTCCAAATGAAACTTCATCGGAGCAAATCAGTAATCAAGATGAAACGCAAGAGGCTGTTTCCGAGACGGGACCTGAGGAAAACAAGGAAGAATCTGATGAGGACCTGTGGGCAAAGGCTTTCGAAGAGCAGGATGAACTCAATGAAAAGATGAGTGAGGAATCAACTGGCGAATCCGCTACCGATGACTCTGCTGATGATGAATCGGAGGATGATCTGTGGGCCAAAGCTTTCGCAGAACAAGAAGAACTTAATGAAAAGATGAATGAAGAACCAACCACCGAATCCACTACCGATGAAACTCCGGAAGAATCGGAGGATGATCTGTGGGCCAAAGCTTTCGCAGAACAGGATGAACTCAATGAAAAGATGAGTGAGGAATCAACTGGCGAATCTGCTACCGATGAAACTCCGGAAGAATCGGAGGATGATCTGTGGGCCAAAGCTTTCGCAGAGCAGGATGAACTCAATGAAAAGATGAGTGAGGAATCAACTGGCGAATCCGCTACAGCTGAAACTCCGGAAGAATCGGAGGATGACCTGTGGGCCAAAGCTTTCGCAGAACAAGAAGAACTTAATGAAAAGATGAATGAAGAACCAACCACCGAATCCGCTACCGATGACTCTGCTGATGATGAATCGGATGAGGACCTGTGGGCCAAAGCTTTCGCGGAACAAGAAGAACTTAACGAAAAAATGAATGAGGACTCTTCAAATGACTCCAATGAAAATGTTATTACTGAAGAGGCGGCTAGTGAAATGGCTCCTTCAGATTCTGATGAAGACGATTCAGGAGATTGGGGAACCGCAACAGATCTTGCAGAAGACGAAGGTTCATCATCTGACGACTCGGAATTAGGCGATTTTGATATGGAAGCGGCCTATGCCGATGATGATGACGATGATGATTTTCCGACGGAGCTGAAAAAGAAAAAGTTTCTGGGCATTTTCCCAAATACCAAAACAGGAAAGCTAATTGCCCTCGGAAGTGTGGCCGGACTATTGTTGGCTTTGGGCGGCGGTTATTTTGCCTACAAAACCTTTTTACCCTCAGAAATTGCTGAAGAAATGCAAGCTTCGGCTCCTGACTCTAAAGAAGCTGAAGATAACCAGGATCCAACAAAAAGTAATGAAGAATCTTCAGATGCTGAAAATGATAAGGATCCCAATGAAACCGGGAAAAACACAAACCTGGTGAATGTACTCGAAGAAAAAGCCGACTTGAAAAGCGGAAAGGAAAAACCAAAAGGCGAGGAAGCCTTGGTGGCGGCTTTATCTCCCCGACAAAACTCCATCACCATGTCATCCATCATGCCGGTCGCGTTTAGCCCTAAAGAGCTCAAGGTACTCAGCATGACGCTTGAAATAGAAATGTCCAACCCCGAGACCGCAGAAGCCGTAAGAGGGTCGCTTCCCATTTACGAAAAGATCATGGTCGACACCATTGAAAGTTTTTTGAAGAGAAAATTCTATAACGACGTGCTTTATGTTAAGGAAAAACTGAAAAAGAGATTGATGGTTTCTTTCAATAAATCCGAACAGGGGAAATCTATCAAAAAAATCCGTTTTAAAGACTTTTCTGTGGATTGACCGGTTCCGTCTCTTCTTCAGACATCTCCTGCTTTTTGAGCTTCGCCAGTCGTTCCTTAATTTGAAACAACAGTTCACGAATACCTTCCCCAGTAACAGAAGAAATTCCCATCACCGGGCCACCTTGCTCTTCCAACCGACTTTTCAGTGACTCGAATCTTTCCTGAGCTTCCGGATGATCAAGCTTGTTGGCGCATAAAATCTGCGGCTTTTCAAACAGGTTTTGACTGAAGTTTTTGAGTTCGCTCTGGATGATGTGGTAGTCCTCAACCGGGTCCCGTTCATTTTCCAGTGAGAAATCAAGCAAATGGACCAATAGCCGGCTTCGCTCGGTATGCTTCAAAAATCGGATACCCAGTCCCTTACCTTCATGAGCCCCCTCGATCAAACCCGGAATATCCGCCACGACAAAGGAAGCTTCTTCAATTTTAACGACTCCCAGATTGGGAACCAGAGTGGTGAAAGGATAGTTCGCTATTTTGGGCCGGGCGTTTGAAATTCTTGAAATCAGAGTGGACTTGCCAGCATTGGGAAACCCGACAATCGCTACATCCGCTAAAAGTTTAAGCTCAAGCAAGAGCGCGCTTTCCTCACCGGCAAATCCTGTTTCAAAGCGCCGGGGGGCGCGTGTAACGGAGGACTTGTAAAATTCGTTCCCGTGCCCTCCCCTTCCTCCCTGGGCAAGAACAAAGCGCTGTTCATCTTCCGTGAGGTCGGCCAGCAATTCTTCGGTTTCGCGGTCTTTAACCAATGTTCCGACTGGAACCTTGATAACGCAGTCCTGACCATTGCGGCCGGTCATCATTTTGCCTTTGCCGGGCTTGCCGTTTTCAGCCTGGTAGTGTTGCTGGTATCTGAGATCTATTAATGTGGAAAGATTGTGCGTGGTTTCCAGAACCACATCGCCGCCTTTTCCGCCATCTCCCCCATCGGGACCCCCTTTGGGGAGATATTTTTCGCGACGGAAACTGCAACAACCGTCCCCTCCTTTGCCGGCCTTGACATGGATTTTAACTTGATCGACAAACATGGAAGGGTGTCTCTCTGGAGACTGTGGAACACGGTTTAATTTTCAGGATAGACGCTGATTTTTTGTTTGGAGCGATTCACGTATTCAAACTTCACGACACCAGGTACTTTGGAAAATAAAGTATAGTCGCTTCCGACCCCTACATTATTTCCGGGATGAAACGTGGTTCCCCGTTGTCTCACAAGAATTTCACCCGACTTGACCTTTTGCCCGCCATACCGCTTAACACCCAGGCGTTTGCCAATGCTATCACGCCCGTTACTGGTACTACCTTGTCCTTTTTTATGAGCCATTACTTTTTATTAACCTTAAGAATTGGAAATTTCAGTGATTTTCAATTGTGTCAAATTTTGCCGATGACCGTTTTTGCGGCGGTAATTTTTACGGCGGTGTTTCTTAAAAACGATGATTTTTCGATCCTTGTACTGCCGAGTCACTTCGCCTTTAACGACGTAATTTTCCAAATAAGGGGTTCCCGTTTGGATCTGGTCTCCCTCACCAACTAAAAGAACTTCTTTTAAGGTGATGGATTCCCCTACGGGCACATTCAGTTTCTCGACATTAATGGTATCGCCTTCGGAAATTTTGTACTGTTTTCCTCCGGTTTCGATGACGGCGATCATTAAATAAACTCCTTTAGATTATGCAAAATAAAAAAAGAACCCTTGGGACCTATGGGTTCATCAAGATTCAATTTGCAGGAATAAAAATAAAAGTGTTATCCTACTGAATTTAAAAATGCTTGTCAAGAAAATGAGCCTTTATTTTCATCCATTTATAAATTGAAGCCGGTCTGATTTCGAGGCCCTTGATTTCCTATGTCAGAAAAAGATAAAGAAAAGTGGAACCAAAAATACGCATCCCAGGATTTCATAACCGGGAAAGAACCCTGTAAGTGGTTAAAAAACAATGCCGAATTACTCTCAGGCAAGGGCAAAGCGCTGGATATCGCAATGGGAGAAGGACGTAATGCTGTATTTCTCGCCTCCTTAGGGTACGATGTTCTGGGACTCGACATATCGCAAAATGGAATTCAGAAAGCCCAGGCCCTTGCCAGGGAAAATCAGGTGGCACTGATCACTCAGCAAGTCGATCTGGACACCTATGAAATTTCGAAAAACAGCTTTGATCTGATTGTATGTATCAATTTTCTGGACAGGAAACTGTTTGCTTCCATTAGAGAAGCTCTCAAACCTGGAGGACTGGTATGTTATGAAACCTTCACTGTGGATTATTTAAAATACAGTTCATTTCGAAGGGAATGGGTACTGGAACACAATGAATTGTTAAAGGAATTCGAAAGCTTCAGAATTCTCAAATACCAGGAACTGGATGGCGAAGACAAAGCCTGTGCTTCCTTGATTGCTCAAAAACACGAAGGTTGATCCTTGTAATATGACAACAAAACTTTTCCGAAAAAGACGCTACAAAATCAGTAAGATATTATTCTGGTCGCTTCTCATTTCTCTCCTTGCAGGAGCTTGCGCCAGCAAAGAAAAGATGCTTGTAAAGGATGGTTTGACCCTGGTTTACAGGGATAAGGATAAGGGCGGGCGTGATATCAGCAAGATGTCTTTGAACCATCCTGTGGACTTGACAGAAGATAATGTTCGCAGGCATCTGGTACTGCTCACCTACGAGGACATGGCCTTAATGGGAAATAAAAAATTCGTATTTACAAAAAATGATATCGATATTTTAAGTCCTCTACTCACCAAAGCCTTCACACATGCTCCGGCAAACAGCTTCATACACTTTGATTTCGAAAGTGAGAATGGTACCACCAAGGTAGATACCTTTGCCAGTCAGGAAAAAATTCATTGGCGAATCTCCATGATCAATAATAAAAAGTTTAGCAATTCACCGCAAACCAACTGGAGAGATGGATTCACCTGGCGACTTCTTCCACGTCAGGGCCAACGTTTTTTTTACACAGAGAACCTGATCGGTAAAAAGACCAACTACAACTGGATTCTGGCGAACCTGAACCCGCCCAAAGCTTACAGAAAATCTGCTAAAGACAAAAAAACCAGTCCAACCAGACTAACCAGGGAACCCGTGAACAACCAGGCAGTAAAACATTCAAAACGAAATACCTCTAAAAGAGGTTCTTCACAGTCTAAATCCGATCCCACTCTGGAGGAGAAATTGCAGTTACTAAAAAACTTACACAACAAAGGATTGATCAATGACAATGAGTATGAACATAAAAGGAAGGAACTGGTAGATAATTTCTTTTAATATCGAGGTTGAAAAAATTAGTTACAGGACCGGAAAACACTCTGCCGGCATCCATTACCGATCTCTCCAAGAACAAAGGCCTTCACACCATATGAGAAACAAAGCCAGGATATTTTGTAATTTGAAACCTTTTCCTCCTCTTCCTAAAACAGGGTCCTGTATTATTGCATTGTCGCTGGTGCTTCTATTGTTAAACAGTGCTTGCTCAACGCTAAGTGACACCGATGAGGGCAAATCTTTTTCCTTAAAATACAAGAGTAAAACAGTACTTGGAAATATACCCAAAGATTTCATACTGGATCATCCCATTCAAATTTCCAAATCCGAGATTTACAATCATTTACTCTCCATCTGGTACGAACCATTGACTCTCATGGCCAAACCCAAGCGGGTGTTTTCCGGTCAGGAAGCCAAAAAAATCACCCCTTCCCTTGCTAAAGCGCTCAATGGGATCACCAGTGTCGACGTGGCCATGCTGAGAGTGGAATCCGACGATGGCCCCATTCAGGTCTACGTGTTTTCCGCACTGGGACGATTACACTGGAAGTTTACAACTATCAAGGGCATCGAATATTCCACGCACCCTATTGCCGGCAGAAGGGGAATCAACTGGAAAATGGTGCCGCAGGCCAGCCAGTACCTGTTTGCAAACAAAAAGTTCATGCTTAAGGATATTCAGGACAACTGGCTTGTGGCCGAGTTCCAATTGCCTAAAGCCAGCCCAACTTTCAAGAAAAAGAAAGGAAAGGGAAAAAGCAAAAAAGGCGACCAAGTCCAACGCAAGAGATCTTCAAGAAGGTCGGTATCCAAGTCCCGGTCCTCGAATATTCCCCAAGGAAAAAGTATGGATCCCGAACTGGAAAAAAAGCTTGAGTTTTTGAAAGACCTGCATAAAAAAGGCCTTATTGACGACACGGAATTTAAACAAAAAAGGAAAGAGCTGGTCGATGAGTTTTTTTAGGGTTTTAAAGGTTATCCATGGAGCATTCAGTTTTTTAAACCCTTTTATTTTTCTCAAAGAGTTTTTACCAAAATAAGGAAAACATATGGATTTCAAGGACATATTAAATAACCGCCGAAGTGTCAAATCCTATGTCTCGAAACAGTCTATTTCCGATGAAGACCTGGAGGCCCTTTTCGAAGAAGTAATTTTAAGTCCCAGTTCATTCAATCTTCAGCATTGGAAATTTATTGCTGTTAAGGATATTCAACGCAAAAAACAGGTTCAGGAATCGGCCTGGGGACAGGAACAGGTCTCTGACTGCTCCGTTTTGCTGATCGTTTGCGGTAAGGTAGATGCCTATTTGGACGCACCTGAGATTTACTCCGAAACCCCCAAAGAAATTCAGGAAAAAGTGTTACCCATGATTCATGGTTTCTATGATGGACAAGGACAACTGCAACGGGATGAGGCCATTCGTAGCGCGTCTTTGGCTTCCATGACCTTGATGCTAGCGGCAAAAAACAGAGGATGGGTCACTTGCCCTATGATTGGTTTTGATCCAATTTCAGTTTCAAAATTCGCGGAACTGGACTCCAGTTTTATACCCGTGATGCTGATAGCCTTGGGCTATCAAAAGGACGAACCAAGACCCAGGTCTTATCGTCGTCCGGTAAGTGAAGTGGTTCGATGGAACACTTTGAATGGGAGCGGACTGGGTGAATAAGAGTTTTGGGTGACGGGATAAGGAGGATTTATTTTCTGCTCCGGTTTTCCGCTTCCTTTGCCAGCAGTTCGTCTACTTTATCCATCAGGTCGTTGCGTTCCTGATTGGTGGTATCAATTTGACGTTTGAATCCTACGATTTCGGAGTCGGGGAGGTCCTCGCGCCTGACTTCATCTTCCAGGTGCCAGATCTTTATGTTGCGGTGGGCCAGTTCACTTACGGCTTTACCCAGGCTCAGGATGGAATCGGAGGATTTTACATTCAGGTTTTTATACAGCTTGACTTTTTCATCCCGAATGCGAATTTTTCCTTCCAAAGCGGCAATCAAATATCCGTTGATTTCTTCAATGATATCCTGTTGCTGTTCCACGACCAATTGACGTTTTTGCAACAACTCATGCCTTTTAGGATCGTCGTCGGTAGTGGTTTCCAACACTTCATCCAGGTGCCAAAGACGGAGGTTTTTGATCGATAGTTTATCTACCAGACTGCCTAGTGTTTCTGCCATGTATAGTTGCTCTTTCGCAATATTTTTTTACATTTATTTAAAAATAATGCTGGTACCCTAGCATAGTTGCTGAACCTGATTCAACGGCTTATAAGAGGCTTGCTATTTTTTCCTGAGACAAAAAATACCATCACGGACCGTAAGCAGAACGCCTTCAACCCGCGGGTCTTTACTAACCGCCTCATTAAAATTGTGAATGGCTATACTCGATTCGTCTTTTGGATTGAGCACGCTTCCGCTCCATAACACATTATCAACCACAATCAAACCGCCCTGCCGGACCTTGGGAAGAACCGCCTCAAAATAATTCTGGTAGTTGATCTTATCGGCATCGATAAATACCAGGTCAATGGGTCCATGAAGTTTTTCAATAGATTCCAGTGCGGGACCTTCCATCAGGGAAATCTTTTTCCCATGCGGGCTTTCCTCAAAATATTTACGAGCGACTTTACAACTGTCGGGATCAATATCGCAAGTCACCAGGATCCCATCATCCGGCAATCCCTCTGCCATATTGAGGGAGCCGAACCCACTAAAGGTCCCGATTTCCAGCACGCTATGGGCATTACTGATCTGGACCAATAATTTTAAAAACCGGCCTTCAATTCTGCCTGTCAACATTTGCGGAATTTCAAGAGTATCCCAGGTTTCCTTTTCCAGTCGATTCAGCAATTCACTTTCGGGCTGGGTGTGATCGTAAGCATACTTTTCAATTTTTTCATCTATAAAATCCATGCGCTACCTCAAATATTTGTTGGGTTACAGTCTTCGAAAATGGGGTTTAATAGTTCACAATTTCCGCATTTAGGGATCTCCAGGAATACCAGGTTCCAATGGTTTGCCAGGGTATCCATCTCGCTCCAATTTCGCGGACAGTTTTTGCTTTTGGCATTTGCTCCAGTTGGTAAATATTTTTGAGACCCTGTTGAAGCCCCAGGTCCTGAACCGGAAGCACATCCAGCCGGTTCAAGGAGAAAATTAGAAACATCTCTGCTGTCCAAACCCCAATTCCTCTGACAGAGGTTAACTCTTCAATGATTTCTTCGTTCCCTTGATAAGCCAATTTGTGGGGCCGGATAGAACGGTCAGCAAACTTTTGAGCCAGATCGCGAAAGCAGGACACCTTCTGCCGGGACAGGCCAATGGAGCGCATCGTCTTATCTGAAAGCGCCAATACCCGTTCTGGAGTGGGTGCTTTTCCAAAAAAAGCTCTATGAAAATTTTTGGTGATAGATTCCGCGGCTTTAATAGAAATTTGCTGGGATATGATGGAGTGACATAAAACCTGGAAATACTTTTTATTGGGTTTAAGTTGGAAAGGGCCCAGAGAGGAAATGACCCGTTCCATAATTGGATCACACTTTTTAAAATGTTTTAAAATCTCTTTTCGGTCCGGGACCGGTCCCATGCAACACCCTTCACTTTCGGTACAGTTGATCCTTCAATACAGTTCGAAGCTTGGGCAAGTTCGGGAGACTTTTGAGAGCCGCAACGGCATCATTGCTTACCGCGTTTCCAGACAGGTCAATTACTTCCAGGTTTTTCAGGGAACCAGCCGATTCAAAGACATGAACGATAGAATCCTTCAGACGATTCCCTGTCAGAGAAATCATTTTCAGACTTCCAACCCAGGGCGCGTTTAAAAGAACTTCTAAAGCAGGCTCGTCCAATCCCGTTTCCTGAATAAACAAGGTGGCCAGTTCGTTCAACCAGGGCGACTCCGAAAGAGCCTTGAATCCCTCGAACCCCAAGGCATTGCCACGCAAATACAGAGTTTGCAAACCTTTCAGGTTTTCCGCCTGAGCTAAAAGTTTCATTCCTTCGGGGCCAATCCTGTTGTGTTGCAAATACAGCGTGTCCAGACGCGTTAAGTAGGGAGATTCTGTTATCAATTTTATGGCCTGATCGCTTAATTTATTTTTTGCCAAAGACAACGAAGTCACTTTCGCCGTTGACTCGCTTTGGGCCAATATTTCAACCCCCGCATCGCCAAACTCATTATCATCCAGCTCCAGTACTTTCACTTTGCGAAAGCGGGGATATTGCATCAAATCCAACAACTCGTCGCAAATCACTTCCTTGCCGTTGAGCGAAAGCTTGAATTTCGGTTCCACGCTGGATTCGGCCTGAGCGAAATTATGAGTTTCATTGACCACCATCGTATCCTCATCTTCCTTTTCCACAGTGGTCAAAAGGGACATACTGTTGACCACCAGACTTTCAAACAGAGTTCCTTCCATGATCAGACCCAGTTCCTTTGCTTAAAATATTCCAAGATTTCTTTAACCGTTTCCTTTGGCCGGACACTCGTGGTGTCACAAACAAGATCCGCTGCGGCCAGGTATTTTTCTCTGCGCTCTTCAATCACTTTTCTTTGTTCCTCCTCGAAGGTCAAACCATCAATCAGGGCAGGCCGATTCGGATCTCGCCGAATTCGTTTCACGATGGTTTGAAACTCGGCAATAAGGAGAACCACCCGGCCGTTTTGTTTAAGATTGAAAACATTGCGGTCGTCAAGAACCACGCCCCCGCCACAATCGATGATAGCTTCTTCCTGATCCGTAGCGACCTGCTCCACAATTTTATGCTCGATTTCGCGAAACCGGGACCACCCCCAGGCTTGCACCATATCGGGGATGGACATACCTACATTTTCAACGATCAAATCATCAATACAAAACAGTTTTCGGCGCAAATTGCGAACCAGAAACTTTCCTATCGTACTTTTTCCGGTTCCACGGTACCCCATTAAAACGATATTCATATAAACTGTTAAACCTGTTAATCCATACTTAATGATGAGGCCTCCCAATTGAGAGGTTAAACCTTAATCTTCGATTGGGACATATTATAGTATTTTGAAAGGGTAATTAATTTTTCCCAAGGATGCAAACACTTAACAAAATTTCACGAATTTTAAACAAACTCATCCACAATCTTTTTCAGAATTTTTCAGAACCATAAACGAAAATTAAACTTGGTTTGATTTTCAATATGATATACTTTCGAATTGATGGATTGATGAAGGTTTTATCAGTTGGTTTTTTAATGAAAGGCAAAAACCGTGAATATTAAAACCGTAATTATTTTTTTGATTGTTGGTATATTTGGTTTCAATAGCGTCAGTTACGCACTGGATAATAAAGAAGGGTTGGAAAGGCTTTGTAATGAGGAAAAAAATGGCCTTGCTTGTTTACAATTAGGCGAAAATTCCAGGGTTATGGATCGCGATAACAAAACGGCACTGAAATATTTCCGGACAGGTTGTGACAATAACAACATGACCGCTTGTGTCCATGCCGGAATCCTCATCCAAATGAATGGGACACAATACAGTAAACAATGGAAAGAGGCCGCGGCCCTTTATCAAAAGGCTTGTGATCAAGACCACGACAAAGCGTGCTTCAATCTTGGCTCCCTGAAATACAGGGAAGGACGCGCAAAAAAAGCTATAAAGTTTTATGACAAAGCCTGTGAATTAGGCAATATAATGGCTTGTAGCAACGCTAAAACTCTTAAAAAGTAAAAATGGCAAAAAAGGTCAAGAGTTGGGAGGATTTAATTAATGACGGTGAGCAGTACGGCGCCTCAGAAGTTGAGTACAACCCTACGGAAAAAGTCATTATTGAATCCATCAAGGATAAAACTGTTTTAAAAATTCAGGATAAATACGCATTTTCCAAGACTGGCCAGTCGATTGGAGAAAACCACGGGGTCGAATTGGCGAGGATTATCGCCAATTTTGAACCTTGCAGAGACGTGACCTCGTTTATTTTAACCCACAATGAATTGGGGCCTGAAGGATTACAGCAGTTGGTGGAATCGGAGAAATTAACCCAAATCGAATATCTTCATCTGGGCTCCAATCGATTGGGTGATGAAGGCCTGCGTATTCTTTCGCAAGCAAAAATATTTTCTAAAGTTCACACTCTCAACCTGGAATGCAATGGAATCACCGCAGAGGGCGCCACCGCTTTGGCGTCCTCCCCCGTGTTTACTAAGGTCACCTCACTGAACCTTGTAGATAACCGGATTGGTGAGGAGGGAGCGTTGGCTTTTGCAGACTCGGACACCTTTAAAAATCTCACCTATTTGCATCTGGGCGGCAATCGAATCAAATCCAAAGAGGTCAAGGAAGCGGTCCGAAATTCCCCCAAACTCTCTCAGCTAAAAACTCTAAAAATATTTTGACAATTTAAAGCCTGGTGGTTTCATCTATATGAGCCGTTGCCAATTGCTCCCGAGTCAAACCCTCGGCGCCGCGTAAATCCGCTCCCAGCAATAGCGTCCCCTGAATGGAAGCATTGGCCAAGTTGGCCCCTTTCAAGTCGGCAAACATGAGATCGGCTTCATTTAGATTGGTGTCTTGCAATTGCGCTTCCATCAATTGAGCGTCTTGCAAGTTAGCGCCACGTAAATCTGCCGACTGAAGATAAACATTCAACATTTGGGCTTCCATCAAATCGGCTTCAATCAACTTAGCTCCTTTCAAATCCGCAAAATCAAGTTGAGCCCCTCGTAATACAGCCCGTTTTCCCTGATAACCAAATGTGTCAATCCAGCGCGAATGGTCCTCTAAAATTTTCTGAAAGTCTTCGGGAACGTTCATGAACCCACTCTGAAAAATGCCTGTAGAGAATGTTACTTCCCAAAAAGATTCAATTCGCCAAACATTGAATCATTTTCCGGTCTTCAAAAATTTTCTGGAGCGCAAGGGACAGGGTTGCGTTGATCAATTGGGTATTGGGTATGTTTCCAGCCACAATTTTGTGCTTCTGTTCATTTTCAGAAGAATATTTCCCCAAATACCGCTTGCCCTGATTCAAACACCCGGCTTTAAGAGAAACATTGATTCGTTCTCCAATCTGGGCACCATCTTCATAATACCGGTCATGAATTTTTAAAACTTCGATCTTCATACGCCGATTCTTTTCGTGGGCATAAGGCTTGGGACGAAATTGAATTCGTTTCAGACCTTCCCGAACCTTCTTACCAACCACTTCGGAAATATTGCCATCGGAACTGATCGTGAATTTCCTGATTTGCAACAGACTGCCTCCCCCTGACCCAATGGTTAAATCGGGACGCATATCGACCACCTTCAGACCAACCGTCCTTTCAGCCCCCACGTCGGAGGGACGAACAAAAATCTCGGGATCAATTCGAACCTTGTAGCGCTGAACCAAATAATCGGATTCAATAGAAGGTAAGGAAGGCACCGGGCTGTTTTTGGAACAAGCGCTTAAAAAAAACAGGGCTATCCAAACAAATATTTTAAAAACTGCCGATATATTCAAATAAAGTTCCTTTCCAGGAGTGTTCACATACCTAATAATAGCCCTCAATACATTTAATCAGGTCGAATCAACTCGGGTTTCGAATAATTGACCCTTCCAGAAGCCTCGTCTACCTTCTCAGACAAAATCAGGGTTTGAAGCTTTAAAGTTTTGGACTGATGGATCGCCTCAGCACCTTTTACGGTGAAGTAATTTCGACTCAGATTCAATGCTTCCAGCTGGCCCATGGATTCTGACCCTGCTAATGCAAAAACTCCATCATCGCCAATATTATTATCTGAAAGGTTTAAGGTTTTCAGAGATTGCAAATGTCCTGCTTTGGCCAAGCATTCAGCACCCGCATTGCCTACTTTGTTGGAAGCCAAATTCAGAGATTCCAAAGCAGGAAGGCAATCATTTTCGGTTAAAGCTTGTAAACCCTCGTCGGCAAAATAATTTCTTTCCAAATCCAATACCTTAAGGTTTTTCAATTCTGCTGACTCAGAAATCGCTTTGGCTGTTCCATCCCCAATCTGCATCCATCCCAAATTCAAAAACTCCAAATCACGACAAAGCGGTGAGGCCACGATTTTAGACACCGAGGCATCCGTCAATCGATTGTCCTCCAGGGACAAACGCTTTAAACTCATAATTTTATTGTCGGATGATATTGCCAAGGCCTCAATACCCGCATCCGTCACATAATTTATTCCCAAAGAAAGATCTTCAAGTCCCTTTAGAACCTCAGATTGAAAGAGGATTTTTACCGCCTCGTCGCCAATCTGGTTATCGCCCAAATCGAGTGATTTGATTGAAGAGAGCATACTGCATTCAGAGAGAATTTTTACCTCGTCATCCGCAATATATTTTCCCGCCAGGACAAGATTTTCGGGATCCTTCTTTAAGGCTTCAGAAATGGTGTTTTCCAAAGCCGCTTTTTTTTCCTCATAACTGGGGGCACCGTCGTCATATTCTGCAGTGCCGCCTCTAATGATACCCATAGAATCACCTCATTTAGATTCACCTAAAATCAACCCAATCATTATATTAAGGATGCCCCGGACATCAAGCAAAATCCCTTAATGAAACTTTAAAGCCAGGTTTATCAATAGGATATTAAAAACTTTCACGAAAAAATTAAAATTATTTAATGGTCATTTAACCCTTTTTTAATGTTGCGCTATTAGAATGACTTCAAAATGTTAACTTGTTTTAAAAAATGGAGTCAAACAAATGACAAACTTCAAGACTCTCGATATTCGTGGCGAATCATTTTTTTCATCCCTCGAATTGGCCAATGAAGCATTTCGTGGAATTAAAAAAAATGGCATTCTGGAGGTTTTGGTCGACAAAAAAAGAAACCTGACCGATGCCCTTAAAAAATGGGCCGCGACTCAGGGCTATAAAACTTCGGATATGGAAGACACGAGAATGGTCCGGATATTTATCAAAAAATACAGTCCCAAGCGGCGCAAACCCCAATAGCGCCAACAACGCCGGCTTTCCTGAATGCGATCCTGACATTTCAAATGCAGGGTTCATTGATCCCTCTTTAAGGAAAGCCGGTGTTTTTTTACCTGCTGGCCCGATGATTTTCAGGCTAAGTCTTTCGGTCCAAACGGTTTTTTTCGTATAACAAGCGTAACCCATCCAGCGTGATTAAAGGATCAAACAGGTCCACCACTTCCGATTTATTGGCGATCAGTTCTCCAATACCCCCGGTTGCAATCACTTTAGTCTTTTGACCCAATTCGGATTTCATTTTGTTAACCATAGAGTCGATCAATCCGACAAAACCAAAAACGGCCCCGGATTGAATACTTTCGACGGTGGACTTCCCTATAACGCTTTCCGGAACCACCAAATCCACACGTGGAAGTTTGGCTGTATTTTTGAATAAGGCTTCCAGTGAAATTTGGATTCCAGGGAAAATGGCACCCCCTAGATATTCCCCTTTTTTGGAAATCGCATCGAAGGTCGTGGCGGTGCCAAAGTCCACAATGATTAAGGGCCCTCCATATTTATGGAACCCCGCAACCGCATTTACTATTCGGTCGGCCCCAACTTCCGCTGGGTTTCGATATAAAATGGGCAAACCCGTTTTTATTCCGGGTCCGACAACCAGAGGCTGACAGGAAAAGTATTTTCGACTCATTTCCTCCAATATCGGAATTAAAGGGGGAACCACACAAGCCACCACAATATCGTCAATGGTATCCGTATCCGCATTATTCATAATAATGAATTCTTTAATGAGAACCCAATATTCATCTGCGGTCCGATTCCATTCCGTCCGAATTCTCCAATGTGTGAGCAGACGATCCTCCTTGAACAAGCCAATCACATTATTGGAATTTCCCACATCCATCGCTAATAACATGTCTATCCTTTACACAGCCAATTCAGTCTTAAATTTATTGAATTGGAAACGATTTGTTTCAGTAAAATTGCTTTCATCCAAAAATAGAATGTTTTACTATAACAGTGTTAAGCTGTTAACACCATATATGCGGGGTTCAAACTCTTCAGACCTTTCTTCGCCTATTTCCTGTAGGCGTTACCATCTTTAACCTTTATATGGAAAAACCATGAATTTAAAAATTCCCTGGATTTGTTTTTTTATATTTTGTCTATCAAATGGAATTGGCCACGCAGAGACGGAATGTGTCGAAGGCAATTGCACCACCGGAAAAGGAAAATTAATTATTAAGGATGGAAAAGGTAGCATGGAAGGCGAATTTTGGGAGGGCATGTTCATTTCCGGAAAAGTGATCAAACCCAATGGGGAAATTTACGAGGGCTTTTTTAAAGACAACGAGTTGGTGCAGGGGACTCGAACCTACCCGAATGGCCTTATCCAAAGTGGAAAATTCCAGTCCTCCATTCTGGTGGATGGAGTGATCACCTACCCTAACGGAACCTCCCGAAAAATTAAAATGAAGGCTATAGGAAAAAGAGTGCCCGTTCCGCAGGAATGGCTGGCCCCTCCCCCCAAGTAATAGTTTCGATCAGATAAGTTCCTCTCCCCGCTAAAATTGAAATTCCCTTTATATAATCAAGGTGCGTGGTTGAGTTCTGCTTTTAATATTCTGGTGATCTCTTTAAAAAGAATCCGGTTTCCTTCAAAATTCAGGTGACAACAAACATCGATATAAACCGTGCTCTCAGTATTGCTGTAAACCTGGGTCAGATCAAAAAAAGCCACCCCCTCCTTTTTCAAGTCCTTTCCTTTTTGCCTGAGAACCTCATAACCTGAGCGGGCATTCTGAGCCCAGTCGGTTTCAAGTTGATAAGCTGATTTGGTTTCTTCCGAGCTTAACGGTTTACTTTTTTTCACATATTGATTGGGCTGTAAAAAATGAACATATTGAGCCCCATAAACAGAGGCCACATCAGACATTAATCGAGAGGATTCATACCAGTTGCGAGCGATCAATTCATTGCATCCTTCAGACGAATACAACTGGGGATCCGTATATTCTGGCATCAATTCAACCTCTCCGGCGGTTTCTGCCAATTCTTTCTTGAGGTCTTTTTCAAATTGCGTGATTCGCTTTCGTAAATAGAGAATTCTGGCTCCGGAAAAGATCTGAACTATTTGACTTTTATTTAAAACCGATTGTTTCCACCAGAATTGAAATTCTGCAAGCCTCTTTTTTTCATTTTGAAAAAGGTAAAATGCTTCCATCGATTTAAAAGACAGCCTTCCCCGGAACAGTTTTAATAGTGGAAGAGAATGGTATCTTGAAGGAAATATCGGGTGACTCCCTTTACGGCAGTCTTGCCCTCCCAGAGCCACTTCATTAAAGCCATCCAGGTTGAGAACAAGATCCATTCGCACTCCTAATTGAAACGCTTCTATTAGTGCAAAGAGTTGTTGAGGTTGCTTAAATCCAGGAATAGCAAAATTGTAGAACAGCAGGAATTGTGAAGGGATAGATAATGCTTTTGATAGTTGAAACCGGAACTTTTCATCTGCCATGATGGAAAGGACATCCGCCACGGACCCACCAAAAACTCCCACTCGAAAATAATCTTCACCAATAAAACGGTAATCGACCAATCGAGAGTGGTAGCCCAGATTGTTAATTAAATATTTTCTCCACCAATTCTCGGAGTCCGGAAATAAAGCCTGAAGATAATCATTTTGCCCATTGGACCGAAATCCCTTGCGCTGTTTCCAACCCGAATAGGGATGGATTTGCAGATAGGGCTGGTCAGTTTTTTCTTGAGGTGATTGCTCAAGATTTTTCTTTGCGCCTTTCTGCCCATTTAAACTTTTTGCACTGGATTGCAACACCGAGTGGGCCGTCTTCCTTTGCTTTTCCAAAACATCGAAGCTGGCAATAAACAATTCACAAAAAACCAGACACAAAATTAAAGAACCCATTGCCAAAACAAATTTTTGAAGGCTTTTTGCAATAAATCCCATTAATGGTTTTCCTTTTTCCCGATTGTCCTCAATTTAAAAGCCACAATTTTATCGAACAAGTTAATTTTTACTTTTCCAATTTCAAGTCAATAAACCGATCTGCGCATCCACATTCAAAGGAAATTTGAAAAACTTCTTATATTAAAAATATAATCAATCTGCCTTCAAATTCGTTTTAAATACTTGAAAATTTGCCATTTTGAGCTACAATAATTCTAATAACCACTAAAAATTCAGTCAGTTTTAAGAGTTCTTCGGAGTCCTGAACTCTCACTTTTTCGATTGCTTTGGATCAAATTTATTTTTTGAGGCAAGGAAGCTACTGTGACAACATTACGACTCGAAAAATTAAAAGAAGGCATGTTGCTTGAACAGGACGTTAAAGACTTTCAAGGAAGAACCCTTCTGACCAAGGGTACACAACTGACTTCCAGGAGTATAAAAAATTTGAAAGCCTGGGGTGTAACCGAAGCGCACATTTCGGAAGATGCTTCCAATTCGGGCAATGGCAACCCGACTCTTGAAATTGATCCTGAAGTCCTTTCTTCGGCCAAAAAGGAAATGAAAGAACTTTTTAAACACTCGAACCCTGATAATTCCGCTATCAAGGAATTGCAACGATTGTATATTTTTAAAAAGATAAAACAAAATTCAAAAGCTTCTCCTCAATAACTTTATGAGGAATGTTTTTTCTCATTATTCAAGGCCTTTGAGATATTCATAAACTTGAATTTGGTAAAAGAATAGCAATGTTTTAATTAAAATAATATCTCAAATTGATTATTTCCATTGTGTTCACTTTATAGTAGCCGCAAGGTATCTCCATGGATAAACTTGAACCGGAAGACCCTAACAACATTGGACGGTTAAAAGCAAGAATCGCTTTTTTGGAAAGCACCAACCGCTGGTATTTCCATGCCATGGATCTGGTCACATCTCTGGGCACCTTACACCAGACCATGAAACACGATGGTAATCATTTCAAGCTGTTTGAAACTACCCAAAAATACCTCACTGAACTGATTCCTTTAAAAACTTTTGGCTTCTTTTTGGTCAATAGTGAAAATTCCCAGTTTGAACTCGATTATTGCCACCCGCATTCAGAGAAGCTACAGCTAAAATACCTGGTTGAGGATGAAGTTGAAAAGGGAACCTTCGCATGGGCCCTGAAACAGAGCAAACCTCTGGTGCTTGAAAAGGAAACCTCCTCTTCTAAAATAAAAATGATTTTTCATTCAATAATTACCAACACTAGGATCCTTGGAATGTTTGTCGGAATCACAGACTCCAATCAAAACCAGATTTTCCAGGAGCGATTGAATATGGTATCAATCGTGCTCAACCATTTGGCCTATGCTCTTGAAAACGGTATTTACTACAAAATGGTAAAAGAGCAAAAAATGGACCTCAAGATGAAGGTTATCAATCGAACAATAGAACTTGAAAAGCAAAAAGCTGAATTGCAAAAAAACAATCAAAATTTGCAAGATTTCGTTTTCTTTGCTTCCCACGACCTTCAGGAACCCCTTCGAAAGGTTTCTATCTTTGGAGACCTTCTAAAAAAACACCTCAATACGAATGACGAGAAAATCAAGGGGTATATGGAGCGAATTGAAAAATCAACGGTTCGGATGAAAAACCTGATCGATGGTTTACTTCAAATGTCCCGAATAACGACACGGGGAAACCCATTCAAATCTACAGAAATATCCAAGGTGGTATCTCAGGTATTGGATGAACTGGAAATGGAAATCAAAAAATCCAATGCCCAAATCCAGGTAGGGACGCTTCCCACTGTAGAAGGGGATCAATTACAACTGGGTCTTCTCTTCCATAACCTGATTGGAAATTCCCTGAAATTTAAAAATAAGGACAGTCAGCCTAAAATCAAAATCTGGGGAGAACCCTGCGACAAAGGCCTTTGGAAAATTTATGTCCAGGACAATGGCATTGGTTTCGATGAAAAATATTGCCAAAGAATTTTTAAACCTTTTGAGCGGCTGGTTGGGCGTAGCGAATATAATGGAAATGGTATGGGACTTTCAATTTGTAAAAAAATCGTTGATCGCCATGACGGTGAAATCAGCGTAAACAGTAAACTTAATAATGGAACGGTTTTTTCGATCACTCTCCCGGAATTGCAATCACCTTTAGATTCTTCTCTGCTTTCCTTGTGAACCCAGCCTCTGAAATCCCATTTCGATCAAAGCCCATAATCCCGTCAAGACCACTAGCCATTTAATATTAAGTGTTTAGAAAACTACTCTTTTAATTGCCTCAGCAAAATCAGTCAATCTTTTTTAAAAGAAATTGACTTTTTCATTGGGTTAAAATAGTCTAAAATTCTTTTTAATCAAATTTTGGGGCAATTGGAGTTTTCTTGTAAACTTTGCCTTAAGAAGTTCTACGATTTCTATCAATCTTCAAATCTGTGGGCACTCCAATGGGAATAGAAATAAATAGGGAATTGGAAATCCAGGTATTCGATCAATTGATGGCAGATTTCATCAACGATACTAAGGGTGAAGGCGGGTATTCTGAAATCGAGTCCCCTTTTGAGAAGATTTTTTTCGTCTGGCTGGCAATGCACGAAATGCGACAGAAAATGAATAAAAATGGAACTTACACCTTTTTTAAAATCATTCCCCAGTGCCACCTGAACGATAATGGTGAAATTTACGAGCCTAATACATGGGACATAAACAATACCAAATTCGTGGTAGATTTTTTTATCGAAACCATAGGATTTTATTATGACCCTTCGAAACATTTAAAAATTGCTGTGGAAATCGAGGGGAATGGGTCTATTGCGAATCCATCGGACACCACTGAAGAAAATCCTGAACTGGATGCCTTCCTTAAAAAACACGACATATTAATCGCCCGATTTTCTGAGGCCGAAATCTTAAATGATCCTCAAAATGTAATTCTCGAACTGGAAGAATTGTATTGGGGGCTGGAAAACGTGTACCTCAAATCGAAGAAAAAAATTAACCTGGATACCTGATTACCTAGGGTAAAAAAATAGCCTTCACATTTTGTTTGCACCCTGATTGGTAAGAATAAATCAATGGTTTGGGTCGAATAATTTTACCTCTTTCACCCAGAATTGGAATCGGTAGAACCGGAAGTTGAAGAGTTGTCTGTTGCACCGGATTCAGATTCCTCCTTTGCCTTTTTAGCCCCTTCCATGACAATGTTTGCCCCCACACAATCACTTCGTGTCATGCTTATCAGGGTCCTTAAAGAAACTTCATATTTTTTGTTGGCGTAAGCAATCTCGTCGTCTTTCTTCCTTTTTTTCTTGAACAGTTTCATCAGGTCGTCGCGTTCCTGATCAATTTTTTTTGCGTAATAGTCCAGAGGACCACATATGATGGCTTCTTTTAAAGTACCTGAACCTTCGATGGTTTCCAGTCTTCCATTTTTGCGATCATGATCCTTAAAGTAACTCCGGGATTCTTCGTAAATTCTGTTAATCTTTTCTTCTTGCTTCTTGATTTGCTCATCAATTTCATCCAGTTCGTCGAACAATTCACCCAAAAGCGCCTGGTCTTCTTTAATTTTATCTTCCATTAATCCAATTCGCGTTTCCCGTGCCCAGTTTTCCTTCAATTCGTTGAAACGATTCCTGTAATAACGTTCCTCTTCTTCCAGAGAACGCTCCACTTGCTCCATTTTCTGGATTTCAGGTTCGTACAGATCTGCGTACCATTTCAACTGTTTTTTCCAGGCGTTTTTCAAATCATCCACCGCATCCAGGTTTGTTTGAATGACCTGCTTTTCTTCATCCCAGGTTTCCTTATAAGTTGATGCGCCGTGTGGATGGTTGCGTTTCTGAACTTCTTCAGCCTGACGGTTCAAATCTTTCAGACGTTCTTCTGAATCTTCTTCTTTTTTTTCAGCAAATTCAAAGTCGTATTCCAAATCGAGGTATTTTTTTCGGGCTTCATTTTTGGCCGGGTCTTTTTCGGTCATGGTTGGATCATACGTCTGGCTTTTATAATCCTCTTCCTCCTGCTTTTTCTGATCATAGGTTTGTTTTGCCTGCTCCACCTTATCGCGTAATTCCTGCAACTGCTCTTCAGAATACACTCCTACATTGAAAATATTGAGGGAAGACGCTGGCTTTTCCGCATATTCTAATTCGTCTTTTGCAGAATTCCAGTCCTCTTTCGCCTGTTCGGTGGCATCCAGTTTTTCTCGGTACTCCTGCATCACTTCCATCACTTCATTTTCCAATTCTTCCCAATCCTGTTTTGCCTGATCCCTCTCCTCTTCAATGCGATCGGATTCTTCCCTGGCTTCTTCATAATCACTTTCTGCCTGATCCCGGTCTTCGAGTATTAGAAGGTCGTCCTTCATGCGTTGTCTCTCATCTTCTACATTAACTATTTGCTGAAGGGTTTCCTTTTGATGTTTCTCAACTTTATCCTTAAGCTCCGACAGATCTTTTTTGTGAAGCGTGATTTGTTCATTCAATACCCTGATTTTTTCCTGCTGATGTTTAGGTGCATAGGTGGTTCCAGGAAACTTTCCAACCATCCAGGGGTTTTGTCGGCCATATCGGCCGTCAAACAAATCATATTCTTTTTCATAAGAACAGACACCCGTAACGTGAACCGTGCCTTTAAGGGTCATTCCCTTGAACCATAAATTGTAATCGATGTATTTTCCAAAGTTGCCGCCCGCTCCGTAGCCCGAGCTGTCCTTGAATTCTATCTCGCTTCCAAATCCCGACTCCACCACACCTTGCACTTCGAACCAGTCCGGCTTCCCCGCCACCATCTTCGCCCCCGCTTCGGCAGGGATTTCTGTTGGAAACTGCAGGGAGCGTCTTTCTTTCGCGGAACGCTCTTCTTCTATGGGGTTCGCCACTTCAAAGGAAAAGGACACTGCAATGTTCCCGGCGATATTGACGAATATCATGGCTTCCGCCTGCACCGAACAGAATTCGGCGCTGAAACCAAAACTCAATTCGATTTTAGTTTCAATGAGAGTGAGTTCTCCTGAATATGTTGTTCCCATAAAACAGCGATGGTCCTGCTCCTTCCATCCCCAGGATTTGGATATCTTCCCTCCCAGCAAACTGAGTGTGCAGGAATACTTGAAACCAATCTGAGGCACCAGATTCTGAAACTCGTTCCACATTTCCGCGGTGTTACGAATAGCGTTGATTATGGTCATCACCGTATCCAGCAGAGCGGCGGTGTTTTCATCGTTTTCTCCATTTCGCTTTAAACTTATGGAAACGGGTAATTCAATATTCTGTTTTTCGCTGGACTCCTCTGGCTCTTCCCCCGCCTCTCCTTCCTCCGTTTTTACAATTTCGTAAAATCCGAAAACCCCGGGGTCAAACTCCTTGGAGGTGGATGTACTACTGCCATTATCCGAAGACTCCGTTTCGGTTTTTTCATGAACTCCAGGCGACAAGCACTTCAACTCGACCGTTTTTTCGGAATTGATTTTGGTGGAATCGGTGAAATCTTTTTCGATGGAATGGGACGATTCATAATTCATGGTACCCCAAAGCAGAGAGCCTTTATCGGTTACCGTGCGAGAGGAAACCTCATCACCCGGCTTGCGGCTGTCTTCTTCAGTGTGCAGAGGATTTAGTTCGCGAGCCCAAATCTGGTCCTCGACCTCCCTTGAAAATTCGGCGAAAGGTTGAGCTTCGAATTCAAACTCAAACTGGTCGGAGGAATACACTTCCAGAGTGCAACTGAGTTGGGAGTATTTTTCGTCACCACAAGATTCTGCAGTGATTTCATAAGATGCCGTGCTTTCAAGAAAACTGTCGATGGCATCGATCACGATCTCCAGAGTCGCGGGCATGCACGTGCGTTTCTCGGTAAGAGGGAATATGGGAAACTCCAGGTCTTTCTTGCCCGGATGTTCCACCTTGAATGATTCCACCGGAGAATCGTAATAGGAGTAACGGCGAACTTTTAAATGCGGATGTACAGTATCATCGCATGGCGTTTGAGATGTCACTTCCAGCTTCACCTTGCTAACCTGGGTATCCTTGCCGTATTTGAATTCCATAAAGGGACGCGAAGGAGCGGTTAACTGGATTTTACCGCCATTGGGAATAATGATCGGTCCACGCTCCAGTTGGTCCGTAGACTCTTCTGCACTTTCTTCCGTCGCCGCTTCTTCGCTTGCCGGACTGTCCGCGGTGGTGCCCAGAATTCCCTGATCGAAATTATTCATCATTTCCTGGACTGTGGATTGCGCTGATTGCTTCTCGCTATTCCATTCCTGTAACCGAGTCTCCAGTTGCTGTTCAAATTCGGTCTGCTCCTGTTCCTGCTTTTGCTCCCATTGTTCCTTCCATTGGTCATCCTGCTCGGCAATTTTCTGGTTGTATTCTTCTATTCGTGAGTCGCCGGCATGAACCACAATGAATTCCCGGGTCGAACCATCAGGTAAAGTTTCCGTAATCTTGATTTCATCCACATCACAGGGATCCGTTTCTTCTTCCGGTTCGTCATCCTGCTTTAAAGGACAGTCCGTCGTTTCGCTCCCGGCAGTTTGGGTCTCGTCGAAGTTTTCATCATTGGCTGGAGAATTTTCGCGGGAACTGGCTGTGGAATCTATTTCCGAACTTGCAGGGGGTTCATCCTCCCATACCACCGGTTCCCGTTCCTCCTCTTCTTCAACAGGCTCCAGGGCCTTAAAGTGCCGATCACCCTCCTCACCGACGCCCGGATTGGCCCACATGAGACAAATTATGATCTCTTCATTTTTCTCCGGCAAGGTCGTCCTGGGTACCAGGGACTTCGGTTCCAGAACCAAGTCACTCCCACTACCATCAGGCAGGATCTTTAAAGTGACACCATAGGCTTCGGCCGCGGCCCGAAGGACTAAATTATCCGGGTAGGTTCCATCCAGAGAAACCCTATACAAATAATCAGAGTCAACCGTATCGGCATAGGCCTGGCCGAATCCGGACCAGTTTGCCGTTTCCCAAAGGAGAGGATCCCTCAATACCTCAACCACGCGTCGGATTTCGGAGCGCAGGGACTTGTAAGTGGTTTTGCTATAGGAATGAAGGCCGTGATAATCTAAAGCCCAGGCCAGACTATGAAAAAAAGAATCGCTTGTCCGCTGAGTATCGCGAACATGATATTCGGTGCCACTGAGAGTTTTTTTACCAGAGCGATATAGCGGAAAGGACATAATTACCAAAGCAGATCAGAGGGGTGGGATAAAAGAATTAAGAGCATCAAAGCTTTTCTTTTAAAATTCGGTCTGTTTCGTTGATGAGTTCAGCGGCCGCCTTTTTATCACGGTCAATCATGGCGGTCTTGGCCTTCACACTCATTTTAGTGACTTCCGGAATCAGCGAAAAAATTTCAATTTCGAACTCCAGATCCAGTTCCTCGGCGACACAATACAATTCCCTCCCATCTGGAGTTTCATTCTCCTCCACCACCTTATAACCAAATTCGGCAAAAGCCTTCTCCAATGCTTTGTCAACCTCTGCAAATGGAAAATTAAGATTCTTGTAAGCCACATTGGTTAGGGTGAATTCAACACCCGCTTCCTCGCTGGTCACCTTTTCCTTAGCGCAAGCTGAAAAAAACAGGACCAACGCCAGGAACACCAGTATAATTAAATTTTTCATTCCCCTCACTTTTCTTGAACCCGGGTTTAAAAAAAGTTGAATGGTCTTTCATCCAGGCGAATTATAGCAAACAAAGGATAAATAAAACACACGCCACTCCAGGTTAAAATATAAATCTTCAGCTTGTTTGAATACGTTTTCAGGATTAGAATTTCATGTCATTTGAATCGAGTTTTGAATTTAAAACTGATGTTCCTTTTATTTGGTGAATGGAGAAACTACAGTGTCTTCACTTTGGCTTATTCTTACATTGGCGGTAATTACAATTGTCCTGGCTTCGGTTTTTCTCTCTAAGGCAAAAACAAAAAAAGCCATGCAATCTTTGGAAGAGTGCAAAGCTCTATTATTCTCTTTAAAAGAAGACACGACACCCTCTGCTTGCGAAAAAAAATGCCAGGCACTGAAGACCCTTGCCGAGGCAAATGCCGGCTTTCCTGATTTAAGCAGAATGAAAATATATCAAGCTGATTTAGCCGGAATTGTTTTTTCAAAATGCGAACTGGCTGACAGTGAGTTTCTGGAATGCAATCTCACAAACGCCAATTTTTCAGGTTCCAACCTGAAAGAGTCCCGGTTCACCCGTACCGATCTCAGTGGGGCCGATTTGACAGGAGCCGATCTGGCTAAAGCTGATTTAAGTGAGGCCAAACTCATTCAAACGGATCTCAGCGGAATCAATATGGACTCCGCGAACCTGGCCCAAGCAGACCTTACAGAAGCTAAAATGATGAAAACGACACTTAAGGGAGTGAATATGGAGCTTGCGGTTTTACACAAAGCCAACCTGATCGGATCCCGCATGCGAAGTGCAAATCTAAAAAACTGCGATTTTTCGGAAGCCAAACTCAGTTGGGCCAATCTCATCAATTCGGATTTAACGGGTGCGATTCTGGACAAGGCAAAAATGATCAACTCCAATCTGAACGGTGCCCAGTTATCCAACACCTCCATGCAGGGAACGGAGTTAGGGGAAGCGGATTTTCGTTTTTCAAAAAACCTCACCTGCGAACAAATCCTATCGGGACACATCGACAAAAAAACGCAATTTCCCGATTACATCAAAATAGAATGGAACAATCAGTCCGGTTATCATTGCCAGAGGAAAAGCAACAGTGATTGACTAAACCCGGAGCAAAACTATCTTGACTCATCCTCATGCAAAAGGATCACGTGGCTCGAAAGCGGTGCTAGCTGACTGTGGTGAGGTTTCCGTAGTTGAAGAGGAATCATCAGCCACCATTTCCTCCAGATTCACTTTTACCTGTGCGGCCACAGGAAATAATTGCGGGGATTGGTTTCCACTCAAGCCCAGCCGATCCCGTTCCGCGCGAAATGACTCCAAAGCGCTCAAGCCCAGGGCCGCTCTTTCGGGTAACTGGTTTTGAATGGATTGTGCCGCTTTTCTACCGTAAACCAGAATATCCAGCAGGGAATTGCCCATCAGGCGATTGCGTCCATGGACGCCTCCTGAAACTTCACCTGCGGCCCAAAGTCCCTTAATGGTGGTTCGACCCTGCAAGTCAATCTCAACCCCTCCATTCTGATAGTGCAAAGTGGGATAAACCAGAATGGGGTGAACCGTGGGATCAATACCATAGCGGCCGAACCTATGGACCAGACCCGGGAATTGATTTTTCAGAGTACCGGGACCCTGCTTCATCTCGATCACCGGAGTATCCAACCAGACTCCATACCGGCCTGACGGCGTTTTGATTCCGCGTCCTTCCACCACTTCTTTGATAATGGCTGAAGCAACCACATCCCGATAAGTCAACTCGTCGATGAAACGTTTCCCTTCGGCGTTCAATATCTGGGCACCGATGGAACGAATCGCTTCTGTCACCAATTGCCCCGCCAGAGCTTCGGGAAAACTGGTTCCGGAGGGATGAAATTGAAATGTGTCAACATGGTCCAACTTGCATCCCTGGCGATAAGCCAGGATCAATCCGTCACCGGTCGCTCCGAAATGATTGCTGGTAGGAAATCCCTGTAAGCGCAATTGACCACTTCCACCGGTCGCCAACAGCACCGCACGGGCAGATACGGAAACAAGCTTGTTGTCTTTGCGATTCCAGAATACCGCCCCGGTGACCTGCCCTTCTCCATTGTCCAAAAGTTCTATGGCGGAATGGTTTTCCAACAACGGCGTTCCACTTTGCCGAACCGCCTCTCGCAGAACACGCATGATTTCGAGTCCGGTGATATCCCGGCAAGCCATGACGCGCGGCGTAGAGGTACCCCCTCCGGAGCGCTGGCGAAAACTGCCGTCCGGATTACGGTCGAATTGACAACCCAGGCTCATCAGCCATTGAATAGTTTCCGGACCCGCTTCACACAGTTGTTTGAGAAGGTCGACCCGGTTGTCTCCATGACCGCCCACATAAGCGTCTGCGAAATGCCGTCTAGGTGAATCCTCCGAAGAAATCGCCGCCTGAATCCCCCCTTCCGCCATCACCGTATTGGCGTCGCCCAGCCTCAACTTAGTAGCCAGCAAGACTTGCAACCCGGAAGCCTGAAGCTCCAAAGCCGCCGAAGCACCCGCGCCTCCGCCTCCAATGATTAATACATCGGTTTCAATATCTGTCGCAGGTTTAAAATGTTTAGGCAAAAGGCTATCCGCTTCCAATAGGTCCGCCAGTTCCTGGGGAATCGGGGTGCCTCCGGCATTCGCGCCAATTTGGACCGGCCGATCACTTGCCGAATGGTCGGGATGAAATTCGGCGATCAGGTTTTCTTTTTCATCTTCACTCAATTCCGGTGGTTCCTGATCGCTTCGCTCTTTTCGGCTCTCTTCAATGAGATCGATATAATGTAATGCCCATTCCAGCATTAGACAAATCCTTTCACTCGAAACTCTTTCGCCCGTTTGAGCCGCTCTTCAGCATCCTCTGATAACAAATACGCCCATTCAGACTTGGAACGTTTTATCTCTTCTTCTGTTTTTTCAATCATTTCAATTGAAGCTCCCATACCCAATGACCGGCGTACCCACATACCCATGTTGTGTGGTTTCACCCTGTCTTCACACACCGCTCGACACAACCCGCAATGAATACAGGTCGTGAAGTCTTCACTGACCTCGTCAAACTTTCCCACTTGCATACGAAGCACCGAATCCATGACCGGAATTTGCATAGGGCAGGCGGCGGTACAACTTCCACATTTTGTACAACGGTTCAAGGTGGGAAACGCGGTTTGCAATTTAACCACGTCAGGAGAGGATTCAGGATTGCCTGAGGCTATTGAATCTACCGGGTATGGAAACACTTCCATCCCTTCTTCTACAGGACACAGGCAAGCCAATTCGGTACCACCCGGTTTTCCATCAGCATATCTCACGGTCACAGTACAGGCTCCACAGACACCCCCCGCACAACCGGTGCTGACAGCATCCGCCATCCCCGCCGCCCATAAGGCATGGATGATCGTTTCGCCTTCTTTGGCTTGAATGGTTTGACCCGCTACGTTCAGATTTATTCTGGTTGTTTGCAAAATTTATCCCTGATTAATGTTTTCTCTATCGTATACAATATTCGAACTTTAATCTAGCATGGAAGAATATCAATCAGGTTTCTTCAAATTTTAAGTGGGATAAACAATTAGAAAATCGGTTTTTCAGGTTTAATTTTTGGTTCCAAGTGCTGTGCCTATTAATGGAAACGAAAAACCCCGCCAAGTGCGGCGGGGATTATTCTAAGGTCAAAAATTTAGTTCCAGCAGGAAACCGATGGGAATTTAACCTGAGGTCGTATTTAATGTACTGATGCACGGTTAAATTAAACTCTTATTTTTTATTGCTATCATTTGCAAATTCTTTTTCTGCTTTTACCCAGGAACCATAAAGGTCTTTATAAGAATCGGAGAATCCTTCCTTTAAATGTTCCCAAGCCTGACCCGTACTGTTTTTCAAGCTACCATACCATTCTGCAACTTGAAGCCGTTTCTTTCTTAGGTCCTTCAAATTTTCGCGCGTGGTTTTACGAACCCCGCTTTTCATGTCGTCCCAATTATCATCGACACGCTTCTCAAGCTTATCTATGCGGTTATCCAGATTCCTCAAAACCTCTTCGGTTTTTTTCACTGCATCTTTTGCCTTGTCTGATGAATAATCTTTCAAGGAATTTAGCATCTCACGAGTTTCTTTCTTTACCTCCTCGATGTTCGTGTTGTCATTTTTCGCATGCGCGGAGGGCAAACTTAAAACCCAAATTAAGCTGATACCCATAAAAATGAATAGCGCAATATGTAATTTATGTTTAACCATTAAAATTAATCTCCAAAAAAGTTAAAAAAAAGTTCCCAGGGAAAAAGCCGACCCTAAATCAGCTTGAGTTGATCAAACACCCATTTTATTTAAACTTGGACCTTGCTGACTGGAAACCCGATTCCAAAGAAACCCAGGCAATTTCAATACCCTCTTTCAAATCCTCCCAGGCTTCTTCACTTGCGGATTTCAATTCATCAAGCTTTTTATCCACATTTTTCTTTTTGTCTCGAATTTTTTCGATCTCTTCGTAGTATTTCAATTGCATATCCGCTTCAGCTTGATCGGCCTTGGCTTTAAGTTTATCCAACTCCAGGGAACAATCATCCATTTGCGCTTGCAAATTTTTTTGATAGGCTTCTTTTTTACTCATCATTTCCTCCTTTGTTATTTTCCTTTCAATCCCTCTTGAAAGGCTTTTTTAGTTTCCGTTAAGGTTGATTTCGCATACATGCAAATATCACCTAAATCATTTTTGAAGGATTCCCAGGTTTCATCATTAGAGTGGCTCAGTTCATTCAATTTCTCCCTGGCATCCGCCAGAAGAACCCTCAATTCCTCCACATTATTTTTATAAGATGAGCGCTTTTCAGTGTCACAGGCGGCTCCCTCCGATTCGAGATTATCAATCTCAACATCTAAAGCGTCGAGTTGAGCTTTGATCTTTTCCACCATCAGGTTTTTGGAGTCCAAGATAAAATCCTCCTCATTTTTTAAATTTTTTTAAAACCTAATTATTTTGAACGACACTAAGGCAAACAGTACGGAAGGCTTAATGCAGGTTTCGGAATATTGACCGAAAACATTAACAATGCAGGGCTTGTGCCAAAGGAGGGACTAACCTAAATCATTGAATTAAAAAGATTTTTCAGGAGGAGGAAATGTTTTCCAAGAGTGAAATCAACCATTTGGGTGATATCCACCTGTTCTAACAACCAAATTAATCATTTTTTTTCATGAGAAAAAGTTGAGAGAACCAGCAATGGCCCCAGGGACGTCATTCTGAGGAGCGTAAGCGACCGAAAAATTGCTACCAGAGATCATTCACTGCGTTCAGGATGACACTCTGTCCTTTTCACTTCGTTTGTCGTTTCGTTTTTTATACTCATCCAATAGAGAAAAGGCTGATGACCAAAAAGTAAAGTGAATTCCTTGCAGGATGGCAGACCACAAAACATTATAAAAAAATAAGGGAAAGTCGCGTCACATTCCCTAGTCCCTTATTTTATTTAAATGATTTTTTTAAGATATTCGGTAAGCTTGCAAACAGGCAGTTATTGGGAGGTTTTTAAATCATATTTTTGAATACGATAGCGAAGAGTTTCACGGGTAGTCCGCAGACTACGGGCGGTTTCCATTACATTAAAACCATTATGTTCGAGAGCGGTTTTGATAATATATTTATCCATTTCTTTTAAGGACATACTCCCATCCAGAGGAATGTTTACCCGATTGACATCGTCTACATAACACAACCTTTCGCCATCCGGTTGCTCTTCACTTACGCTCGTTTGATTGGGAGAACAATAATTCTGTAATTGAACCCATCTGCCAGGAAAGGTTTCACCGTTAGAAAGCAAGACACAGCGCTCAATCACATTCCGCAATTCACGAACATTCCCTGGCCAATCATATTCCATTAGCTCTTTCCAGACTTCATCCGGAATGGTTTTGACTCGTTTATTTGCTTTAATGTTAAATTCTGCAATTATTAAAGGAATCAATTCCAATAGATCACTTTTCCTTTCGCGCAAAGGAGGTAAAGTTAAACAGAAAATAGCCAGGCGGTGATACAAGTCTTTTCGAAATTCACCTTTTTCACTTGCCTCTTTGAGATCAATTCCCGTTGCTGTGATCACCTGAACATCCAAAGAAATTTCCCGTTCGCCTCCTACCCTTCGGATTTTTTTATCCTCAATTGCCTTCAACAACTTTGCTTGCAAATCCAGAGGCATCTCTCCAATCTCATCCATAAACAAAGTTCCACCATCCGCTTGTTCAAAGTATCCCCGATGGCGGCATTTAGCCCCTGTAAAAGCACCCGCTTCATGACCAAACATCTCCGATTCCATCAGTTCCTTTGGGAGTCCGGCGCAGTTCATTTCAACCAGAGGCCCATCTTTGCGCAAATCACTGGCATAATGAAGAATCCTTGCAACCAAACCCTTTCCAGTACCGGTCTCTCCATTAATTATCATCGCGCTGATTTCCACATCCAGCAAATTATCGATCATCATTTTGACTTCCTGAACCGCTTCACTATTTCCAACATAGGAATCCTTTTGGTATTGTTTTCTAGTCGAGGCGCTGTAATTTTCTAATTGGAAATTACATCGGGATGCGCGCAAGGCCCTGGATACCAAAATATCCAATTTTTTTTGCTCGAAAGGTTTTTCCAGAAAGTCATATGCCATGCCATCTACCTTGTCCAGATCACTTTCATCTGCATCCTCAACAATAAAAATCCATTCAGCAAAACTTATTGCTTCTTTAAATTCCTCCAGGTGGTCGAGGATTTTTCCGTCAGTAAGACCCAAATTGGCCACCACCACATGGGGAGTCCAGTCCTCGTTTTCAAGAAAACTGCGCACCCCTGCAATACTGCTGGCATTTTCAACAACCCATCCATCGTTACGATAATGGTTAGCCAGACCTGTACCAGACTCCGTATCGTATTTAATAATAAACATTTTTTTTGACATATTTTGAACCTTCGCGATTCCTTAAGGTTTAACTTGGTTAAATAAACAAATTCCTATTTTGTTTAAATCAAAGAAACATTATGATTTAAAAAGATACGTTTAAAGTCATCCCACCATAGAAAGCATTATCCAAATCAGGATTGGAACCGGGATTGACAAAATATTGAATGCTCGGTTGAATTATCAACCCTGGAATTAAAGGCATTTGATAGGTAGTTTCGATCACCCATTCCTGTTCCCTTAGGGAAGAAACTTGTGAGGCGCGAAATTTACTGCTATTCCACGCTCCGGAAACGCCGATGCCCACCACATCTTCTGGACGGGTCTTGATCAAACCTGTATAAATGGCACCTGCAGTCACAGTAAAATCAAACCGGGACACATCAGGGTCGGCAGTTCCCAAACGAAAAAACAAGTTCATTCCCTGAGATGGGTTTGCCCTTTCAAAAGTGACTGGTAAATCAATAAACCCATACACACCGTAGGTTTCAGAATGGGTGATAGGATTCCCTTCAGCATCAACATCCACAAGATCGGGAATATCCGTTGTATAAATAAGGCTTCCTACTCCAGCTTTAAATTCTCGACCCCCTCTCCATTTCCGTTTAATTCCGGACTCCATCACGATCTGATACCCTTCGTCCTCATCCCATTCGAAATGATTGCTAAAACTGCCATCAAGCTTGCCCGGAACCCCATCTATTATGGCTCCTTGTAAATACCAGCCTTGGAAGGGTTCCAAATAGAGCCTCATTCCTAAAGCTGAATTCGGGAATATTGCAGGACCTGTAATCCCTGTTTCGGATAAATCCAACCCTGTACCAAAAGCTCCATTAACAAATAAATTAGCGGAAGGTTTAAAGTCAAATTCCGTATCCAAAGAATAAATACCAGCTCTAATTCTCAATCGTCCATCCCACAACACTTGCTCAACCCAAGCCAGAAACACGCGAAATTGGTCTGGAGCTTCAAGGCTACTTACAGTTTGCGCTGTCCCTAGATTGGCTGAAGGATCTGTGCCATGTAAATGAATCAAATCAACTTTCAATTTTGCATGAGGCCAACCTATAATGCGATTTAAATCCAGATGGGCATCAAATTCCAAAAAACCGACACCATCCGCTTCCTTGTTTTTTCCACCGATTGGATTATGAAACAGGTTTCCCGAATATTCCAGCTCTGTAACCCAACCCCTTTCTTGCCAAAGGGAGCGCAAACCATTCCAGTCTCCTGTAATTGTTTCTTCCCGAAAAAAACCTTCCGAAAACTCCTCCTCATCTTCTAAATGGTGGCCAAAAACGGGGGATGCCTGCAAATAAACCAGTAACTGACAAATTACGACAAAAATTATTTTGATCACGAGGTGATTGATTAAAGTAAATATTCATAATTGGGCTCCTGCATCGCTCCTTATTAAACCACTAAAAGAGTTTATCCAATTAGATTATTTTAAATTATTAATCCGCCGGTTAGGCATCCATCATTTCTTCAAAAAAATAATAATGAAAGCTCCGGATTCTTTTAATATTTAAGCCTATCTTTTTTCTCTTCTGATTAATCATTTTTTTCATGCCCCTATTAAATTTCCTTTGGAGAAACTTTTAATTTTTCGCCTTGAATTAAAAGCGATCTAATTCTTTGAATAGATGGGACAAATTTAGAAAGGTTTTGTGCCTATGTGAAATTTTTAAAGCAACATTCATAAATTTTTCCTTGCAAATTATCCACCGCCTGGAGAATTTGCAAGGATAACTAAACTAATAATATTACTATTCCGGATTTCAACTCCTCTACCTTCCATCTCAGGGGTTACAAAACTCGTTTTGTGTGATAAAGTTGTGAAAATTTTAATTGGACAATAAGGAAACGGTTTAACGATATGTCAGGACATTCCAAGTGGGCTAGTATCAAGCACAAAAAAGGCGCCGCTGATGCCAAGCGGGGTAAGGTATTCACCAAAATCATCAAGGAAATTACCGTTGCCGCGCGTATGGGTGGAGGCGACCCCGATGGCAACCCGCGACTGCGTACGGTTTTGGCCGCCGCCAAACAGGCGAATATGCCAGCCGATAACATCACCCGTGCGATTAAAAAGGGGACAGGCGAACTCGAAGGCACGCAATACGAGGAGATCACTTACGAAGGTTATGGATCCGGGGGAGCGGCTATTATTGTCGAAGCAATGACGGATAACAAAAACAGAACAGTCGGCGAACTACGGGCACTTTTTGGAAAAAATGGAGGCAACATTGGCGCCAATGGATGTGTGGCCTGGATGTTTCAGAAAAAAGGATTGATCCTGGTTAAAGCCGAGGGTAACGATGAAGATGAATTGATGGAACTGGTTATGGAAGCAGGCGGCGATGATATTAAAAGAGTCGACGAGCATTTCGAGATATTGACTTCAATCGAAAGCTTTGAATCCACACGGCAATGCCTTGAAGATAAAGGGATCGCCATGGAGGTCGCAGAACTCACGCAGGTTCCCGACAACACGGTATCGGTAGATGAAAAAACCGGTCGCTCTTTATTAAAATTGATGGACTTGCTGGATGATCATGACGATGTTCAAAAAGCATACTCCAATTTCGATATTCCCGAAGATGTGATGGCGGCGATCGAAGCCAATCCCTAAAAGTCCCGCCTTCCCCCGTTAGCATTTTTTTTGCCAGGAGGCTTTCCTGGCCCAACCCCTTGCCGAGTCTCACCCATGCGCGTGTTTGGAATCGATCCCGGAAGCCAGTGTACTGGATACGGTGTCATTGAACTCACATCGGGCAAATTAAAATCCATCTCCTGGGGTGCCTTAAGGAGTCCTGCCAAACTCGATTTTCCCGGCCGGCTTAAATTGATTTATGACGGCCTAACGGATCTTATACAACAATACGATCCCGATGAGGTGGCGGTGGAGGATTTATTTTTTGCGGTCAATGCCAAATCAACTCTTAAACTGGGGCAAACGCGGGGCGTGGCTTTGCTATCGGCAGTGAAGCTGGGTAAACCAATCAGTGAGTACAGTCCGCTTGAAGTCAAGCAGTCAGTGGTCGGATATGGTCGAGCGGATAAGTCTCAGGTTCGGTCTATGGTCAAGGTGCTTCTTTCACTGGAAGAAAATCCGGAACCACACGACGCCTCAGATGCGTTGGCGATCGCTATTTGCCATGCGCATTCGGCGGGCCTCAAATCGCGTCTGGCATCGCACAAGGGGAGTGGAGCCCGGTCGTGATCGCCCACCTAAAAGGTCTGCTTGCATTAAAATCTTCGGATCAGGTCATTGTTGATGTGAACGGTGTGGGCTATCAGGTATTCATTCCTCTATCCACTTTTTACAAATTGCCGGCATTGGAACAAAAAGTGTCTTTGCGTGTGCACACGCAAGTGAGTGAAGACTCCTTCAAGTTGTTCGGTTTTTTCTCGGAAGAAGAGTTGAAAGTGTTTCAAACTCTCATCACAATTAATAAGGTGGGCCCTAAACTGGCCCTCGCGATTTTGTCCGGTATTGCTGTGAAAGAACTGGTAGCCGCGGTTCGCGATAAAGATATCGCACGATTGAGCCATATTCCCGGAGTGGGGAAAAAAACCGCAGAACGGCTCAGCCTGGAATTGAAAGATAAATTGCCACAGCTTAAAATGGATGTAGAGACGGAGTCAGGGGACTTGCCAGGAGACTCCGTTTTTGATGACGCGCGTTCGGCCCTTATCAATCTCGGTTATAAAAAACCGGACGTGGATAAAATCTTAAAACAGTTTTCAGATAAGGACGAGTCTCCTGATCTTGAAACCATTATCAAGGAAAGCCTGAAACGATTGCCTTGAACCGGGTCGCCTTATGAGTCTGAACGAAAATTATATTCCCGATGCCAATGAAGGCGAAGTCCAGATCGAGTTGACCCTCCGGCCCAAAACTTTCAAGGAGTATATCGGGCAGGAAAAGGTAAAAGAGAATCTGGAAATTTTCCTTTCAGCGGCAAAAATGCGTGGAGAATCTCTCGACCATGTACTGTTTTATGGTCCCCCGGGCCTGGGCAAAACCACGCTCGCCAACATCATCGCCATCGAGATGGGGGGTAACCTGAAAAGCACGTCTGGTCCCGTTGTGGAAAAATCCGGCGACCTTGCGGCCTTGCTGACCAACCTGGAGCAAGGCGACATCCTGTTCATCGACGAAATTCATCGTCTTCCGCGCTCCATCGAAGAAATTCTGTATCCGGCGATGGAGGATTATAAACTCGACATCATCATCGGACAGGGACCCAGCGCCCGTTCCATAAAACTGGACTTACCACCATTTACACTGATCGGAGCCACCACGCGGGCAGGTTTGCTGACCTCCCCTTTACGCGATCGCTTCGGGGTCGTGAACCGGTTGGACTATTACACGCCGAAAGATATTCAAACGATCATTAAACGGTCGGCGGCTATTCTGGAAATTCCAATGGACGACGCAGGCTCACTCGAAATCGCTCAACGATCGCGTGGTACGCCACGTATTGCGAATCGCTTGCTTCGCAGGGTCCGGGACTATGCTCAAGTGAAAGCGGACGGAATCATTTCAAAAGAAGTGGCAGAACGATCACTGGAAATGATGGAGGTCGATAAAAAGGGCCTGGACAAAATGGACCATCAATTACTACGCAATCTCATTGAAAAATTTAAGGGGGGACCCGTAGGTGTCGACAGTCTGGCGGCTTCGATCAATGAAGAACGGGAAACGATTGAAGATGTGTTCGAGCCTTATCTGATTCAATCCGGATTCATTCACCGCACACCGAGGGGACGTGTCGCCACAGCGCTTGCCTTTGAGCATTTCGGATTAAAAGCGCCGAAAGGGAGCGGCGGACAAGAGTCTTTATTTTAAAACATTCAACCCCAAACGTGCTGAAACTCTTCGAGGAAATCAGACTTCATAGGAGTGGTTCCCAAAACATGGGTACTTTGGGAGTAATGAAAACCATGGAAATCACGGCTTCCTGTGGCGATCAGGTTTTTCTTTTTGGCAAGTTCCAGATAATATCCAGACTTCCCTATTTTATCGTGGTATGGGTAAACACACTCCATTCCCAGCAGGCCATGGCCCATCAATTCGTCCAGTAGAGACTCCACTTCCGGATAACCCCGACCTTTTTTTGGATTATGAAGGGAATAATTTCTTTCGCCCGGATGGGCTATCACAGGCACACCATTACTTTTACGAATCATGGCGATGGCCTCTTCCGCTTCGAAATTTTTCTTTTCGATATTGTATTGGACCAGGTATTTGTCGAAAGCGTCCTGAGTATCCTTAACGATCCCCAGACGCACCATTTCGCGGGCGAGGTGTGGGCGCGCAATGACACCTTCTGCGGCCTTTTTCACATTTTCAAGGGTGATTCTTCCCTTATGTTCCTCAGGTAAAACCTCATCGAGTCGAGCAATCAAATCCACCATACGTTGTTCGCGCTTGTCCTTGAGGGTCTCGACCGTTTCCTTCAGTTCGGGAAGAATCGATTCACGTGATTTGAAATAACCCAGCAAATGCAGGTTGAAATCATGAAAACGCACCGTCATCTCAATACCAGGAAAACCGAACACCTCCGTTCCCTCACAAGCCTCTATGAACTCGTCGTGACCTGAGAAGGTATCGTGGTCGGTGAGAGAAAGAATGGAAACCTTGTTCTCCTGCGCAATCTCCACCAAACGGGTTGGAGAAAATTCCCCGTCCGAAAAGCAGGAGTGCATATGAATTTCAAATTTTTGTTGGCCCATTAAATGGTTTCCCACCAATTCTCTTCAATGCGGTATAAATAGATTATCCAACCAATATATTCCAATTTATACGATTGCGTTAAAATTTCCTAGTGAAGAATTTAGATTTTAGCATGATATGAATAGATATAATGGTTGATTGTAAAAATTCAAAGTGGATTGCTTTAGGCTTTGAATTTGGTTACCCTAAATCTAAGGTCTATTCATTTTACCGTTTATTCTCAAATTTATGACACTTAAAAAAGGTTTTACCTTTATATTTTTCCTGTCGGTTATTATCCTTTTTTTTCGCGCCGCCCCTCCTTCAAAAGCGCAAGATAAAACGCGAGAATTTATAATCGTAGTTTCGGGTCAGACTCTGGGTGAGTTGAAACCTTGTGGATGCGCTAAAGAAGAAGACCAGGGCGGTATTGAACGGCGCATGTCTTACTTCAAACAAGTTCGCAAGCGAAACAGGAATGTCCTTCTACTTGACGTCGGAGACAATTTCAAAGAACCGTCCCGGCAAGGAAAAATCAAGGCCGAGTTTCTCCTCAAAAGTATGGCGGCGATGCAATACGATATGGTGGCTATCGGTG
This sequence comes from Nitrospina sp., assembly GCA_024648695.1. Classification (GTDB taxonomy): domain Bacteria; phylum Nitrospinota; class Nitrospinia; order Nitrospinales; family JACRGP01; genus JACAVV01. The sequence continues at coordinate 63,352 of JACAVV010000024.1, forward strand.
AAAAGGATTTCGTTTACGGCGAAGGATTTATTCATGGACATTCAGAAACACCCTGGAGCGCAGGGAATATGGTGTTTCAGAAAAAAGATCCTTTGCCAGGTTATAAAATCAAGTCATTTCCAGATGGATCAAAAATACTCATCCTTACGGTGATGGATCCCAACCTGTTCCCCTATTCCAGCCATTCGGGACTTAAAATTTTGGAACCGAAGACCTATTTGTCCAAAATGATCAACACCTTGCGCGAAAAGGAAAAACCGGATTTACTTGTGGTCCTCTCCCATATGAAACGGAAACGGGCTTTAAAGCTTTTAGACATGGATGGAATCGATATTGTGGCCAATGGGCATATTGAAAATGAAAACGATCCAATCAATATGAAACCGGTGGAGCGAGCCAATAAATTTTTCATGCAACCGGGGCCGCGCGGACAAAAAATGGCGGAATTGAAAATCACCATCAATTCAGTGGGCAATAAAACCTTTCAGCATCGTATGGCAAGGTTGGATTCCAGTGTTAAATTCGATCCTGAAATGGTAAAGTTATATTCAGCATACAATTCTGAAATCGAAGATCTGTTTTTAGCTACCCTGGCGGCCAAAAGGAGCCAGTCGAAAACCAAAGTATTCGCCACCGACCAAACTTGTAAGACCTGTCATTCCCTCACCCACGAAATCTGGGCAAAATCCCGGCACGGCAGGGCCTATGACACCTTGCGCAAGGTCAACAAGGCCTTTGATCCGGAATGCCTGGTTTGCCACACTACGGGATTCAATCAGGCAGGGGGTTTTATCAGTGAAGTCGATACAGGCGATTTAAAAAATGTTCAATGCGAGGTGTGTCACGGTCCGGGTAAAGCACATGCGAAAGACCCCAAACCGGGTTTCGGTATAGGCGCCAGAAACGCTTGCAAGAAATGCCATGTTCCAAATCACAGTCCACGTTTTGATTTTGCACGCTACTGGCCGTTGATCAAGCATTAAACCAACGATTCTTCGGAATCCTGTAAGGAGATATCTATGAGGTACTGTTCCATCCTTCTGTTAGCTTTCCTTTTTCTGTTTCCCAACATTGCCTGCGCCGATGAGAAAATCAGCCAGCAAGCCAAAGCCGTTGCCAAGGATACCTCGGCGCATTCCGGGTCCTCGTCTCAGTCCACAATCAAGGGCAAGTACGAGGTGATAGGCGACTTAACTTCTCTTAAAAATGTGAAGCAGATCGAAATGATGGAATTTTTTAATTATTCCTGCGGACACTGCTACCGTTTTCTGGAAACATCCAAACGTCTGCATGCGAAATACAAGGATAAACTGCTCCACAGGAAATACCCTATCTATTGGGGACAACAAACACCCTATCCTTCCATGGCCTTCTTTATTGCTGATGGTTTGGGCATGGAAGAAGAATTCACTCAGGAGTTGTTCGACACCAATTTCAAATTGAACATCAATGTGTTCCAACCGCGTGTGATCCATATTTTGGCCGAAGAGAAAAAAATAGGACAGGAAATGAAAGAAGGCATGCAGTCGAAAATCATTCAGGACAAAGTCAATACAGGCCTTGCATTAGCGAAAAAATTCAACGCCAACGAAACCCCTACCTTGATTATCAATAAAACATTGAAAGTCACACCTCGTATTGGTGGTGGGGATGTGGAAAAAATGACCGACAACCTGGAAGTTATTTTTGATGACCTTTTGAAATAAGATTCTTTAATACGATTCATGATCTACAATAGATTCAAAAGACTTTTTGTCGTTTTAGCGTTAGCCTGCTTCGGATTCATTCTCCTTTTTGGAGTGGGGCTTCCGAAACAGGGACTGTTGCGTCTGCCACTGGCCCATGCGGGTTTTTTCAATCACGATCTGGATTCATTTGAAGATATTCTGGAACTGGTTGCAGAAAAATACGTTTACCCTCCCGATTATAAAAAAATGTTTTCTCATGCAATCAATGGGATGGTGGAAAAGCTGGAAGCCAAGAACCTGTTTGTAGAGACTCATGGTTCCCAAAAGGTTTTTTCCATCAAGGATAAGCACCTTCAAATTCGACTGGGTTATAACCAAAAAGATAATATGAAAGCGTTTAAAAAGGCGTTCTATTTTCTTTTTGAGAACTTCTCTTTAAAAGTCACTAAACGCGACCTCGAAAAAGCGGCCATTGAGGGAATGGTTAGCGCTCTCGACGATTACTCACTCTACCTGGACAAAAAGGCATTCGAGCAATCGATTAAGGACACAGAGGGCAAGTACGGCGGATTGGGCATGGTGATCACCATGCGTGATTACAAGTTGGTTGTGGTCAAAACCATGAAAAATTCACCTGCCCGTCGAGCCGGCATTTTGCCTGAAGACATAATCATTGAGGTGAATGGAGAAGAAATCAAGGAGATGCAGATCCAGGAGTTGGCGGAACGTTTGCGCGGCTATCCGAACACGAAGGTGAGCCTGGCCTTGCTCAGGCCCAGCGACAATATTCGACGACCGTATACGCTCACACGCGAAATCATTATGATCGAAACGGTGGTTTATAAATTCGTCAATAAACATACCGGTTACATACAAATATCCAGCTTCTCCCAACAAACGGAAGACCAATTGAATGAAGCCTTGCAAAAAGCCAAAAATGACAGGGTAAAATCCATCATCCTTGATTTACGCAACAACCCAGGAGGGTTGCTCACTCAGTCAGTACGGGTAGCCAGTCATTTTATACCTAAAGAGCGACTGATCGTTTATACCCAGGGCCGCCAAAAAAGTGATCGGCAAAAATACTTGGCGGCGCATAGTCATCCTCTGGATAATCTTCCAATTGTGGTTCTCATCAATTCTTTCAGTGCCAGCGCTTCCGAGATCGTATCGGGGTCTCTCAGGGATTCAGGAAATGCCTTGATCGTGGGGCAAAACTCATATGGAAAAGGATCGGTACAAACTATTTTTAAAATCAGTGACGGATCCGGTTTGCGCTTGACCACATCAAAATATTACACACCATCCGGAATCGATATTACCGAACATGGCATCGCTCCCGATATCAATATTCAGAAGGATCTTCTTTCAGAAGAAGAAAAGAAAAAAGATCCGTCCACGGATTTACCTGAAAAAGTGCCACCACCAGGTTTCCAGCAAGTTCATTTGAAAGAATCGGAATTAAAAAGTTATTTAAAAGGAAAATCTGTTGCCGAGAAAGAAATAGAAGACCCTGTGGTATTATTTGCGGCGCTGGTTTTGAAAGATGCAATAAAAGCCAACAAGGAAAAGTCCCTGAATAAAGCAAGAGACCTTGCAAACACAATTCATTTTAAACAAGTCCAAACTGAAAAGATGTAGAGAGGCATTTACATTCATGAACATATTATCCATTGATTATGATAAAGGTACCGTGCAAAGCGACTATAAAGTGTGGCAAATTGTTTCCAACAACAATAACGAGCATTTGCTTTGCCAGCGGGAAGAAAACGGAAAGTTTCATGTTGCTGAAGCGGAAGTGAAGCGAAAGCAAATGTTCGAAGTCAAAGAAATTTCGTATCTTGGCCCCAACGGAGAAACATTTTTCCTGGACCCCGATTCTGGAGTGATACAGATTTAGGGGTTAAAGGTATCCCAAAAAAGACGAAATCTCGCTTTTTTTGAATTTCATTTAGGGTCCAACCTCTTCTCTCAATCCAAACGGTTTTTTGATAAAATGGAACGTAAAGTTTCCCTTTACATTTTTTTAGTAGTCCTTTTCTTTTATTTAATTTCAACAGTTCTATATGGAGCCTCAGTGCGCCATGTGTTGTTGGGCGGGACCAAACTTGGGTCTCTGGGAACCCTGTTTTTAAAAGTTGCAGAGTTTCCCGTTTTGGCGTTAAAGCTTTTTGAGCGCCCCCAATTGATCCCCAATCCATTTCCCGATTTGGACGGTTTTAAAAAATCGGGGCACATCCCTTCTGAGGTCACTCAAGACAAGGGATATCTTTTACTGTCTGTTTATGACCCGCGGAGAGAGCAAGCTATTGTCCAATTGGTCCGTATCCGAGACCAAAAGTTAATTTATGAATGGGTTCCAGATATCGTTAAATTGGCCAATGCGGACAAGGTCGAAAGTTCTTATAAATCCCCAATAGTGGCGAGCCATTACAGATTGTTTCATCCATTTTTGATGGAGGATGGAGGCCTAATATTAAAAGACTATAGCCCCGTCTACAAAATTGATCATTGTTCCAGGATTGAATGGACGGTAAATGGTGTTTATCATCATTCTACCGAACGGGATGCGGACGGCTCATTTTGGATTCCTTCGATTTTGGATCCTTCTCCCTATGAAGGTACCCCTCTGGCCCATAGCGATGATGCTATTGAAAAGATATCGACTGATGGAAAAGTATTATTTAAAAAATCAGTAACTGAAATATTCAAGGACAATGACCTGTTTTGGATGTTGGGAGTAGGATATACGGAAGACCCCCTCCACCTAAATGACATTCAACCGGCATTGTACGATTCCGAATACTGGAAGCGAGGCGATGTCCTTGTCAGCTTAAAAAACCGTAGCGTGGTATTTCTTTATCGACCCGAAACCGGCAAGATAATCTGGTACCGGATGGGACCCTGGCTCAACCAGCATGATGCTGATTTTGTTGGTGATTCTCAGATTATGGTCTTTGGAAACGACATTATCGATGTCCCCGTAGGACCTTCGACCTTTGTAAATGGTCATAGTGACATCTACCTTTTTGACTTTAAAACAGGTAAAATCAATAAACCCTACAGCAAGGCAATGAAGGATTTAAATGTGAGAACACCTACCGAGGGCTTATCTGAAATGTTAAAAAATGGAGATGTGTTTGTAGAAGAGACAAATCGAGCACGGATTCTTCGTATTGGACCAGGACGTGTCAAATGGGAGTATGTCTCTGTGGTGGACTCCGACAATATTGCCATGTTGACCTGGAGCCGATATTTGTATGAGTCTCAGGTTCTGCCTTTATTGCCGAAACTAAATACTGATTCTTGCCCAAACTGAGGATTTTATCATGAAAATTTTTATGTTATCGATTTTAAGTTTTTCGGTCTTAGCCATTTTAGCTCTGCTCCCAATAAATGCTGAGGCGTATGTGGGTCCGGGTTTAGGAGCGGGAGCGACTGGAGTGGTGATCGGTGTACTCACTTCCATTTTCCTGGCGTTGACTGCCATCATCTGGTATCCCATCAAACGCATTCTAAAAAAGAAGCGGGAAGGAAAAGGAGTTTCCGCCACTGAGTCCACCGAGCCTGTTCAAGAGTGATTCGATTGCATGGGAATTTTACTTGCATCGGTGCTCACCATTCTTGTGGTTGAATCATTTCCAAAAAAGTTGTTTTTTTCATTTGCTCAACCCCTTTTCCGGACGACACAAAAGTCTAAAAAGGTCCTGCTCTCGAAACGCATTTCTGACCATTGGAAAGAAAAGGTGTTGCTCAAGTATTCAATGGACCTCATGAAGTGTTCCATTATCCTGGGCCTGCTGATATTAGCCCTTTTATCGGGACTGGCTCTGGGCGCATGGGGATTCGATTGGATTTTTCATCCCACGCCCACAACTTTTGAAGCCATATCCTCCCCATTTGGTTGGCTGGCAATGACCTTGGTCGCTATTACTTACCTATTCATCAGGAACCGTTTTGTCCGAACATAATTATTCATTTGGAGACCGGCTTTTGCACAGGCTGGCCCTCGGACCTTCCCTTTTAAGGAAGGTATCTTTTGACATCGAATTGTTGGCCGCACCTTCCCGAACCCGGGAAGTGGGACCTCCTGTGTTTATCAATGGCCTAGCCCGGGCGGGCACAACTATTTTGATGCGGATTTTTCACGATACCGGACAATTCCGTTCTTTAACTTACCGCGACATGCCGTTTGTTTTGATGCCTGGAATTTGGGCCAGGCTTTCAAAGTTTTTCCATAAGCAAGAAGAAGCAAAAGAACGAAGTCACGGGGACGGCATTCTGGTGAATTTCGACAGCCCGGAAGCTTTTGAAGAGGTTTTCTGGAAAACATTTTGCGATGACAGCTATATTGCGAAGACACAACTGAGTCCGCATAACGTCGGCACGGAAGTCATAAGCCAATTTCAGGATTATGTGAAACAGGTTATCAGCAGTGCCGAGACGCCTCAACAGTGCCGGTACCTTTCAAAAAACAACAACAATATATTGCGTCTTCCTGCAATCAGGAAGGCCTTTCCGAAAGGACTGATCCTCATTCCTTTTCGCGATCCTGTTCAACAATCCATTTCTTTGCTTCAACAGCACAACCAGTTTTGCGAACTGCACGCGAATGATCCGTTTGGCCACGATTACATGGCCTGGTTGGGCCACCACGAATTTGGTGGCACTCACAAACCTTTTCGCTTTACCGCAAATGTTGCTCATATGGGCAATGCCCATCAACCAGATTCTTTAAATTATTGGCTGTCCATCTGGGTGGATACTTATGGTTACCTTTTAAGTAGTGCCCCCTCAGATTGCATTTTCTTCAGTTTTGAGACCTTATGCCGTTCACCGAAACCCGTTCTGGAAAAACTGTTTGAATTGGCCGGTTTGGTTTTAGAAAAAGACTTTCAGGAGGATAAAATCAAGCCTCCCAAACTCAAGGACGCCAATGAGTTGGATGAAAACCTGGTCCAATTGGCTCAAAATATTTATACAGAACTATCAAAAAGGTCAGAAGCCGCTTTGAAGTGAATTGTTTAATCATGAGCAAAGCGAAAAGGATTTCGTAAATTCAAACTGGTAACTGCAATTGAATTGATGTGAAATTTTTGATTAAATTTTGAATCTTTTCCCCCACTTTATTTATCTAATGTCAGACCAGTAACCCGATTAAGGGAGTTTCTGGATCCCGATTTCCTTCCCAAGGCTATATTAAAGTTTAAAATTACTGATTTCAAAGCCTTTCATGCAATTTTGGGCTAAATTATATTTTTTTCACGGGAGCGAGGGTTTCCCAATTTATCTATTACAAACTCAGGAGGTTTGGAAACAATGAAAAAAGCAATCACAACAGTATTGATGCTGAGTGCGGTTTTGATTTTCGGTTCTGCTACGGTTTGGGCTGGAAATGGAGTCGTGATTACAGAACCTGCGAATGGCGTAACGGTTAAAAGCCCTGTCAAAATTTGCATGGGTGTTATGGGTGTTGAAGTAGAACCTGCCAAAAACGGCGTTCATGATGGTAAAGGTCATCACCACATTCTGGTTGATGTCGGTCTTCCTACGGACTTGAGCAAACCTATTGGTAAAGACCAGCATCACATCCACATGGGCGACGGTTCTCCCTGTAAGGAAATCGAACTTTCCAAGGGACCCCATATTATCCGAACCCTGTTCGCCAAAGGCAATCACATTCCTTACGATCCACCTTTGACCTCCACGGTCATCGTTAACGTGGAATAAAGGGATTTTCAGCTTCTGTATTGGAGGGGGATGATTCCCCCTCCTTTTTTTTGCCCTGCTCTCCCTCAAACGCGATATTTCCCTGAAATTATTAGGTTGTATTCCCATCACCTAAGTTTTAAAATTAAGCATAATCAAAACGATTGCTAAAAGGCCTGAAAGTCCCTCCAACTGCTATCAAACGGATTTATGCTTTACCAATGTATTGAATCTATTAGGTCAAACCACAATTTATTAAAAAGAATAGTAGCTTGCGGTTTAATTTTTATAGCCGTATCAGGCTTGTTTTCTTTTTCGGCGCATGCTTATGAAGTCAATAAGAATGCTATTGTTTTATTGGCCGCAAAGGATGGTAATAACCGGACCTTTAGCACCGGTACAGGATTCATCGTTGATCCGGACGGAACCCTGGTCACCAATTACCATGTTTTGGTAGACGCGGTATCAATGGAGGCTATATTTCGTGATGGCTCGACCGTCGCTGTGGAAGGGATCAAAAAAGTTGACCGCTCCAAGGATTTTGCCATTCTTAAACTCAAGGGAGATATCTATTCCACCCTTGAAATTGGCGATTCGGACTCCCTAAAGACCTATGATTACACCAGCGCCCTGGGTTATTTGACTGAAAATGTGCAAATGGTTCAAGGCCAATTAAAGGGTAATATTGTTCAAACCTACGGGTTTGTGTTGGGTGTACATTACCAGGCCAATCCGGACTTCACTTATATTTACACGACTTCGCAATTCGGCCCGGGATTCAGTGGGGGTCCTCTGGTAAATAACCACAATCAGGTGGTGGGCCTGGCTACTGTTGAAGGGCGGGCGATCAACCTTGCGCTACCGATCAATTACATCAAACCATATGTGAAAGACAGTTCCAGGTTTTCCTTCCAGACGCTTCTGGAGCAAGATAAAAACGCCAAGGAAACATTCTATTATAAGGGAAATTTTGCTCTTTATAACCAGGGGGACCCTCAGAAAGCCATTGATTATTTCAATAAAGCCCTGGACAAGGACCCAAACTATGTTCTTGCGCATTATGACCTTGCGGTCGCTCATAGAAACCAGGGAGATATTCCACTGGCGATTGAAAAGTATGAAGAGGTCATAAAGATTAACCCCAAATTTCCTGAAGGTCTTTCCAACCTGGGAGGACACTATTTCCGGGAAGGCCGATATGAAGAAGCAGTCCGCAGTTTTAAATCTGCCATCGAGCATTATCCCAACTTCATCCAGGCCTTGTCGAACTTGGGAGCCGCGCTGGTTAAAACCGAAAAAGGGCAAGAAGCCATTCCCTATCTGAAACAGGCAATATCCCTTTCTCCGGAATTCGGGATGGCCCATTTCAACCTGGGAAACGCTTATTTCTCTGATAAACAATACCCTTTGGCAGAGAAATCGTTTATGAAAGCGATCGAACTGGGAGTGGATTATCTCTCCCTCCATTGGAAGCTTTATGAAATCTACCATTCAAATGGAGAAACCAGCAAAGCCAAAAAACAGTTAGATATTATTTTGAAACTGGATCCTGAAGATTTAAAGGCCCGGCAAAAACGGGAGGAACTGCTTGCCGTACCACGTAAATAATGGGCCGGTCACCTGAAGCCTGACATTTATTTTTAAAATTTGATCTTTAAGCTTTTTATACACAATTATCAAGAGGGGATGAAAACAAAAAATGGACGCCGAACAATTAATGAAAACTGCTAAAGCCTTGGTCCCTGAAGGAAAAGGTCTTCTTGCTGCCGATGAAAGTTTTCCTTCTATCGAAAAACGGTTCAAGACCATCAATCTCGATTCCACGGAAGAAAACCGCAGGGCCTACCGGGAACTTCTTTTTGATACCAAGGGCATGGAAGAGTTCATCAGTGGCGTGATCTTGTTTGACGAAACCCTGCGTCAATCGCACCAAAACGGCACACCCTTTCCCAAGTTCCTGGAAAACCTGGGGATCATTCCGGGCATCAAGGTGGATACCGGTGCCAAGGATATGGCAGGCTTTCCAGGTGAAAAAATCACTAACGGTCTCGACGGTCTGCGTGATCGACTCAAGGAATATTACGATAAAGGTGCTCGTTTCGCCAAATGGCGCTCTGTGATCACCATTGGGCCCGGAATTCCTACGCGGGGTTGTATTCAGGGCAATGCGTTCGGTTTGGCCCGTTACGCGGCTTTGTGTCAGGAGGCCAATCTGGTTCCCATTATCGAACCGGAAGTTTTGATGGATGCGGATAACACGATCGGACGGTGCGAGGAAGTGACTGAAGAAACACTATCGGAAGCGTTTTATCAGGTTCGCCAACATGGGGTCCTTTTGGAAGGACTCATTCTGAAATGCAATATGGTGGTCTCAGGAAAAAAATGCTCGGATCAGGCTTCGGTCAGTGAGGTGGCTGAAGCTACGGTGCGGTGTTTGCGTCGGACGGTACCGACCGCAATTCCGGGAATCGTCTTCCTTTCCGGTGGACAAAGTCCTCAAGCGGCGACAGAGCATTTGAATGCGATCAACAGCCTGGGCCCACATCCCTGGGCAATCACCTTTTCTTACGGACGGGCATTGCAGGAACCGGCCCTGTCGGTCTGGAAAGGTCAAACGGGAAACCTCGATACAGCCAAACAAAATTTTTTCGTCCGGGCAAAACTAAACGGCCTGGCTCAATTGGGTACCTACAAGCCAGACATGGAACCCAAAGCAACGGCTTAAAAATGTTCCGGTAAGGAATCAACTTTGATAATTCCAGCCAAAAGATGGGTAAAACTCCATCGGCCAGGAAGTTCAAGGTTCTCTCTTAAGGTAAGCGCAGGTTGCCTCGCTTTGGTCAGGCCCCACGATCCCCTGTTCTTTGTAATCCCTATTTGAAAAAGGCCGTGATTTTTGATTGCGGCCTTTTTTATTATCCCCACCAAATTTTGATATGAAACTCAATTGGGCACTTTCATCTTTCATTTTATTCTGCATATCTCTGCCCTCCGTCCAAGCCGAAGTTTCTTTTGGAGATAAACTGGTCGCGGCCGCAATTCAAAGAACCCACAACAAAGTCCGTTACGACGGGTCTTATTATTCCATCAAATATCCCGGCGGAGATGTGCCGGACAATGTCGGAGTCTGCAGTGACGTTATCATTAGAAGTTACCGGGCTCTGGGATTAGACCTGCAACGTGCCGTACACGAAGACATGAAAGCCCACTTCGATCTCTACCCCAAAATATGGGGCCTAAAGCGAACTGACTCGAATATTGACCATCGCCGCGTACCCAATTTGCGAGTATTTTTTTTAGACACGGGCAGTCTTTACCCATTTCCAGAAATGCAATGTCTTATAAACCCGGACATATAGTCACATGGAACTTGTCGCCTGAAGGTTCATTGCCACACATCGGAATCATCAGCAATGCTAAATCAAAATCGGGAATTCCCCTTGTGATTCACAACATCGGCCTGGGACCCAGGCAGGATAATATTCTTTTCAAATATCCAATCACCGGACATTACAGGTATTCGGGGAATTAGTATCCAAAGGAAAGTGAAACTAATAATCTATTTTGGCATTCAATTCTACCAATTTTCCAAAATCACTCTCTCCAAGAACTCTAATGGGAACTCCTTTTGCAATTAATTCTTCCGCTTTTTGATGTTTTGAACTTTTTGATTTATCCCCTACTACTCTTAAATCTTGATCTCCCACAACCAAAATTGTAGTTTTTTTAGTAACATTTGGTGCAACTTGGCAACCAACTTTTGCGGCCATTTCGGAGGCTTCTCGTCTGGGTATTTCAAGTGCACCAGTAAAAACGACTACTTCACCAAATAAAGGCCCATCTGGATTACCATCTTTTTTTATTTTCGAAGTTTTTACAGAACCATCTATAGGTTGCTTAACCTTTTTACACCACTCCTCAGCACCCACGGCACTTTCTTTTATGGCAGAAATAAGAATGTGACCAGACGCCCTGGCATCCTCCAGAGCATCATGATGCTTAAATTTAAAATCTAAAAACTTGCATACATTCGATAAACCATAACCTTTATGAGCAAACTCTTTCCATACTCTTCTTGCCACTCGTGCAGAATCCAGCCATTTGCATTCAGGTTGCCTCAAGCCTAAATTTGCAAAGGCCCTGTAAATAGCAATTCGATCAAAAGGGGTATGACTAACGACTAACTTATTATCAAAAAATCATAAATTTTTGATGAAACTTCGTTGAAAGTTGGAGAGCCCAAGACTGTAGATTCTTGAATTCCATGAATAGAAATATTCAATTCACAAAAATAGTCTTTTGGATCTATGTAAGAACTCCATTCCCTTATTGAAACACCATTTTTATACTCTATTAATCCAATTTGGCAAATTGAGGTCACATCAGGGTTAGCCGTTTCCACATCCACTGCCACAAAATCCAATGATCACCCCAAAAATTTTTAAAAGTTTTTACTAAAAGGAACTATTACAAATAATTTTTTCGCTATTTCAAATTTTTCAATTTCAATTTAAATCTAAATACAAAAAAATGTTTGGTCGTTGATATAGTCTAAAAATAATCGGGGCTTATTTCATTCAAGAGTTGGGTGAGCACCTGAAATACTGCCATCAGGCTTTCTGGGGAGCATTTATCCAAGGTGTCAGAGAGTTTGTGCCAATGAGGAAAATCAAAATCGATCAACACAATGGAAGGTATATCTAATCGGATAAATGCGGAATGATCGTCCCATACAGAATACTTTGATCTTCTGCGAAACTGACCCAGTCCCTTTACTTCTGCTATGTCAAATACCCGTTCCATTAATTCAGGAGCACTTTTCATGGAATGCGTTTCCTGGAATATTTGCAAGTCTTTATCACCCACCATATCCACTACCAGCACACCAAAAGGCCAGCTTTTTTCGCCCAGGGATTCCATTTGCTCTACATATTTGTTGGACCCTATGAGGGAATCCGAAGTGAATCCCTTTCCGAAATCCTCACCATCAAAAAAAACCAACTTTACCGGAAACCGTGGGGGGTTTTCATTGAGATAATGGGCCAATCCCAATAGCAGAGCCGTCCCAGACCCGCCATCGTTAGCCCCAATAATAGGCTGGGTGCGCAAGGAGGCCTTAGATTCCTGATCTGCATAGGGGCGCGTATCGTAGTGGGCTCCCAGCAGAAAAGGAGACCCCGACTCCCGGCCCTCGAATTCCAGTTCAATATTTGCCATTGCCACCTTTCCCCTTTGAGAGCTTTCAAATTCAAAGTCCTGCCGGTGAACCTTGCTGGCATATTTATTCCCGATTTCCATAATCAGGTGCTGAGTTTGAGAGTATCCCATACTTCCAGGAAACCGCGGACCATAACTGCACAAAATTTCCAGATAATTCCAGATAATTTTCTGGTATTTTTGGCCCTCATTCGCTTTTACTTGATGCGGAAAACATAATATGAGCAGAGTGAAGATGAAGCCAATAAAACTCAGAAAAAATGATTGTGACTTTTTAAGTTTTTTCAAAATCAAACCGATCAAAAATTAACAGAAACGTTAGGACACCAGAGAGGATTGCTTTTCATTGTCTGAAAATAATCCTCCAGAATTTTGGAATGGTCGAAAACCAGTACCGGCAGGTTTTCTTCCTTAAAAACGCCCAGGTTTTTGGCATCAGAAGAGGCTTTCGGTTCGCCTTCTGCGCGTCCTATAAACACGGTGGATATATTATGCTGACGGGAATCACGATCTGGATCCGAGTAAGTATGAAACTGTCCCAGCAGTTCAACTTTCAAACTCGTTTCCTCAAGGGCTTCTCGGATAGCGGCTTGCTCCAGCGATTCTCCATAGTCCACATAGCCACCGGGAATAGCCCAGCCATAAGGTGAATTTTTCCTTTCGATCAGGACAATTCCCCTATCTTTTAATTGAATGATAATGTCAACAGTTGGGACCGGATTTTTATATTGGGTCATTGATTACAAAGGGTCATAAGTCTAAAATTTTCAATAAGAAGGGCCATTGTCCCCAAGAACCGGCAAATCCATTTGGCGGAAAACTTGACATATAAGGATTTTACCTTTATTTTTGATAAATAAGAACTTGTTTTCGCACTGTAAAAAATATAAAAAATTTGACAATTAATTAGCTATTTAACTCAAGTATTATTTGAGAAATCCGATAAAAAACATAGGAGAAAAGTTTTTTCTCACTAAAGTTTAAATTGAAATACGTGAAAAAAACTTATAAAGCCTTAGGTTTAAAAGGCTTAAATGTTTTTCAAGTGTAAAGCGATGGTGTACCGTGGAAATTCCCGGAAATGAATTAAGGATAAAAAACAGAGCTGTTCAGGATCGCGGCAAGGTTGGCAACAATCCGCCTGCTAAATCCACAGACAGCGGTGTAGAATCCTCTTCCAAAGGAAGCGGGTCCTCTGAGCAGATCGTCCTTTCTTCAAAAGCCAAAGACATCCAAAAAGCTTCCGAAACCGCAAAATCTGCGCCAGATATTCGAACGGAAAAGGTCAATCGAATTAAAAAAGAGATTTCTGAAGGCCGATTCCGCGTTGACAGTAAAGATCTTGCAGAAAGCATCCTGAAAAATATTATTACGGAATCCAAGTTTTTGGATTAATACCGCTGTTAACGCATTCCTCCCCTAAAACATCGATCTATCCTTTTATATTTTTGGTACAAGACTAGTTAAGAGGTCGTTTTTTGATGATTTTTAGTAGCAATTTATAGAGATCTTGATCTCTATGATTAAACCTAAACTCACACTCTTTAAGATGCAAATAAAAAGTGGATT
>JACAVV010000025.1 GCA_024648695.1 Nitrospina sp.
AAAAGTACCTCAAAAGTTCCCTAAATTTCTTGGTCGAAATTCGGGCGCGTTTTAAAATCGGGTTTCGCCGCTTCATAACTACATTTTAGCCCTCTTTGGAGGACGTTAACTAGTCATGAACCTAAAATAAAAACAATATCGCCAGATCCATGATGCCTACCTTACTCCGAATTATGGATAAGAATATCCTTAGTTTTGGATTAAAGTACCCCCTCTCCCGCGGTGGGGAGAAGGGATAGTCTATCCAAAATTCGGATTACCCTACTCCGGTCCGGGTGTCGTGAACAGGACGCTCAGATCAATCTTACCGTGACCGTATTGCGGGTATCCGGGTGTTGTCGGGTCTCCGGCATTCAGATTGGAGTCGGTATTATCTGGAGGAAACAAGATCAAACTGTTCAGCGCGTGGATGATCCATTCCTGACCGCGATCCGGAAGGTTCGCAAAAGCATCACGACTATTCTGGGCTTCGCCGCCATGACGCAGGATCACCTCCTTCAAATTCATCGAGCGTCCGTCGTGACCATAGGGAGCCGTGGAACCCACACCCCAAAGCGGCGTCGTCAAAAACTCAGTTTGAAGTGTGCCGTCGTAATTGATTTCGTGAAAATTGATCCCCAAATCATGACGTTTGAAATCGGTGAAAATGTTTTCCACCGTGAAGGAATTACCTTCCGGTACCAGTTTGGGCAAGGATTGGCCATCGTCCACTGAAACAAACTGCGTTTTGGCCGTGGCGAACAGGTGATTGAATCCGGTCACACTCGAATCGTATTTCGTCTCAACATCAGCCACACGCCGATCCGAATCGATCACCAGGTTTTGTTTATGGCATTTCATGCAACCCACTCGTTCCATCAAGCGAAACCCGTGTTTGACATATCGACTTTCCTCACCGCGTCCCGGTTTGAAATAGTTCAGGAGGTAAAACTCCATAAAATCAACCAAAGCGGGATCGATCTCGTTGGCGACACCATCCAGATCCGCATCGTCCGTAGGATCACTGGCAGGCGCTCCACTAACGTTGTCCACCGATCCATCCAGAACCATGCCTGCCGGAGTGGTGCACAGGCCACCGGAAGATGCTGTGTTCAGGCAAGGGTCGGGAGACTGCAAGCCCATTTCGTCGTTCAGGGCACCGACAACAAATTCGCGTATGGCAATGGTACCGCCGTGGAAAAAGAAAGGACGCACGCGTAAATCCGTATCGACTCCCTCTACCTGGCTGGTGTCCACAGTCCCATCTGGATGGGCGGTTATTTTGCCGAAACTGATGTCCTTACTTTTCAAATTTCTGGTTTGGGAAGCATTGGCGGTTTGCGCATCAACAATTGCTTGATCCCGAATCACGCGCAAGTCCTGCGTCATTTCATCAGCGAGTTGCTCTTTAATTCCGAGGCCAAACAAATGCGGCGCGTTTCTGCCATCCGGACGCGTCACCACATCACCTCCAAAACCTGCAGACCCTCTGGGCTGGCCGTGGCAAAGTGCACAGGAATCGGCCAGACCAGCACCCAACGCCAGATTGGTATCAATGTTTCCGATGCCGTCCGTTGCCGTCCTGGGTCCTTGCCCCTGGGCTATGGTGAATTTGCGTTGAAACAGTTGGCGGCCCCTTCGTATAGCCCGGGCCGGATCCCGATTGATAATGTAAATCGAAGAATCAGGAGTGAATTCGTCGCCTTGCCCCACCCCGATCTGTTCAGTAAGGGAAAGCGCAATCCCCCGACCTGCCGTGTTCGGCGCCTGGGTTTGGTCGATGAGTTGGGCAAACGATTGCGACACCCCGAACAGGCAGAACGCCAACGCCATAAAAAACGTGATCATAAACCTTTTTCTCATTGAAGTCATAACATCCCTTTCTTAATTTACCCCAATTATTCCGTTGCGCCGACCTGCTCACTCCTCGCATATACCCCAAACAGATTGGCAGAAATATTTAACCCAAGAACTCAACTTTAATAGTAAGAGACCTCTGGCACCACAGATTTAATTACAAATGTTAATCCTGCTCGGATTCTGGCCAATAATAAAAACCTGGAGGATCAAGTCACCCTCAGAAACCTAATAATCTTATTAAACAATTAAATTATTGTGGCATATACGTTTTCCTCTTGCATAGGAAAAATGCTCACAAACGGCTATCTGCCTATAAATCAATGTAAGTAATTTTTCGTTTTATTAACTTCGGTAAACTAATATTGAGAAAATGGATCCAAAATGGAATAACAGGGGTTTAGGGGATTATAAATGTTACAAGGAAAGAGGGCACTAAAGTTGGAAAAAAAATAGAAAAACAGCCTTAACGGGCTATAACATAAGAAATTAAACCAATCATAGGAGGAAATAGGGAAGGGTTAAAAGTAAAACGGATTGTCTGTCTGAATAGTCCCAATATGTCTTTTAAATTTCGGACTGTTCATCCACCTGTTTTTCGCTCGCTTGCGCGCGCTTTCCTCCGTGGCGGACAATTTCGCCTTCTACCATATAAATAACATCTTCAGCGATGTTGGTGGCGTGGTCTGCCGCACGTTCCAGGTAACGTGACGCTGAAAGTAAATGCAGAAATGCATTGAAATGCTCCGGGTGGGTCTGCATTTTTTTACCAATATGAGAAAACATGGCGCGGTTCAAGTCATCGACCTCATCATCGGAGGCACACACTTCACGGGCCAATTCGGAATCTCCGTTCACCAAACCGTCCAGACTCCGTTTCAGCATCCATTGGGTTTTTTTGGCCAAAACGGTAAGGTCATCGGGTATTACGATTTTGTTCTGAGTCGCTAAAAAAATTGCCCGCTCGGCCACGTTCACGGAAAGGTCACCGATCCGCTCCAAATCGTTGTTAATTTTTAAAATAGAAATGATCATTCTCAAATCATTGGCTACCGGGTGATACAAAGCCAGGATTTTTAGACATTCCTCTTCAACATCGACTTCCATATTATCGATTTTTTTGTCGAAATCGATCACCATCATCCCCAAAGAAGAATTACGTTCATAAAGGGATTTCACAGCCATTTGAAGATTCTCCTCAACCTCGGTTCCCAGGGAGAGGATCATGTTCTTCAGTTTTTCCATTTCTCTTTCAAAATGTTTCGCATGTCTAGCCATAATCAATTTCCTTATCAACCAAAACGTCCGGTGATGTAATCTTCGGTTTTTTCTTTTTCAGGATTTTGGAAAATTTTGGGAGTGGGCCCAAATTCCACCAACTCACCAAGAAACAGAAACGCCGTATAGTCCCCTACACGCGCGGCTTGTTGCATATTGTGAGTCACAATAACAATGGTGTATTTTTTCTTAAGGTTAACCATCAACTCTTCAATTTTGGCAGTAGCGATGGGGTCCAGCGCGGAACAGGGTTCATCCATCAAAATGACATCCGGTTGAACCGCCAATGCCCGGGAAATACACAAACGCTGATGCTGTCCGCCGGACAGGGCCAACGCACTGTCATTCAACCGGTCTTTTACCTCGTCCCACAAGGCGACGTTTTTCAAGCTGTCTTCGACAATACCTTCCAGTTCGGCTTTATTGTTGTTGCCATGAATTCTGGGACCGTAAGCCACGTTTTCAAAGATGGTCTTTGGAAAGGGGTTCACCTTCTGGAACACCATGCCGACTTTCTTCCGCAATTGATTGACATCCAGGTCCAGGCTATTGATATCCTGACCGCCGATTTCAATAAGCCCTTCCATGCGGGCTCCGTCGACCAGGTCGTTCATCCGGTTTTTACAGCGAAGCAAAGTGGATTTTCCGCAACCGGAAGGCCCGATGAAGGCAGTGATCCGGTGTTTGGGGATTTCCATACTGATGCCCTTCAGGGCCTGGGAATTGCCATAGTAGAAATTGAGGTCTTCAATCTTGATTTCAATTGGTTCCTCACCGTCCGTGATCGGAGATGATTTGCTAATAACTTTTTTCAAGGATTCAGTATCTTTCGCTTGTTGATCGGACACTATAGTTTTTCCAGTTTCAAATTTTATTCCATGTTTTAACATTGATTTTCCCCTTTTACAAAGCAGAAACCGATAATTTTTTTCGAATTCTGTTTCTTAAGGCAATCGCCGCAAAGTTGAGAAAAAGCACGATCAGAATAAGAAACAACGTGGTGGTGTATACCATGGGCCTGGCGGCATCTACATTGGGGGACTGGAATCCGACATCGTAAATATGGAATCCCAGGTGCATGAACTTTCTTTCAAGATGAAAGAAAGGAAAAAATGAATCTACAGGCAAGGACGGGGCCAGCTTCACAACACCGGTAATCATTAAAGGCGCAACTTCTCCTGCGGCGCGAGCCATGGCCAATATCAGCCCCGTTAAAATGGAAGGCATCACAGCAGGTAAAACAACCCTCCAGATAGTTTCAAACTTGGTCGCTCCCAAAGCCAGGGAAGCTTCCCGGATACTCCGGGGAACCGCGGCCAACCCTTCCTCCGTAGCAACAATCACCACCGGCACCGTCAATAAGGCCAGAGTTAAGGAGGCCCACAAGATTCCACCGGTGCCATAAGTCGGTGTGGGCAAAGCTTCGGGATAAAATATCCGGTCGATGGTTCCACCAATAAAATAAATGAAAAAACCGACGCCAAACACGCCAAAGACGATGGAGGGAACGCCCGCGAGATTGTTTACCGCAATTCGAACAATACTGACGAAGGTCCCTTGCTTGGCATATTCCCGCAAATAAAACGCGGCCAAAACGCCCAGGGGTGTGGCGAACAAACTCATGATGATCACCATCATGACCGTTCCGAATATCGCCGGGAAAATACCGCCTTCGGTATTGGATTCACGCGGATCTTCCCACAGAAATTCCGCGAATTTCATGAAAAAGAATCCCCATTTATCAAAAAACCCAAAAGTGTTGGGCTGGTAAAAATGCACGATCTGTAATAAGGGAATGTTCTTTTCTTTGCCGTCTCCTGTGACTGCCAGAACAGATCCGTAAAGCTGGTTTCGCAATTGAACCAGCGCCGTTTCCTGTACCTTATACTCTGCAGTCAGGGCATCCAGTTCCTTCTTCACTTCAGCGATGGACGCAGGATCGGGCGAGGGATCCAGGTTTATCTTTTTCAATCGCAACCGGCTTTTTTCCATGTGGTGATTGATGACCCCGATTTCGCCTTTTTCTATGGATCGAATTTTTCCAGCGATTTTCTTGATTTCAGGTAAATGTTTTTCCAAAGCTTGCAATGCCGCGCTATGACCCTTTACCGGAGCCGTGCCTTCCTTGCCGCGAAACTCTTTAAACGTTCCAAAAAAGTCGCCCCACTCCAGACGTTCCATCACAACAATATCTTCCGGATAGCTTTTTGAAACGATTTGATCGTTATCCACCCAAAGGAAATCAATGCCATAAATGTCGCGGTTGCCCTGCTTCACCTTAATGCGAGAGCGCAAAGGAGTTCCTTCTTTGACTTCAGTCGAAACCGGGATTTCCTCCTGCTCAATTACCTCACCAAAAAAACTACGGCCATCTTTTAACTGGATAGAAGCCACCTCACCTGGCCAGAAAAAACCCAGACCATTTTTGACCACCACAAAAAGCAGGGCGGCGACCATCAGCAGGGAAATGGACAGAGTCGCGCCTGTCAGCCAAATAAAAAAGTCACCCTTGGACCAGAATTTTTTCACAGCACACGGTACCTTTCTCTAAGCCGTAACCGAACCCATTCGGCCAGGGTGTTCACAGCAAAAGTCATAATAAATAATATAAATGCGGCCAGGAAAAGAATGCGGAACAGGGTTCCCCCTTCTGGAGCTTCCGGCAATTCCACTGCGATATTGGCCGACAAAGCACGGAATCCGCTGAAAACATTCCAGTCCATAACCGGCGTATTGCCTGTGGCCATCAACACGATCATGGTTTCGCCAATGGCCCTGCCGAAACCGATCATGACGGCCGAAAAGATTCCAGGACTGGCCGTCGGCAACACCACCCGCATGGCGGTTTGCCAGGGAGTCGCACCCAAAGCCAGAGAAGTCGCAGTTAAGTGACCCGGAACATTGGACAAAGAATCCTCGGAAATCGTAAAAATCATGGGCGTGACGGCAAACCCCATCGCCAGACCCACCACCAGCGAATTTCTCTGGTCAAAACTGATGTTGAGGGTTTCCAGCATCCATCCGCGATAATCGCTATTGAGAAAAATTGTTTCAATTTCTCTCCCCAAAGGAAATGCCAAATAACTTCCCACAATCACTACAACCATCAGGATAAAAATTTCGGTTCCCGGTTTCCATTTGACACGGATAGAAACAGGCAGTCTTTCAAAAGCCAAAAGAGCCAACGTCACCAAGGCGAATATCATGAAGGGGGCCACCACCAATCCGGGAAGCAACTCCTCCACTATCGGAGCCAACCACAAGGCGGCGAAAAATCCAAGCACCACACTGGGAAGCGCGGCCATGATTTCAATCACCGGTTTGACAAACGCCTTGAATCGCTCGTGCATGAATTGGGATGTGTAAAATGCGCCAAACAAAGCCAGAGGAATCGCAAACATGAGCGCATAAAAAGTTCCCTTTAAAGTTCCTATGATCAGGGGCACCAGACTGAATTTGGGTTCGAACTCATCCGTTCCACCCGTCGACTGCCATACGTAATCCGACTCTTTATAACCCTCGTAGGTCATTTCCTGGAAAAGTGTACTCCAACTGATGTTGGGATGAGGATTGTCCACTTCCCAATGATAATAGGCACCGGACTCCGATACTGCGATCAAGCCATCGGTCTTGGGCGTCAATTGCGCCTTAGCCAATTTATGTTCGCTGATCTGGACTTCAAACTGAGTATTCCCGATAGTCCCAAAATGGTATTTCACCACGCCATCGGGGCTACCGGTAATAAACCCTTTATCCCTGGGCGAAGCATGAAAAAAGAGGATCGGGCCTGCATGCGATTCGAATGAATGCACTTTGTTCATATGAAACTTGTCATCATCACCTCGAAATATTTGGTAGGAACTGATGTGACCCGATTCATCCCCCACAACAAATGTCTGGTTCCCGATCAGGAATCCCAAAGTCGTGACTTTTCCGGACTCAATGGGGACCGCCCCTAACGTATGCGCCTCTACGGAATCGGAACCAAAGTCCCCAATCGCCACTTTAATGATTTGACCCGAGGAAGACCCGATCAACACCGCACTGGCTTCGGAATTCATGACCATGGCAGTGATGTTTCCCTTGACAGGAATGCTTATTTTCTTTTCATAATTTTTTTCGATGGTGGTTCCCATCAAGGTTTTGCGGCGCATTATGGTAAACAGGGCAAGCTGGCCATCTCCAAGATCCGCCGCAATTCGATACCCTTTTTCTCCTTTGGCCACAGCTATGTTGCTTACCGGGCTTTTGTCCGATGTCAGATAAAACGGTTTTTGCAATTCAATGGCAGGGGATACGGTTCGCGCATCTTTCCCGTAAGTGGTAATAAACTTGACCTGAAGAGGAAGCACTCTGCCATCGGATAAACCGAGCGCCAAAAATTCATGGTTGGATCGGCTGGACGTAACCACCCTGGCACCACCCAAATCCAGAGTCGGAGCTCCTTTTATTTCTTTATCCTCTTTTAAGGAAAAAAACCGGATTCCGTCCCGGGTGATCTGGTAACCAATCTCCCTGTACTCATCGGATCCAATTTCAAAAACAGAGGATGACTTTACGGGAACAGATCCCTTTTGTACCAATTCATATTTTGGGGATTTAAAGAGAGGATAGACTTCCAGCAAAATGACAAACAATATTGCCAAAATGGAGAAAATAATTATCACTCCACCCGTCTTAACCACATAGGCGGCTATTTTGTCGTAAAGGTTCCTTTTTACCAGGGAGTTTGTTGCCATGAAATTTTTTTGCACCCTTAGAGAGATTCCCTTTCCCTCAAGGGTGAGGGTTCCGGGTAAATCTGCGAAACCGGAATGGGCAGGCCCCATTGGGACCTGCGCTTATTCCAAACCCGGTTTATTAAAAAAGCATTCTTAATTAATTGGTCATTCCAGAAACACCGGTCAGTTTTTTAAGATCTTCATTGACCACTGCGGCCGCAATCGGGAAGTAACCATCTTTAACAACCACTTTTTGCCCTTCCTTGGAAAGAACCATTTTAAGGAATTCCAGGGTCAATGGATCCAGAGCCTTATTTGGCGCTTTGTTCACATAAACATAAAGGAATCGGGCCAAGGGATATTCCCCGCTCAACGCATTGGTTGCGGTAGGCTCCACAAAATCACTTCCGGAAATGGATACAGGAAGCGCACGCACGCTGGCGGTTTTATAACCAATTCCACTGTAACCGATTCCAAACCGGTCAACACTCACACCCTGAACCACAGAGGCGGAACCAGGCTGTTCTTTTACAGTGTCTTTATAATCGCCCTTACCCAAAGCCACTTTCTTGAAAAACCCATAGGTTCCGGAGGCGGAATTACGTCCATAAATACTGACCGGACTTTTTGCCCAGGTACCGGGTAAACCCAACTTGCCCCAGCTATCAATGTTTTCCTTATAGCCTTTACGTCGGTTTTTGGAAAACACAGCATCAATCTGAGGAAGAGACATTCCCTTAATTGGGTTATCCTTGTTAACGAAAACCGCCAAAGCGTCTACAGCCACACGAACCGGGGTTGGCTTGTAACCGAACTTTTTCTCGAACGCATCAAGCTCCTTGTTTTTCATGGCACGTGACATCGGTCCCAATTGGGCCGTTGCGGAAATCAGGGCAGGAGGCGCTGTCGAAGATCCTTTTCCTTCGATCTGCACCGCAACGTTGGGATAAAATTCTTTGAACTTTTCGCTCCAAAGGGTCATTAAATTGTTCAAAGTATCAGACCCTACACTGGAAACGCTTCCACTGACACCTTCAACTTTGGAATATTGCTTTAAGGCAGGGTCAATTTTTAAAGTACTTGCCGCAACAGAAGGTACCAGAAAGGCGAGCACCAAAAGCACACAACCTGCATTTTTCAGGCAATGCTGTTTATTCATGTTTTCAACTCCTGAATTAATTGTTTCTTTTAAATACTGAACTTGTGAATTATCGATTCCGTATTCTAAAGATCGATTATTTGAAACCCGTTTGATTGAAATAAGGATTTCTTGCAATTTATTGATTGATTTTTTGGAGAGAATTTTTGAAACAAGCCCCGAAGGTAGTAATTTATACCGTCAATCTATCCTGTTTTTGTTAGGATTGTGTTTGGACCGCATTAGTATTAGGGGAGCCCCTTTAACACACTCTGCGAAAAAAATATTAATCGCAATAAAAACAATAAGTTAAAAACTGGAGGCCCATGCGAGTAGATGGGTCAGGGGCAAAGACCACGAAACACATCATTTGTTGGGATTTTCAAGTAAGTGGAACCACTGGGGTCCTTGGCTCCTTACCTGAAAGGACGTTGGAAACGTTTTCTGCGACCAGCATCGCCATGCGGTCGCGCGTCTCAACACTGGCGCTACCAATGTGGGGAAGCACGATGAGGTTGTCTATTTCCAGCATGCCCTCTGTGATCTCCGGCTCATTTTCGTAGACATCGAGTCCGGCACCGGCGATTTGGCCTGATTTCAAGGCGTCCAGCAGAGCCTGATCGTCCACCACTTTACCGCGAGCGGTGTGAATGAAGTAAGTGGTGGGTTTCATCATCTCAAATTGCTTTTTTCCGATCATGTAACGGGTTTCCTCGGTGAGCGGCACGTGCAGGCTGATGAAATCGGATTCTCGCAGAAGTTCTTCCAGGGAAACGTAGCTTGCGTTGAGCGATTGCTCAAGTTCGACACTCAGCCGGTTGCGATTGTGATACAAGACCTTCATGCCAAATCCCAAAGCGCGTCGCGCCACGGCCCGACCGATCTCACCGCAACCGATCACACCCAGAGTTTTGCCATAAACGTCTCCCCCTAAAAACAGTTTTGCCCCCCAGCCGGTGAACTTGCCCTCGCGCGTGTAGCGGTCGGAAGGAACAATTTGGCGGGCGATCCCCAAAATCAAGGCCCAGGTGAGATCAGCGGTGGTCTCGTGTAAAACCCCGGGAGTGTTGGTCACCCAGATTCCACAAGACTTCGCATGGTTGAAATCGATATTATTGAATCCGGCCCCATAATTCGCGATGATTTTTAAATTCTTACCACTATCGATAACCTCTTTATTGATGGGGTCCGATAAGTAAGTGATGAGGGCCTGGCTTTCGCCGGCCATGCGTTTTAAGTCGTCAACGCTCAGTTTGGCTCCCTCTGGATTGGTGCGCAGGTCTGCGATTTTGGACAAGTGTTCGATGGCGATTTCAGGAAAAATATTGGTTATCGTGACGATGGGTTTCAATTTATCTAGGTGACTCCCTGCAAGTGATGGTAGAATTGGTTTGATTTATAAGGCCAAATTTTAACTCAACGCATTCAGCCGTTCCCGCCCCATGCATGTAAAACGAGGCGATTTCGAATTGTGAATTCTAAAAGAAAACCGTTTTAAATCCTATGAAAATTTTATTTCTGGTTCCTCCCGAAGTGCTCCCTCTGGAATCTTCAGTTCCCAAAGCCCTCGAAGGCGGCAAAGGTTATTATCCGAAACTGGGCTTGATGTACGTTGCCGGATACTACGAGCGAGAAACGGGCAACACGCCTGTGTTCATCGACTGCCCTCCGGAAAATATGTCCGAGGATGAACTGCTCAAGCGGTTCAAGGAAATTCAACCGGACCTGGTGGGCATGAGCATTATGACCTTCAACTTGCTCGACGCTTTGCACACAGCGGAGCGGTTCAAAAAGGTGAACCCGGATGTCAAAATCTGCCTGGGTGGACCGCATGTGAACTTGTATCCAAAGGAGACCCTCGACCAGCCCAATGTGGATTATGTGGTCTTCGGCGAAGGTGAAACCATTTTTACCGAGTTGGCCATTACACTGGAGACACAAGGCCCCGAATCGGAATTCCTGAAAGATATAAAAGGATTAGGGTGGAAACGGGACGGTGTAGCCACCGTGAATTCGCCACAAACCGATCTGATCGACCTGGACAGGCTTCCCTTTCCGGCACGGCATTTGATCGATGTCAGCAAGTACGACCACATCATCGGGGAAGGAAGCCAGTTCTTTACGATTCAGGCGACGAGAGGGTGCCCGGCGGCTTGCTCGTTCTGCGATATCCGCAAAACCACCTTTCGCCACCGCGATCCGGAAAATGTGGTCGACGAGGTTCAGGTGGCGCTCGATATGGGAATTGACGATTTGTTTTTCGTCGATGACACCATCACCATCAACAAGCAGAATGTGATGGATATCTGCAATCTCATTGTCAAACGCGGCATCAAGGTGAATTTCAAAATATCGTCGCGGGTGGATACTATTTCTCCGGAAATTCTGGAGGCCTTAAAGCGTGCGGGATGTTATCGCATACATTATGGAATCGAGTCGGCGACCCCGCGGCATCTCAAGTATCTGGATAAGGGGCAGACTCCGGAAAAAGTTCTGCGTGCCTGCAAGTGGACACGCGAGGCGGGTATAGGGTTCTTCGCCTATATGATGATCGGCATTCCGCACGAGACCAAAGAGGAAATGTTCGCCACCGTCGACTTTGCTAAAAAATTGCGACCCGATTACGCGCAGTTTTCCATTTGCACGCCTTACCCAAAAGTGGAATTGTATTTTCGTATGTTGAAGGAAGGGATCGTTCCCTTCGATTACTGGCAGGAATTTGCCGAATCGCCGTCGCCTGATTTTCGCATCAAATTCTGGAACAAGGATTTCACCGATGAAGAATTACGCGAATTACAGGATGAATGCCACAGCCGCTTTTACCGCAGTCCGCTTTACCTGATCAAACAAATCGCGAAGGTCCGCTCCTGGAGTGATTTCACCGCAAAAGCGCGCATGGGAACAAAAATCCTTACCAGCCGGTTGAGCCATTAGCAATCAACGGCTTGTAAACGGAAGGGATTCGGTTAAAATTGGATTTCACATAGAAAATTTCTTTTCAATCAACCCATGCTAAAAGTAAACGAAATCTTCGAAAGCATTCAGGGAGAGTCCTCGTACACCGGTCTCCCCTGCATATTCGTCCGCCTGACGGGATGCAATTTGCGTTGTTCCTATTGCGACACGGAATATGCGTTTTATGCAGGCAAGGAAATGTCATTAGAAGACATTTATCAAGCGGTCGAAGGATATGGTTCGCGCTTGATCGAAATCACCGGCGGCGAACCACTTTTGCAGACGGAGGTTTATCCCCTCATGCAAGGCCTCCTGGAAAAAGGATACCGGGTGATGCTGGAAACAGGCGGTTCGCTTTCTTTGGAGCATGTCCCCAAAGAGGTGATCAAGGTTATGGACTTGAAATCCCCTTCCAGCGAAGAAACGGGAAAGAACCATTGGGACAATTTGAAATGGCTGAAACCACAGGATGAGATTAAGTTCGTTCTCAGTGATCGTAAAGATTACGAATGGGCGCGTGATAAAATTGTTGAACAGAATTTGGACAAGTTTTGTGCGCTGTTGATGTCACCTGTATTCGATAAACTTTCCTTAAAAGATTTGGCCAAGTGGATTCTGCAAGACCAACTTCCGGTGAGGCTACAAACCCAACTCCATAAAATCATTTGGGACAAGGATACGATTGGTGTCTAAGAGGCAGACTCTTTCAAAACCGTTAACCGCGCCCCTCCCCGATTCAAAAAAAATAACACAACTGCAAACCAGTTTATTGAACTGGTACCAGGCTCAAAAACGCGAACTGCCGTGGCGCAAAAGCAAGAACCCTTACCGGATATGGGTTTCAGAAATAATGCTTCAGCAAACCCAGGTCAAAACTGTAATTCCTTATTTTCAACGCTGGATCAAAAGTTTTCCCAGTATACGCAAACTGGCTGAGGCTCCGATTGAAGATGTATTGAAACATTGGGAAGGACTCGGTTATTATTCCCGCGCCCGCAACCTGCACAAGGGTGCACAGTTGGTGGTGGAACAATACAATGGAAAAGTCCCGGATACGAGGGAAGACATTTTAGAGATACCCGGAATCGGCCTTTACACCGCTGGCGCCATCCTCAGCATCGCCTTCGAAAAGCGGGCGCCGGTTCTGGACGGCAACGTGAAACGCGTGTTGTCGCGCCTGTTCTGCCTGAATGAAAACGGAAGCACGTCCCGCTCGGAAAAAAAGTTGTGGGACCTTGCAGAGACGATATTGCCGGAGGAGCAGATTGGTGATTTCAATCAGGCACTGATGGAGTTGGGGGCCACCGTTTGCCTGCCACAAAATCCGATGTGTCTGCTGTGTCCCTTACAATCGCATTGCCGGGCCAATCTGGAAAAACGGCAACAGGAGTTTCCTCCTCCCAAAAAAAGGACCGCGGCTAAAAAGATTGAAGTGAGCGCGGCGGTCATTCTTAAAAACGGCAAAGCGTATATTCAACAACGTTTGCAAAAAGGCCTGATGGGGGGGTTATGGGAGTTTCCCGGTGGTAAAATAGAAAAAGGCGAAACCCCGGAAGCCTGCCTGGTTCGGGAAGTTCAGGAAGAGCTGGGAGTCGCCATCGAGATTAAAGATAAATTGTTAACCATCAAGCACAGCTACACGCAATTCAGGGTGACCCTGCACGTGTTTTTATGCCAATGGACCGAGGGACGGATTCGCGCCACTCAATGTGAACAGTGGCGGTGGGTGGCTTTAAAAAAATTGCCCGAGTTTACCTATCCCGCCGCAAATGTGAAAATAGTGAACTTATTGACCAAAACCGATTTTCTGAAAACCCGCAACCTGCACCTGAAACCAAAATGAAACTTAATATCGCCAATAATCCCGGAATGAAAATCACCCTGATCGGTGCCGGGGCCAATCTGTTCCTCGTCATTATCAAATTCATAGGTGGCACTCTCGGCCGAAGTACGGCCTTGCTGGCGGATGCGTTTCATTCCCTATCGGATTTACTAAACGATGGCATCGTCTTATTCACGCACCACATTGGCCGAATGCCCAAGGATGAAAACCACCCCTACGGACACGGTAAAGCGGAAACCATTGGCGCTACCCTCATAGGCGTCGCCATCCTCATTGTCAGCTTTCACATTGCGGAGGATGTGCTGGAAGTTATATTATCGGACCAGAGAATAACACCTAATTGGGCGACCACGCTTGTTGCTCTCGCATCCATTGCGTGTAAGGAAACCCTGTTTCGTTACACCCGGAAAATCGGAAAACAGGTGGGCAGTCCTGCGCTGATCGCCAACGCTTTCGACCACCGGTCGGATGCGCTTTCCTCCTTTGCCACGCTGATAGGAATTCTGGGAGCCCTGGCAGGCTTTCCCATTTTCGATCCTTTAGCCGGCGGAGTGGTGGCGCTCATGATCGCGCGCACGGGATTGGAGGTTCTCAAACACGCTCTAAGCGAACTGATGGAAACTTCGCTGGACAGGGACACTCTGGATACAATCGAATCCATTATTCTCGAAACTCCCGGGGTGATTCATGCTCATGAAATACGGACCCGGAAAATTGGCGGTAAGGTAATGATCGATCTTCATATCATGGTGAGCCCAAAAATTTCTGTGACCGAAGGACACAACATCGGGGAACACGTTCGCCACCGTTTGAAAGAAGCGGTCGATAAAGTTGAGGATATTTTAGTGCATGTCGATCCCGAAGATGATCGCTATAAAGAACGGCTGTATCCCACAAGACGAAAGGAACTGGAGCAATTAATCCGTCCGATCATCGAACAAACGCCGGGCATCCGCAACCACCCTCATCAAATCCGTATCCATTATTTTAAAGAAGAAGTCCAGGTAGAGATCATCGTTCACCTTGAGCCCGGTCAATCCCTGGAGCATACCCCCAGTATCATCGCAGAATTGAAAAACAAGATCTCTGAGCTTGATCCTATACACGAAGTGAAGGTGCTTCTAAACCTG
Organism: Nitrospina sp.; assembly: GCA_024648695.1. Lineage (GTDB taxonomy): Bacteria > Nitrospinota > Nitrospinia > Nitrospinales > JACRGP01 > JACAVV01. The sequence goes on from JACAVV010000025.1 coordinate 14,902, forward strand.
GAATAAAACCCGGCCAAAAATTTGCCGCAGTAGCTTGACTTCAAATTTCTCCGTTTTATAAAATTATTAAGTCCTTAATAATTCCGGGGCTCCGATCCCCACAATACGAATACTCCATCATAAGAACTTTAATTGAAAGGAGGCCGCTTTATGAAGATGGTTTTTTGCGCCCACCAATCAGACAAAAACGATGGTGAAAGTACCTTGGAATATCAAGGAACCCTATTCGAATCTAGCCAAAAAAGAAGAGACCGTTTTTAAAGTCTCCATAAAATGTACTCGGGCAGATTTCTCAAATTCTCATCGAATTAGCCGTTAACTTCCCGGCCTTCCTATAAGGTGGGAACATCAATGGGAAAGAAAGAAGGGAAACTACCTTTGAAAAAAAACCCATTAAATGCTTCTTGACCCAGTTTCTGATGGGACCGTTTTCATGGGTTCTTGTTTTCCAATACGCGTGTTTGGCCGGAGGTTTAAGCTTCATCCGGCCACATAAATTAAAAACGGGAATCTTGCTAAATTAAATGTTTTCATTGAATTTATTTTAGAAAGGAACCATGCCATGAAAAAGTCAAAATTGATTCTTGGGGTTTTTCTGACCTTTATTTTAGCTTCCGGTTTAGCCTTTGCAGGAGAAGCTATTTCCGATCCTAAAATAATTCAAAATTATTCAATCAAGGTATCCGGACACGATACGCCTTGTGAAAAGGCCATGATAAAAAGAATCGCTTATCAATCGTTGAATCCGGACCTTCCATTTCTGTTACAGGTCAACCAGCAGGCTTGTCTCGATCAATGCAGTCAGGCCTACGATTCCTGCATGAATGGTGCAGGTGACAATGCGAGTGCAAAATTCCGATGCGGCGAAAAGCGCCGCATGTGCACCTTGGGGTGTGATAATAAGTGGTATTCCAAAATGCAGTTCTAATCTTTTTTAAACATTGCCGTTGATTAAAGTTCGATTAGTTTATTAGCAAGATTCTCCGTTTTAATTTAAAGAAAAACTTCAGAACTCAAACCCATCTCATTGCCACCGTACAGGGAGTTTTTCCCCAAACTTTAATACCAGTTCCATCGAAGAAACAGGAAAACCGGGACAAGCCCCCTGGTAAATAATCACTCCACCTTCAAACTTTTCAACACATCGCCTTCCCATTCATAGGAGAGTGGCGGCCGATTGGCGTGCAGTTGCTTTTGATACGCGTAACCGAAAATCAGGGGAAGCGACACGCTGGGCTCCACGAACGCCATCGCGAAATTAGCTTCCTTGTTCACCTTGCCCCAGGACTGCGCTTCTGCCAGGGTACTTCCACTCAATCCGCCCCAGTGGGGAACGTCGGTGGTCATTTGGAGTGCGTATTTGTGACCGCCCGTGTTTTTTCCAAAGATGTAAGACATGACGATCGAATCGTTGATGTAATTCTTGGGCACACCCCCCGCCACATAAAACGCTGAAGTGCGATTGGATTTCACCACCGCCTGCGTGAGTTCGTAGTTGTCGCGGATGGAATCTATTGTAATGGGTTGCCTTCCCGTTTTGCGGGCGACATAGTAGTGCTCGGTCAACCCGATGCCAATACTGGAGTCGTTAAGCGCAGGACAAAATATGGGGATACCTTTTTTACGCGCGGTCACGAGTATGGATTCATCGTCGTCAATATTTTCTGAAAGCTTTGCGATAAATTCTCTGCTGGAATAGGTTCTCGGTTCCAGTGTATCGGCGATTTTTCCCACCAGGGAATCGTATTCAGCGAAGGTTTCTTCACAGACGTAGGTATCGTAAATACGGTTGATATACAATTCTCGCAAGTGGGTATCATCGGCTTGGGGACTGCCGTAAAAATGACCCCCACCCTTGGCGGCATAAAAATCCTGATACAGGATCGCCCCTGTGGACACCACCAGGTCCACCATATTGTGATGGATCATGTCCCGAATGACCTTGCGCAAACCGGCGGCGATGAGGGGTCCTGCCAGGCCCAGCATGATGGTGGGCCGCTCTTCATCTAACAGCATGCGTTCGAACACCTTGGCGCACAATCCAATATTTCGCGCCTGAATGGAAGTCGACTGGAACGCTTCAACCAAGTCTGCAATACTGTTTATTTTCTCATAGTCGACATGCGCGATGCGGGTCGTCAGGATTTTCTTTTTTTCATCCTTTGCCCCTGAATCCAAAGGTTGTATGGATTTGAAAAAATCCTCGTAAGCCATAATACATACTCCGTTTACAAATTAAAAAGGGGTCATGGTCTCATTTTTTGGGGCTCGAATTCAAGGCCTCATAGAAAGATCATGGGAAAAGGATCCGGGGCACAACCCTTCGCAACTTAATGAGCGCGGTTTACAAACGCGAACACAGTTCGCTCGCGTGATTGCGTGTATCCACTTGTTCGATCGCTTCTGCTATTTTTCCGTTTTCGTCGATCACGTAGGTGACGCGTGAAGCGTAATTGTCTTCCTTGCCTTTTACGGCATGATAAGCCGTGGCGATTTCCCTGCTGGTGTCACATAACAAGGGATAGGGAAATGAGTACTTTTGAGCAAATGCTTTATTCTCTTCGGAAGTATCCAGGCTCACACCCAGAATCACAACGCCTTTTTCCTGGAACTTTTTGAAATGGTCGCGAAAGCCCTGTCCCTCCATAGTGCAACCGGGGGTGTCTGCTTTCGGGTAAAACCACAAAACCACTTTGCTCCCGGCAAAATCTTTCAACCCGAGCTGATTGCCGTTATGATCCAGTGAATTAAAATCGGGGGCCTGACTGCCAACTTCCAACATGGGAACTCTCCTATTCAATGATTTTTTAACGGACCACAGGGTCCGGTCGATAATACCAACTAAATTTTTTAAAAGATGCGCCATTCAATTTCCGGACAACATTGTTGACTGACCTAAGGATAACTCAATCATCGGAACTACGGGAATCGTCGTCATCGGATCCGCTATCGTGAGAATCACTTGCACTGTCTTCTGATGAAGATCCGGCATCGCGCATATTTTCTCGTTCATCCTCGTAGCGTTCCGACTCGTAGGTTCCATATTCATTTTCTTCCATGATGATTGTAGAGGGTCCGCCAGCTCCGCCTCCCCCACGACCTCCGCGATTGAACCAGGAAGTCATATCGACTCCGAAATAACGCAGAGCCGCCAGTAGCAAAGTTACTGCCGCGGCTTCGTCCAGATTTCCAACAATGGGGAAAGCATCAGGGATTAATTCGATCAAACCGGCAGTGGGATTGATAATGTATACCAGAGAAACAAAACCTGCTAAAGCCACAAGTAGTTTCTTGAACATAATTTGCCCCTTTTATTTGTTGACGCTTGTCTGCGCTTGAGATTTCTTTTTCGTCCATTGCAGGATCTGGTTTCCCAACACAAGGTCTTCGGGTCGGGTGATCTTTATATTCAACTCAGAACCATTAACAATTTTAACGGGTTTTCCAAAATATTCAACGACCGCGCCTTCATCGGTACCGTAGAATCCTTCGGCAAAAGCTTTCCTGAAGGCAGACAATAATAACTCGACTTTAAATCCCTGCGGAGTTTGCACGCGCCACAGGTTTTCCCGACTGACCGTGGTTTCGACAAAGTTTTCTGTATTAGCCCGTTTGAGCGTATCGTTCACAGGAATTGCCGTGATGGCCGCGCCATGCTCTTCAGCGGCTTCCAACACATTGCAGATTATTTTTATTTCAACAAAAGGACGCACCGCGTCGTGAACCAATACCAGGTCGACTCCCTTAGGAAGGGCCTGCATGCCGCAATACACGGAATCCTGCCGTTTTTCCCCACCTGCCACCACCTGATGAACAATGGGCACCTTTCCCAGGTAATCCTTACTCGTCGACTCCACCTCCCGTTCAGGAACAACCAATATCACCGAATCCACTTCGCCACACTCCTGAAATGCGGAAAGCGTATGTTCCAGGATGGGTTTGCCATCCAGTTCCAGAAACTGTTTGGGAATCGGGCTCCCCATGCGGTTGCCCTGGCCGGCGGCAGGAATAATGGCACATACTGTCATGATAACTTTTTATCTGTCTTTTTATGGAATAATTGCTTAAAAAAAATAAACCTAACTTAAAACCATCTCAAATGCTTCTGAAAGATGCTTAACGGGGCACAAATCGATCCCTGCTTTTAACAAGACCTTGGATTTGTTTGGAACGTCCGGAATCACACAGCGTTTGAATCCCAACTTTTGCGCTTCGATCACGCGGGCTTCCAGTTGGCTCACCGACCGGACTTCGCCCGTCAGGCCCACCTCGCCGATCAACACCGCTTCGGGGTCCACTTCACGGTTTTGAAAACTGCTGGCAATAGCCGTGGCCACTCCCAAATCGATTGCGGGTTCCATTACTTTGATGCCTCCCGCAATATTGACAAAAATATCCTCTCCTTGCAATCCAAGTTCCAATCTTTTTTCCATAATCGCCACGAGCAGGGACATGCGATTGTAATCAAGACCTGTCGCCATGCGTCTCGGCATGCCCACAGAGCTTGAAGCCGTGACCAGAGCCTGCACTTCCACCAGCAGAGGCCGCGTACCTTGAGCGCTTGCCACAATGGCGGATCCGGAGGAATTGGCAGGCCGCTCGCTTAAAAACAGTTCCGAAGGATTGGCCACCGGTCGCAATCCGTCAGCCATCATTTCGAAAACTCCAATCTCGGGTGTGGGGCCAAAACGGTTTTTGATCGTGCGCAGAATCCGGTAAGCCTGTCCACGGTCGCCTTCAAAATAGACTACAGCATCGACGATATGCTCCAACGTTTTGGGTCCGGCAATGGCTCCTTCTTTGGTGATGTGACCGATGAGAATACCGGTCAAATCCCTTTGCTTGATTTCCTGAAAAATTTTAAAAGCCACTTCCCGCACCTGCCCCAGGGTTCCCGGCGCCGAAGTCAGCTCGTTTGAATAAAAGGTCTGCACGGAATCCAGCACCACCACAGCGGGCTTGATTTTATCAATAAGCCGGATCACTTCCTCAATACAAATTTCCGGGGACACCAGCAAGTTTTCTGACAAGGTGTTTAATCGGCCGGCTCTGGATTTGATTTGTGCGGGTGATTCTTCACCGGAGACGTAAAGCACCTTCTGGCCACTATGGGCCAAGCCACCCATGCTTTGCAAAAGTAGAGTCGATTTTCCGATTCCCGGATCACCCCCCACAAGCACCATGGCTCCAGAAACCAGTCCTCCCCCCAAAACCCGGTCGAATTCACCTATGCCCGTACTGCGCCTGCGTTCCAGGGTCTCAGGAACCTCGGTCACCGGCTGGACATCATTTTTGCCTTGCGCCGATCTGCTACGTTTTTGAGAGGATGAGGATACTTCTGATTTTTCTTCTGCGAGGGTGTTCCACTGCTGGCACTCGGGACATTTACCCAACCATTTCGGGGCCTGATGCCCACAGGATTGACAAACGTAAACGGTAAGGTTTTTGGGCATAGCTCGGGAGGAATCAGATAATTGAAAAAATACGCCGAGGTCCTTAGCCAAACACCAGCCTGGTAAAGACCTCGGCGAAATCGGAACTATTGCCTAACAGGAATCATTTTATTTTTTTGAGAATATTGTTGTTGCGGTCGATATTCACATTGGCCTTTCTTCTTAGATCTTCGAGGCGGTCCTTAATTTCATTATGCGCACTCAACAGTTTTTCCATCTTGCTTTGTTCCACAGCAATGGCTTTCAGAATATTGATCAATTCGCTCAGCTTGCGATTGGCCAGATCGACCGTTGCCATTCCCGGCTCCATCGTTTGCAGGGAGCGGTTCAACTTCTGATCCAGATCCCGGGAATGCGCCAGAACCGTTTGCAATATTTCGATCATACCATTGATTTTCTCTTCACTTACTCCACCTTGCTGTTGATCGAAACTTATTTTTTGCAAGGATTGCTCCAGGCGTGACTCGAATTGGGAAGAGTTCTGCGCCACCGATTGAAGCAGTTCAATGATCTTCGAGATCTTCTCATCTGTTAGCAACTGGCCTGATCGGGCTAACTCCAGGGTCATCCGGTATTTATCCAGTTGTACCAGCGATTGTTCAATTTTGCGATCCATTTGTGAATCGTTACCGGCAATGGTTTGCAGAATATCGATCATTTTATTGACCTTTTCTTCATTCATTGCGGTTCCGGTACTTCCCGAAGAACCTGCGGATTGCAAGGACTGCATAATCTTGGCTTCCATCTGAGAAGAGTTTTGCAACAAATTGCGAAGCAAATCGATCATCTCATTAATTTTTTCGTCCGAAACCTTTGCTCCTGCCACACTGTCTTGAGACCTTTGCAAACCTTCATCCAGACGGGTTTCCAGTTTATTGGAACTGGCCGCCACTTGTTGCAGGATCTCTATGACTTTCGTCATTTTCTGATCCATCAACTCCGAACCCGAAACCGTAGTTTCCAGTTTCGATAAGGACTCTTTCAAACGGGTATCCAGCTGAGTGGAATTTGATGCCACGGTTTGCAGAATCTCAACCATTTTTGTGGTTTTTTTGTCAGCCAATTCTGCGTTCTGCGCCGAAGCGTCCATCTTCTGAATGGATTGATCCAGTTTGCTTCCTAACTGAGCCGAGTTCGAAGCTACCGTTTGGAGGATATCAATCATTTTCGTTACTTTTTCGTCAGTTAAAGAAGTGCTGGCCTGGCTGGATTCCATTTTTTGCAAGGAACCGGTTAACTGGTTTTCCACCTGCTTCGATGAATTAGCGACCGTTTGTAAAACCTCGATCATCTTGGTCAACTTGTCATCCGTTACCTTGAAGTTTTCCTGAGCCTGCTGGTTGCCGCTCAAACCCAGATCGATTTTTTTAATAGACTGATCCATTTTAGCTTCCAGGTTGCCAGTATGTTTTGCCAACTCCTTGGAAGTTTCCACAAGTTTATCGAAGTTATCCTCATTATTTTGGCTTAATTTGGCCATTTGCGTGACAGCCAGGTTCATGGAAGAGAAACTGGTTGTTATCGATTGATTCTGGCTTTGCAAAGCCGCAAGACTTTCAGCCAGTTTATTGAGCTTGGTTTCTGCGACCAGTAAATTCTCTTTCACCAGATCAATGTTTTTGGTCTGGTCGGTCAAACTTTCATGAAGGGTTTGATTGCCTTGAGAAACCGATTCAACTTTTGCGTTTAACACTTCGCGGAGTTTCTCCATCATTTTCCGGGTATTGTCCATGTGGTCTTTCAAAGCCACCAGATTATCGTCCAGAGCGTTTACCTGGCCCGCCATCTTCTGGTTTTCCTCCAGGGATTTGGTCATGATCTCAATCATTTTTTTATTACCGCCATCCAAAAGGTCAATTCCCGCTTGTAAGGATTGCTCGGTTCCCTGGATGGCTGTGCTGTTGCTCTCCAAACCTTTGTTCAAGGCCGCAATCAGAACTTCGCGGTCTTTGTCGTTCTGTTCCTGAATGGAGGGAATCAACTCGTTCTGGAAAATTCCCTGGGTTTCGGATAAGGTCTGGTTTTGATTGTTGATCTGGGTTTCGATTTTACCCAAAGCCTCGTTGTTACTGCTTATCAAACCATCAAATGTTGTACTGTTGCTTTGCGCCAGGGATTCCATATCGCCTGCTAAAGCCTGTTGCAATTGGGTGAGTTGAGAGTTCAGGTTATCCTGCAATTCCGTGCGGAGACTTTCACTATTTGCCTGCAAAGTGCTCCGGTGACTTTCCATAGTCGATTCCATAGTCTGGCGATTGGTTTCAATTTCCGTATTGATTCGGCTCGCCAGATCCGCAAGACTCTGTTTCATCACTGCCATTTCCTGCTTGAAATTTGCCTCGTTTTGTTCCAAGGACCCCCGCAGGCTGGGAAACATGCTTCTCAGCGAATTCACCCGGCTCAATATTTCAGCCTGGTCATTTTTCAGAGCTTTGAGTTTTTCATTTTCTAGGCCCGCGATGCGAAAACTGATTTTTTTCAGTTCCGTCAATATTCGGTTGTATCTTTTATCTTCGTCGTCATCAAAGAACTGGGCTTCACCGGGGGTTCCCGAAAATAGAATGCAAAGAACGAAAAGGAATATGAAACGAATCTTGGGGTTTTTCATGGCAATGGAGTCCAATTTGTTTTTTCTGGAAAAGAAAGTTGGAATGAATGCTTATAAAAGGTTGAATCAGGTTGGAAACTTGAAATGAGGATCAGATCAAAATAGAAAGACGCAAAAGGAGCTCCGGACATAAAGCCCGGAACCCCGTTCACTAAACTTTAATCAATCGGCTATCTGGAAACCAGAAAATGCGACCGTCTATTATTATACCAGCAATGGTCGGTACTATCGAAACAAAAAGGTTTCTCTTCGCCATAGCTGATCGTGTACAAACGGTCGCTTTCAATCCCCAGAGCCATCAAATACTGCTTGGTGGAATTGGCACGACGTTCACCTAATCCCAAATTATAATTATTGGTTCCTCTTTCGTCACAATGCCCTTGAATTTCAACTTTTACTTTAGGGTGTTTTTTGAGCCATTGGGCATTTTGCTGAAGAACACGTTTTGAGTTTTCATCCAGATCATAGCGATCAAAATTGAAATGAATATCCGATAAGTCTTCAATGGATTTGAAAGGCAATAAACGCGCTTCCTGAAGGCCGCTTAAAGAAGGTGATCCACCACCAGCATAAGCCGAACGTCCGCCGTCGCTACCATCGGAACCACCGAACATTCCGGAACCGCCACGCGATCCATTTCCAGATCCGGCCATTCCGCCATGACCATCAGACCCATTCATGCCGCCCAGGCCGCCTTGGCCACCGGAACCTGCCATTCCGCCATGACCATCAGACCCATTCATGCCACCCAGGCCGCCTAAACCGCCTTGGCCACTGGAACCTGCCATACCACCCTGACTTCCAGATCCATTCATGCCGCTCAGGCCGCCGCTTCCAGATCCGCTACCGCCAAGCCCGCCTAAACCGCCTTGGCCACCGGAACCTGCCATTCCGGGTCCGCTTTGAGCAAAATGCCGGTCGCCAGGAAACCCGGGTCCTCCATCGAGAGAACCGAACTCACTGGAACCTCCCCGGCCAAAAGCACCCCCGGATGAACCATCAGAAGACCCTGAACCGGAACCGTCGCCAAATCGACCGCCAGCACCGCTTCCGGCACCGAAACTACCACCAGCACCTGCCATACCCGGACCGCTTTGCTGGAAATTACGATTGCCCGGAAGACCGCCACTCATGCTTCCCGAACCACCTGGACCGCCAGGCGTGAATGATGATGGACTTTGAGGATGACCTGCAGACGCGGATTCGCTGGACCCAAAGGACCCTGAATCATCTCCAGGAAACGATTCATTTTCTCCAACCGTTCCCTGCTCAATAAAACCAAAAGGCTTGGAACCTTTTGAACCGCTCGAGCCGAATCCATTGGATGATCCGCTTCCACCCCTGCTTCCAAGACCACCGGAAGCCATACCGCTTCCGGACCTGCCCGAGCCTGAACCTCCACGAAGAGCCGAACCACTAGATGACCCCGAAGAAGACCCTTGCCCTGAAACCATTGGAGCCGTACCATCTTCCTCCACCTCCGGAGGCATCAATTGCTTAGAACATGCACTAATGACTAAACCTGAAACCAGAACTACCAGGAATTTTAAAAAAATTGTCCGTTTCATAAACCTGAACCTCTTTTAATTGAAAGTAATCGTTTTGCCATTTCCCCGATATTTCTATTTGGCCAAATCACTCCTAATTTAAAAATATAATACTAAGCTAAACTACAGAATTAATTTGCTTTATTTTATTTTTGGGAAAATTTATTACCCCATAATTATAACAAAATTATATAGGTAAATCAACAAAACCGACAAGTGGATTTCTTAAAAAAATTTTAATTAAATGCTTAGTTTTCAAAATCTTATCAAGACCGACAAGCGAACCCGGACCGCCCCCGGCTCACTTCGGTTTTGAAAACACTAAATCTCGGCTACAAACACCTCCCCGATTGATTTATTTGACATTATCTCATAGATTTTCATAGAAAGGAAATAAAATTCTATCTTCCGTTCACGATTTTTCCTTTTGGGTGAGTCGACCATGCCGGACTCAGCCCACCCCCTGTCAGAAAAGTGAGCTGGCGCGATTTCCTGCTTCCAAGCCTTTGAATATAAATCTCTTCCCGTCCTCCTTGTCTCTGACTATAAGCGATGTAGCGTCCATCCGGCGACCAGCTTGGTTTTTCCTGGCTTCCGGAACCGGAAGTGAACTGGATGTGCTTTTTGGATTTGAAGTCGTAAATTTTTATGCGAAACTTTTTACCTACACGGGCGGTGTAAGCAAGCTTTTCGCCATCAGGAGACCAACTGGGATCGTCGTTATAATTCGAGTTAAATGTAATGCGGTCGATGCTCCGGTCTCCGCGCCGTGAATCCATTACATATATCTGCGGTGACCCGGTTCCCGACCGGTCAGAGGTGAACGCGATTTTTCTTCCATTGGGCGACCAGGTGGGAGATGTGTCAATATTGAAGTGCCGAGTCAGTCGTTTCAACTCCAGTGATTTTTCCAAAACATAAACTTCTGCATTTTCATCCTTGCTGAGCACCAAAGCGATCCGGTTTCCGTCAGGTGACCAGGCAGGCGCGGCATTCAGTCCAGGCATTTGCAGAAGGGTTTTGCGCGTTCTTTTTTGAACATCGATCACCATCAAATCGGGATTGCGGTCAATATAGGAAGTAAACAGTATATTTTTTCCGTCAGGCGACCAGGCAGGTGATAAAGTTACCGAGCGATCATTGGTGAGCTTTTTCAAATTATAGCCATCAAAATCGACCATATACAATTCTTTCTTTCGGCTCTCTTTGGAGATGAAGGCAATCTTGGTTTGCGACACTCCCTGAATACCGGTCAATTGCGCCACCACCTCGTCAGAAAAACGATGGATCATAGAGCGCAGGAAGTTCCGGTTACCGCGATATTTTTTCCCCACGATGAAACGTTTTCGATCCACGTCATACAAGCGAAAAACAAAGGTATAGAATCCGCTTCGGCCCACTCCGTATTGAGTCTTGATCATCCATTGCGCCCCCACTCCGGCCCAGGCGCCGAAATTGACCCCTTGCGCCTGCCTCTCCTGATTTTCCAGGCTCTGGAATTTGGAGTGACTTATGGGCGTGAAAAATTCAGATAACTTCAAATCGTTTTCCAGGATTTTTCGAGAGTCCTCTCCGGAACGGGTCGGATCGCTTCCCTTTTGCAATTGAAACCCCTGGATGGCGATGCTGACCTTGGGCTGGGTTTTTTTCAGTAGCTCAATTTCAATATTGGACTGGGCTCTAACCGGGCCCGCACTCGCAAGGAGGGTCAGACCAAGAAAAAGGAAGAACGTTAATATCGCACGCTTCTTGACAAAATGGTTTGTTTTGGAAAGATGTTTCTCAATTTTTGTTTTCATGGGATTTTTTACTCATCTTGAGGGACATATTTAAATTTGATAGTGATATGAAGGTTGGGTTCCGTCAATGCTTCCGGAAAAGGCTTAAACGGTTCGGACACCATGACGGCTTGCATGGCCAGGTTATTCAAGCTGTCCTGGCCTGCTTTTTTCTTAAACTCGGTTTCTGCAATATTTCCAGAGGGATAAACGAAAAACGATATGACCACCTCACTTTCTCCCTGACCCAGGGGTTTTTTCCAATTGGACATGACTGTACTTTCGATCATGCCTGCATACAGGCTCAACACATCCGGATCGACCGTCTGCCTTGAAGCCTTTCGCGTTTGTTTGGCCTTGCTGGACCCTTGTTCTACGCGCGGCGCAATGGCGTCAAAGCTCTGCGCTCCCTGGTGCAAAGCCACCTTAATCTCCATTTCCCGCAAATTGCTGTTAAACCCTGAAGGTTTGGGAGCTACGGATTTCCTTTTGATGCGAACCGGTTCTACAGGGCTTTGCAGTTTGTTCAACTTTTCCATTAAAGGTTTCAGTGTTTCCTTTGATGACTTTTTGGGCACTTCAATATTTTGAATGGGTTTGGTCTTTGGGCGTGGTTTCACTTTCACCTTGCTTTCCATTTTGGAAAGCTTTTCCAACTCCTGAATCAATTGTGTCGATCCCGTTTGGGCCGACTTGTCAGATTTCAACTCGATCCTGGATTTCGACAAGGCCAAAAATTCCAGTTCCTCTTTGGCCGGTTCTTTTTTCTGCGGTCCCTTTGATTTACGGACTTTCGCCTTGGGCCGCTCCACCGACTGCTTCATTTTTAGCTCCTGAAACTCCTTGAGCTTTTTGTTAACCGGCAGGGAAGCGACTTGCGCAACCTCCTGATTTATTGAGGTCTCAGCCTTATTTCTCTTTATGGAATTGAGATTTTCAAAAGCTTTTAACAAATCGGAGTTTACCTCGGAATCCTCTGTTTCCTCATCTTTCAGCTTCAGGACTTTGGCTTTTTTATTTTTAAGGTTTTCAAGTTCTTTAAAAGAATCATCCAGATCTGGATCGGACCTGTTTTCGATTTTGGAAGTTTTTGGCCGTTTCTTTTTAAGGTCCTTCAACTCTTTAAACGTATCATCCAGGCTCAGGTCGGGCTGTTGTTTATTTATCCTGGCGGTTTTAGTGGAAACATCCGCCTTGATATTTTCGAACTCCCTGAAGGTCTCCTCCAAAGGCGCCAGGGCTTTTGGAGATTTTTTTGCGGCGGCTTTTATTTTTTTCTTGTTTAATTGCTGAAGGTCTTTGAACGACTTTTCGATTTTTGAATTGTCTTTTACAGGTTTTTTGGCAACCTGTTTCGGCTTCTTCCTGGCTTCCAGTTTTTTCAGCGATTCCTCCCAATCCAGCGATTGATTCGCCAGCTTTTTCGCCACTTGTTTTTGTGTCTTGCGAAGTTTTAACCGTTCCAGTTCAGTAATCGCTTTATCGTCCACGGGTCGACCGACCGAAGACCCAAAGTCGGGTTGCGACAAAGGCGCGAGCTTCTTCGATTTCAAGCTTTCCAATTCCCTTAAAGATCCGTCCAGACGCTCATTCCTGGGACGGGTTTGTCTGTTTGCCTGACGCTTTTTTGCCGCATGTTTCTTTTTTAAGGCTTTCAACTTATTGATTGACCGGTCCAGATGGGGCCCCCTGTTTTCGAGGCGGGAATCTGGGCGAGCGACTTCCAGCTTCGCCAGCTTATCCAGATTATTCACCAGATTGTCTGTGGGATAATCTTCGGCCTTCATAGACAGCGGTTTGTTATCCAGTTTATTCAATCGGTTCAATAGTTTTTTAGAGATATCCGGTCGCGGCGGTTCAACTCTCTTTTTAGGAGGTGGCGATGCCTTGGGTTTTCTGGAAACTTTTTTTATTGGAGAATTCTCAGGCGGTTTAGCCCCTTGTTTAATTTCAGGCGCTTTTGGAGGTTTGGCTACCGGTGTCGCTTCAGGAACTTTTTCCAGTTTTGCCATTTCCTTCATATCTACAGGCACAGCCTGACTGTCATCAATTCCATCCAGGGGAATTTCTACAAAATTGACGTGAAATGCCGGCGTGACGGGTTTCGACGGGATTTTTGCTTTGGGAAGAAACATGATTACAGAGAAAGCCATCAGATGCAGGAAAACGGAATACACCAGCACCTGATTGTCATTCAAAGGGCCGCTAAATTCAAACTTCATCGATCCGGGGGTTCGGTCACCATTCCAATACGCTGGAATCCCGAACGTTTAATACTTGCGAGGATTTTTACCACAAAGCCATAATCGAGGCTTTTGTCGGCACGGAAATAGATCTCGCCATCCTCATTGGACTTCATATAGCTGTCCAGCTTTTCTGAAAGCAGGACCACGTTGGGAATTTCTTCCTGGTTCCAGAAGATTTTCCGGTTTCCCTTAAGACTGATAGTTGGGACTTCCTTAACCTCAACGGCAGAGGTACCTTCCTGGGGCAGTTGCACATCAATGCCATGTTGCATGAGGGGCGCGGTGATCATAAATATAACCAGGAGGACCAACATCACATCCACGAACGGGGTGACGTTGATTTCGGCCATCATCGGACGGCGCGCGGCCCTTTGGGATTTTTCCAGGGAATGATTCAAAATCGGTGATGCCATGGATACCCCTTGGGTAAAGAAAGCTACTGATTATCGGGTCAAAAAAGCCTCAACCCTATCTTAAAAAAGTTTTTTCCGCGAGATAAATGAACTCATCGGAAAAATCGTCCATTCTGCTGGTGAACAGGCGGATTTTGTTGCTGAGATAATTATAAAAAATGACTGCCGGAATCGCGGCAACCAACCCTGCCGCGGTTGCAATCAAGGCTTCGGCAATTCCCGGAGCCACGCCGCCAATACTGGCGGATCCTTTGACACTGATAGCTCGAAAAGAGGTCATGATTCCCCAAACGGTTCCAAACAGCCCGATGAACGGCGTGGTGCTACCGGTGGTGGCAAGAAAGTCCAGCCGGTGCGCCAGGTGGTCGATCTCTTTATTGATTGTCTTGTTCATGGCCAATGTAATGCCTTTGATATCACTGATAGAAAGCTCGGTTTCGGGATGATTTTTGGCATCTTCCCTGTCGACCTTGCTCATCCGCAACAACTCGTTGTACCCGCTGGCGAACACCCGGGCTATGGGACTGTATTTCAAACTGCGGGAAAAGTTGTATATATTGGTAAGGCTTTCGGACTTGGAAAAAATAGACAAAAACCTTCCATCCTGCTCTTTCGCCATTCGGTACACAAAAAATTTCTGTAATATGATTGCCCAGGACATGATGGAAAAAATCACCAGGACGAGAATGACACTTTTCCCCATCCAGCCCGAATGAGATATCATTTCCATGACCGACATGGAATAACTTTCTACGTTAGCTTCCGGCATTCACCTTGTCTCCCCATTATTTCAACGGCAACGAGCTCTATGCGAGTTTATTGAGAGGGTCCTGTCGTTCTTCATTCTACCGGTTCACTCCGGGCCATTTCATATTCTGGAGCGCCTCCTGTTCGGGTATCGGGTTTTAAACTTCAGGGTTACGGGATCGGGTTCCCTGATACTCCCAATTATTAAGGAACGTCACGTTCCATAAAGTAACGGGTCATATTCAGGAAATCGATTTTGAAACTTTTCATCGTCAAAGGCAGGGGACTATCCCCTTGTTTTTGGATGTGATTGTGGATTAACTCTTAAGCTTATCCTGGGCGGAAAACCTCTGTGAACGAATACCTTTTGATTTGATCGGAAGATTGGAAATGGAACTGAATAATGCGAACGCGTATTGGGACCAATTTGATTGTTTCACTTCTTACATTATAAAGCCTAACAAACTTTGGTGGCTCTCGGCAAGTTTTTTATCCCCCTTTCACCCGTTCAAGGTATTCGCGCGAGGTGGTGGAAACGCGAACGGTCTCTCCCACTTCGAGAAACTGTGGCACGGTGACTACCAATCCGGTTTCCAGGGTCGCGGGTTTGCCGGAGCCGGAAGCTGTCGCGCCCTTTAACGGGGGCTCGGTATCGGTGACTTGCAGGTCAACAGTCTCGGGCAAGGACACGCCAATGGGCTTGTCTTCATAAAATTCAATGAGGGCTTTGGTGTTGGGCAAAAGGAAGAGGGTCAAATCGCCTATAATTTTTGCTTCGAGAAAAATCTGTTCGTAGGTTTCGCAGTTCATGAAGCAGTAACCTGAGGGGTCTTCGTACAGGTATTCCATTTCGATTTGCTCCAAAGCGGCGCGCTCGATTTGCTCATCGGCGCGAAACCGCACCTCGGTCTGGGTCCCGTTCTCCATGTTTCTTAGTTTTGCCTGCATGAAGGCCCGCTTGTTGCCGGGAGTCCGATGTTCCGCCGTCATGACGCGGTACAGTTGATCGTTGTATTTGACTACATATCCCGGTCGAATGTTGTTGCCGCTCACATACGCTACCATTTATTTTTCCTTGCCCTTCTTTAAATGTTTGAAATTTAATATTTTTATCTCATTGAATATAACGGTCGAACCCCCTAGAATCAAGCAAAAAGCCACTGCCCGTGGCAGGGAGATTCCGCTTTGCGGAAGAATGCGTCATTTGGTTTTTTCTCGTTTCGTATACTGCTTTTTTTCAATGGTCGTTCATTTCAAATCTCAACGCCTGATTTTTTAATATGCTTTGCCCGCTTTGTGATTCTCGATCAAACTCCTTTCTGGAGGAAAAGGATCGGGACTATTTTCTTTGCCCGCGTTGCCATCTGATTTTTGTTCCTCCCGAGCAGTTCATACCCCCGGAGGAGGAGGTGCATCGGTATCGCCAGCATAACAACACTCTGGATAATCCAGGCTATGTGGGGATGTTTGAAAAGAAAATCGCTGTGGTTGAAGAGGTCGCTCAGGAAATCCATTCGGTTTTGGATTACGGATGCGGACCGGGACCGGTACTGGTTTCATTATTAAAAGACAGGGGATACCAGGCTTGGGGATACGATCCGAACTTTTTTCCCGACACGCCACTCGATTCGAAATTCGATTTGATCATTTCTACGGAAACGTTTGAACATTTAAAATCACCGGGCATTGAATTGGAAAAAATTCTTTCATTGATTCGACCCGGCGGCTATCTTGCGGTGATGACCCAGTTTTATCCGGATCCATACGAGATTGCTTTAAAGGAAGCGTTTGCGGGCTGGTATTACAAGCGGGACCCCACGCACATCTGCTTTTTTTGTCCTGTCACCTTTGAATGGATGGCTGAAAGATACGATTTGGAGATAGTCTTCAATAATAAAAAAGACTTTGTCGTATTAAAGCTTCCCTCTCATTTCAGCATCTATTAGAATTGAAAAAACGAATAGAAGTATTTCCAGCATCACAAGTTTTGCTGATATTTCAAACATTATTAACTGAATACGGCGCACGAGCGAAGCGAGGCAAGCCGTCATTTGCTCCGGCCCGGCCGGGCGAGACAAGCCGACGCTTCCTCTGACTGTAAGCCAGGAGATTTCATGGCAGGTGAATATATTTTTACGATGGAAGGGGTGGGCAAACGTTACGACCACAAAACCGTGTTCGAGAACATCTACCTCTCATTTTATCATGGCGCCAAAATAGGCATCGTTGGAGAAAACGGATCAGGAAAATCCACCATTCTCAATATCATGGCCGGAGTGGACACCCAGTTCGAAGGCCGTGCGCAACCTTTGAAGGGAATTAAAGTGGGACTGCTTGCCCAGGAACCAAAACTGGATCCGGACAAAACCGTTCGAGAAAATGTGGAAGAGGCTTTTAAGGAAATCAAGGATCTTCTGCGCCAGTTCGATGAAGTGAGCGCCCAAATGGGCGAACCACTTTCCGATGAGGAAATGGAAAAGGCGATGGAGAAAATGGGTCGCCTGCAGGACCAAATCGATGCCGTCGACGGATGGGAACTGGACCGGCAGGTGAATGTGGCTATGGACGCTCTGGTCCTGCCGCCCGACGACCAACCAGCAGGCCAACTGTCCGGCGGCGAAGCGCGACGGGTAGCCATGTGCAAACTGCTTCTGCAAAAACCGGATATCCTCTTGCTCGATGAACCCACCAACCACCTCGATGCAGAAACGGTGCAATGGCTGGAAGGCACACTCAAGGATTATCCGGGCAACGTGATTGTTTCGACTCACGACCGCTACTTTCTGGACAACATCACGAAATGGATTCTGGAATTGACCAATCAAAAAGGCGTTCCGTTCGAGGGCAATTACACTGCCTGGCTGGAACAAAAAACCGAACGCTTGAGGCAACAGGAAAAAGGCGAGTCCCAATACCGCAAACGGCTTGAAAAGGAACTGGAATGGCTGGGCACCTCTCCCGGCGGACGCCGTTCTAAAAACAAAGCGCGTCTAAAAGAATATGAAAAACTGGCCTCGCAATCACGCGGGGAGGATAGCGGGGGACTGGAAATGCAAATCGCGCCGGGCAAGCCGCTGGGCGAGAAGGTTCTGGAGGTAGAAAACTTAAAGAAACAGTTTGGCGACCAGGTGCTGATTGATAACCTCAGTTTCACTGTTCCTCGCGGAGCCATTGTTGGCCTTATCGGGCCTAATGGAACGGGTAAAACCACCCTGTTCCGCATGATTGTTGGAGAGGAGCAACCCGATTCCGGCAATCTGGAATTGGGATCTACCGTCGACCTCTCCTATGTCGACCAACAGCGATCGGATCTGGATGATGACAAGTCGGTGTTCGAAGAAATATCAGGCGGCTCGGACCCCATCGTGATCGGCGACCGCAGTGTGAATGCGCGAGCCTATGTAGCGGCCTTTAATTTCCGCGGATCCAATCAGCAAAGGAAAGTCGGCGAACTGTCCGGAGGTGAACGCAACAGGGTGCATTTGGCCAAACTTTTGCGCACCGGCGGCAATGTCCTTTTACTGGACGAACCGACCAACGACCTGGACGTAACCACTTTACGCGCGCTCGAAAATGCGATCCTTGACTTCAGCGGTTGCGTTATGGTGATCAGCCATGACCGCTTTTTCCTGGACCGCATTTGTACGCATTTGCTCGTGTTCGAAGGCGACAGCAAAGTGCGCTGGTTCGAAGGGAATTTTGAAGAATACCAGGAAACGCGTAAAAAGGAATTGGGAGGCAAGGAGGAGAACCGGCGGTCCAAATACAAAAAATTAACGATCCGTTAACCAGGAGCTTGCCATGCGTTTCTGCAAAATAGTTTTATGTGTTTTGATTGTTGGAATCGCGTTACCCACTATCAGTCTGGCGGAAGATTTGTTTGATAAAACCAGGTCGGACACCGCCATCAAGATGTATCATTTTCCGCAATCAATGACAGTTTTGCAAAACCGTCCGGGACGTGGACTGTATTATTTTTACAATAACGGAGAAGCCCGTTTTAACGAAGGCCTGGGGAACGCCCCGGAACCTGAGGAGGATGGCTTCGATACAATAGTCAGTGATGCAGGGGCTATCAAAAAAACGCTGGTCAAAACCGATCCCGCCCGAGTGGCGCCATCCAAAGCGGGGGAGGATGTGCGAGGGCCCATCACTCGGAAAAGATTACTCGAGTTGGCAAAAGCCAACTCTTCCGACATTCTCCTGATTTTCCGCCGCGATGTTCAAGTGCATTCGGAATCAGTAATACCCGCTTCAAGCTTTTCCAGGCCCGCCTCTTTGGTATCCTCGGAAACAGGCGGGTACACTATGGCCATAAGAACTCGCGGAATTTTGTATCTGAAAAAGCAAAAGAAGGTTTTGGTATTGAAAGACAACAAGCAATCGGAAACCGTGTCCGCCACCGACCTTCAGGAAGGGAGCGCTGAGGAAAAGATTCGCGCAATCAACCTGAAAGGGTTGAAACGGTTAGCGAATGAAGCCCGGCGCGTCATCCTTTCCCATAAATTCGAAGTGCGCCGCTCGGGGTATTGAGCCTGTTTTTAAATTTCAATGCTAAGAACAAGCATAATACCCAGCCCAACTCTTCTATAACACTCCCCTGGAATATTCGTTTGCCTGCATTTACCGGCGAGCTTCCAGAACAAGGTTGAAAGGCGTTTCGCTTGAGCGACGGAACCGGGTGAAGCCGCCGGAAGTCACCACCTCTCGAAGCTTCTTTTCACCGGCTTGCGCACCCAGGGCCGAACCTACTTCCTGGCTCAACGAAGAAGGCGTGCAAACGGTGGTAGAAAAAGCAAAATAAACCCGGCCCACAGGGTTCAAGTTTTCCTTCAGGCTATCATGGGAAAATGGCTCAACGATCATCCAGGTGCCATCTTCGCTCAATTTACTATAAACGTGCTTTGCCGCACCTGCGGGGTCTCCCATATCATGCAAACAATCAAAGAAGGTAACCAGATCATACGATTCACCCGGAAATTCCTTGGCTTTGGCAGTTTTGAACTGTACATTTATCAGCCCCTTTTCTTTAGCCAGCTTATTTGCCTCGTCAATAGAGGGTGCATGAAAATCGAAACCATAAAATGTGCTCTCTGGAAAACGTTCCGCCATGAGGAGAGTGGAATGCCCATGCCCGCAACCGACATCAGCAACTCTTGCTCCCTTTTCTAACTTCCCCTGCACCCCCTCCAGCGCAGGAATCCATGATTGAAGCAAGTGGGCCTTATAGGTCGGCTTGAAAAATTTGGCGACACCGCAGAACAAACACGAATCGTGCTCGCCCCAGGAAATTCCCTTGCCCGTGCGAAAAACATCGGTGAACCTAGGCTGGTCAGCGAACATCGAAACCAGGGAATCGTATCCCCCACCCAAGAAGAATGGGCTTTCCTCGTTAGCGAATACCGCCGCTTGTTCCGGGGTTTGGGAAAAAGTATGATCCTCCTCGTGATACTCGATGTAACCGGAAGCCGCCTGGTTGGAGGCCCATTCCAATACATAACGCGCATGGGTCCCGGTTTTTTTCGCCAAAGCATCCGCTGTCATCGGACCCTGTTCTGCAAGAACCTGATAAAGACCCAGCTTTTGACCGATCAACACCAACACACTGCTGGTAGCGGCCCCCAGGTCTCCAACCATTTTTCCCATGAACTCATGCATTTTAATTTCATCCAGGCTTGCGTTTAAAACCGACATAATAATTCTCCATTAAAAACAAGTTTAGACTGACTAGTCAGTCATTTTATAAAACAAAAATTATTTCATGTTATTTTTCAACATGACTTCAAAGTTTTTAAAACTCCGGGTCACAATGCCCCAGTTACCATAGATTCTGGCCATCAGGATGGATCCCTCCAACATGACGAGAAACTGTTCCGCCAGTTCTTTAGCTGAAAGTCGAGCCTTGCCCTTTTTTCCAGAGGCCGCAGGCGCAAACACAACTTCCAAACGACTGGAAATTTTTTTGAATAACGAAGCCACCTCGGCCTTGATTTTGGGGCTTGTTTCGGCCAGTTCCATACCCAGGTTACCCAGAAGACAACCCTCCCCCCAAATGGTTTTTGAATTTTTTTCAACTTCTTTCAGGAATTGAAACATTCCGCCCCTGGGGTCTTCCACAAGGTTGTATTTTCCACCAAACACTTTTTTTTGGCCTCCTTCGTGATACCAACCCAAAAGTGAAAGCCCCATGGCTTCTTTACTTGGAAAAGCATTATAAAAACTTCCCTTGCTCACCCCGGCGCTTTCACAGATTTCATCCACGGTGGTTGCGGGATATCCTTTGGAAAGCAGTAAAGTTTTTGCCGCGACTAAAAGTTTTTCCTGCGTTTGAGTCAATTCCATAATTACATATTAGACTGACTAGTCAGTTTAGTCAACCCTGTTTTCAGATTTTTTTTCTAATGGGGCACATCCCACTCCATCGCTAATCATCTATTTGGTTTTCGCAAATGGAATATTTAGTGAGAATTTATCAATGTTCCTTTCTATGCCTATTTGGAAAAATTGCGGATGTAGTGGACGAGGCCCCAGACTTGCTCTTCGGTCAGGTCACCATGGGCGGGCATGGATGTGTCTTTCGACCCGTTTTTGATCACCCAGAATAATTGGCCGTCGAGTACGGAACTCATGGTTTCTTTACAGGTGAAGTTTCTTGCGGGGGGTGTGCTTTGGAAATCAGGGTCAGAGACACCGTCCCCTTTGGGACCGTGGCACCATTTGCAGGCGAGAGGTTGTGCTTTTTTTTCATATAATAGTTTCGCCCCTGCCATCACCTCCGGACTAATCTCCAATGGATTTTTTTTCGCAAGGAACTTTGGAGGAGCAGAAACGGTTTTTCGGCTCTGTGGACATTTCGGACGCGGAGAATCTTCTGCGAAAGAAAAAGCGCCTGGCAATGTAAAAAAAACAATCAATGCCAACGAAAAGATTTGTCGGCCTGGTGTTGGATGAGTTCGAGTCATTTTGGTGTCCTTTTATTGAAACGTATTTCCGATTCCCTCAAATTTGTATGGCATGCTGAAACATCGACCTCACTTGGCAAAGGTTCGAAGGTACCGAACCAGTTTCCAAATGTCCCTGTCATTCAGGTGGTCCTTGTGCGCAGGCATGGCGGTGGAGGGGGAGCCGTGTTTGATGATCCAGAACAACTGTCCGTCCGACAACGGTTTCATGACCTGGGAACAGGTAAAATTTCGCGGTGGAGGATCCAGCCTCAGCGCGAGTTTGCCATTTCCGTTTCCGCGGCTTCCATGACACATTCGGCAGGCGGTGGGTTTTGCCGCCCGGTGATACAGCGTTTTCCCTGCCTGAATCACCTCCCCATTTTCCGGCAGAGGATTATTCATTTTCCGATAACGGGAGGGAGCTTTACGGGTGTTTCTTTTTTGCGGACAAATTCCCGAAGCTATCTGAAAGGATTTGAACGTTTGCCTTTTGCCGGAAGAAACCTCATTGACCGCAACCAGGGATTCGGCGGGATTGACAAAACCCAATACCCCAAGGCCAAGCAATCCCAGGCCGAAGGCAAAAGTGGAAATCCTCAGCGAGCCCTTCGGGTGAAGGTCCGAATGTAAATGATCAACTGCCAAATTTCTTTATCGCCTAAAAGTTTAAATGCAGGCATTCCGGAACCTCCGGAACCGTTTCGAATGATGTAAAACATCTGGCCGTCGGTGATATCTTTCATCGTTTCTTTACAGGTAAAATTCCTTGGTAATGCAGGCAGACCCTGCGCCATCATTCCCATACCGTTTCCGGAATCTCCGTGACAAACTTTACACACAGTCGGTTCGGCTTGGTACAGGTAAAGAGATTCGCCCGCGAGGTAATTATCACGATTATCTTTCAGCGGATTCTTGAGGGCCTGAAATTTTTCGGGCGCTTGCACAATGGCTCTTACCTGCGGACAAATACCGCTACCGCCTCGGCCCATACCGTGGTGCATTTCGTGATGTTTTCCATGATGGGGCCGTCCGAAATGCATGGCCACTTGCGGTGCTGAATCTGCATTAATGGTTTCCGCAAAAGAACCGCCGGGAGGCGCCATCAAAAGGCCAAGTAATGCGACAGAAAGAGAGAGGAATAATTTTTTAACTTGCTTTGAGCACTCAACGTCATTTAAAGAAAAAGCCATAATTTATCCTTCACCAAAAAATAAAAATTCAAACGGATACCTTTCAAGATTATGTATTACCACTATTTCTCAAAGGGCAAATGTCATTAAAATATACGGTACGGTCATTTTACCCTCTCTTCCCAATTTGTCAGCCTCGTATAACAAAAACTCTGACAGCAATCTATGGTGCACTAGCCAAGCGAGACAAGCCGCTTTTTCTACCGGCCGGCCGGGAGTTGGGGAATAGAAACGATGATGGGCTCCCCTTCCAGAGCTTCCAGAAAATGAACCAGATCATCCACCTCTTTCCGGCTCAATTTTAACGGCGTGATGAATGCACTTTTATTTTCGTTTCGGTCGCCGCCCCGGTTGTAAAACTCCACCACCTCTTTCAAGGTCGCCTCACTGCCATCGTGCATGTAAGGACCCGAACGCGAAATGTGACGCAAGCCAGGCGTTTTGAAAGCGCCCTTGTCCGCCTCGTCTTTGGTCTGGTTATAGCGTCCTAAATCTTTCTTAAGCGGCCCTTCCTGCTTCACTCCAATGTTATGAAAGTTGCTGTCCGTGAAGGCTGGCCCATTATGGCATATGGCGCATCTGGCTTTGCCGAAAAACAGGTTCATGCCATTCACCTGGCTGTCCGTCATCGCTGTTTTGTCACCCTTCATATACTTATCGTAAGGTGCGTTTTTAGAAACCACCGAGCGTTCGAAAGTGGCAATTGCTTTTCCAATGTTTTTAGAGCTTATGGAATCCTTGCCAAACACTTTTTCGAAAGCCGTCACGTATCCCGGAATAGCCTTCAGTTCCTTGACCAAATCATCCAAATTCTGATTCATTTCTCCTTTAGCCTGGATCGGCCCCAGGGCCTGTTCTTCCAGATTCGGCTTGCGGCCATCCCACATCTGGACTTCGAAGAAACCGCTATTGATGACCGTAGGCGAATGCCGCCCCAGTTCCTTCTGACCGTGGCCGATGGCACGCGGCAAACCGTCACCCCAACCCAGACCGGGATTGTGGCACGTGGCGCAACTGATCCAGTTGCTTCCGGACAGGCGCGGATCGAAATACAACATCTTACCCAGGTCCTCTTTTGCCTGGCTCCAGGGATTATCTTTTGGGTAAACCATTTTCGGTACCGGTTCGTAAAAACCGGAATCCTCCGCCTGAGCGGAAAGAGGGATCAACAATATAATTAAAGCGGTAAAAGCCAGAGACAACCGTTCCATATTTTCTCCTTTAGCTGAGAATAACTACAAATATACAGGAATCAATCCAGAGGATCAGGCGCAAAGGTGCGGATGAACTGAATCACGTCCCACCCTTCCTTTTCCGAGATCACTTTTCCTACTCGAATGGGCATACCCGTTCCCGGACTGCCATTTTTCAGGATCCACATCAATTCCCCATCGGTCCGGGCTTCCTGCCATTTGGCATCGGTGAAATTCCTGGGAGAGTGACCGGGAATTCGAACACCTTTGCCGTTTTTACTATGGCACGTCACGCACAAACCCTTACCGAAATAGATTTTCTTACCCGCCTCAATCCGTTCCGCCGTTACGGGATCAGGGTCTTCAATTTCCTGCACCTCTTCCAGGATGGACTCCGGAACGCGCGGGTGGTACACACTGGGATGAAACGCTGAACTGATTGAAACATTCAAACCAATCAGTCCAGCCATCCCTAGCCAAACAATCTTGTGTTTCTTCATTAGATTTCAAACCTGGTGATTCAGTTCAATCCTGACCTTCGTTTCGGGTTTGTCGAATCAACGATTCAAACCTTACCTCCATTTAATGACTGCCCGCCGTTTCGCTGATACCAAGGCGCTTGAAATCTTCCTCAGTCAATTGGGTTTTCCCCGAACCCGCAGAACCCCCTAAAGGAGCTGACGCCGATTCGGAAACCATACCGTGCAAGGCTTCCCAATGCCCTACCGACTGCGCGATACCCACACTACCATCGGGAATCGGAGCCCCATGCGGCCATAGATGAAAAATGATCCCGTCGGTTTTTCCCACATACTCCGCCAATTGCTTTTGGGACTTGGCGTCGGACGGATTCAAAATAGCGACGCGGCCGGTTTCAATTTCCTGCTGGTGGTCGTGCCAGTTTTTACGATGTGACCATTTGGGCAAAACGGATCGCGCCAGTTTTTTAGAAACCATGTATTCCACTTCAGTCATGCGCGCGTTCGGGTCTGTGGACTCGAAAAGAATACATTGAATGATATCCGCATTAATCGGTTTGCAAAAATGGTGAAACGGTCCGATTACCTCCCCATCCATAATATGCGGAGCGGTGACATGGATGGTGTAGCCTGCCAATGGATTGGGAGGTGCGGCTTGTGCAGATAACGACAGACCTAAAAAGGCGAAAATCGTGACAACCAGAACCACTTTAATGTTAGCTTTTTCATTTCTCATTGGAACCCTCCTTTTGGATCGATTATTTATCAAGAGGTCCCCGAACCAGGCGCAGGAATGCATCCGTTCCGGAGATTTTATCCTGATATTCCGTACCCCCTTCGTCCTTATAAGAAACAACCACCGCTTTGGCGCCTTTTTCCTCGCTGGTCCAGGTCGCCCACCCAGCGCCCTTCGGGAAAATCCGGTCGATGTAAATTTTGTCCCCATCCTTGTCCTGATTGCGCTTTCTGCGTTGATACAGTTTGCTCGCTTCTTCCACAGTTGCTAGGCGCCAGTCGGAATGGCCTGCGAATTTCTTGTTATTCATTCTCATAACGAATTCTTTGGCCGTGTACCAGTTGAGCCATTTGGCTTTCATTTGCCAGTAGTCCTTCTGCATCCACATCAAATGGGTTTTCGAGTCATACACCGTTCCATCACCCATATCCCAAAACCTTTGATCCGCCGACTTCGAAACCGCATCCTTTTCCGAGGGGGCTTCCGCTCCGGCAGAAAAGGGTAAGAAAACAAAGACGCTTAAAACCAGGACAGCAAGGCTCAAATTTCCGATCCTCAATTTCATTATATTCTCCTGACTTGAAAGTATACAGACAAACGAGGCCCATCATTAAAATTCCGCTATACCAAAATTTTACATTACACGGGACCCGCAAGTAAATGGGGAAATCGGGTTGACAGTGGATGGCCTTGAAGTACAATATTTTTATACCTTTCAAGGAGACACATTCATGAAATCATTTCGCCGACCCAGCCCCCTGGTGATCCTTTGCAGTTGCCTGTTCCTCGCCTGCGCCCTTTTGGACAACTTTTCGCAGGCTCAAGCCAAACCCCGGGATAAAGGACGCTGGGATTCAAAGTACGATCAGGAAAAATATATTTTCGGGAAAAACCCGGTATCGTTTCTAAAGGACAATGTCCATTTGTTGCCGAAAGGAAAAGCGCTCGATCTGGCCATGGGCGAGGGCCGTAACGGTGTGTACCTGGCAACCGAAGGCTTTGACGTGAAGGGTGTCGACATTTCCGCCAAAGGACTCGAAAAAGCGCACCGCCTTGCGGAAGAATTCAGTGTTTCCATCATCACCGAAGTAGTAGATCTGGAATCCGTTCAACTGGAAGAGAATGCTTACGATGTGATCCTGTGCATGTATTACATGCAACGCGACCTGGTTCCGCAAATTAAAAAAGCTCTGAAACCCGGCGGCATGGCGGTGGTGGAAACCTATAATGTCGATTACCTCAAATACAGCGGCTTCAATCCCAAGTACCTGCTCAAAACCAACGAACTCTTGCAATGGTTCAATGATTATAAAATCATCCGTTACCAAGCCTTCGACGATGGGCGGGAAGCGTACTCCAGCATCATTGCGCAAAAGCCGTAGGACCTGAAAATACCAGAGGGTCCGGATTGGATAATGCAAACCCGAGTTTTTGATTAGAGGAATGGAACCCATAAACCCATTTAAACTGGCCCAATACTTTTTAATAAGGACCTTATAATGAGGGTCTTTGGCCTTATTATTTTCCCTAACCTCTCCCTCTCCCGCCAGGAGAGAGAGGGTCTGCTTATCATTAACAGAGAATTCCTCCCTAAAATCCCAAAAAACCTCTGCCTGAATCCGGGGCCTTTTTGAATAAAGCCGAGCGGGTCTTCACCGCATTCGCCAATGCCTTTCCCCTGTGGGTCGTGGTTGGCGCCGGGCTGGCTGTGTGGCAACCCGCTACCGCGACCTGGTTTCAGCCCACCTGGATTCCCCTGTTTCTAGGCATCATCATGCTGAGCATGGGCCTGACTCTGGACCTCAAGGATTTTTTGCAGGTGTTGAAAATGCCGCGGTCGGTTTTTATCGGGGTGGTGTTGCAGTTCAGCATCATGCCCGCGCTGGGATTGCTCATTGCAAAAGGCTTCGCTCTTCCCATTGATTATATGATCGGCCTGGTGTTAGTGGCCTCGTGTCCGGGAGGGACGGCGTCCAACGTCGTGTGCTTTATCGCGCGGACCAATGTCGCCTTGTCCGTATCCATGACCACCTGCTCCACCATTTTGGCCGTCCTCGCCACACCCTTGTTGACCACGGGACTGGTCCTGTTCCTGTCCAGAGACCTGCTGGGGGATTCCATAGAAGTGGACACCCTGGGACTCTTAATCAACACCTTTAAGGTGGTCATATTTCCCGTAAGTTTGGGGGTATTGCTGAATCATTATTTCAAGCGCTGGGTGCAAGCCATCAATGCCTACACCCCGTTTCTTGCGGTCCTGTCCATCGTGTTTATCGTGGACTTTATCCTTGCAGTAAAAAAGCAAGCCATCCTGGAAACAGGAGCAACATTAATTCTAGCGATTATCACTCTGCACGTTTTGGGATTCACGCTGGGTTGGGGCCTGGCTCGCCTGGCCGGACTGGAAACCCAATCCGCCAGAACCATCTCCGTAGAAGTGGGAATGCAAAACTCCGGTCTGGCCACCGAACTGGCGCGCAGTAACTTTCCGGGATTCGGACTGGCCACAGTCCCCGGCGCGCTTTCAGCATTGACTCATTGCATCCTGGGAAGCCTCTTCGCCGGCTGGTGCCGATTGCGACCGGCGGGAACCAAAATTAAGCAAGGGGACAAATAAATATTATAAAGGTTAAAAGAATATAGTGGTAAGCCCTCCTCTCCCTATTTAAAACCTACCGTTTTATCGCGTCGTTGTTGATCGGCATTTAATTTTGCGCCAACAAATAACACGTGGTCGATAGGAACGAAATATTCGAAGCGGTCTCCGAGGAGATGCACCAAATCATCCTCCAGGGCCTGAATTTTACCTTCCACTATTTTATCGCGTACATGCAATTGCACATCTGACTCCGATTCTTTATATCGTTCTAAAACCTGTTTCATGATGGTATCCGAATTTTAAGGTGAAAATCGCGACTCTTCCTCAATAATTTGAAAAAGAGCCGCACGGCAGACGGAGGCCTGAACTGTAATCGCAATAGTTTCAACCGGCCTTTCCGTCCTCAAATCAAAACTATATACCGGCAAACAAGCAGAATCCGGTTTTTTTTCAAGAACAACTCCCAATAAACCTTCCTGACACCCCGATTCAAAATCAAATGATTTTCCACGAATATGGAGCGTTCCTTTGATCTTTCCAGTGCCCGAACCTGTACCCAGCTTGATTTCCAAAATTGGAAAAGGAAACTGGTTGAGAGTAAATTGCTGGTCCTTCATCCAGAATTCAAAAACCAAATTCGGGAAACCCATAGAGCTATCGGAAGCTTTTCGTTCGCCATCTACAATTCCCCAGCCTGAAGAAACCTCCAGAACTCGAATTGGCTCCGGAACCCAGCATAAAGGTTGTTGGCTTCCATACCATTGGGATAAGCCATAATGGGCCATAAACTCCTCTTTCCAGACGTAACGGTCATCCACCATATCGAAGGTTTCAATTTCATCGTAGAGCGAAAAGTAAATTTCGTGAAACGACTCCTCGTTCAATTGAGGATGAAATACTTGCCAGGTTTTGCAGGACAATTCACCAGATATTCCGGTAAAATTTCCGTTCGCCACATCGCTGGCAGAAACCACCTTGCCCTCTGCATCGAAAAAATAAACCTTTAAATCCGGATCAAACAAATGCCAGGTTTCATCGTAAAAACTTTCCAGTACAAAATGGTTCCATTTTTTTTCACGGTCGTTTAAAGACAACACGCGGCACGACACGCCGGCATGAACCAGCAAAAACTGCAAAAACATTGTGATCTGTTTACAGTTCCCATACCCATAGGCATTGACCAATTTAAAGACATCATGCGTTTCCAGCGGCCTTTCGAAACGTTTTCGAAAGTCGAAAGGAAATTGAAAATGCAGAATCTCGCATGCCATGCGAAACGCTAAAAAAGTCCTGGCTTGATCATCGGGAAGACTGTTTAATTTTTCAATCAGGAGATTGAGGTCCAGCACCGCTGGACAGCCACCTATCGATATTGAATATAGAGATTGCATTTTCATAAAGGCTTGAGTTCGCTCTGGGTATTTACCCAACCTCATCGTTGATAAACTTTAGATACCTGCGAAGGCCTTATAAATTTTTTCACGGCCTGAAAATTTCATGGTGAATCGATCTGCTTCGAACACTTCCAATTGCGCCAAGGCGGGTTGGAGCGGCATTTGTTTGAATTGCTCCCAATGCCCCATGAACACCGCCCAATCCTTTTCATGAAAATACCGGCACCGCCGTTCCTGATGCTCCATGGCCGCCACCAAAATCGACGGAGTTTTTGTCGCCACCAGTTCTGAAGATGTCAACCCCCCCGTAGCAATAGCCGCATCGCATTCCAGGTACAATGAAAACATATCGGAAACTGAATTCAAACAACGGTACGCAAGTTTAGACTCTTTTAAAACAGCGTCAAGCTTTTCACGATGCTGGAAACCGGGTCCCAGGACGATAGTCAACTCATAACACATTTGTTCCTGAATGAATTTAGTCACCGTCAAAGTCGTTAAATCGAACTCATCCGCACCGCCCATGGCAATGAGAATGTTTTGAATCGGTTTTCTCAGGACGCGATCCTCAATCTTTTGCAAATCAAAATTTTCCGGAAGAATCACGTATTCCGGCCCGAGTAATTTTTTTGTCGTGGCAGGCGCACTGGGGTACCAATCATCGTCAGGGAAATTCCAGTTAACGATCAGGGCCCACTCAGCCGGCACAATACCATCGAAATTGATGCAGGCCTTTTTGATGTTTTCAGGAAACGCACCGTATTCTGTCAAGGGTCGCTCTGTAATACAGGCAAACAAATGCGAAACCGCATGTTCAGCAACCAGATGCCGAAGGGCTTGCAAATCCTCCTCCGGAGAACAATCCTCCGGAAGCGTGAAAACGTTTCGGATTCCATGGACCTCCATCAACTTCAAAGCAGGCGCGGTTTCCTGGACGAGGAACAGGCAATTCCAATCGTTCGCAGAAAAGGTTTTTGACAATTGGATGAGCGACACCAGATCGCCGGTTCCAATTCCCGGCTTGGCATCGGCTCTAAAGAGGATAGTTTTCATTAAAATTTCGATTTCGGAATTTAATTTTCAAACTTTCATACCACCACATCCTTCCACTGAATACCGAATTTATCAAGGTATTTGCGGAGACGGTCGGAGTCATTGAAGCTTTTCTTTTTCTTGCGCGATTCGGCAAACAACCTTCGGCCTGCTTCGGGAAGGTTCTTGGCAGTCCGGCACACTTTTAAAACTTCTATCAATTGAATTTTATCAAACAGGTCGAGCGATTCGGCTTGTTTGCTTCCGATCAGCTCTGCCAGCAGGTCGTCATCGTTACGACTGTCCCCGCTCTTCCAGAATAGTTTCAACCGCTCGATTTCCTCTTCCACGATTTTAACATTGATACGCCCCCCGGACGCCAGGGTCGCCATGCGGTTGATGGCGGCGTTGAGGTCGCGGAAGTTGCCGCGCCATTGGGTGTCGGGTGCGATGGCAAATTGCAGAAACCGTTTGCGCGCTTCCTTGTTGAAACGAATGTAGATTTGATTGTCCCGCGAAAACTTTTCCAGTTCGTATTCGATATTGGGTTCGATGTCTTCGCGCCGATCCTTCAGTCCGGGCAGAGTGAAAGTCCACACGTTGATGCGCGCCAAGAGATCTTCGCGGAATTTGCCTTCCTGAACCTGGCGGGACAAATCGTGGTTGGTTCCGGCGATCAACTGAAAATCGCTGGACGCTTCTTTGTCCGCTCCCACTGGCAGAAAACGTTTTTCTTCCAGGGCGCGCAGAAGCATGGCTTGCTCATCCACGCCCAGTTCACCGATTTCATCGAGAAACAACATACCCTTGTCTGCCGACTTCAACAAACCGGGCCGGTCGTCCAGAGCTCCTGTGAATGCGCCCTTTCTGTGTCCGAACAAAGTCCCCATGGCCAATTCTCCGCGCAAAGTGGCGCAGTTGACTTCCACGAAACTCCCTTCGATTTTCCGGCGCGACTGCTTAAGCTGGAATATATTGCGGGCCAGTTGCGACTTGCCGGAACCCGTCGGACCCATCAACAGGATAGGCGATTTGGAGACCGCACCGACTTTCTCAATGCGTTCGATGAGCCGGTTAAAATAGGCGTTTCTGGTTTCGATTCCGGACTTTAAAAATGAAACCGCTTCCTTGTGCTCTTTCTGAAAGCGTGACGCTATACGGTCGTATTTCGACAGATCGAGGTCGATGATAGTGAAGTTGCCCGGTTCGGTGGCGTTTCTTTTCCCCGACGGCGACGTTTGGATAAGCCTGCCGGGAAGGTAATGCGCTTCAGTCAAAAGGTAGAGGCAGATCTGCGCCACATGGGTTCCCGTTGTGATGTGGATCAGGTATTCCTCCTTATCCGTATCGAATGAATATCCGCGCGCGAAATCGAGCAGACTGGAATACACCTCCTCCAGATTCCACGGGTCACGAAACTCGATGCCGTGACTGCGCACCTCAGTTTCCGGCGAGATGTCTTTAATGTCTTCGATAACCTGATTAGCCAGGCGCCAGAATTTCTTTTGATGAAGTAATTCGAAGCGGTGAACCAGCAAGTCCTCGTGCTGGCACAAGGCAACCGTGGGACGCCAACGTTCCCAGCGTTTCACGGAAAAACCTTCATCGAGGACGGGTCCGAGCAGGCCAATCGCAATTGTCTTTTTCATAGAAATTTTTATATAAAAAAATAAATTTTTCTATATACTCTAAGCTTCTTAAAATTTCCTGTCAAATTCCTTTATTTTGCAAAAACGCCTAACCGCCCAATTATCAAGGAAACTCAAGCAAATTTATCGCGACCTAAAGTTTTGGTACCAATCGTGAATTACTCCTGGGCAAACGAAACGATATAACTCAGGAAATCAAATCATGGCTAACAAGACTTTATTCCCAACGCATTTAAATTCGTCGGAACCGAAACCGAATTGTAGAAACGAACACGGTGCGCCTGCTTATAAGTTTCCGGCCAAACATGCTTTGGCGCAGTATGCGGCTACCGGATGTTTGAATGCCACCTACTACGCAAGCGCGAAAGAGCAGTTGACCACTATTTTGAATTTGTGTCAGGACATCGATTCAGAATTCATCGGCAAGACGGCTATTTACTGCCGGGAAAAAGGATACATGAAAGATGTTCCCGCTCTATTGTGCGCCGTGTTGTCGGTAAGCGACCCGGAAGTGCTGAAGCTGGTTTTTCCTCGGGTCATCGATAACGGAAAGCAGTTGCGAAACTTTGTACAGATCATGCGGTCGGGTGCCGTCGGACGAAAGTCTTTGGGTTCCTTGCCGAAACGCCTGGTGCGGAACTGGTTGGCCGCCCGAAAAGCTCAAACCCTGTTTCGCGACAGCATCGGCAATCAGCCGTCTCTGGCGGATGTGATCAAAATGGTTCATCCACATCCGGAGTCCGAGGTGCGTTCTGTGCTCTACGCCTACTTGTTGGGCAAGGAACACGATGCTGAAAAACTGCCTGCTGTGGTCCGGGCTTTTGAGGATTATAAAGTAGGTAAAACCAACGAGGTCCCGGATGTTCCGTTTCAAATGTTGGCTTCTTTAAATCTGGGGACGAGGGAATGGACCGAGATCGCTCGCAACGCGCCCTGGAAAATGACCTTAATGAATTTGAACACTTTCGCGCGGCATGACGTGTTTGGCACAAACCCAACTTCCGCTGGAATCTTTACGGATTGGGTGAAACGGACTCTGCGAAAACCATCGACGGAGATGGTGGACTTGATCGCCGATAGAATTCGCGACACTCAGGCAATGAAGCTTGCCAGGATTTTTCCTTACCAGATCATGGTGGCCCATTGCATGTTGAACCCGGAGGTCCCGGAAACAATTCGAAAGGCTTTGTTATCCGCAATGGAATCCGCGATTGAAAATGTGCCACGAATCAAAGGACAGGTTTATGTGTGCCCGGATGTTTCAGGATCGATGGCGTTTTCATCGATCACCGGACATCGAAAAGGGTCCAGCTCCGTGGTACGATGTATCGATGTCGCGGCCTTGATATCCGCGGCAATGGTGCGAACCAATCCAAACACCAAAGTAATCCCATTTGAACATGAAGTGGTGTCGATCAAACTGCCGGCCAAGGCGACGATTTTTCAGAATGCCAAACGGCTGGCCAGCATCGGCGGCGGTGGAACCAATTGTTCTGCGCCTTTGGCCTTGTTGAACAAGCGAAACTCGAAAGGTGATCTGGTGATTCTTGTTTCGGACAATCAGTCCTGGGTCGATTCATCGTCCCGACGAACGGGTTTGTATCGGGAATGGATAATTTTCAAATCCCGAAACCCGAATGCGAAACTGGTGTGTTTGGATATTCAGCCTTACATGCATACTCAAATCCCGGAAGGTGAAGACGTGTTAAACGTGGGCGGATTTTCCGACCAGGTGTTTGAGGTCATAGCCGGGTTTGCGGAAAACGGTTTCAATCCGGGCCACTTTGTGAAACGGATTGAAGAGGTTGAATTTTGATTTAAGGAAAAGAATGCCAGTGAGACTACATGGTGCAGACAACGCGTCTACGAGGTTCGAATCCTCATACAACCCGGGTAGCTACCCGGAACCGTCTCATCTCTACTTGTCATTCCCTTTTCCATATATAGGAGAAACATCATGGCTTCTGAAAATTTCAACGTGATCAAGCCCGATAAGGGCGTGCCTATAAAGGCCTGGACCCGTGGCGTGCCACTGGAACCGGAAGCCGAACAGCAGTTGCGTAACGTGGCGCAGTTACCCTTCATCTACAAACACGTTGCGGTGATGCCGGACGTGCATTGGGGAATCGGTGCAACCGTCGGAAGCGTGATCCCGACCCTGGGAGCGATCATTCCCGCGGCCGTCGGTGTGGATATCGGTTGTGGAATGATGGCAGTGCAAACCGATCTCAACGCTCGGGACCTGCCGGAAAACCTGAAAGAGATGCGAAGGAACATCGAACAAGCCGTTCCACATGGCCGAACACACAACGGTGGACCAAGAGACAAAGGGGCCTGGAACAACATCCCGACCAGACAAAGAAACGTTTGGGAACGATTACGCGGCGTATACGAGGGACTGTTGGAACGGCATCCGAAGTTACAAGGCCGAAGCGTTAACCACGTGAACCATCTTGGAACATTGGGTGGGGGAAACCATTTCATTGAAGTGTGTCTGGATGAATCGGACACCGTCTGGTTCATGCTCCATAGTGGATCAAGGGGGGTTGGAAACCGGATCGGAACCTACTTCATCGATCTCGCCAAGCAGGACATGCGCCGATGGCATATCAACGTCCCGGACAAGGACCTGGCATATTTTCCCGAAGGCGCAGACCACTTCGACGATTACGTCGAAGCGGTGGAATGGGCTCAGGATTTCGCAATGACCAATCGTGACTTGATGATGCAGGCTGTCATCAAAGCCGTGTCGCTGACCAAGGGACTGCGAAAGTTCAAGGCGGAAGTGAAATCGGTGAACTGCCACCACAACTATGTGGCGCGGGAAAACCATTTCGGGAAAAACATTCTCGTAACGCGTAAAGGCGCGGTACGTGCGCGAAAAAACGATTTGGGAATCATCCCCGGAAGCATGGGTGCGCAGTCATTCATCGTACGCGGACTGGAAAACGAGAACAGTTTTCATAGTTGCAGTCACGGTGCCGGACGCGTGATGTCGCGAAAAGCGGCGAAACGGAAGTTCTCTCTGGACGATCATGTAAAAGCCACAGAGAACGTTGAGTGCCGAAAGGACCTTGAGGTGATCGACGAAACCCCCGGCGCTTACAAATCTATCCTTGACGTGATGAACGCGCAAAAGGACCTGGTGGAAATCGTTCATACCCTACGGCAGGTAGTCTGCGTGAAGGGATGAGAGAAGGAGGGCCTTCGGCCTTATCTTTCCACCTCATTTCGGTCTTCTCCCACCGGGAGAGGGCCGGGGGGGGGGAATTATAACTTTTCCTTATTCAAGATCTATTTTTAATCATTTAAATTCCTCGTAGCTTTGCTAAGGTTTTTTTTGGATTCATCAACAATAATGCGATCCTACATGGTTACCCAAAAGTTTCTTATTGGATCGGCTTTTTCGGGTTTTTTTCATCATCTTCAGAAATATGAATTAACTTAAAAAAACACTACCGAAATTTTTTCATTTCATCAACTCCTGGAAAATCAGTTTTCCCCCTCATACTGGAAACGCTTGACCCGTTCATTAATGGCACGCGATAATGACTGACTATTTGATAGTTGGAATTTATCCGTATCAACCATACGACTCCGGTCCGTTCGCCATAGGAGTAGCCATGATTATTGAAAATGAGTTCGTCGTGTCATTCAATTTTGTAGTGAAAGATGAGGAAGGGAATGAACTGGAATCTTCACCAACTGGTGAGCCCCTGGTTTACCTGCATGGTGCCGGGAAATTACTGCCGGGACTGGAGAAGGGTCTCAAGGGAATGAAGCTGGGCGCCCAGGAAACCATCACGGTTTATCCGGAAGAAGGTTTTGGCGAGGTCGACCCCTCTTTGAAACTGAAAGCAAAAAAGTCACAATTGCCCCCTGAAATCAAAATTGAACCGGATCGAATATTGGAGCGCGATGAGGATGGAGTGAAACAGCGGTTTCGGATCGTAGCCGTAGATGGCGACACCGTTTATATGGACGGAAACCACCCTATGGCCGGCAAAACACTGCAATACCACGTGGACATTGTCAGCATTCGCCCTGCGACAAATGAGGAATTAGAAAAAGGTCAACCCAATGGCAATTGAGAAAAACAACCAGCAAGTCGGCCTCACCGCAAGATGGTCCACATTTTTGCCCTCCGTGGAGGAGTCCGAGGGGCGGGAGTCGTGCAGGGCAAAGCAGAGGACCGTTTCCAGCCTATACATTGACTAAATAGTCAATTCGAGACCTGCCCCCTTAACATATATCAGGATTTTTTCACAAAGAAATTATGACTAAACCATTTTTAATAAGTATTCTTTTTTTCCTTTTTATAAGCTCCTGCAATTCAGACTCGAAAGAAGTATCCAAACCACTTCTTGCCATAACACATGGGGTTTCCGTTGGAGACGTCACTGAAAGTCAGGCCGTCATTTGGTCAAGAACCAATTCGTCCGCGACAATGAACGTTAAACTGACCCCTTCCGCCGAAGGGAAATCAGATTTTAAGACTTCGGTTCTCGCAGAAAACGACTTCACGGGCAAAATCAAGATAACGGGGCTTAAGGCAGATCAACGGTACCAATACCAGGTCTGGTTTTCCAGCAAAGACCCATCCGGATCAGAGGGATCAAAAGCGCAGGGCCAATTTCGTACGGCACCCTCCGTCAATCAGAATAAACCGGTCACATTGGCCTGGGGAAACGATGTTGGTGGACAAAACGTTTGCCGGGACAAGAAAGAGGGCTTTCCCATTTTTGACGCGATTAATAAAGAAAATCTGGACTTGTTCATCGGACTTGGCGACATGATTTATGCGGACGGTATTTGCACCTCTGAAGGCCGATATGGAAACGCGCAAATTGTCGGCGATTTTAAACCCGCCTCCGACCTGAAAAGTTTTTGGTCGCATTGGAAATACAACCGCTCAGATCCCGGGTTAAAACGGATCCTCGCAAAAACACCTTACTTTCCGATTTGGGACGACCATGAAGTGGTGAATGATTTCGGCCCCAAACAAGATACAAGGGAACAAGCTCCCTATAAAAAGGGAATGCACCTGCTTCCCATCGGATTGCAAAGCTTTCTGGATTACAATCCCGTCGCGGAAAACCCCGATTCTCCTCACAGACTATATCGCAAAATTCGCTGGGGTCGGCACCTAGAACTATTCCTGCTGGATACGCGCCAGTACCGGGACGCCAATCAGGACCCGGACAGCAAGGAACACCCCAAAACCCTGCTTGGAGAAAAACAACTCAATTGGCTCAAGGAGAATTTAAAAAAGTCGAACGCCACCTGGAAGGTTATAGGTTCGAGTGTTCCGCTATCCATCCCCACAGGGTTTCCTCATGCCCGCGACGCCTGGGCCAATTATGATGCCGGTACGGCCACCAATGGAGAGGATCAACCGCAAGCCGATACTGGTTTTGAAAACGAACTTTTCGAAATACTAAAAACCTTGAACGAAATCAACGCCTCAGCAATTTTCCTCACCGGAGATGTTCATTTCGCTAAAGTGTTTCGATACACACCCTTTATGGATCGTCCTAATTTCCAGTTTTATGAATTCGTTACCGGCCCGATGAACTCAGGAATATTTCCAACAGAAGCGTTCGATACCACATTCAATCCGGAAAGCCTGTACATGCTGGGTCCGAAGGGAGGCGACCAAAACCTGAGTTTCCAGCAAGCCAGACTCTTCTTCAATTACGGAAAACTCCACATTGATAGCGAAGGATTCCTGACCGTCTCCATTCACAATGGATTTGGCAAGAAAGTGTACAGCATCACCTTTCAGTGGTAGGGGAAATTTTTCATGAGAAAAATAAAGAGAAGTCCGCCGGACCCCCTAAATTCTCTTCCGCGGTGGGGAGAAGAGTCTTTTATACATAATGGGTAGCCTACCTAACTAAAAAATCAATTCAAGCCGCTGAACCCGGATGCGTTTATTGCCCGCGAATCCTGAGTGTCGCCGACAAACTCCATGGCGAATCCGGTGGACGTGCTTTGCACCACCACAGCTCCCCACAGATTCAACATTGTCACGTCGCGATATCCCCTGTCGGTGGCCGACTCCGCCAGTTCGGCAGTGGCCGTGGCTATGGGATTGAAGATCAATTGTCCGTGCCCACCTTCAGCGTTTCCGACGATAAACTCATCGTTCGGCAGGTTGCTCGCGTTAATGACCGGGTTGTTGGTACTGACGATGAAAACTTTTTTTGACTGGCCTCGACTAATGGTGAATTCTGCAAAAAGCCCAAATGGGCCGCCTTCATTTACTATCGCCGCGACGCTGACGCCGATTTCAGAGTTCATCGCCGATAAGGAAGAATGCGACACAGCAAGGAAAGTGTAGGTCTGCGCGTCCGCCTGCCAATAGGGCGAAATCGCCTTCTCTTCAGAACCTGCCAGATTAAACGGATCCTTTACGATGAAAACACGCGTCGTCTGGCTAAGCAGGGTCTGGTTCGAATCCGTGTCGGTGAGGGTGAACATTATCGATTGCGGTCCGGTGGGCAAGGTGGTTACGTTGTTGTTGGGAGTGAGTGCAATAACCCCGCCATCGCCTGCAAGGATCGAAAAGTTGGCATTGGC
This sequence comes from Nitrospina sp., assembly GCA_024648695.1. Taxonomy (GTDB): domain Bacteria; phylum Nitrospinota; class Nitrospinia; order Nitrospinales; family JACRGP01; genus JACAVV01. The sequence continues at coordinate 53,492 of JACAVV010000025.1, forward strand.
CTGCGGTTTCAAGAGGCTGGTGTCAGAGGAAGCGTTGCTTAAAAATTCGCTGAACGTATTGTATTGAACGTTTATGAAATCGCCACTGCTTTCAACCTCCACACCCAGGTTCAGGGTCGACTCGCTCACGTTTCCGACCGGCACCTCCAGTTTAAGCGGATTGCAAGCGCCGCCTTGCGTGCAGAAAAAATGGCTTGCAGGAAAAGGGGCATTGATCAAACCGGGAAGCGAGGCGCTGGTACCGCCGCCAAGAAGCAGGATGGCGTCCCGCGTGGTGGTGCCCTGACCGTTGGTATCGTTCAAAAAGCGGAGCGTTCCCTGATGGAAACCCTGGGGTAACAAAAGCGCGGAATTCAGTTCCACCTGAACAAAGGTCGCCAGGCTGGCATTTGCTTGCAAAGTGCCGGAAAGGGATTCCGATATTAATGTATTATTTTGGTCGGAAAAGGCCTTCAACCACGCCTCATCCCCTTCCACCCGATAGTTGATTTCCGAATCACCGGTATTGCTGATCGTGTACGTGCTGAATCCTCTTCGCTCCTGTGTATCCGCGTTGACCACGATTATATGTGGATCCGTTGTATCGAGAGCGAGCACGCCGCCGCTGGTCACCCCACCGGGGCTCACCGAAGTAACCACAAAATCCGTTGCCCTGCCGGCATTTCCAGTGGTCTGCCCAAAGGGGCCAATCAACGCACCGGTCGTACCGTTGAAACTCTTAATCGATCCGTCGGAATCTCCTATAAGGAGACTGTTGTCCTGGGGATGGAACGCCAGCGTGTCGGGACCCGTAAGGTCTCCCGTGTCCCCGAACACGCCCACGAAGGAGCCGTCGGTACCATCGAATTCGCGCACGTCGTCATTGCCGAAATCGGCAACGAGCAGGTTGCCCGTGACCGGATGAAAGATCAGGTCGGCGGGAAAGTTTAAATTGGTGCCGGTGGTTCCAAAGGTTTGCACGAAATTGCCATCCGCGTCGAATTCCTGCACTCCGAACGTATCGACCATGAAAAGGTTCCCTGAAGTCGGATGAACCGCAAAACCTCCCTGTGTTTGAATGGTTAAATTCGCTCCCGTATCGCCAAAGGTGCCGATCACGTTGCCGGTGGTGCCATCAATTTCCTGGACATCGACAGGCACCTTGTTGGCCAGGAGGTTGCCGCTGACAGGATGGAACAACAAGGCTCCCGGACTGGTAATCGTGTCCGTGTTTCCGAAAATACCGAGGTAGCTATCGTTTTGAATATCGAACTCGTGAATCCCTACGTTGCCAGACCCGTTGTCAGCGACAAGGAGGTGTCCCGTTGTGGGATGAATGGCCATGCCCCGCGGGTTCCGGATGTTGAGTGTCGAGGAGCTTAAATTTCCCAGAAAGTTTCCCGTATCCGTGTCGAAAAAGCGGATATCGTCGTTACCGGAATCGGCAACAATCAGCGTATCAGCGAAAGACTTCGATTGGCAGGTAACCACCAAAATGGCAAATAGGAGAAGTCGAAGGAAATGAAAAGTTAGGGATTTTGTTGTTTGAAGTTTTAAGGAAAATAACATGGTCGGATACAAATAAAGAATTGTTTTTGAAAAAAATAAAAAGTAAATTAGCATAAAAAACTTGGCTTGAAACTTAAAAATTATTCACTGCTCCAACCTTCGATTCTGAACAGAGTCAGGAGACTCCCTGGTGGTTGGGTAAGAAACTTTTTGAGCACCAAAATAAAAATCTTCTGTTGTAAAGAACCCAGAGTGTCATCATGAAAGAAAGGGGAACCTTAAAAAGGAATGCATGATTCCTTTTATTCTTACCTTCTCCATTCGGAGTTTATTTTAATCCTCAAGGGTTTGAATAGATGGTCATTTATCGGTATCAAAATATTTCCCAGGTTGCCCCATTGATGGAATCCCTTACCTTCAACCTTCCTTCAACCTTCCTTACTGGATTTGTAGGAAGAAGATAATACTTCTACCAGAATGCTGATATGTTTCTTTTGAGATTGAATGAAAAAGTTCTTCTCTTGAGTTGGTTAACTACTTGAATAAATAGGCTAATATATAAAGAAGGAATATTTATTGTTTTCCATTGCCCATACCTTTTCCGGAAGAGGGTTGGGACGCTTTTCCATTGCCTGCAATTATAAAAAACCCCAATCAAAATATTGCGCAAATTTAAATTGATTTTAAACTTTGAATAATTTAACATTCCATGTTCCAAAATAACCCCGGTCTGATTTTCTTGGGCTGGATTCGTGTTTATTTTTCAAGACACCGGTTTTTAAATTGATGGTAGGATGAAATGGCCTTTTGCTCATAGGGGCAAGAAGCCTGTGGAGTCGGGTGCACTGGGTACCGGCTTTAACAACATAATTTAAAAATCCCTTAAAACCGAAGATTTAAAATGAATACCCAAGCGAAGCCATTAAAAGTTACAGATACTATTTTACGCGACGCGCATCAGTCTCTGCTCGCTACCCGAATGCGGACCGAGCACATGCTCCCCATCGCCGAGAAGCTGGATCAGGTCGGCTATTTCTCTCTGGAAACCTGGGGTGGCGCGACCTTCGACAGTTGCATTCGTTTCCTGAATGAAGATCCCTGGGAACGCGCGCGGCAGTTGAAAAAGAAAATGCCTAAAACGCCGTTCCAGATGCTCCTCCGCGGGCAAAATCTGGTGGGCTACCGGCACTATGCTGATGATATCGTCGAGCGTTTTGTTAAAAAATCCGTGGACGTGGGAATCGATATTTTCAGAATTTTCGATGCCCTGAACGATTTCCGGAACATTCGCAAGGCCATGGAAACGGTCAAGGAATGCGGCAAAACGGTGGAAGGCACCATCAGCTACACAGTCAGTCCGGTCCATAATGTCGAGCTCTATGTCAAGATGGCTAAAGAGTTGGCCAATATGGGATCGGACATCATTTGTATCAAGGACATGGCAGGACTGCTGACGCCTCAGATTACCGGCGAGTTGGTCCGCGAGATCAAAAACAGTGTGGATTTGCCTGTTCATTTACACACGCACGCGACGACCGGTCTTGTGGGTATGAACCTGCAAAGAGCGATCGAGGAAGGCGTCGATATAGTCGATACCGCCATCTCCGCCCTGGCGATGGGCACATCCCAATACGCCACCGAGTGTCTGGTTGCGGGACTCAAGGGCTCGCCGCGCGATACGGGTCTCGATCTCAACCTGCTCCACGAAATCAGTGATTATTTTAAAGATGTCAAAAAGCATTACGCAGAATTCGAAAGCGATTTCAAGAGTGTGGATGTCAAGATCCTCGATTCGCAGATTCCCGGCGGCATGATTTCCAATATGGAAAATCAGCTGAAAGAACAAAACGCGCTGGACAAACTGGAAGAGGTGCTGAAAGAAGTGCCCCGAGTGCGCAAGGATATGGGATATCCCCCGCTGGTGACGCCAACCAGCCAGATCGTCGGATCGCAGGCTACTCTGAATGTGTTGACCGGCGAGCGGTATAAAGTCATCACCAAGGAAACCCGCGAATGTTTGCTGGGAAAATACGGCAAACTTCCGAGCGTTATCGACCAGGACCTCTTGAATAAGGTGTCCGAAGGTCAAAAAATTATCGACTGCCGCCCTGCCGATTTGCTTTCACCTGAATGGGAGGAAGTGGTTAAAGAGGCGGGTGAAAGCGTCACCACTGAAGAGGACCGACTGACTTTTGCCCTGTTTCCGAAAGTGGCGGAAAAGTTTTTTCAAACGCGTGGTAAACCGCAAGCGCCGTCAACCCCCGCCCAAGCTCCAAAAGCGGCTCAGGCTCCGGCGGGTACAGCGGCGCCACAGGCCAGTTCGGCCCCTGCCTCGGGACCTGCCGTTTATAATGTCACGGTCAATGGCCGGCCTTATGCAGTGGAAGTCAGTTTTGGCGGAGCCGGAAGTGCGCCAGCAGTGGCGGCGGCACCGGTAGCAACGACAGCACCTGCCGCTCCAGCGGCGACCTCTGCACCTTCAGCACCGGCAGGAGGAGGGGGGGAATCGATTCCATCACCGCTTCCCGGAACGGTTGTGACGATCAAGGTGAATGTGGGTGATGCGGTCAATGCAGGTGATACCATAATGGTTCTGGAATCCATGAAGATGGAAACTGAAGTCAAAGCCAATTCGGCGGGTACGGTTCAATCTATTCAAGTACAGGAAGGAGCCAATGTTCAAACTGGAGATGCTTTGGCTGTTATCGGATAATGGAATTTAGTTTAACGGATTCAATAGCGCGAATAGCAGGATCGACAGGGTTTACCGCCTTGGGTGGTGGGCAAGTGGTTATGATCCTTGTGTCATTAACCTTGTTGTACCTTGCCATCTGGAAAAAGTTCGAACCCTTGCTCCTTTTACCCATTGGTTTTGGCTGTATGCTGGCTAACCTTCCTCTAAGCCATATGGCTTATGATGCAGAAGGAGGTCTTTTCAACCTTTTTTATTGGGGAGTGAAGCACGAAGTCCTGCCGCCTCTGATTTTTATGGGCGTTGGAGCCCTCACCGATTTTGGTCCCTTATTAGCCAACCCCTACACGTTGTTGTTAGGAGCGGCGGCCCAGATCGGGGTGTACACCACCCTCATTGGTGCGGTGGTTTTAGGGTTCAATCTGCAGGAAGCCAGTGCGATTGGAATTATAGGCGGTGCCGACGGCCCGACATCGATTTTTCTGGCGACCAAGCTCGCTCCGCATTTGTTAGGGCCCATTGCTGTTGCGGCGTATTCCTATATGTCGCTGGTCCCCTTGATTCAGCCGCCTATCATGCGGTTTTTTACCACTCCGGAAGAACGCAAAATCAGAATGGCTCAGTTGAAGCCGATTTCGCAGAACGTTAAAATTTTGTTCCCCGTGGCGTCTACAATATTGTGCGTGCTGATGCTCCCGGGAGTCGCACCTTTGCTTGGAATGTTCATGATCGGCAACCTGTTCCGCGAAAGCGGCGTGACGGGTCGATTGCATGACACGGCTCAAACTCATCTGATCAATATTGTAACGATCCTTTTGGCGCTGTCTGTGGGTTCCTCGATGACGGCGGAGTCCTTTTTAACATTCAATACCATCAAGATCATTATTTTAGGTCTGCTGGCTTTCATGATGGCCACGGCGGGTGGTATGGTGTTTGGTAAAATCATGTGCAAGCTCAGTGGCGGCAAGGTCAATCCTCTTATTGGATCGGCAGGCGTTTCAGCGGTTCCCATGGCCGCCAGGGTTTCGCAGAAAGTCGGCTCGGAGGAAGACCATTCAAATTTCCTTTTGATGCATGCCATGGGACCCAATGTTGCTGGTGTGATCGGTAGCGCTGTGGCCGCAGGTGTGTTTTTATCCTTGTTCGGAGACGTGTCGGCAGGCCATGCCGTTCTCGACGCGGTTCCCGAATTCCTCTTAGCCTCGGCTCAGTAATATGGTAATGGCATCAGTCTGGGTTTCAATTCTGGCCATGTCGGTCATTTTTCTTGTACTCAGCGTATTGATCGGCGTGATCAAGGTTCTCGTCCATTTCATGCCTTATGTAGAACCTCCGGCGCCTCCAGCGAAACCAAAGGCCGCCGCGCCTTCAGCCGGTGACGAATCGGAACTCATCGCCGCCGTCCACGCCGTGCTGGCGCATCATCTCGGCAAATCTCCCCAGGATTTCAGCATCACCAAAATCAACCCCCGCTAGCTAACCACGCTTGCGGGAAGAGCCAGTTTGTTTACTCACGGTCAAAGGTGGGTGGAGAATTCAGGCAAAAAAGAGTTCTTACTTTTTACCGAACTTAAATTACTCCTGCACCCTTTCTACCCGGGTAACATCAATGTTGTCTCCATGTTCCCCAGCTTGTGGCAAATCGTATCTGGCTTCCATGCACACTCAAATTTCAGTACAGTCCCTGACAGCCTTGTTCAATCAAATTAGATAATATTTTAAGCGTTTTTTGCACGGATAAAATTTGCAATCTCAGCGTCAACAAGTTCTGCTTCAGGATGACGCCCAAGGGCTGTAAGGATAATTTGATTATTTAGACGATGCTTAAAGCACTCTGTTTCAAACTATTTTTATCCCTACCACGAGTTCTTATTTTACTCGATGATACCTAATAATAGAAAGATTCGGTCACTTGGGTTATAATTGGGGCAGGAAAAGAAAGGTCCCCCTGGAAATGGATGGAGGTTTGGAAAAGGGTTTAAAAGTTCCCAGGGGGACCCGTAACGAATGTTTCCTCAGTTCAGCTTGTAATCGTGGATCCGGAATATGTACGATTGAACAATTTTGTCTTCGCGTTTTAGGCGCTGGTCCATTCGGCTCAACAGCCAGACTCCTTTTACCTTCTTGTAGTAAAACTCCGAAATTTCTTCCATCTCGACGCCGTTCATTTCAAACTCTGCCCGGCTTTCCGCCATCAACCATTTGGCGTCTTTCTGAACGTATCTCAATTCGGTAACGATATTGCGAATCCCTCTTTGTGGATAGATCCGCATTTTCCGGATATGCCAGGCTTTGGTATCCACCATCAGGTCGTAGCGGCGAACGGGCCTTCTGGCATTTTTCGATTCAAACCGCATTATCAAATGGTTGGTTGTGCCCTGAACCTGGCTTTCGTAGCCTTTAAATCTTTGCATCAATGTTTCCGGGATAATGACTTCCCGGTAATTCTCAAAAAACCTCAATATCTGTTTTTGCCGGTCGGAGGATACACTGTTTTCTCGAAGCAGACTAAACAGTTGTTGCGAATCCAGAGATCCCCGACTGCGGTCCCAGATGAATTTCACCTCCGGATTGGCCAGATACTTTTTCTCATCTGCCAATGGGTCCAACGACTCCCAATGGATTTCTGCCGAGACCCTTTTCAATCCCTTCGTTTGCGGGTAATAATAATTATCATCCAGCTTTTTTATCAACTGGTCGGTTTCGCCAGCTTCTGCTGAAACACCAGCGAGGAAGAGAACCAGCAAGCACCACCCGATCCTCGCGCAAAGTCCTTGCATCAATCGTTATCAAACCTGGACTTTTTAACAACCGCACTGCTGTTTTTAAATGACATCATGATCTCTTTCGACAAGGGGTGGTCCCAGGTTCTGGCACCGGAAACGAATCCGCGCAGTTGGCCTTGCGGATCGATCAGGTAACTGGTGGGGAGACCCATGATGTAATAATTTTTCCGAATTTTTTGATCGGGATCCAGTAAAATGGGAAATGAAAGATTGTATTCTCTCGCATACTTCTTCACTCGATCCTGATTGCCCCGATCGATGGAGATCGCAACGATTTCGAATCCCTTCCCCTTCAAACTCTGGTACAAACGCTCCATTGAAGGAAGCTCTTCCTTACAGGCTCCGCACCAGGTGGCCCAGAAATTGAGCAGAACGGTTTTACCGCGAAAATCTCCCAGCGATACAGGTTTCCCGTGAATATCGGTGAGGGCAAAATCAGGAGCCGGCTTCACCGTTTTTGGCGCGACCACACCCATTTGCTCAAAAGCCTGCGGATGCGCCCATACAAGCGAAGTTGTTAGAGCCAAAAAAGCAGTGGCCAACAAGGTAATTTTTAAAGTTAACGCTGAGGACTTCATGAAAGTTCCTTTCTATCGTCCGTTGCGGTGTAAATAGCTCTGGATGATTTTTTTATCTTCAGAGGAAAACGGCAGGCCCTTTTCTTTCATATGGCCTTCCATGATTTCCAGGTAATGGTCCCATTCCCTTGCCGTGTGCCGGCCCGGATGGGGCCAGCTATGGCACTGGGTGCATTTGTTGAGAAACAGTTGCGCATCGGCGCTTTCCACTTCCGGGATGTTGGGCGTGCTGGAGCAGGCCCCAAAAACAAATCCCGCCAACAAAGGCAAAAAAGGAATAAACGACCTTCGATTTTTCAATGTGACTTGCAACTTCATACTAGAAACCCAATTCTTTCGGTGCTTTGGTTCCTACATAACGACGGCTTCTTTTCGTCGGTAATTCAAGATAATAACTTGCCATTATTCTAAAGGAGTCGCGTAATTGAGGTCCGTTCAAATTCTGATAAATCGGCAATGTAGCCAATACTTCGATGACGTGCATGTTAAATGGCTGAACCTGGAATCCGAAAGAAAGAGACAGTTTTTCACCGCCATAATTCTCGGGATCAAACAAGGGCGAGGTGAACGGGTTGTTAGGATTGAACATCGTGTGGCCGTGTCCTTTAACGCGCCCTTCATAAGGTTCGTCGCTATATCTTCCTTCGTGCTTGTAATTCAGTTGTGCTTGCAGAACCAGTCTCTGGTGAACCTGACGCATAATATAACCATCGATCCATAATTCCTGACCCTGATGATATCCCCTCGCGTTGTCGTACCAGTGGCCTTCATACATGATATTGGCTCCCATCCACCAGGGATCCCGGATCATTTGAAACGTAAATCCCATGATGGGGTCTACCGTTCCGCTACTGGTTTGCATTCTGAAAGGAAGAATCGTTCCGTTTTGTCCAGCCACCGGATTTTCGGTGAATTCCTTGTCCGTTTCACCGGTAGGCAGGGACATACCGAAAATTGCCGAGAATTGCATTTTTGGAGCCAGGTTATCATCCTTATACATTCGAAGCTTTCCAAGAAGCTTGGTGTCGCCGAAACCGTCGGAGAACATTGTAAATCCGTCACGACCGGAATTGTTGGTAAGCAAGGTATTGAATTTCATGTCCATTTCGTTACGGACGTAATTTCCCATAATCATCAATGCAAAATCATCGGTGAAGGAATAAGCCGCTCCGAACATGGTCATATACATCCGCATTTCATCAGGCACCGCGGCAAATTTTCCAGTTGCCGGATTGCCGAGCAGGGACGATGTGCTGATATCGTCTGTGGTATCTCGCATAGAGCCCATTTCCATATAGGACTGGCTCACCTTGAACCGAAATTCATGCGTTTCCGGGATTCCGCCACCCGGAATGTTCAGCGGCATGTTTCCGCCACAGTGGGCACAACACAGGCCCACATAAGCCCAGGTCAGAACCGGGAACAATAATGTTGCCAGAATTAGAGATAAACCGAAACCTGCTGTTTTTCGAATCATACGTTTCTCCTCACATGTAACTAAACGAAACAATTATCAATAGGAACAAATATTCAAATGAGAAAAGGCTCGATCAGGAGGCACCCATTACACAACAGGACGAAATTCTTCCGGCCTGAAGGCGAACCATTCGAGTCTGGCGGCTCAGTTAAAAATTAAGCGTTTTATTATTTAAATATTATAAAAAGGGTAGTAACGATCAGACTGCTTTAGGAGGAGGGTCGATCAAGTTTGCAGGAACCGAGGGATGAGGGATGGAGGTTCCCGGCAAACCGGAAATTTCAACGGGAGGGATGATCCATTGAAAACTGGTATTCTCTATGGGAGGTTCTGATAATTGGGGAGATGCTGGAATGCCCGAGTGTTTACCCCCACAATCCAAAGCAATAAACTGCTTATTACCCAAATTGCTTTTGGGATCGAGGTGCGGGCAGGGTTTCATGGCATGAATGTGCTTGTTCAGCAAGCAGTGCAAGTGCTTCTGGCTGGATTGGTGACTCTTGTGGCTAGACGGTTTTTCAAATACCGCCGCCTGAGCCGACCCAATTAACCCCAGGAGGATCAAGGCCAAACTGAATTTTATGACTTTTCCAAGCATCGTATCAAAGTAATTGGTTAATATAGCTGTATTTTTTCATAATAAACCTGTAAAAACAAGCTTTTTAACTGTATTTGACTCATTTTGGGAGCCCGCTACCCAAAAAAGAGAGCGGACTCCATTCGTATTCCTGTTAATTCGCCGGCCAATATCCATTGACTGGTAAAAACGTATCGATATCTTCATCGGCGGGCGTGACCAAAATTTCAAAACCAGCGCCACAAGCACCGTCCAATGGGTTGTTTACCAGGTCCCGGACCACTTTCACATGAGACCAATGGCCGGTAACCACAACGGCGGGATCATTGAACAGCGGGGTGAATCGGCCTAACCAGATATCTGCACGGTCGTCGTTGTTCGTGCGGTTACAGTAGTTACCAATTCCAATACCTACTTCCAGTTCTACCGCGCAAGATTCAGGTTTGAAGGTAGGGAAAGAAGCGTCCCAGGGAAGCATCCCCACCAAATGCGTTTCCAGTCTTCCAGCCTCGTAATAAAAAGCACGAATATCGGTCGTTTGAATGGAACCGGATTGAGAGAAAGGAGGAACCGGCCCATCTTTGGTTTCAATTCTTCTGAAAATATCGCGATCCTGTACAGGTTTCGGTCCCCGAATGGCATTGCCTTCAATGTGATCGGAAAGGGTTACCGGGTCATTTGTATCGGTTCGGGTAGAGACGGTTTCCCCATTGGGGAAGACAACACTCATGGCCCGAATGGCTTTGCCGTTACAACCGTGTGGAATTCTGAAATGGTTCAAAACCCCACTGGTGCCTTCCAGATGGTCTCGGTTGTCAAATCCTTCGGGGGTATTTTTTTTAGCCACTGTCGTGTGCGGATTCGCCCCTGCCAGGCTGGGGAAAACCAAACCCGCGGCTAAAACGCCTGCCAATAAATAGTTCATACTTTTTTTGATTCCATTGTTTCTGAGCAAATGATCGACCATTCTGATTCTCCTAAAATAATGAGTGGATGTACTGGCTGAAATCAGCCATAGGATTTGCCCTGTGATCAGGGCATTGATAAAGGGTTCCTTTTTCAAGGCAAACCCGGAGCACTCATTTTTGTCAGGAGCGATTCCATCCGGTTCCGTAGCGCAGAAAGATTTCCACATGAACCCAAAGCCGGAAAACGCTAAAATTCCGGGCTTTGCAGGATGAGTTGCAGGCAGACTTATTCATCAGAACCACATGACGGCCAGTGTTGATGTTTCAAAACCCATTAATACAAATGAGCTTGAAGCATAGAACTTTAAATCGCAAAAAAACGATTCGGCGCGGGTCCAGATGAGTCCAAACAAGAATCAGGGTTTGCTAAAAAGGAAGAATTACGCTTGTTGGGGAGGACGATCCAAAGAATCAATTTTGTAAGATTGGTACAAGCGTTGGAAATCTGCAAACCCTTTAAAGGAAGGTCTGAACCGCAAATGATAAAAAGGTTCGAAATCGAAAGAGGTTTGTAAAACGACCCTGAACAGGGTTTTGGGAGTGGAAGACCCACCGCAATCATTAGCGATTTGGCAATCGCCTTTATTATTATGTTTCAAGTGGTGGGGACAGGGTTTTCCTGAATGTTGGTGGTCCAGAGGACAGGAGGCTCCCTTTGAGGCATGGCCCATGAGAGAATGGGATTTGCCATGAGAGTGCTCATGCGCTGAGCAGTCTTTCAAATTGAAAGAAAGCATCAAAGCAAACACAAACAAGATTACCAGGAAATCAAACTTCATCGTTTAAAACCGAACCCTATCAATGCGTCAATAGATTTACCGCTTAAAACATTATGGTTAATTTAAAAGAGATATTCTAAAACGTCGGGTAAAAATGCTCTCATAAAACGAAACGGATTTCAATCCGTATAATTCTTAGTTTATGGAGGAAGAAACTGTTTTGAGCCTACCAATGAATAACCTTCTGGTGTTAAAAGTTCAGAGTGTCATCCTGAATGAAATGATGGACGACACTCGGGGCTTTTTACGGTAGAAAACTTTTCTTTTGTATACTCAAAATGACATTCGTTTGATGAGCCTTATCCTCTTGAATAAGACAAAAGTTCCCCATTAATTATACCCTTACCCTTTAGAGGTTTCGGTACGCAGGCTTTTCACCAGAGCAACGCACATGGCAATCATGATCAGTGCGAAGGGGAACCCGGAGGCAATCGCTGCAGTTTGCAAGGCTTGCAATCCTCCGGCCACGACTAAAACGGTGGCGATAACCCCTTCTGTGACGGCCCAGAAAATACGCTGGTTTCGTGGCGGATCCTGGTGTCCGCCGGAGGTTATGATATCGATCACCAGACTTCCGGAGTCGGATGAGGTCACGAAAAATGTGACGATGACCAGTGTGGACAAGGCGGCGGTGATTTGCGACAGAGGCAGATGATTGAGCGTTTTGAAGAGGGCGGTGCTGGTATTGGTGGAAACGGCCGTAGAAATATGCGCCGATTCAAACGTTTCGAGATGCAAAGCGGTTCCGCCAAAAACACTCAGCCACAAAAAGGTGACCAGCACGGGGGCAAACATTCCGCCTAAAATAAATTCGCGAATGGTTCTGCCTTTGGATATGCGCGCGATGAACATGCCGACAAATGGTGCCCAGGCGATCCACCAGCCCCAGTAAAATATCGTCCAACTGGCTTTCCATTTCGGACTGGCCTCCCATTCGCTGTAGTAACTAAAATACAGGATATTGCTCAAATATCCCTTGATGCCTTCTCCCAGAGTCTTGAAAATATAAAGGGTCGGTCCCAGGATTAGAACGACAAGCACCAGCAAGATACTCATTATGACATTGAAGTTGCTGAGCCGGCTGATGCCTTTTTCCAGCCCTAACACCACTGAGGTGGTGGCGCACAGGGTGATCAGGCCGATCAAAACGGTTTGTGTGAGTTTGGTTTCCGGACAGTCCCCCAGAAAATTGAGTCCCGCATTGACTTGCATGGCTCCCAGTCCCAAAGAAGTGGCCACCCCGAACATGGTGCCCACCACCGCAAAGATATCGATGCAATGGCCCAGGCGCCCGTAAATCCGGTCTCCCAACAGGGGGTAAAAGCAGGAGCGGATGGTTAGAGGTAATCCCTTGCGAAAACAGAAATACGCGAGACAGAGTCCCACGACCATGAATATAGCCCAGGCATGGAGTCCCCAGTGAAAGAAGGTCCACGTAACCGCCTGATTGCCAGCAGGAAAATTCACCATATCTTCAATAGGCGGGTGGGTCAGGTGTTTGATGGGTTCAGCGATACTCCAGAATACCAGGCCGATTCCCATTCCGGCACTGAACATCATGGCAAACCAGGTCGGGTAATTGAACTCCGGTTGCTGACCGGGTTCGCCCAAACGGATTCGCCCAAACGGACTTACTAATAAATACAACACAAAAACCAGAAACAAGACCGAGGTGAGCGTGAACACCCAGCTGAAATTATTGATAATGAAACCCTGGACAAAATCGAAAAACTTTTTAGAGGGTTTGGTAAACGCAGTCGCCGCCAAAATGAAAACCAGCATAATGACTGCGGAAATTATAAAAACCGGCGGATTGGTGCTTTTGAAAAACAAAACAGGTTTGGGCTGAAACTCAGGATTCATAAGAGGGTTCCGAATAGATGGGAATGAGGATAAGGCTTCAATGTCGTCAGGTTAAGAAAAACTTTCAATAACGGGGATTGAGGAAATAAACAGATTCATAACCGAATTGATAGCTTGCTATTAACAGTAATTTTACAGATGGCTAATAAAATTGGCGATAAAAGCCCACATATCTCACGGTAACATTAAAAAAAGCCAATAACAAATGGAGGCTTTAAATCAAGGGGATTAGGCCCCCATTCATGTTAAGTACTCCAGGCAAACTTGATACTGCCGCCATATTAATGTATAGTAACGACTCCTCGAAAAAAAACCGCAGGTTTTTTACTTTTAATTTTATACCAAATAGTTTATTTGGGCGTTTTTGTTGTTTCTTTTAATGGAGGAATGATTGCGTCTGAATGCTATTCCTGAAATTAATCTAATTAAAAATAAGGAGGCATTCATGGATACTGCTACTGAAAAGACCGCTGTTGATAAAGCTCAGGACTATTACAACAGCTCTCCGGCCGACAGGTTTTATTTTAAAATTTGGGGCGGAGAACATATTCATGTGGGGATTTATAACCACCCGGATGAATCTATTAAAGATGCCAGCCCCCGCATTGTTCAAATGATGGCATCCAAATTAAAATTCACCCCTGAAACCAAAATTCTGGATCTGGGTTCGGGTTATGGCGGTGCCGCCAGGTACCTTGCCAAAAGATTTGGTTCCCAAATCACCTGCTTGAACTTGAGCGAAACTCAAAACGAAAGAAACGAGCAATTCAATAAAAAGGCCGGCCTCGACCACCTCATCACGGTAGTGGAAGGCAATTTCGAAGATATCCCGTTTCCGGATAATTCATTCGATGTGGTTTGGTCTCAGGATGCTATGGTGCACAGTTCCGAGCGTGCGCAAGTGGTTAAAGAAGTCGACCGTGTGTTAAATAAAGACGGCGATTTTATTTTCACGGATCTTATGCAAACCTTCGACTGCCCCAAAAGCATTTTAAAACCTGTACTCGATCGTATCCATCTGGATTCCTTGGGTTCTTTTGGTTTTTATGTGGAGCAGGCCAGAAAGCTGGATATGAAGAAAGCCGAAGTCGTGGACCTTTCAGAACATTTGACCACCCATTACCGCCGTGTGATGGAAGAAACGCAAAAAAACTATGATGAAATGGTTGAAATTTGCGGAAAAGAGTACATCGATACAATGATCCAGGGTTTGAAACACTGGGTGGAAGCGGGTAAAAATGACCATCTTTCCTGGGGTATCGTTCACATGGACAAAAGTGAAGCGGTCTGATTTCCAATTTCTGGAAATCTGCCTCTGAACTTTCTTAACACGCGGAAGGACCTTTTGAACTAACGGTTGGCAATCACCATAAATGCCGGTCCGTTGACATGGTCCTTGTGATCGAAGTTGATTTCAAATCGGCTGAATCCAAAATGTCGGAAGCAGTTAAGAATATCTTCTTGCCTAATCCAATGACTGTAGGTCGCGATACCGCCGCAGAACGATTTCATTTTGAGTGAAATCTGATATTCCTGGCGATACAAAGTGTAGTCGAATCCCTTGTAAGAAGAGAGGGTCGATTCTATAAAGTGTTTCGCTACTTTGGGCGTGTTTTTTATTACCGTTTCATCATAGTAATGGGTCCAAAGGGCTACGGTATCTGCGGCCTGGGAAATAAGGTCGATCAACTCAGCGGGGTTCTTCATGTGGTACAACACCCCGCTGGCAAGGCACAGGTCATAACGGTCTTCGTTGGTTTTCAGAAACTCGACGAAGTTGCCCAGCTTGAACCGTGTCCGCGTGAGGCCAAAGATTTCCTTGGTCACCAGGCATCTTAAAAATGCCTGCGTGTTGGATTCGATAGCCAGCACCGATTGGGCTCCCATTTGTTCCATCATGCAGGAATGCCCTGCCTCCAGAGGGCCCAGTTCAAGAACTCGTTTGTCCTGGAACCCGCCAATTTCCTTCTCAGTCCAGTAAATACGCTCATCTTCGAACAGGTTCACCGGACCCGCTTTTAAGTCGGGGCGATTCGATGGCATGGCCGACGACCATTGGCCAGGAAACAAGTCGATGGCATTCTGATCGCTTGGTGCCGAATCAATGTATTCGGGCCGCGATTCACAATCAGTCTGCCCCACAGGTGGCGGGGGACCTTCTATGCGGATGAGTATTTTTCGAAGCAAATCGGCTATGGGTTTCAAAGCAAGGTTCCTTTCTGTGCGAAGCGACTTGACCGTGTCTTTATCATAAAATTCGCAAGCCTTTCAACAAGTGTTTTGTGTTGGGATCCGAATCGAAATTCACATGGTACACGCGAACCAGATTCAATCGGCTCCATAAAGCTTCCGGTCCCCGTTCGATCCTGCCGTTGACCCCGGAAGTTTTTAATCGTACCATCACATCTTTTCCCTGAAAACCTCCCAGATTCACCGTCACCGGATACCAATGCACGAAATGGGGCGTTCTGGGCGGCAGGATTTGTTCGTGAACCATTTGTTCCTCGTCTCCATCGACCACCCAAACCTGAAACCGTCCCGGAACCGGAATCTCTTCCCAGTCATCGGGAATTTGCAGAGCGAGGTTCATTTCCAGGAGATAAGTGCCGTCCAATGCCACATTAAACTCGAAGGGAGTTTGGTCGTCCCCGACATGGGTAGTGCGCGTTTGCATGTCGATAACCCGTGTTTGCAGAGTGTCCAGTTTGGTAATAGGTATCGCCGGATTTCCTAAATTCAGTTGGCGCCGCCGTTCAGGAGTGATCACCTCGTAAATATTAAACTTTTCTAGCAAATCCGTACCGCGCCAAAATGGGAGCAATCCCCAGTGCTGACCCCAGAAACCAGCGTGAGTGCCGAAATTGAGCGTGCGCCAGTCCGAGCCGGAATGGAAATTGATTTCAGTGTGCAGTCTTTTGGGAATCGGTAAGGTCTTTACGTACAAACGCGAAATGACCGAAGGCTCCACGATCAGGTCGCCCTCCTCCACCTTTGAGTCTCGGGTTAAATAGTTGAATCCGACTGCATTCATATAGTGCCGCATCTCCCATTCACCGACGAACCAGATGCGCCTGTCTTTCGGGACAAAAATATGAATGGCCTGCGAAAACTTTTTGACCACCGCTGAAAAATTAAAATCGGCTTGCGCCACCGGAATGGAAAGAGCGGCGCTAAGAACCAGGGTCAGCGTTGCCATTCGCATTTTTAAGGGATTCGCCAGGCGAAGCAGAATGATGAATACGAACGGCATGATCGGCAATAAGTAACGATTCGCACCAAATCCCGTGAAGACCACACAAATCGGGAAAAAAATGAAAACCAGCGAAAATATAAATGCGTCGTCTTTGCGTTCTTTGGAAAGAGACCCGTTAAAGGAAAACCAGCCAGCGATTTTTACAATCAAGATAAAGAAAAAGCAAAATGTCGCGCTGGCGGAAACTCCAAGGACGATGATTTGTGTCCAGGTGTAGGCTTCAAAAATACCTTTTCCGAGGAGAAGGAAGCCTATTGCGCCAGCTACCAAAGACCAAAGCACCGTACCGCCGTCGCTTTTTTTCAAAATCGATAACAGCAGTCCGACTGGGATCACATACGCCAGGCTGAACTGGCAGATAAAATACAGGTACTTGTTCCTCTGCCCGAGGTCACCCAGCGCCACGCCTTCAACCGGGTCGGGGGTGAGCCCCAGCGCGACGAGGGGATACAGGACCCAAAGCGCGATGGGTATGAAAGACCATCCCATCATGAAAAAATGTTTAGGTTTGCCATTCAGGACGGCATATATGAAATATCCCGCTAAAAACACCACCGCCTGAAATGCGGTTCCAAGCGCCAGTGCGTAAAAAACGATAGCGAGATATAGGGACCTCTTGTTCCCCTGATCGATCGCATCAATGAAATGAACGAAGCTGATCAGTAGAAAACAGCACAAGGCGGCATCGGTCATGAAGCCCTGAAATAAAATGTAGAAGGGCGGCGAAAACAGCAGGCAAAGTCCGAGAAACAAGGGGTATTGGCAAAAACGGTGTGCCAGCCGGTAAGCGTAAATTACGGTTGCGATGGCGATGCTGTAATAGATAAGGTGGAGGGCGGGTTCGGTGATCGCAGGATAAACAAACAGAATGACCAGATTGAAAAACGAAATGAGGGGTGGATGTGTGAAATTGATCAGGCTTTCGACCTTATCCCCGAACATGTAGAAGGGCGTCGTGTAATAGTCTCCGAACTTGCGCAAGCGTTCGACAAGATGCAAAAACGACATATCGTCGATGTGCAAAGGTTTGCGCACAAAGGGAAGCAAACTGCCTAAAGTGACGAGAGCCAGAATGAATTGGTCCCGGCGCTTTTGGCCAAGGCTAGTCGGATAGTGAAAAAGGAATCGCAAGTGCGCTGAGGGTTGAAGGTTTAAAGACGGCTGAGGGAATCATTCCCGGCCATTATGGACGTCCAGTTTCGGTGGGCTTTTGCTGAAAGGATCGAAACTCTATTCCCGGTGGTTGAAACTTAGTCTGCAATTTTAGTCAATCGGCTACCGGGAATCAACAGCAAGTGTAGAGGCCATGCAAATCAAACGATTTGCGTCTGTGAAGCGAAAAGGAAACCGGAAGAACCATTAAAAAGCCTTGAAATCAAGGGGATTGGGATGCCTGCTCCCGAACCATCATAAATTTATAAGTTATTAAGAAAATTGACATTACAGGTCCGGTGTCATCAGATTCAGCGTAAATAGGGGCAAAAATCGCGATTTTCCAAAAGTAAATCAAAGGGACCGGATATATTTTGGTAAAAAAATGCCGATCCTATATAATGCAGAGTGATGAATTATTTTTTGGATTTACAACATTTATCCATAACTTGGTATAGTTAAGCAACTTACATCCGTCCATTGAAGGCGCCTTTCTATGAAAATCGTTCTGGTATATCCCAATTTGACCCGTTTGGAACGAGTCACCCTCGGCTTGGCCTACGTTGCCTCCTATCTAAAAGAACGCGGACACGAATGCGAATTCGTCGATTACACCTGGGGCGGTGACGCTGAAGAAACCGTCAAAAAAGTTCGCGAATCAGGAGCCACCATCTGCGGCTTTTCCGTAAAAAGCGGTGAAGTCGGGTTTTGCGTGGAAGTCTCCGAGCGCCTGAAAAAAGAGTTGGGAACGACCATCCTGTGGGGGGGAGTGCATCCTTCCATCGACCCTGAAAATACGATTGCCCTCGATTGCGTCGATATCCTGTGTGTGGGCGAGGGCGAGGAGCCTACCGCCGAATTGCTGGATTGTCTCGAAAAGGGCGAATTGGACACTTCCATTCCCAATTTGTGGATCAAGAAAGACGGCAAGGTATACCGCAACCAGATACGTATCCTGACCCAGAGTTTATCGTCGTTGCCCTTTCCCGACCGCGATTTACACGACACGCAATTGTACATCGAACGATCCGGCACCGTCGACCTGATCGCCGGACGCGGATGCCCGTACCAGTGCTCCTATTGCGTGGAGCCAACCTATCAGGACATTTTTAAAGGCAAGGGCCAGTTTGTCCGCTACCGGGATGTTGATGAGATCATGGACGAGATAGCTGACCTGAAACGCCGGTTCGATTTCGAGCGTATCAATTTTGTCGACGATGTGTTTACCATCGATATCCGCTGGTTGAGAAAGTTCACCGAAAAATACAAGAAATATTTTGGTATCCCCTACACCTGTAACGCCCGCATTGAAGCGATGCGTGAAGAGTCTTATCAGCTTCTGCGCGACTCCGGATGTTTTTCTCTGGAAATGGGAATTGAATCGGGGAGCGAACACATTCGCAAGACGGTGTTGGAGCGCCGAATGACGAACCAGAAAATCATCGAAGCGTTCGATCTGGCGCACAAATACGGACTGAAGACCATGTCTTTCAACATGGTGGGCATTCCGACAGAAACCAAAGAGCATATTCAGGAAACCATCGAACTCAATCGCAGGCTCAATCCTACATCAGTGCTGGTATCCATCTTCCAGCCTTATCCGGGGACAGGTTTGTATGACCTGTGCGAAAAGAACGGATGGTTGAACGGCAAGCCCATCCCGCATTCCTATTTTTTGTATTCCGCCGTCACCTACCCGCATTTGACGGACAAG
This sequence comes from Nitrospina sp., assembly GCA_024648695.1. Classification (GTDB taxonomy): domain Bacteria; phylum Nitrospinota; class Nitrospinia; order Nitrospinales; family JACRGP01; genus JACAVV01. The sequence continues at coordinate 72,819 of JACAVV010000025.1, forward strand.
GAAATTCTCAAGATCAAGCGCACGTTTCGCTATCAGGTTTTAAAGACCAACCAGCGCGCTAAATCCTGGATGGTCTGGTTCTACGACATGAATTACGAGCGCTTCGTGAAGTTCTGGGACTACATTCCGGACATCATCAAGGTTCGTGCGCTGGCTTTCTTCAAAAGCTAGTTAAACCCTGCTTGCTTCAATTTTATTCCACCCCATTCACCGCTAATACCGAAGCGACCGAAACGGGATTCATTTGTTTTTCTTCCACCCGGATAGATGAAAACCCGGAAGCCTGGAGTTGCCTTATTATTTCTTTGACCATTGCGTGCGTATCCGCATTTGTGGCCCCCTTGTTTCTCGCCATGTAAGTTGTTGCGATGATTCCACTGGGTGCGAGTAGAGAGCGTAGCTTCTTGAAAGTAGCCACAGGATCCCTCCAAAATTGGACTACGTTTGCCGAGAAGATTTTATCAAAAGGTCTGGCAAAGGCAGGTAACTCTTCTACCGTTCCCAAATACAATTCAACCGTTCCGCATTGAATGGCGTCAGAATTCAGTTTTGAAGCCTGGGCCAGCATAGTTTCGGAATGGTCGATACCTGCAATTGAACCTTTTGTAATGATTCTGGAGGCTTTTTTAATAGCGACGCCGGGTCCAAAGCCAACTTCAAGAAGGTGGTCGGTGGGTTTTAACTTCAGGAGGTCCAGGGTCCATTCATTACGCTTGATATTGGATGGCCGGTTAGCCATGATGAACCCTGCAACCTGGCCCCAAAAACCTTGAGGACGCATGAATTGTGCCACAACTTTTTGCTTTAGCGGCATCATTCTTTCTCGGAAAGAGAATCATGGTTGACAGGGCTTTCGAAATTTCCAGGTCGTGCACGACCCCCACCCAGGAAAAAAGTGATACTTCCTGTTAGGACCATCAGTCCTGTTGCTTGTTTAAACTTCATCATTGGAAGCCCAAAGAGATAAGCTATGGAGTTGTTCCAGCCCCATAAAACCAATACCGTTGTGCCGACGAAGGCACAGCTTAACTTGATCATGTGGCTACCATGTTGTTTGAAATAATTCATGGGTTGATCCTTTAATTAAGAATTGTCGCTAAGTTTTGAATTCATTGAGGCTAAATAGTCGTCAATGGATTTGAGCGTGTTAAGCGCTGAGATGAGTTCCTTTTCCGAAAACTGCTTCTCCATTTTTTGAAGAAATAACGCTTCCTTTTTCTGAATGGATTCGAACAGGGTTTTTCCGCGCCTTGTTAATTGCAGGAGGGATGAACGTTTATGGGCGGGATTCTCAATAGAATGAATTAACCCCAGGCCCAGAAGGTCATTAACGACCGTTTGTATATGTTGTCGGCTTACCGATTTTTCATTCGCAATCCCAGGAACGGTCTGTGGTTGTTTCAGGTGGAGAAACTCTAATACGGCCCGATGGCTGGCATTGATGCCACTGCCTTCCAATAGTTCCTCACTGGTTGAACGGAGCCGCTGAAAAAGACGCCGTGTTTGCCAGATAAGTTGATAGAGCACGGATGGGGCTGATTTCTTCATTTCCAAGCCTCAGGTTGACAAGTATATTGTCATTATAAAAAAAAGACAATATACTTGTCAAATTAATTGGGTTGTTTTTTAAAACCTGGTCAATTCATCGCCAAATTGTTTCCTGGGATTAGATGCCCGAAATGTGCCTTAAGGGCTCAAAATTAAAACCCTTGTCACGATGAATCCGCGCGTGTATGATAAGCCCCGAAAATGAACGCGAACCAAAAAACCATACTCATTACCGGCGGCGCAGGGTTTATAGGTAGCAACTTCCTCACCTATCTCTACCAGAAATACCCCCAGTACAACATCATCTTGCTGGACGCCCTGACCTATGCCGGAAACCTGGATAACCTCAAGGTCGGACTGGGACTCGATTTAAAGCGCGACCCGCGCTTCGAGTTTTATCACGGCAACATCACCCATTCGGACATCGTCAACGAACTGGTATCGAGGAGCGATGTGGTGGTGCATTTTGCCGCCGAATCGCACGTGACCCGTTCGATTTACGACAACGCTATTTTTTTCCAAACTGATGTCATCGGGACGCACGTGATCGCCAACGCGATCCTGAACCATCCTGTCGAACGGTTTATTCACATATCGTCTTCAGAAGTGTATGGGACCGCCGACCGAGTGCCGATGGACGAGGAACACCCGCTCAATCCCATGAGCCCCTACGCCGCCGCCAAAGCAGGCGCCGACCGTCTGGTGTATTCGTACATCAAGACTTATCAAATCCCCGCGGTGATCGTGAGGCCATTCAACAATTACGGGCCATATCAACACATTGAGAAAGCCATACCCAATTTTGTGGTGAGCGCCTTGATGGATCAGCCTGTTACCATTCATGGCGGCGGGCAAAGTTCTCGCGACTGGCTGTTTGTGCGGGATTGCTGTGAAGGAATTGACGCCATTTTGCATGCGCACCCCGACAAGGTGCTGGGAGAGACGGTCAATCTGGGATCGGGAATCGACACCAACGTGCTGGACATCGGCAATATGGTGTTAGATATTTTGGGCAAACCGCGAAGTCTGATAACGCACATCAAAGACCGCCCTGGGCAGGTCACCCGCCACATCTCCTCCACCGAAAAAGCCTATCAAATGCTGGGATGGAGAAGCACCACTCCACTCAATGAAGGCCTGGAAGAAACCGTCAAATTCTACAAAGACAACCCTAAATGGTGGGAACGCTATCTCTGGATGAAAGAACTCTGGGGTCAGTCCTGAGCCATCCGTAACAAAACCAATATATTCCAGGGTCAGGCCGTGGGAGCCAAATTGAAAAAGATGTTTTGAATTTGGTTCATTATCTGAAGCTTCTGAAATTTCGGCACCACCGCATGGGCTCCAATCTGGATACCACGGCTTACGTATTCGAAATCGCAGAGGTTCGATTGCAATATGACCGGGATATGGGAGCTTCCAGGTCGTTGCCTCAATTCACTTAGCGTACTGAACCCGTCTTTTCCGGGCATGGTGATATCCATCAGAATTAAATCAGGCTCCTGAAAGACTGTAGAGCCTTCCAAAGCATCGAAATATTGCAATACCTCCTCTCCGCTATCAAATTCCCTGAAACTGAAATCCGGATCGATTTCTTCCAGTATCAACCCAGTTAAGTTTCTGTCTTCTTTGTTATTATCGACAATGAATAGAACGCCTTCATTATTAGCTTGATTCATTTGTCTCCTTTGAATTAAAAAATGAAAGTTGAAAATCCCGTATTTTCGAGGATAAGGGTCGCTTGTTTGGAAAAGATTTGCGCGATGTTAAATTTTCCCAAGATAAAAATAAGATACTATTTTCTCCTGCATATCTGAAAGGAATGGCCAAAACCAGCGACCAAAAGGAGAAAAATAGTCAGAAATATCGATTGTTCAAGATTTCAAACAAACAGGTCTTTTATGCTATATTAATGGATCTATATATATTGATAATATGAAGTTCTGCTCAATAATTTACTGTTATGGCCTTTATGAAAACTTTAGCTCGATCTTCAATCGCAATCCTGATCATCATCGCTTTGATAAGCATTTATGGGGTTCGGGTTTTCACTGAAAAACCATCGCTCCGGATTGCCGGGTCCACTACCGTCGCTCCGGTCGTTTCGCGTGCGGCAGAATTATTCCGAAAAAAGTTTCCGGATATCAGGGTATTGGTCAATACCGGGGGGTCCGGTGTGGGTGTTAGTGGCGTTGGCACCTATCAGATTGATGTCGGCATGGTTTCCCGCGACCTCACCGAGCAGGAAAAAGAACGCTATCCCAAAGCCGGGTTCCAGGTCCATTCCATCGGCCGCGACGGTGTGGCGTGCGTGATTTCTTCCGAAATCCGGGACGCGGGAATCGACCGCTTGACACCCGATCAGATTCGCAAGGTTTATCTGGGGGATATCAAAAACTGGAAAGCGCTGGGCGGACCCGACCGGCCAATTGTCGTGGTAGATAAGGAGTTTCACCGCGGGACCCGTCATGTGTTTATGGAGTATTTATTTAAAAATCCACAGGCCAAAACGCCGGGCACTCGATTGGTCACGGGATCGAATAATGAGGAACAGGCAAAAATCGCCCAAAGCGACTCAGCCATCGGCATGCTCTCGCTGGCGTGGGTCAATAAGGACGTGGTGGGACTTGGAATCGATTTGGGCGACAAGACAATTTTCCCGACGAAGGAGACTGTCAGCGATGGCACCTATCCGATTACCCGGGATTTAAAACTGGTAACTCTCGGATCGCCTTTCGAGATCACATCCAGGTTCATCGATTTTATCAAGGGTCCCGAAGGTCAGGAGTTCGTTCGTAAAAGTGGTTATGTGGCTTTAAGTGGGTAGCTAATTTTATTGATTAAATTTAGGTACAAGACTAGTTAAGAGGTCGTTTTTTGATGATTTTTAGTAGCAATTTATAGAGATCTTGATCTCTATGATTAAACCTAAACTCACACTCTTTAAGATGCAAATAAAAAGTGGATTTGGA
>JACAVV010000026.1 GCA_024648695.1 Nitrospina sp.
GTTATAAGGGAAACACTCATGGATAAGAAAGCTTTAATCGACATTTTGACTCTAAACCCACAACGATTGAGAAAAATCAACTTAGAACCTATACAATATCAGCTAAGTTTCCCCGGACACTAGTGATGGAATATAATATTTGCTTAAACCGATATCGCCATTACTAGCATTACTTATCTTAAAATTATCCTCCCCTACGATATAGACGATTCCCTGATTATCTACGGCGATGTTATCGCCTTTTCGGAAGGGAATATTACAGGTGGAAAATCCTAATGAGGGGATATTGTCTTTCTGGTCCAGCTTTAAGACAAATGCAGATTTGCCACATCCGCCCACAGTTGTATCAAAACCACCATGAGAATTTCCCGTGACGTAGACATTTCCAGAATTATCAACGGCGATTCCTCTGCCGTAATCGCGATCTTTTCCCCCGAGATAGGTTGACCAAGCTAAAGTGGGAACATTGTCTTGCTGCTCAATCTTGGTAACAAATATATCTGTAATCCCACTATCACCTTCAATGGCATTGAGGGTATTAAAATGTGCTGAATCCGTAAATCCCGTAAGATAGATATTTCCAAAATTATCCACGGCAATGTCAGAGCTATAATCCCAATTGTTTCCCCCGAGATAGGTTGACCAGGCTAGAGTGGGAACATTGTCTTGTTGCTCAAGCTTAAAAACAAATACATCTCTGAACCGGTTATGATCCACGATAGCATTCTTGATGTCAAAATCCGTTGAATCCGTTTCTCCCGTAACATAAACATTTCCCAAATTATCAACGGCGATTCCTCTGCCGAGATCGCGATCACTTCCCCCGAGATAGGTTGACCAGGCTAAGGAAGGAACATTGTTATTCTCCTCAAGCTTAAAAACAAACACATCGTCTAAACCGCTATCTCCCTCAATGGCATTCAAGGTATCAAAGTCACTGCCGGGTTGTCCCATAACATAAACATTTCCCGAATTATCGACAGCAATGTCAATGCCGGTGTCTCCATCACTCCCTCCTAAAAGGGTAGAATAGGCCAAGGAAGGAACATTGTCTGTTTCCTCAATCTTGACAACAAAAACATCCCTATTACCGTTAAAATCCTCAATAGAATTTAAGGTGTAAAAATCCGATGACGAAGTGCTTCCCGTGACATATACATTTCCTGATTTATCAACGGCAATGCCGTTGCCAAAGTAGCTAAGACTTCCGTCCAAAAAGGTTGACCAGACCAAGGAAGGAACATTATCGTTGTCCTCAAGTTTTAAAACAAACATAGAACCACTAAACTCTTCAAGGGCATTCAAGGTTTCAAAAGCACGTGTCGTTCTTCCAATAACGTATACGTTTCCAAAACTATCAACCGCAATACCAGGGTCTTCGTCAGTACCCCGCGTCCCCAAATAGGATGAGTAGGCCAAAGGATCGATGACTAAATCATGGGAGGAGTCGTATTCAGCCAGATTGAAGGCAACACTGTTATCTGCCATTAAGGAGTAACTTCCTTCTATTGGCTTTTTCTCACCTGCAATGGTTTGATAAATTATGGGCGTTTGATGAATCACTTCTCCTATTTGGGTTCGTAATAACAGGTCGCCATTGTCTTTGAGGGTGATTCCGTCCACGCCTTCAAAGTTTAGGGTTATCTGATTCGGATCGGCGCCGGGCTTGACGATGAAGTCGTATTCCAGTTTTCTTTGGTTGCCGTAATAGACCAGGTCGATGCCGGGATACACTTCTTCGTAATGTATCTTCTTGTAATTCCTGACGCCTTGCTGCCATTTGCTTTGATCATTCCCTAAGAAATAATTACTGGTGCCTGGAAGTGGTTCTTCGCCGCGAATGTCGGCTTGGGGATTGGCGCCGATCACTTCCATGCGAACGACAGAGGTTTCGGTTTCGGGCGGTTCCAGGTCTGCCATCGGATCAAAGTGATCTCCTTTGGGCTTACCCGAATCGATGGTTTTTGTCCTCACCATCACCGATTCGGTGGGGGTGAAGTACATGGTGTAGCCTTGACCCCGCGAAAGAAATTTCACATCGTCCGAGGTCTGCCCCTCGTTCTTCTCAAAGCGGAGCGGCATTTTGGCGAAGGCGTTTTCTACCTTCAGCTTTGTTTTCGCATCGGCGGGCTGGGTATCTAATGGAAAAGTCTCCTGAGGGTTCTCAGGCTTATCTAATAACGGACCGCCCATAACGGCGAATTGAAAATCCTCCTGCCCTGTGGAGATGTAGGCGTGGGCCTGGATTGGGCCTGCCAGGATTAAAAATATAGCGAACGCTATTCTATGAATATGTTCCATTTTCCATTCTCCGGCATCCCCCCTGATGACATAAATCGGTTATCCTGATTATTTATCGTCCAGCGAACTGTATTTTTGCTTTCCAAATCAGTATAAGCTATGTCGGATTCTACCAAATCGCTCTCCCGAAATAAAGCTAAACACCAATAAATAAAGGGGTTTTGGGGTTCTGAGATCCGAACTTAAGGCTCTAACCAGGCCAAATTCAACGTTTTTCACGTCCAAAATCTCCTTAAAAATAAATTAAAAATTTTTTAACTTTTTATGGAAATCGGGTCCCTTCATAATATTAATTAACCCGAGTTATAGTTCAATGTCGTTAAGTTAAGGAATATACTCGCGAAAGGTAAGGGACCCCCTCTCCCCTGGCGGGAGAGGATCAAGGTGAGGGGGAATTGTAAGGCCAAAGGCCCACCTTTAAGGGTCCCCTTAATTAACTAAAGTTGAGGAAAATGCCATAAAATCTATTAAAATGGACAAAACTTTTTTAAGAGTACAACTATTTGGTAGGCCTTTGGCCTCATTTCGCCCCCTCACCTTAGTCCTCTCCCGCCAGGGGAGAGGGGGTCTGGGTATCTACCAGGAAAGATTTTCCTTAACTTAACGGCATTGAGTAATAGTTAAGAGCCGAAAATAAAGCAAACCTTCAAATGTCCGTAATTCGGGTTGAGGAGATTTTGTTTCTGTTTTTCCCTCCGCTATCGAATGCTCACTTGTGATTTTTGCCGGATCGGACCCAGAAGCCTTGTCTCCTGCACTTTTTTTTCAATCACCCAAACTCCCGATCTCCTTTAAATAAAGCCGGTTCCCAAAATGGTGTTTTTGTCAAGGCTCGAATGGGCCGTTTTTGCTTCAATTTTCTGTTGACAACCCAACATGTTGTATATAAGGTAGTACCCGGATACTAAATATGGGGAATCGGTGTATCCTAAGGACAAACAAATCAAGGGGATAGAAATCTCTGTTCCCGCAATCATTTTTAATCCCGTTCGGAGAGGAATTATGCGCATCCACCGCATGTTTACAGAAGAAGGTCAAGATCCCTACAACGCCATTCGTTTTGAAGAGCGCGTTTCCAGGATTGTAGGGGCTGATGGGTCTCTTGTGTCTGAAATGCGGGGTGTGATCGTGCCCGACTTCTGGTCGCAGGTGGCGGTTGATATCATGGCGCAAAAATATTTCCGAAAAGCGGGGATTCCTGCCGCTGTTCGTAAAAAAGACGAAGCGGGTGTACCGCAATGGCTTCAGGCTTCAGAACCGGATCCCGATATCCTCGACGATCTGCCCCCGGATGAGCGTCTCATTGGCGAAACGGATTCGCGCCAGGTGTTTCATCGTCTGGCGGGATGCTGGACGTACTGGGGATGGAAAACCAATTGTTTCGATTCCGAAGAGGCGGCCCGGACCTATTACGACGAAATCCTGCAAATGCTGGCCATGCAAAAGGCCGCTCCCAATTCTCCGCAATGGTTCAACACAGGTCTCAACTGGGCCTACGGCATAGAGGGTCCGGCGCAAGGGCATTACTATTTCGACACTCAGACCCAACGGGTTGAGCGCTCCAAAAACGCTTATGAGCGGCCGCAACCGCACGCCTGCTTTATTTTGTCTGTCGATGACGATCTGGTCAACGAAGGCGGCATCATGAACTTGTGGCAGAGGGAAGCGCGTATTTTTAAATATGGGTCGGGAAGCGGCACCAATTTTTCCAGCATTCGGGGAGATGGCGAATCCCTGTCAGGCGGCGGTAAGTCGTCTGGCCTGATGAGTTTTCTTAAAATCGGCGACCGCGCCGCAGGGGCTATCAAATCTGGCGGCACCACGCGCCGGGCGGCCAAAATGGTGACTCTGGATATCGATCACCCCGACATCGAAGATTTTATCGAGTGGAAAGTGCGCGAAGAGCGCAAGGTGGCGGCGCTGGCGGCGGGTAGCAAGATGTGCAAAAAGCACATGAAAGCCATTCTATCTGCTTGCTGGACCGAAGAAGGCGGCAATTTTGAAATAAAATCCAACAAAAAACTCAAAAACGCAGTGCGCGAAGCCATTCAGGACGAAATTCCTCAAAATTATATTCACCGCGTAATTCAACTGGGAGCCCAGGGTTTCACTGAAATTGATTTTGAGGAATATGATATCAACTGGAATTCCGAAGCCTACGCAACCGTTTCCGGACAGAATTCCAACAATTCCGTTCGTCTCACCAACGCTTTTCTGGAAGCTGTGGAAAACGACGATTCCTGGGACCTGATCAGGCGAACCGATGGGCAAACATCCAAACGCGTTTCGGCACGAAGCTTGTGGGATAAAATCAACCGCTCGTCCTGGTCGAGTGCCGACCCTGGTTTGCAGTTCGACAGCACGATCAACGAATGGCACACCTGCCCGCAAGGGGGTAAAATCCGGGCCTCGAATCCTTGTTCCGAATATATGTTTCTGGACGATACCGCCTGTAACTTAGCCTCCATCAACCTGATCAAATTTTATGATACCGGCAGTGGTAAATTCGATACCGTCGGATTTCGACACGCTTGCCGCTTGTGGACACTGACCCTGGAAATTTCTGTGATGATGGCTCAGTTTCCGAGCCACACCATTGCACAAAAAAGTTATGACTACCGCACTCTGGGATTAGGATATGCTAATCTGGGAGCCTTATTGATGGTGTCCGGCATCGCTTACGACTCCGAGCAGGCTCGTGCCGTTGGCGGTGCGCTGACCGCATTGATGACTGGAGCCGCATATGCGATGTCAGCAGAAATCGCCCGTGACCTTGGGACCTTTCCCGAGTTTGGCCGCAATTCCAAGGACATGTTGCGTGTTATGAGGAACCATTTACGTGCCGTGGAAAATGCCGGTGAAGCCAGTTTTGAAGGCTTGACCGTTTTCCCGCAAGGCATCTCTCCCGAGTATTGCCCCGAGTACCTGCTGGAGGCGGCTCGCAGAGAGTGGATGGACACCTTGAGACTGGGCGAGCAATACGGTTTTCGCAATGCTCAGGTAACGTGCATCGCACCCACTGGCACCATTGGCTTGTTGATGGATTGCGACACGACCGGAATTGAACCCGATTTCGCCTTGGTGAAATACAAAAAACTGGCAGGTGGCGGATATTTTAAAATCATCAACCAGTCCGTGCCTCCCGCTCTGAAGCGGTTGGGATATCGCCACGATCAGATTCAGGACATAGTCAATTATTGTGTCGGCACCGGCAGTTTGAATGATTCGCCTCACATCAATTCCCAATCGCTGAAAGCCAAAGGGTTTACTGAAGAAATTGTAAGCCGCATAGAACTGGAATTGCCCAAGGTATTCGACATCACCTTTGCGTTCAACAAACACACGCTCGGCGAAGCGTTTTGCCGGGACGTTCTGAAATTGAACAACGAACAGATCAACTCATTCAGCTTTGACTATTTAAAACACCTTGGGTTCAGTCCGGAACAAATCGCTGAAGCCAATGACGTGATTTGCGGCAAGATGACGATCGAGAAAGCTCCGCATTTGAAGGAAGAGCATTACTCCGTGTTCGATTGCGCCAACAAATGTGGAAAGTACGGAGAACGAACTATTCCCCACGAGGCCCATATCTTTATGATGGCCGCGGCACAACCCTTCCTGTCCGGCGCAATTTCCAAGACCATCAATATGACCAATGACAGCACTATCGAAGATATCGAGCGAGCCCACCTGATGTCCTGGAAATTGATGCTGAAGGGTACCGCCGTTTACCGCGACGGATCCAAACTCAGCCAACCCCTCAACAGCGTTTTGGGGGAAGCCTTCAAACTGGCAGAGATGGAAGAGCCCGAAATTCGAACCCAGCCGATGAAGATCGCAGAGACCATCATCCGCATGCGCATGGGAGACCGCGAAAAGCTTCCGTACCGGCGTAAAGGCTACACGCAAAAAGCGATCATAGCCGGCCACAAGGTGTATCTCAGGGCTGGAGAATATGATGACGGTCGCCTGGGAGAAATCTTCATCGATATGCACAAGGAAGGCGCCGCGTTTCGAAGCCTGATGAACTGCTTCGCGATTGCCATCTCCCTTGGACTGCAACACGGCGTTCCTCTGGATGAGTTCACCGACGCGTTTGTGTTTACACGCTTCGAGCCTAATGGCATTGTGACGGGTAACGACAAGATCACCATGGCGACTTCTGTGATCGACTACATCTTCCGCGAATTGGCTATCACCTATCTGGGACGTAACGACTTGGCCCAGGTTACGCCGGAAGACTTGCGCGCGGATGCGATTCAAAAGGAAGACGAACTCGATAAGGACAGTCCACAACCCTCTGCAGAAAACAAGACTCCAGAAGAGGGCAGTCAGTCACCACAGGCCAGTGCAGAAGCCGAACCCGCTCCGCTGAAAGTTCGAATCCTGGACAGCAATAGCGAAAACGGCAACGGAAATGGCAACGGCAACGGGCACCGCGTGGCGTATCCGGTACCTTCAAGGACTGGCACCACCGTCACCCAACGCCTCAACAAAACCGCAGGTGTACTGGCGAAGCTCAAAGGGTATGAAGGCGATCCGTGTCACGATTGCGGACAATTCACACTGGTTCGAAACGGAACCTGCCTGAAATGCCAATCCTGCGGCTCGACTTCCGGTTGTTCGTAGCATAATCAAATCGAAAAATAATTTTTCAATAGTCCTTTGTAGCGTAACTCCATCCGCAAGATGATTGGGGTTGCGCTTTTTTTTTAAGCATTGCAGAATCCGACAACTTGTAAAATTGGTTTGGGACAGTATATTAATGTTGTCTGGACAAATTCCAATTGATGAACAGTACCGCTTATATTTATGGTACTCTTGCAAACAAACGAGAACAGGAAGGACTTCATGCGGACCCTGTAGATATGATGATCGCGGCCATTTCAAAAAGCTTAAATGCCCGTATTGCCACTAAAAATATTACGGCTTTTGAAGTGTGCGGAATCAAGCTCATCAATCCTTTCAAATAAGACCACATTTCAGAAAAAAAAGTGTCCCCATCAGAAACAAATTTTCGAACTGTAAGCGACGATTTTGAGCCGGCGTATATGGAGTTGTTCCGTTCGGGCGAATTGTTTCGCCGTTCGCGGGCCGGGTTGCGCCATCTTCGTTCCTGCCGTGTGTGTCCGCGGGATTGCGACGTCAATCGTCTGGAAAACGAAATGGCGGTTTGCAAGTCGGGCCGTTACGCGGTAGTAGGAAGCTATTTTCCCCACTTTGGCGAAGAAGATTGCCTGCGTGGCTGGCAGGGAAGTGGAACGATTTTCTTTTCCATGTGCAATTTAAAATGTGTTTTCTGCCAGAATTTTGATATCAGCCAGGACGGCGAGGGCACCGAAGCCGGGCCGGAGGCGCTTGCACAGATGATGCTGGAACTGCAAGCCAAAGGATGCCATAACATCAACTTTGTAACTCCCGAGCATGTGGTACCGCAAATCCTGGAGGCGCTACCTTTGGCGGTGCAAATGGGTCTGCGTCTGCCGCTCGTCTACAACACCGGCGCCTACGATTCCATGGAAAGCCTGAAGTTGATGGACGGCATTGTTGATATCTATATGCCCGATTTCAAATATTGGAATTCGGAGCAATCCCAAACTTACCTGAAAGCGAAAGACTATCCCGAAGCGGCCCGAAACGTGATTCGGGAAATGCACCGGCAGGTTGGGGAACTGAAGTTCGATAAAAATGGTCTGGCCAGGCGTGGTGTTCTGGTGCGGTATTTGGTCATGCCGGAAAACACCGACAACACTCGAAGCATATTCAAATTTCTCCGTGAAGAATTATCTCCCGATACCTACATCAACATCATGGACCAATATCGTCCGGCGGGAAAAGTAACGGATTCCAGATACTCTGAAATCAACCGCAGGACAACCTCCGATGAAATGGCGGAGGCTTATGAAATCGCGCGGGAGGAGGGACTCTACCGATTTGATCAAAGAGATCCGGAAGCCTTTCATGAAATGCTTTGATCTAAATACCTGAACATTTTGAGATCAGTTGAGCCACACTTATCGAAGCTCCACGATTCGTTTCGACGAAATTCAATGCTTTTTGGGAAACGGTTTGATATAAATCTTGATCTTCCATTAAGCGAATCCAGGTTTTCTCTATGCTGGTTGAATCCTTCACTTCGAATCCAGCGCTCTCCTCGTCCAGAGATTGAGCCAGGAACTGATGATGTTCCATATAAGGACCATGCAGAACCGGTTTGCCCAAAGAGGCAGGTTCCAACAGGTTGTGTCCGCCTCCCGGAGATACCAGGCTGTTGCCCACAAAGGTAAGGTCCGACATGGCATACGCCTGCATGAGTTCACCCATGCTGTCGAACAGAACAAAAGACTCTTTTACCAGACTGTCTCCATCCAGACCCGATCTACGAACATACGAAACAGAATGAGCCTTTAACAGGTTTTCGATTTCTTCGACCCGTTCGATTCGGCGGGGAGCCAGAATCATCAGCAAGGGATATCTGTAGTTTTGCAGGTTTTTAAACGCCTCGATTAAAATTTCCTCTTCCCCCCTGTGTGTACTTCCTGCCACAAAAACCTTCACTCCCTCCGGAATTTTAAAAAGAGGATGATCAGGAGGTTTGGAATCACGGACCTGAAGCGCATCGAATTTGGTATCACCCACCACCTGCATACGATCCTTTGAAACTCCCAGCATATCCAGGTCAGCTTTCGACTCCTCACTCCTCAAACATAGTAAATTGAAGAAACGTTGTGGAGGATTCAGAAACCGGGACACTTTGGAATAACGTTCGATGGACCTTTTGGAAATTCGGAGATTGAACACACAAGCGGGAATACCTCGTCTGGATAAGGCAGACAAAAATCCGGGCCAATACCCCGTTTCCGCCAAAACAAACAGGTTGGGTTGGATGCGGTTTAAAGCAAGCGTGAGGCACGGCCAGGCATCCAATGGATGGTAAAACACGGACTGCGCCTCAGGGAGATCTTTAATGGCCGCCTGAAACCCGGATTCGGTGGTCACGGAAACCACGATGTTCCAGGCAGGTTGAATTTCCCCTAAGCGCTTAAGCACAGGTTGTGCGGCTTTCACTTCCCCACGGGAAAGGGCATGGACCCACACTGTTTTCTCTTTGTCCGTTTTGGCCTTTGGTGCCACCGGCACCAGTCCAAATTGATGCGCCAAACCTTGCCGTTTGCTCCCGGTTATCATTCGGTAAAGAATGATGACAGGACAAAGGGCCAAAACCAGGATACTTGTGGCCAGGGAATACAAAAAATTCAAACGGGAATCCTTAACAACAAAAGGGAAGAGATTATGAACTCAAGATCTAAAGGCATGATACCATAAGGAAAGGATATCGAAAGGTCCCTTGTAAAAGACATGAAAATACTGAATCCAAACACCAGATAGCGAGAACCCATGTTTCAAAATACAGAAACCTTTATCGGATTGATCATCGTATTAGCCATTCTTCTACCAATCATACTCAAGAAGTTTTATTAATTGAACAATGGATGAAATCGAACATTTCTTTGATTGCCCATATTGTGGAGAATCCGTTTCCATGCTTATTGATTCTTCTGTGCAGGAGCAGGAATACATCGAAGATTGTGAAGTGTGTTGTCGTCCGATAGAAGTCCACTACCGTGTAAAGGATGGAAGCTTCGAATCTTTCAACGCTTCCCGGACCGATTTTTAATATGACTATTCAGGTCGATGTTTCACGCAGAGCTTTTTTGAGAGGAACGTTTTCCCTGGGGACGGCACTCACTCTTGAGTTCGTTGAGCCGGCTCTGGCTATATCCTCCTGTTTTCTCACACCAAAAGAAACCGAGGGTCCCTTCTTTCCGGTGACTTTTCCTTTGGATAAGGATAACGATCTCACTCAATTGGAAGGAAGCACCAAAAATGCGGATGGGCAAATGATTGTAGTTCGTGGAGTGGTACAGGATGAATTATGCCGCCCTGCCCCAGGAGCCATGGTCGAAATCTGGCAGGCTTGCACAACCGGGCGGTACAACCATCCGCGTGACCGAAACCCGGCAAAGGTAGATCCCCATTTTCAGTATTGGGGCCGGACCGTAGCTAACGAACGGGGTGAATACGGATTCAAAACCATCAAACCCGGATCGTATCCGGTTAACTGGTTCTGGACGCGCCCCCCGCACATTCATTTCAAAGTTTATTCCCGCCACCATCACATGCTTACCACTCAAATGTATTTCAGTGGTGATCCCCTGAACGAAAAAGACCGTTTGCTGGGAGAACATCCTGATCAGGATCAGGAAAAATTCATCGTGTCTTTTGCCGAATTCCGCGGCATCCCAACGGGGCACTTTGATCTGACCTTGAAAACCCGCCAAAGGTAATAGGAACTTTATTTAACCAGATTGTTTTGCATGGCGTAGCGGACGATGGAAGCGTTTCCCTGCAAATCCATTTTTTTAAGAATATTGGTGCGGTGTGCATTGGCGGTATTGATGCTGATAGACAGTTCGCTCGCAATGTCCTTGATCTTTTTTCCTGAAGCGATCATAAAGAAAATCTGGTATTCACGGTTGGACAACAGTTCATGCAATGGCTTTTCAGTGTCCCGACCCAGATTCATCACCAGCGTTTCGGTCAATTTTTGAGTGATGTATTTTTCTCCTTTGGCCACCTTCTTAATAGCTTCCAGTAACTGCTCCGGCGGACTGGTTTTGGATAAATATCCCGCCGCACCTGAATTGATCAACCGCAAACCGTATTGCTCCTCCTGAAAAATGCTCAGGATGATCACCGGCAGGTCGGGATCCTGGAGTTTCAACTGAATTAAAGCTTCCAGCCCGGTTTTTTCCGGCATCTCAATATCCATCAACAACACATCGACATCCACTTGTGGAACTTTTTCCAACACTTCCACCCCGTTTTCTGCTTCCCCGACCACCTGCATATTAGGGTCCTGAGTAATAATATGCTTCAATCCCTGTCGTACCACGGCGTGGTCATCGGCGATAAAAACTTTAATAGGATTCTTGCAAGATTGGTTCATAGCTTTTTAGAGGGATACTCACTTCAATTGTGGTTCCCTGATTAGGTTGACTACGAATTACAACTTTACCATTCCAAAAATTAATGCGTTCCTGAATACCTAACAGACCCAATGATTTGGAAATTTTATATTCCCTGGGATCTATACCAATACCATTATCCTGAATCGTCATCATCAAACCATCCGACTTTACTTCTAATGAAACTTCCACTTTATTGGCTTCCGCATGGCGAGCCACATTGGTGAGAGTTTCCTGAAACACACGAAATAAAGAGGTAGAAAGTTTTTTATCAAGTTTCACATCAGAGTCGGGGATGTCAATTTCGCAGGTGATACCCGTTCGAGTCTGGAAATCCCTTGCCTGCCATTCCATAGCTTCGGGCAGGCCACACACATCGAGAATTTGCGGGCGAAGTTCGGTGGCAATCCGGCGAACAGAATTGATGGTGGTATCGATCAAGCCTTCCATGGATTCCACTTTTTCGCTCAGGCAATCCGGATTTTGTTTCAAATCATTTTCCAGGCAGGACAACTCCATTTTGAGCCCGGTCAACATTTGCCCCAACTCATCGTGGACTTCGCGGGCGATGCGGGTTTTTTCATCTTCGCGAATCGACTGCAACTGGTTGCTCAGTTTGCGTAAATGCTCCCGGGAATCTTTTAATTCTTTTTCCGCTTTCAGCCGTTCTTCGATTTCGTTTTCCAAATCATTATTGGCTTCCTGCAGTTTGAAAAAATCGTTGGCCCGTAATTTTTCCTGCCGGTACAACGTGGTGATGACAACCAGCCCCATAAACAAACCCGTCGCAACAAGAGCAAAATGGGTGTAGCGAAAACGGACCAGGTCCGAGGCCATTATATGTTGTAGTTTCCGTTTCACATCTTTGGCTTCTTTTAGAAAAACTGCAAAGATACGATTGTAACGTTTATCTATTTTGGTGCCGGAACCTGATACCTCACGCTTTAATAAACGTTCTTTGGAAATATTTTTAAATTCAGCAAGCCGCCGATTCAGGTCTTCCACAATCAACCGCAGTTCCTTATCCTGTAGCGGCAAAATAATTTCTTCAGCCCGTTCTCCTCCATGCAAAATAGCTTTTACGTACCACTCCGCACGCGCATAGTTTTCCCAAACCTGGGCTTCCTCAAAATGGTCCCCGTTCAGGATTTCTTCCACCAAAAGATGCGCCATCGTAACATCCAATTCTACTTCCACGCTGGCGTTGATTAATGGGGCGTACAAAGTATTCATACGCACCGCTTTATTATAGCTGTAAAACAGAGCCCCCGAGAGGAGGATGCCAACGATCCCCATCAATAAATACATCCACCAGGGAATGGCCAGGAGTTTGATTTTAGTGGTCACGGCAAACTTCTTTCCTGATTAGAATTTTGTTAGAGTATAGAATAAATCATACCTTAAATAAAAGACTTACGTGAATCTTTTTGCATTTTTGAAAAAATCAATTTTTTTCAATAAAATCAATAACTTATATCTATCTCAGCATTCGTCGTGAGGGGTAAGAAAGTATTGATTTTAAAATCAGCACGGCCAAGTAAAAAACCCTCACCCATTTCACAGATTTTTTCTTAAAATTAATGGTTAAAAGTTCCTAAGACAATCTCCAAAAAATACCTGGTAGGACAAGGGCACTCCCTGGTCCGTCTCCTGTTCTTGTAAACGATCCAGAAAATTTTGAAACCGTTGTTTCCCTGTCAGGTGTTTGGCCCGTTTTGGGTCCATGTTTTTTGCGCCAATGCGGCGAATGGATCGAACGGCTTCTTTGGAATTTACATAGTTTTGCTGAAACGTTTTTAGCTCGGACCGCAGGATGGTGAATCCAGCTTCATGCAGAAAATTTGCAATTATTAATTCGTCCGGAAATACCAGCAAATGATGATCCGAACCCGAATCCGCATATTGCCAAGCCGACCTTATTTCCTTAAGCGTGGTTTTTGCAAATAAAGTAATGAACAGCCTTCCCTGCGGCCTTAATAATTGAAACAGGTTTTTTAACAGGGACCCCAGATCTTCGCACCAATTGAGGGTCGCGCTGGTGAAAATCAAATCCAGGGTCCGGGGCTTCAATGGCAGATATTCCGCATCGGCCTGGAGGCATTGCTGTAAGGAAGAAGCACCGGTTTGACGCGTTTTTTTCAACATCTCAAAAGCCAGGTCCACTGACAGGATTCGCGCTTGCGGGTAGATTTCCATCATCCCTTTACTGGCAAGACCCGTACCGCACCCGAGGTCCAGGACCATTTCAGGAGATGTTCCGGATTGTTCAATCCAGTTTAAAAGTAATTCACCCATCTCCCTTTGCAAGACGGCATTCTGGTCATAGACGCTCACAGCGCCTTCAAAACTTTTCTGAACCTGCTTTTTGTACAAGAGACTTAAAACCTTTCTTTATTTAATGGGAACTTTATTCACTCGACCGCAATTGATTCTAATTCCTTCACATCTTTTGAATGTGTCTTGAGATAATTCAGGTGACCCTTTCGAACGCTTGCCAAATGCGATTCCAGGTTTTCGGGTTTCAACAATACTCCGAACCAGGTTAGACGTCGCTTTTTCATGGGTGATGTATTATATATCCGATCCAGCATCATATGACCCAGGGTGGATTTAAAATGGTTCGACTCCCAAAAATAGGCCATTGAGCCCAGCTTATCTCCCATGGGCGGAGGCGCTTCTTCAGTGATCGGGTTATAACTGGCAAAATCCCAGAACCTTACTTGATGTTGGGAAGCCTTTCCGGTTTCTTCAAAAATGATATCCGCCACCTTTCTTTTCCAGTTTTCAAAACTCTCCCAATCGCCTTTCAACCGGATGGCCTCCATAAACCGTGCATGGTAAGGGTTGATGACAAGATCGAGGCGAATATTTTCTTTGATACAAGTTTGGATGAGAGTTCTTAAAGATTCGTCGTGAATCTTTTTCACCGACGACCCTCTGGAATTTTTTACATGTTGGGAAATTCGCCCGCGCACAAGAATATCCCGTTCGGCTTCAAGAAAAAGCAAATGGTGGCCGAGCTTCCTGATGTCCTCCTCCAGATAACCGGGAGGGGTACTTCCTTCAAAAGAATAATTGAATGCATTCCCTCCCCTTTGTGTAAACAGGGTTCTAACTGATGCCGAAAAAGCGGATAAAGAGAACACCGTATCCCGCACTTTCAATACGGACCCGTAAAAATTGCTCAATGGAGGTGGAAGAGTGTCCGGTGACAATTCTTCTGCAATTTTGTTAAGAGTTTTTCCTGGTTTATAAAACAAGCTCCAATCTAAGGCCAGAACCACCCGGCGTACCTTTCCGTAAGCTTGAGCCAGTTGAAAATAGTCCAGCATCTCATACATCGTAGCCCCAGGCAGTCCGAGGTTATAGGCCTTGGAGCCTTCCGGAGCGAGGCCGGAATGCCGGACCGGCCAACCGGTTTGCGCCCTCGATGTCCCTAATACCAAGGCATGAGCCTGTTTTAATTCGGGAGCGAAGGCCTTGGCGGTTCTTGTATGAGTCAGCAAAGAGGGTTTTTCTTTATTTACACCCTCTATCAGCAAGCGATGGTGGACGGCAAAGGGATCGATAAAAAAATTGAATCCCGCCCCAAACAGGATCATGGCAATGAGCGAAGCCATCAAAATGCGTAAAAATTTTTCCGGAGTGTTTGCCATATTAAAACTGATAGTAAATAAAGCGTTGCACCTGGGCCATACTGAAAATTGATCCCACATTCAAGAGTGCTATAAACAAGGCCCAGCGCACGGAAAACTCGAACTTCAAAAAGCCAAGAACTTTATTCGACCAGGGTCCGGGATTCAACACATCATTTTCATGTCCTAAAGGATTGATCGTTGTGTCGTACCGTCCCATCAATTCACGTGTATTGGGACAGGCCCATACCACGATCATTACCAATCCCAGGCACAGGATTTGCGTTTTGCCTCCAAAGACTTGCGTCGCGCCAAAGTGAATACCCAATTGTTCGAAAAATTTAATGGCATCCGGGGAATGGGGCGCAAAGGGAGTGGGAAGAATCCACCCGTTAGCTCCGAACATGCCTTTCAATATGATCCAGACTTCCTGCATGTTTCCGGAACGGAACAGAACAGAAAGCAGGCAACTGAAGAAAAAATTAAACGCCACACTGATGACGATTCCGCGTAAAGTGGTTTGGCTCAAATCGTGACCCATCCCTCTCTTGATCCTGTGCCAGGCATTGTTGAGAAGCATGAGCACACCGTGGCATAAACCCCAGAAAACAAAAGTGATCCCGGCGCCATGCCAGAGTCCTCCCAGAACCACGGTAATAATCATCGCCATATGTTTAACAAATCGTCCCTTTTTCTTTCGAGACAAAGGAAAGTAAACGTGCAATCGCATGAATCGCAAGAGGGTCATGTGCCACCGCCTCCAATAGTCGAAGCGATTGACCGCTTTGTAGGGAGAATTGAAATTCAAAGGCAGGTTGATATTGATCATCCGTGCCAGTCCAACCGCCATGTCGGAATATCCGGAGAAATCAAAATAGAGCTGGAAGGCAAAGGCCAACACACCTCCCCACGCTTCAATAAATGTGACGGAGTAACCCGTTCCCACAGCCATGTACATGGGGTCTGCGTACAAAGACAATCCATCTGCGATGACCACCTTCTTGAAAAGTCCCATGGAGAAAATAGAGAGCCCGACCGCCAAATTTTCTTTTTGAAGCTTACAGGCATTTTGGTTCTGAAACTGGGGAATCACCTCATTATGGTGAACAATGGGTCCGGCGATCAATTGTGGAAAAAAGATAACAAACAAACTGTAAGGGACCCACTCCTGCTCCGGGTCCTGGTGTCGATAGACGTCTACCAGATAAGCGATTTGCTGGAATGTAAAAAAAGAAATCGCCAGCGGAATATAAATTCCAGGAGTGGTTGAAAAGGCCAGAGAGAAGGTCGTCCCTGATGCAGAAAGCAGGAACAAAAGCTGTTTATAATAAATAAGCGGGATCAGGTTGCCAATGACTCCAAGGTACAACCAGCGCTTTCGTGCGGCCCGGTTCAGTTGGCTGTCGTGTTTGCCAATTTGTTTTCCCATCAGAAAATTGAACACAATGGAACCCGTGATCAACCATAAATACTGAGGATGCCACCATCCGTAAAAAAACAAGGACGCCAAAACCAAAGCAAGAAGGGCTGAACGGGAGCGCCCCAGTTGCCCCAACTTGAAATACGTGACTAACGCCAGAGGTAAAAACAGAAAAATGAATGTGTACGAATGGAAAAGCATTTAAAGATTGGCTTGAATTTTGTACAACCGGTTTCCTGAATTTCAGAGGCTGTAAAAAAACGATTGAAATTCCTTCTTAAAACCGGATTGAATAAAGTAGTTTGTCCCAGAGCACCCAATCCTTCCAGGAAAATTCAATAAAACTTTGGAAGCAGAGGTCAAGAGAGGTATTATGAATGGATGCTCTCTGTACTTTCCTTAAAGCTTGGCCCAAAGGTCATCAAACGCATAGAAATATAGCACGTATTGTTTTTTAATGAAGCAGGCAAGGATTATGCCTTTTAAAAACTAATCCTATTCTATTTTCATAAACCAAAAACCCAGCAAAAGGCCTATTAATTGATATGAATTTGATTCACGCTCCAAAGTTGGATGCCAAACATCTTCCCTGGTTTAACGTCAAATCCCCCTTGGATTTGCCCGATTTGAAGGGCAAGGTGGTGATCCTGGATTTTTGGACCTATTGTTGTATCAATTGCATCCACATCATTCCCACTTTAAAAAGAGTGGAAGCGAAATTTCCCGATACCCTTGTTGTGATTGGTGTTCACAGCCCCAAATTTCCCGGCGAGAAAGTTACCGACAATGTTGAAAAGGCGATTCAGCGCTATGAAATCGAGCACCCTATTGTCCACGACCAGGATTTTAACATTTGGAAACGGTATGCCGTCAACGCCTGGCCTACCCTGATCTTTATCGGTCCCGATGGCTATATTTTGGGCCAACTACCCGGTGAGCCCAACCCCGAAATGTTGGAGAAAATGCTGGAAGAGTTGTTCAAGGAATTCGAAAAAAATCAGACCATCAAAGGTGGCGCCGCAAAACTGGTACAAGCCCAAAAATTTGAAAGTCCATCCACCTTGAAGTTTCCTGGAAAAATTGCCTACAGCGAAGCCGACCGGGAATTTGCCATTGCCGACAGCAATCACAACCAGATCGTCACTGCCGATTTGGAAGGCAACATCACACGGAGAATCGGTTCGGGAGAGATCGGACAAAAAAACGGCGCCTTTTCCGAAGCAGAGTTTTACCGTCCGCAGGGCTTGTGTTTTCATGAGGGTGTGGTGTGGGTCGCAGACACGGAAAACCATCTGATACGAAAAGTGGACCTATTGACAGAAACGGTGGTCACAGTTGCAGGCACCGGGTTGCAAGGCCAATTCATGAAAGGAGAAGGTGAGGCTTTAAAAACACCTCTCAGTTCGCCCTGGGATGTTTCCCTGCATGAAGGCCAATTATATATCGCCAACGCCGGTTCGCACCAAATTGCCGTGTATGATACAAAAAGGGAAATGCTGGCGAACTTCGCGGGGACCGGACAAGAAGCTTTGATCGATGGCCCGCGTTTAAGGGGCGCCTTCGCCCAAACCAGCGGGTTGGCTGTGGGTGATGGCAAATTGTTTCTGGCCGACAGTGAAACCAGCGCTATTCGGAGCATTACCCTGGACGATGCCGGTCTCATCGAAACCTATGTGGGCACAGGATTGTTCGACTTTGGCGACCGCGATGGTATCGGCAAAGATGCAGTCATCCAGCACGCGCTGGGTGTCGATTATTCAGAAGGGGCCTTGTTTTTTGCCGATTCGTATAACAACAAAATCCGCGTCCTGGATTTAAATTCCCGCGAGGTGATGACGGTTGATGCCACTGTGGATTTGGTATGTGATGACAAAAGCTGTACTCGATTGTGGGAACCGGCGGGAGTTTTAATTTTGGAGACAACGCTCTATGTTTCCGATACCAACAACCATCGCATTTTGAAGATTGATCTGGAGTCAGAAAAAACTGAACTATTTATTGGATAAAATCGGTCAAAACAGATTTATCTTAATTGGGCTTGCAAATCAAGTGGTGTAGAGTATGATACACGCCGCTGATGGGCATTGTTGGCCCCCATTTTCAAATGAATTGATATTAACCCAAGAGCCATCGTGGACCCTATACGGTACGGATTTATGGAAACGATCTTGTTGTTTATTGAAGGTTTTGTGAACAAACTGCCCCCCTTGCTTCAAATGCTTTTGGGCATTTTCATCAGCCTTGGAATATTAAAGATCTTCCTGATGATCGCCAATTATTTCGATAAGAAACGGGAGAAAGAAGGCTGAGTTTTTTTCTCAGAATTCACGTTTCCGATTCTTCAGGAGGGATAGTGGGTCCGGGGCCCTGGCAATCATAAGAGGTTTCCGAAATCCATTCGATTTTGATGTATTCGGGGAACTTTGTAGTTTCCCTGTCAAATGCAGTCAATTCCACCTGCCAACAGCATAAATTGAGAGCGGTACTGAGGTCCGCGCTTTCCAGGTTCACCATATTCATATACGCGTCCTGGAAATCTGCTTCTTTCAAATTGGACGCGCTCAAATCGGCATGATTCAAATTGGACGCGTTGAATTTTGCACCCTGCAAATCGCACCCGCTCATTTCTGCGGCGATCAGATCGGAATCGGTCATATCCGTTTTTTGCAGACTGGATTCGTTCAGATAAATACCCGTCAAGTCGGCATTGCAAATGGTGGCCCTGTTCAATTGGGTTTCTCTGAAATCGGCCCCCTCCAGATTCGACTCGTTTAAATTGACACCACCAAGGTTGGAGGCGCTGAAATTGGACTCGGTCAAATCGCAGTGGCTCAAATTCGCTCCCTGAAACTGGCATTCCCGAGCGCGGACCCGGTACAGGTTAGCCCCTTCCAGATTAGCCCCTTCCAGATTGGCATTGCTAAGATCGGCTCCATTCAATTGCGCGCCTTGCAAATCTGCCTGCTGAAGGTTGGCCCCGATCAACATGCCCTCGGATAAATCTATCCCCGCCAATTGAGCCCCTTCCAGATTAGCGCCTTCCAGGTTTTTTTTGGAGCGTTCCAGCTTTGATATTTTTGCCTCATCCATCATCTAAAGTCCCTTTTAAATATTCTTGATCAAAACACAATTGTACTTTAATAAACCCCATCGGTTTTACTTGTTTTATCCGGAATCAAAAAGCTACAATTAAAAAAAGGAGGTGAACGATATGCGTTTCCTTTTAATAACAGGCCTGTTACTCTCAATAACAGCTTGCGCAAGTTACGAGGAGCATTTTAATGTAGGGCATCAGGAGTATCAGGATGCAAATGCAGAGTGCAGATACCTTTCCTGGCAAAACCCTCAAGGGGTGCGTTACGCTTACGCAAAAACATTTAATGATTGCCTATACGTTAAAGGATTTCAAAAGTACAGGTGGCCTTAAACTTTTGCGTATCTAATTTCCTCACAATAGTAGCTTAAGAATTTACGTTGGATATAATATTATGCCTATGGAACAAAGGGATTTTACGTAATTATGAAGTTGTTTGAAAATTATTTTTTCAGCGGACCGTCGGCAGGGGAAGAATACCTCAATGGGCATTTTGACCTTTCCTTTATCTTTTTTTCATACCTGGTAGCCTCTGCCGCCTCCTACGTGTCTTTGTTATTAGCTTTGAGAATGTGGGAAGCTCAGTCGAGAGAGTATCGCTGGAAATTGCTCATCGCCGGAGCTGGAAGCCTGGGCGGGGGCATTTGGTCCATGCATTTCATTGGCACCATGGCGATTCACCTTCCCATAGAAGTGACTTATGATGCGAGGTTAACCCTACTCTCCCTTATTATTGTGCTGATTGTTTCCGGATACGGACTGCACCGTGTGAGCCGGGTACCCTTGCGCAAATGGGATTTGATCCAGGGCGGCATCATCATGGGGATCGGGATTTCCCTGATGCATTATATTGGTATGGAGGCTATGCGTCTTGAGGCCCGAATCCAATACCGCCCAGGGTTGTTTGCTCTTTCCATTATCATTGCGATCAGCGCCGCATCCGCCGCATTGATTTTGTGCTTGAAATGTAGAAAACACCCTTCCGGGTTTTGGTGTCCCTTCAGGCTTTTTGGGGCTTTGGGAATGGGAATTGCCATTGTTGGCATGCACTACTCAGGAATGCTTGCCGCGGTATTCATCAAAACTCCCGTTCCTTTGGATAAAGCCACAGTCGTCCTGGACTCTGGTTTGATGGCTTTGGGAATCGCCTCAATCCTTGGAATTATCTTGTATTTATCGATCATAACTTCAAACTTTAATGCCAAAATCGGAGGTAAAAAGAGGCTATCCATCATCATTTCCATCATGGCAGGATCCGTCCTGATCGTGACCAGTGTCGGGCTGAATATTTTATATTCAGCTTCGTTTGAGGTTCAAAAAACTTTCCTCAGCGAAAACGTGAAAAACAAATCCTTTTTGTTAAAAGCTGTTTTGGAAAAAGAGAGCCGGTTTCAAAAAGACTCTTCCAATGAAGACCTCTCGCGTAACCTGGACGGATTCTTTCACGGGCACAGGGAACTGTTGACCTTTTCTACCACCGGGCAATTGATTGTCGGGATTCTAGGCAAAGGTAACAACCAGATCCTCTTCCATGATTCCAATGAAACCTCTTCCAGTTTTTTTCTGAATTTCTCGCGGGTCATCAGGGAGGCCTTGAAAGGCAAGTCCGGAACCCTTGTTGCAAACGATGAAAATGGGAACAAACTACTCATAGCCTATGGTCCGGTTCCTGGCTTTCCTGTGGGCGTTGCGGTCAAAATGGATATGGAGGAGATTGGAGCTCCTTTTCGCAAAGCGGGCAAGATTGCCAGCCTGTGCGGCCTTCTCGTTATCCTTGTCGGGGCCGCCTTGTTTGCCGGCATCACCAATCCCATGATCACCCGGCTGGAAAAGGAAATTCAGGAACGCAAACAAGCCGAAGACGGACTTAGAAAAAGCGAACGCGAATTGGCCAACGCCCAAAAAATTGCCCGACTGGGCAACTGGGCCTTAAAGTTAACCGACAACGAACTGCGTTGGTCCGATGAAACCTACCGCATATTCGGCTATCATCCCGGAGAGCTTGATGAAACTTACGATGCTTTTCTCAAAGGCCTGCACCCCGAGGACCGCGACCTGGTTTTGAATTCGGTTAACAAATCCGTTCAAACTCGCGAGCCTTACAGCATCGACCACCGGATCGTTTGGCCCGATGGAACCATTCGCTATGTTCACGAACAGTCGGAAGTTCAATTGGATGATTTGAATCGGCCCATACAAATCGTCGGAACCGTGCAAGACATCACGGACCGCAAACAGGCGGAAGAACAATTGAAGGAAGTGACCGTTGAAAAGGAAAAAATGGAGACGGAACTGAAATTCGCCACTCTTGTGCAGGAAGGATTCCTTCCCGACGAGCCTCCGAAAATCAAAGGATTCGAATTTGCGGCGAAAACCGTTCCTGCTCGATTCATTGGCGGCGATTTCTACGATTTTCTTCCTCTGGAAGGCAACCGTCTGGGAATTTTCCTGGGCGACGTTTCCGGAAAAGGAGTCTCAGCGGCCTTGTTCATGGCGCGTTTGCTCAGCGATTTCCGTTACATCGCACAGAGCCATCGCAGTCCCGGGAAAGTCATGGACAATCTGAATTCTATATTGTCCGAGCGTTCACGCAGGGGCATGTTTGCCACGGCGATCTACATAATTCTGGATCTGGAAACGAAACAATTGTCTTTTGCCAACGCGGGCCATCACCCTTTTTTCGTGACAGATTCGAAGGGTAACATTCGGGAAGAAGGCCATGAAGGGGGCACTCCTCTGGGTATTATTACGGGTACTACCTATCAGGATTTCAACACGCAATTAAAGCCCGGTGACCTCACACTGATTTATACCGATGGAGTGACGGAACCTAAAAACGCGGCCAACGAATATTTTGGGAAAGAACGATTGGGTCACCTGGTAGCCAAGCATGCCGATGGCGCTCCAAAAATCATAGAAACCGTTCGGTCCCATGTCATGGACTTCACCCGGCCCTCCTCACCCCACGACGATTTGACCCTATTGGCGTTTAAAGTTTTGTGAGGTTTTTTTTGACCAAGGAGACAAGCAGATGTTGAAAATGAGGGAAAAGATCCTTAAGCTACTTTTCATGGTTTCGGTTGGGTTTATTTTCGTTTTCCCTCATTCCGCAGGGGCGGACAATTTATCTGAGTTTGGAATTCCTGATATTAAGGGCTTGGACCCGATTCGAATCATTGATCTCGATAAAACGTTAAAGATTCCAGGGAAGGAAACAAAATACGAACTGTATCGCGTGGATAAAACCAGCGTGCTGACTTACAAAATCGACGGCAGGCAATACGGGGTGGCGTATGACCGTGATAATAAATTACCGATCGACGTGCTGTTGATGGATCCCAATGGCTACGGGTACTATGAACCTGTCCCTTCCAACAAACCTTTTGAAGCACCGGAATGGGTGATCCTGCACCATCAATAATTTTTAAACTTAATATTTGGATCCAAGTGGAGCGCAGGAACCATAGGCACTGGCAATAAAAGGTTTCCCTTTATAACTCATGTAACGGGAATGGATCGCAGGATATTTGCCGGATTCCAGACTGTCTTCAAACCCAATCCGCGTAAGACTCAGGTACCCTTCGGGGCTCAGTTCGATAAAAACAAATCCGTTGACAGTAAAATAGTAACTCACAGGCACCGGGTTGCTTCGGTGAGTTACACGCGCCCGGCTTTTACGGGGATCGATGGAATCGAATCGTATGGACCCGATAGAATGCTTGTAACGTAGTTGCGAGGCCGGGATGTCTAAATGCTCAAGTCCGGTTTCTTCAAAGTTGCACCTGATGGATGAAGCGTATAACAATTCGACGAAACGCGAGGTATCTGCATAGCTTTGCGCACAGGTGGATGAGGCCCAACCCAATACCAAAAGGAAAATGGAAAATCTCAAGTAATTCATAGGTCCGCTCAAAAATCTCTTAGCAGATAAGGATGCATCACAATCCCATCTCGTCAATGTCCAGCAGGAGAATGTGTTTGATGCCCTTCCACAGGGCGACAAAGCCTTCATTAAAGAAATACAGGCTCGCCAAACCCAGCAGAATGATTACAAATAAAGCCAGGTCCTGCTTGAATGGCCGGTTTTTATCGATCACCTTGAAAGGCAGATTGTCGAACACCAGGCCCAATCCTACCCAGACAAAAAGCCCGAGAAGTGCATAAGCAACCACCCATCTCAATATTTGAGGATCGTTAAACATTGTATCGGAACCTGAGGAACAATCTCAATCAAAATTTGCGGATTCGAACTGTGCCGCATGCTCCTTTAAAACCAGCCAAATTGAAGATGTTTGCATTTGATTTTGAATCCTACTGCCAAAGAAAAAACTTTTTTGCGATAAATCTTTTACCAGCAGGAGATTTATCATCTGTATTCTTCTGAAATATTAAAAAAAAAGTTTCTTCCTCAACCACCATGAAACGTCATGTCATTTGCTCAGGAGCTTTTACGTTTTGCGCGTCTTTTTTCAAATATCGCAAAATGTCGAGGGAATAAAATAAAAACAGTACGGACAATACTTCTTCAAAGAGTTCTTCGTTGACCCACCAAAAGAACAAGCTAAAAAAACTGAACAGTAAGAATTTTTGATCAGGAACTACAAAATCGCATTTCCAGCGAACCAGGTATTTTTTCAGAAGGCTTCCCAATCCGAATATCAGAGAGCAACTGAACAAAAAAATGTAAACGAACACAGAAACCACCGGTGTCCTGATATTGTGGAAATTGGTTTCTTCCTGATAATTGGCACTTTTCCAGAAACCGGGGGTGTCCCACCCAAACAAACGCTGGCCCCAACTGATTTCTTCCATACCGACAAAAAAGGTGAACCCGGCTAAAATCAGGATCCATATTTTGGCATACACCAACACGCCTTTTCGTGCAAAAAGAAGAGCCGCCATCAAAATTGCAGAGGACAACAGCAAGAATAATGCGGTCATGGACTCAAACAACCGATCTTCTTCATATAAAACGGCCAAATGTTCCCATCCACTCAAAGTCTGAAGGAAATAAATAAAGGCAATAACGGACACCATTCCAACAATAGGGTTCCAGAAAATTTTTTTCAAAACTTTCGGAGGGTAAGGCCGGTTATACATCACATAAATAGAAAACAGTGTCATTAAGATCGAACAACAAATCACCTTACCCGCCCAGTAAGGCGTCGGAAAAGTAACCTGGTTCAGGGGATGCAAATGCAATTTATCGGGACTGACGTAACTTGGGGCGAAGGTTAATAACGCCCCTTTGGGAAAAAGTATAAACTCTATCGCCAGGAAACCGATAAGGACTCCATGGAGTATTGCCAAAAATTTCCATGTCCTACGAGACATAAATTGTAGCTTTCAGTTTTTGCATATTAACGAGTGGGGATAGGTCGGAAGGAAGGGATTGAAAACCGTCAATATTTTCTCTTTATGGGAAATGTTTTCCGGGCCAACCCAAAAAAAACCTTCAAAACTCTCTACAATTGAACTATAATTTATTGAAAAATAAAGACTTAATTGAATACCTCGTATTTCAGGAGGTTTTGGCACAAGCCTTGCTCTAATTTAGCATATCGCCCAAAAGTGTCAAAAAAGGAATCAGACATGAAAACCAATATCGAAAACAAGGACGTTGAAAAACAATCATTCAGCCCTCTGCAACCTGAAGAAAGCAATTGCCTGGAATCCAAAGAAAAGCCTGCTGTAAAAGAAGTGGAACGCCTCGAAAAGCTTTTTGGTCCTGAGTGGCTGGAGAGGATTCGCTAACTTCTCACTAGGGGAATCGTTTTGGAAATCAAAGAACATTTGGAAATGGAATCATTTGGAACCTCAACGCCTCAAGTTGATAAAAAGAGAAAACGTTTTTCTTATAAAAAGCTTGCTCAGGAACGTAAAAAACTTTTCCTCGAAAGAAAAAACCAAATGATGGAAGAGGTGTATCGATCCAATTTTGTAGAGCGTTGGAAACGCAAGCAATCTTGACTGGATGGACTAAATGAACAAACTGATTTTGAGCCATACGGCGCATTCTAACATTTTTTCAAAAATTGCCAAAAGGCACCTGAATAAAAATTATAAAAAAGATATTAAGAAACTCTTGTCATCTCCCGATAAAGTTTTTAATGGTTCAATCAAATTAAGAATTGGAGAATATGATGAAGCGATTCAAGGATGACTTCAGCCAAGACCAGTCTCCCACCACAATGGCCCCAAATCAGGACGACCACAAAAAACTTAATCAATACATTTCTGATTACATCAAGGATTGGAATCTGGAAACAATGAAGAAGCTCTTCGACAATGATACCAATCTAAAGATCAAATTCCGTCAGTAATCCCCAGAAATTTAAATTTTAGAACATTTTTTTCAATGGATGTCATACAGGGCGAAGGTGCGTCATTGAATTGGTGTTTTTTGACTCCAAAGTTAAAAAAAGCTAAAGCAAATTGACGGCGATACCGAAAATAGCTTTAAACGTTTTAAATCAGTTAATAAAATTCACGGGACCAGGAAAATGAAAAACAATCAAGCGCCTGCAAAAAATACGGATGCCTCCAAAGAATCCCATTCACAAAAAAACAACTCACATTCTGAAAAAACCGAACCAGTCAACCGTTTTCGATCCATGGCAGAAGTGTATGGTCCGGACTTTCTTCGAAAGCTGAATTGATCCGCTGTTTTCTCTTTCATTCAATTGCCAAAAGGCTATGCTTTGGTTAAATCCTCCAGAACTTGAACTATAGGCTCCATCTGGTATTCCGACGAAGCCTTTTTGAAATAAGCGATGAGTTTTTTATCTGTTGGATTCGATTCGTTCAAACCCTCCAAAAGTTTATCCAGGCGAGTGACACGGCCCATCTGTGCTACATCCAGCAATTCCTGCAGGGTTTCATTGGAAAGCGTGTGACCAGAAAAATCTACGGATTCCTCGGCCTCTGACTCCGGTTTAGGAGCGGGAACAGACATTTCAAATTCGAATTCAACATTCAATAAATCCTGCAAACAATTAAAGATTCTCTCTGCCCGCACCGGTTTCAATAGAAAATCGTCACAATTCAACTCGTGAAACTGGTCTTGCTCATGTTTTAAACCGGATGCGGTGACCAGCACAATTTTGGTATCACCCGATACCCTTTGAATTTCGCGAATAGCTTCCACGCCCCCCATCACCGGCATTCTGATATCAATGAAGGCGATGTCCAGTGAAACATCCTCGGCATGACGCACCGCTTCCAGGCCGTTTCTTGCTTGAAAAACCTCCACCCCTATCTGACCCAATATCCGGCAAAAAACTTCACGAATATCTTCATGATCATCAGCCACCAGGGCCTTGATGTGATACCCGGGAGCGAGATGCAAAACGCGTTTGCGGCGGTCGCGCCGTTTGGCAACCTCCCCTTTTGCTGAGGAAAGTTGCAGGGTGAAAGCAAAACTCGAACCTTGTCCAGCCTCAGATTCCACCTCCAGAGTGGTTCCCATTAATTCGAGCTGTTTTTTGGAAATGGCCAGTCCCAATCCGGTGCCGCCTTTGGTGATGCCCTCCTGCCCTTGCCGAAAAGGATCAAAAATGGCATTCCGGTTTTGAGGATCGATCCCCATGCCCGTATCGGTGATTTTAAAAGCAAAGACGTTGTCCGGTTTGCATTCCAAAGCCAGGGTTACCGATCCGTGGTCGGTGAATTTTACCGCGTTGGCCAACAGGTTGATTAAAACCTGCCTCAGCTTCGACTCGTCACCACGTACCAACACCCGCTTTTCAAAATTGCCCTGAACCTTGAGCGATAAACCTTTCTGCCGGCAACGGTATTCGAACATGGTAGCCAGACCCTGAACCAGCCCGTTGAGGTCAAAATCTTGCGGATTCAATTCCATGTGGCCCGCTTCAATTTTGGAAATATCCAGAATATCGTTGATCAGATAAAGCAAATGATTGCCATTGCTTTCGATAGTTTGAACCGACTTTTTTTGGTCCGCTTCCAAACGCTTTTCACGAAGCAGAATTTGCGCGTATCCCAGCATCGCCGTCATGGGCGTGCGGATTTCGTGGCTCATGTTTGCCAGAAACGTGCTTTTCGCATGGTTAGCCGCCTCGGCTTTAATTCGCGCTGATTCCAGACTTTTTTCGAATTCAATCCTATCGGTAATGTCCTCAAAAAAACTGCCGAGCGCAATAATGGCTCCGGATGAATCACGCAGTGGAATTCTATTCGATACAAACACCCGTTCGGAACCATTAATTTCCAGACGTTCCTCTAACCGGAGGAAAGATTCCGCACCTTGACCTTTGCGGTCGTTTTCCGTAAACGCCTCTGCCACACTGGACTCAAACAATTCTGCATCGGTTTGACCGATGATAGATTCCAAATCCAGATGGAAACTTTCAGCAAAACCCCGATTTGCATATAGAAAACGACCGTTGCAATCTTTTATCGTGACCCACCCTGGACAGAAATCAAATAAAGTTTTAAATAGTTCTGGATTCATGATTCTTGCTTTTAAATTGTTAGAGGATAAAAGACTTCGATTATAACTTTAAGATTGAGACCCCAATTGATGAATCAGCTTCAAATGTTTTTCCATACCGACCAGGCGGTTCGCAGAATAATGCCTCAACGCATGTCGGCGGATCTCTTTTAGCAATTGTTTTCTGTCAAAAGAATCGTTTGAAACGGGAACCTGTCCTCCTATAAGATAATTCAGGATTTTACGATCCCTACCATTTTGAGACTCAAAATAAAATTTGGATTCGACCGTGTTTGGATCGAGAAAGAAATTCCTTAAATTTAAAATGGCGCAGGTTAAGGGAATAGAGCCGCAAAGATCTTCCGGTAACGAAACCGGTACGGGCTTTTTCATATTAGATTGCCATTGATTGAGCAACGCAACGCCCGGTGTGGCCATAGGGTTATTCCGGCCAATATGAATTACGTTGGTTGTGCTGGAGGTGAAAAGGTTGCGCCCGGCCCAATACCCCAGTTTGGGATTTTCCAGGGTGTGGACGCCTCCATATTCAGAAAACTCGTCCAGAGCATTGCCGGAAATGCGTTCCAGCGACAAAAATTGTTCTATACCTTGAAACCCCAAATCCTTCAGCGCTGGATTGTTTTGTTCTGCTCGAAATTTTTTTTCAAACAGTTGTAAAGACTCTTTGGTAATGGGCTGTTTCGACCCCAGTATTCCGTAGTCGTGCCGCATGAACTGAAAAACGTAGGCATAGGGAAACACCGAACGGTAGGTATTCAAAATCAATCGAAGAGTATCGACAGAAAGGGAATAGCCGTGAAACCATTGCAAAAACCTTCCCTTTTCATGCAGGTGTTGGTGGACCAGTTCATAAAACTCCTTGCTGAAAACGTTTTCCACTCCCGCCATCCAGGGATTGCTGGGTTCACTGATGATCACATCGTACACCTGATCGTTGCTTCGGAAAAATCGAAACGCATCGGTGCCCACCACATGAGTTTTCGGATTGGACAACACTCTGTAGTTAAAACGCTCGAAAAGCCTTCCGGCTTCCAGAATCATCGGATTGATCTCGATCAAATCCAGCCGTTCCACCTCGCTATATTGAGTGATCACCCCGGCAGTCATTCCCGTTCCAAAGCCCACAATGCAGGCATTTTTCGGGTGCTCGGTGAACAGAAGCGGAATATGGGCCGACAACTGTTGCGTATAAAAATCGTGAAAGGTACTGCCATCGGTTTTCGCATTGATCTGCACCGCCAAGGCAGGTTGTTTCTTTTTATTTTTAAAAAATTCCTCATAAGTCACGCTGACTGTTGCCGCTGGTCCATCACTGTAATAAAACCTGGGGTACGGCCACCGCATGGCTTCATAGCCTTTAAACGTATTCGCAATAGGGGTTGGAAATCGAAACAGGCCAATGGTGAAGTACTGGTTATCCCACAAGGGTTGACGAAGGACAGTCAAAAGCAAGAGAAGACAAACCCCGGAAAAAACCGCTCGTTGCCGGGATCCCAAAGAACTCCAGAGTTTATACAATGAAAATAAAGCCGACAGGCCGACCAGGAATATAAGAAACAGAAACACCTGATTTAAATCATAAGCGTAAAGCAGGTAATAACCAGCCAGCATGGATCCCATCACACATCCCAGGGTATTGATGGCGTACAGATTCCCCGTTTCGGATCCCAAACCCGATTGTTCCCTTTTCGCAAGGTGAAAGCACAGGGGCAAAGTGGCGCCACACAGGGAAATGGGGATCAGTAAGACCAAACCCAAAATCAGAAACAGGGTGCTGTGATAGGCCCAAAACGCGGGCGGCGTTTGGCTGAAATAGGTTCGAATGACATGCGCATAATAGGGCCAGGTTTCGACACTGCAAAACAAAGCGATTAAAGTAAATCCATTTGCCAGCAATAAAATGAGAATTGAACAGGGTGGAAGACTTTTGATCTTTCCAACCAGATAACCTCCAAAGGCGATGCAAAAAATGAAGATCGCAATGATCACCGAAAAGGAGTAACTGGACGATCCCGCAGAAAGCCCGAACAGGCGAATCATGAGAGTTTCCAGCCCGATGGTCACAAAACCGGAAATAAAGGCCACTCCCCATAACCAGCGTCTTTTTCCTTCACCAGAAGAAGTAGCATGAGACGGCTTCTTTCCCTCCGCATAAATTGAAGACGATTCTGAAGTAGGTTGTTCCGGACTTCCCTGAATGGCTCCCAGACTGTAAAACACGCCTCCAACGATCAGATTGATCAATCCGGCAAAAAAAAGCGTGAGTGGTAATCCCAGGACAGGAAGCAATACGAATCCCGCAAGCAAAGAACCCATCGCCGCACCAAACGTATTGAACCCGTAAATCCTGGAATGCGTTTTGGTAGCGGAGTGCACATCTTTGCTCAAGGCCTGTGTGAGTACCGGTAAGGTCCCTCCCATTAGAACTGTAGGGACGCCGAAAAATATCAAGGCAACAACAATTTCCATGAGGAAGCTGGAAACGGGAACATCAATGAGGGCTTGATAAATCCTGGGAGAAAATATCGCCCAAATCCCGATCAGGAATTCGGTGACGCCGTACAGTTTGAATAACTGCATGCGAAACTTTCGGGTCAGGTGACCATAGAGAAAATATCCTGCAGACATGCCTCCCAGAAAAACCGATATGATGATTGCGGTGGCCTGGGACTGGGATCCAAGCAAGTATGTAAGATAACGGTGCCAGGTATTCTGAAATACCAGAGCCGTGATGCCGGTGGCAAAAACCAGGGTGATGTACAATGCGTTTGAGCGGGAGCGGTTCTCCGCATTCACAGGCTGTCCTCCAGAGGCCCTGTTCCTGGGCGGTTAAAATATGCGTAGCCTCGAAAATACCGGATCTATTATAACCACATCTCCAGAATCAGTTGAGAAAATAAAGTCCTTTATCCGCGGTAAAGATTGATAACGACAATTTTTATGCCTTCAAAATCAGGCTAATTTGAAAGAAATTTGATATACTTTGTCCGCAGTACGCAGGATAACCCCCATCCCAAGGAGCCTTCCATGAACACCAGAACCAAAAAACCTTCCACCCAAAAAACATCGAAAAAGTCCAGTCCTTCAAAAGCTTCAATGAAGACAACAGCCAGTGATTCCCCATCCGACGAAACGCAGGAAACAGAAATCGTGGAATTTGCCAGGAATGTTTTAAACCCTCAAATCATCCTGAGCCAAAAAGAAAATAATGAAGCGTTTGAAGACCGATTGTTGAGTTATTTTTCTCTGGGTTACCTTTATAAAGTCAGTGTGGGAGTCGCCTCTCATCACAAGGTAAGAGGTCCCAAGAAAAAAGAAGCGTTGGCCCGAAAAGTGTTTGTGCGTTTGTTCGGAGAAGCCGGAGAGGAAATTTTTCAGGAGGTAATGAAAATCAAGGACCATAATGATTTTAAAAAAGGCGGGGCATTAGGGGTTCAGGAATTGAAAGAAACCCTGGAGGAAAAGGACTCTGCCATGGGACTTTGCCGGTTTTTAATGGAAGTCGAACCCAATTAAATCACCTGAAGGTTTTCATTTTTATTCCGGATCGTATCGCCCCCTCAATCCGTTAAGACGTATGCGAATCAGGTCCCACAGCATCTGCATGGAATCTTTAACGATGTGCACACGCGACTCCAGAACGTTTTTCCATTCAACAGGAACTTCTTTTGTTTTTAATCCGCGTCGTTCTGCGATAAACAACAATTCCACATCGAAACTGAAACGGTCGACCGTCATAATGGAAAAAACAGGGACAAGCGGTTCCCTATTAAAACATTTAAAACCGCATTGAGTATCGATAAAATCCAGTCCAGCAATTTTGCGTACAAACCCGTTAAATATTCTGCCCATACCTTGCCGGTACCAGGCTTGCCGCAAAGTGACCTGCGATTCCGGGAGCGACCGCGATCCGATCACCATATCAAAGCCATCAGCCAACCAGGCTTTTAGTTTGTCCAACTCGTGAATGGGAGTCGACAAATCGGCATCGGAAATTAGCACTACTTCTCCTCTGGCAGATAAAACGCCCTGGCGTACCGAATACCCTTTGCCCCGATTTCTGCCATTGCGGATCACCTGAATATTGTTACCTCTGAACAAGGTTTCAAAAACCTGAATGGTGTCGTCGACGCTTCCGTCGTCCACCAGCACCAGTTCCCAGTCGAAAGTTTTTGTAGCAAGAAAATCTTTTAAAGGAGGCAAAGTGTCGGCGATGCGGTCGCCTTCGTTAAACGCGGGAATGACAATGGACAGGTAGGGAGTTGCCGGCATTGAAGGCCTTGGAATTTTAGCTTAAGTAGGAAGTTCAAAAGGAAAACAGGCCCTAAAAATAACAGGTTACTTCAAAAAATCAATGGTTTCCGTGATGGAACATCCAGGGATCTTTTGTTTTTTTCAATCAAACGGCAATACACCGTCTAAGTTCCTTGCCAAGGATCCGGAAAATAAGGTAAAATCCTCTTTTCCAAAAATAACGTGTTCATTTATTGGGAGCTAATCATCAAAGGAACAGCAGGATCGCTTTGCTGGAATAATATTAGGTCGGGTCCAGAGGGATTGCATCCATCACCTGATCTGAAGGACCTTCAATAAATTTTTCAGGATTGAAATGAGAATTCGAACCGGAATCATTCTCTTTATATTGATTGCCTTGGTGGGCAACGCCGGCCCTTCGATGGCTCAAAGCGCACGCGACCTGTTTTTCGAAGGCAATGATTATATGAAAGAGGGCAACCTGGAAGAGGCCAAAGCCGCCTATCTGGAATCCATTGCGCTGAACCCCAAAATTCCAATGGTTCACTTCAATCTGGGTCTCGTTTATAAAAAAATGCGCGACTACCCTGCCGCGGCTGGTTCGTTAGAGGAGGTCCTGAAGCTGGACCCGAATCATTTGGACGCACGGGTTACTATTGGGAATGTTTACAATTATATGGAAGAATGGTCCAAAGCTATCTCGCATTTGAACTTTGTAGTGCACCGTAGACCGAATGATCCAGAGGCTCACGGTAACCTGGGCTGGGCTTTACTGAATTATAATGAAGGGCCGCCTTTTAAATATCTGGTGATAGTCAATCTGGCAAAAGCCGTGGAGCTTTTCGATCAGCAGGGAATGTCCGGTCCCGCAGAAGCCACTCGCAAAACGCTTGAAGACGCATTAGAAAAATTTGGAAAAGATTATCAAGACCGCTTTGGTTCCAAACAGCCATAACCCGGTTATTTCATGAGCATAAGAAACGAAAAGGGAATCAAGTGAAAAAAACAGAGTGTCATCCCGAACGTAGCGAAGGATCTCTGGGAGCAATTCGTCCAGGGACTCTCCATTAACTTAAGCGTTGGTATAACATCCCTGGGGCCTTTGCTGGTTTTCTTAACTTCTTTTCATGAAAAATGCAGATTAACCTTGAACATTAATTTATTAAATAAGGACAGCAAGACATCATGAGCGTTGAGATTTCAGTTGGCGTTACTCGAAACGAAAACTTTTTGCACTTTGCCACCAATCGGGAACTGGTTCCCAAAGGCACCGGATTGTCTTTCCCGGATTCGGAATCCGCACAGGATTTTGGCCTTGTGAAGGACCTGTTCGAAATTGATGGAGTCGCCAGCGTTTGGGTGATCGGAAACGATGTTCAGGTGACCAAGGAAGAAAACGTGCGCTGGTCCAGCATCAAATCCAAAGTGATGCAAACGATTAAAAGGCACCTGGACTGATACCCCCGGAGACCCAGGATTTATATATGGGTGTCCGGCGAGAAGAATTCCCGAAACACCCGGATCATTTTTCCGTGATCCTGCGAGCCGGCCATTTCCCGGATCGAATGCATGGAAAGCATCGGGTTACCCACATCAACCGTTTTAATTCCCAGATTGGCGGCGGTGATCGGCCCTATCGTACTGCCGCACCCTAAATCCGACCGCACCACGAATTTCTGAACCTTCACACCCGCGCGTTCGCACAACAACTCAAAACGCGAACCCGACCAGCCGTCGGTGGCATAGCGCTGGTTGGAATTGATCTTTATTACCGGCCCCTGATTGATCAAAGGCATATGCCTTGAATCGTGCATCTCGGAATAATTGGGATGGACCGCATGCGCCATGTCTGCTGAAATAAAAAACGACCGCGCCACCGCACGCATAAACTGCTCCCGGCTTCCCCCCAACCGCTCCAGAATATCTTTCAGAAACGGCGACCCGCCTCCCTGGGCGGTCTGACTGCCAATTTCCTCGTGATCATAAAACGCCAGCACACGCGTCGCCGCTTCCGGCGTCTCCGACTCCAGCAAGCTCAAGGTTGCGGCGTGACAGGAAGCCAGGTTGTCCAGACGTGGAGCGAATAAAAACTCATCATTCATTCCCGCGAAAGCACTTTTTTGAACATCGTGGAGCATCAACTCCAATCCAGCGATATCGTCCACCGGCCGCTTGATTTCACCCGCCACCCATTGCTTCAAAACCGATTCAGAGGAAATCAATTCATCCACCATCGAAACGATGGGCGGCATATGCGTCTGCTGATTCAGAATCAACCCCTTGTCATTCACCTTGCGATTGAGATGAATCGCAAGTTGCGGTACCCGCGCCAAAGGATGATCACTTTTCACCAGCACCGATTCCGTAACGTTACCATCGGACTTGACCAAAACCCGACCCGCCAGAGAAAGATCGCGGTCGGTCCAGGTCCCCAACAGCACGCCGCCATAAACTTCGACGCCAAACTGAATGTAACCGTTTTTCTCATACACCGGATTCGGCTTCAAACGCAAATTGGGACTGTCCGTATGCGCACCAATGATTTTAAACCCGGACACATGCGGCGCTTCCCCACCCGCCTCAAACA
Organism: Nitrospina sp.; assembly: GCA_024648695.1. Classification (GTDB taxonomy): domain Bacteria; phylum Nitrospinota; class Nitrospinia; order Nitrospinales; family JACRGP01; genus JACAVV01. Next base: position 34,794 of record JACAVV010000026.1, read on the forward strand.
CGACCAGAGAAGAATCGTTACGAGTCACAAAACATTTATCGCCGGGAGTAACCGACCAAGCTTCCTCTTCATTCAGTTCGCGATAGCCATTTCCAAGCAAAAGGCTTTTTAAACCATCCACCGCATGAAAAGGCGTAGGGGAAGCATCAATAAAGTCCAGCAACGCTTGACTGTATTGACAATTATTTGGGTTGGAATCAGTATTCATAAGCTCAATCCTGAAAAGTTGCCAGAGGCAAGAAGGTTTTGGAAAACTCAAAGGCTTATTATAGGCAGGAAAAAATTAAATGTGAATTTAACAAAATACCATTTCATTGCTTCCTAAAGCGATCCACTTTTAGTGGTTGGGTCTGGCCGAATTGAATTGGATTAAACACACTGTTAAGTTGGTCGATTCACGGTAAATTTTGTTTCAAATTTTATCTAAATAATAGAACAACTCCCCTAAAAATAAGGGTTAACCTGTACTTGGGGTTTTCAGATCCTGTCAACTCAACAAAATCCCCATTTTATCTTTTTGATTTTTTGTTCATCATAGTATCTTGATGACAGGATGTCAAAAGGTGAAGCCCATTACGGCCTTTTACAATTTTGAACCTTCTTTTTTTCAGGAGAACATGATGGGTGTTGTCCTTAAAGCTGATTTTAAAAGAAAAATAGATTCCCGCCTCTCCAGTTACGATCCCAACAAGAAAAATTGGGAGTACCAGTCGGGTATTTTTGTCGATATGTTCAATTTGTTTCCGCAGTTCAAAGACCATGTTGCGGCTTATGTCGAAAGGAATTATTGCTGTGTGGTGAACGATGAAGACCACGGCGATCCCCGTTCTCTGTTCACCTTTCTAAAAGAGGAAGAGGTCTGGAAACTGAATCACTGGATTCTGAATCGCAGGAATCGTGCCTTTGTCATCAAATAGGAATTGAATGGTTTGGTGGTGGAATCAAAAGGGATTTCTGAGGATCTGTTAAACCACCTTAAATCCAAACCCCTTCAGGCAAGCCTTTCACCAGTCCTTTTCTTAAAAATACACTGAACACGAAAATCATCACTTCGTTCATTTTCATCAGGGCTCGGAATCCGTTCTCGGTTTCTCTCCAATCCTGGCGGATCGCCACTTTGTCGATCAGGGAGGTGGAAAAGAAAATAAAAATCAGAACGAACATCCCCACCCATTCCATCACAGTGATCGCGATTCCCACGCACAAGACAGTCGCTCCAACGAGTTCCCACACTCCAATAAATTTAATGTAGGCATTCTCTTCCTTGAGGGTAGTCGTTTGCCTTGAATAAGAATAGGAAAGATACACCCAGGTCCAGGCCGATATGGCGGGTGCCAACAGCAATAAATCGACCACCCAGCCACTCCCGAGAGAAACCATCGACAGCCACTGTACGGCGAGCAGTGCCAGCATCATGGGAAACGCAAAAACCCAGCCCGATTCCTGCGAGCTTGCTTCCGACGTCCGGTTGCCCGCTTTAAGAGGGGAACACCTGCAAAAGTAACGGTAGCAGGATTTTAAATGGTCACTTCCATGAATCATCAACATGCAAAGCATTGCAAAAAGGCAGGCCAGGCTATGACCGAGGAATAGGAGGCTGATATGGTACACCCCTACCAGGACCAGGCCCAAAAAAAATCCGGCGGCGGGAAAAAGCAGGGAGGAATGCCCCTTGAGCGAAGCATTGTCAGAAAAAGAAAAATCCTTGTTCAAAAACGAGACCTGGCAGAGGGCCGCCCATCCCAGAAGTACCAGATGAAGCATTTGCTATTTTACCGCAACGCTGATATCCATAATGTTCGCACTTTGCAAAATGCCCATCACCTCAACCACCTCACCGTAGGGAAGGCCTTTGTCAGCCTTAATGACAGCGTTGTCGACATTGGATCGATCCGGGTTGGCAAGGATCAAATCAATTTCCGGCAGGGTTACTGGTTTGCCATCCAGAAACACTTTTTTATCGAGGGTCATTTCAACCAGCAGTTTTTTAGGAGCTTCATCGTTTTTCGAAGTTTTGGATTTTGGAAGTGAAATATCCATTTTTCTGGAAAAGTCCACAAACACCGTGGAAACCATGAAAAATATAAGGAGCAAAAACACCACATCGATCATGGGTGTCATATCCATTCCAAAATTTTCTTCCGGCTCTTTACGAAAATGCATGAGACTTCCTGAATAGGGTAATTAAAAACTACGCGTTTTCCCGATTGCAAAACCGGAAATGAATAGCACTCACTCTGAAGAAGATATAAGGGTTGATTTGGCAGATTGTTTCTGGACTTTCGCCGCGCGCTCCGCACTGTAATCGGCTTTTCGTTTTTTCATCGATTCGATGGATAACTCTTCCACCATTTGAAACGAAATTTCTTCCATCTCAAAAACGTAACGGTCGATTTTGCCGCGGAAATAATGATACATCGCCAAAGCGGGGATCCCCACCACCATTCCTGCGGCGGTCGTGATCAAGGCTTCCGAAATGCCACTGGCCACAAGACCCGGGTTTCCGGTGCCACTTTGCGAGATGACATTGAACGCTTTGATCATACCGAAAACAGTTCCAAGCAAACCCATCATGGGCGTCAAATTCGCGATAGCGCCCAGCACCCGTAAATTGGAGTTCAACAAAGACGCTTCGTGCTGACCGGCTCCCTCGATTGCACGTTCGATTTCATCCACCTTGCCCCCAAACCGCAACATGCCCGCTTTTAAAATTCGGGCCAGGGAATTGTCATAGGACTTGCAAAGTTGAAGGCCCAGATTGATGTCTTTCCAGTTCCAATGCTGTTGGACCTTCAAAAGAAATTCCTGATTGATGATATTTTTCCGACGCAGATTAACAGCCCGTTCAATAATGATTCCTACCATAAGGATCGAACAAAATATGATGGGCCACATGACCCATCCGCCTTTTTCCACCAGCGACAGGATTTCCCATTGCGAAGAAGCCGGTGGATTTGGAACCGCCTCCTGACCGAATGCCAAAGCAGGCACCAACATAAAACCAGCAACTACAAAAAACCGAATAATATTTCCGGTAAAACTTTTCATTAAAGAAACCAATCAATCCCCTTTGAGGAAAAATCTTATTAATGGAAGTAACAACTTTCCTTTGATCCCTTATAGCATGAACAAATCCCGCATATCAAGGAGCAAACCAGAACCTGATCTTAAAGATCAAAGCCATGTTTCCGTTGTCCTTCAAAACCCGTTTTAGAAACAAGGTCGACCGCAGGAGGATGGCGTTAAAAAATTAAACCCCCTTAAACTTTCCAATAAAACAATGGTATCATAGGAAACATAGGATTCTATTAATGATGCAGTATTGAGAACTTTCATGCCCCTCACCCGAGCTTGTGGCTCCCTTTTCAAACTCTTCCTGGCTTGTTTTTTTCTGTCGTGCTTGATGGCCTGCGCCTCTTCGTCCAACAAGCTTAAAAATGCCAGTCCGGAGGTTTTATTAAAAAAAGCAAAACAGGAATTTAAAAAGAAAGATTTTGATGACGCCGCCGATCTTCTAAAACAATTACTGGAAGATTTTCCCGACAGCCCGCAACGGACCGTCGGACAGTTGCTCCTGGCTGACGTCCTTTACAGAAACGGACAATATGAAGAAGCCAAATTCAATTATCAAAAGTTTATCGAATTATATCCTGCCCATTCCCGAGTGGAACATGCCCATTATTACAAGGGGATGAGTGACTTTAAACTGATCGATATAGCGTCCCGGGACCAGACTCCAACATTCAATGCCCTGGACCAGTTTGAAAAACTGTTGGAAGATTTTCCCAAAGGCAAGTATCGCAAACGGGCAGAGGAAAAAAAAGACGAATGCCTGACCATGCTGGCAACCAATATCCTGGAAATTGGAAAGTTTTATTTTCGAAGCGGGAACTATCAATCCGCCATCAAAAGAATGAATCTCATATTGGAACTTTACCCCAATCAGAAGTTTAGCGATGAGGTGATGTTTCTACTGGCAGAATCCTATTTCTTTGAACAGAATTATGACGAGGCACAAAGATCTTACAAGAAACTGATCAATAAATACCCAAGAAGCGAATTTTCCAAGGAAGCCCGCGACCGCGTAAGAGAGATACGCTAGGAACTTTTAAATTATGCCCACATCCAAAGACGATAAACCGAAACGCAAACAATCAGCCAAAAAGGTATCCAACTCTGGAGATTCTTCCGACGTTTTGACCTCCTATTTACAGGAAATCAGCAAGATCAACCCTTTATCACGGGAAGAGGAAAGGGAACTCTCGGAAAAAATCCAGGCAGGCGATCCTTTGGCCCTTCAGGAACTGGTGCGAAGGAACCTGAAGTATGTTGTGACCGTGGCTAATAAATTCAAAGGCTGTGGCTTGTCTTTTCAGGACCTGATCGAAGAGGGAAACATCGGGCTCATACAAGCGGCCAAGCGATTCGACGGCGAACGGCATGTCAAATTCATCACCTACGCCGTGTGGTGGATCCGGCAAGCCATCATGCACTCCCTGGCAGATCAGGCGGGAACGGTGCGACTGCCCGTCAAGCAGGTGGGCAAAGTTTATAAAATAGACCGCCACGTCAAAGCGCTCACCCAAAAACTGGACCGCGAGCCTACACGTGCCGAAATTGCAAGTGATCTGGGAATCGAGTTAGGCGATCTGGAAACCATCATGCGGGCCTATCGTACTTACGTTTCCCTAGACACTCCGTTAAAAAACTCCGAAGACACCAGTTACCTGGAACTGCTCGAAAACCCGGATTTTATTTCCTACGACGACCAACTGATTCAGGAAACTTTAAAATCGCAAATCAATGATCTGTTGAAACACCTGAATCCACGAGAGGAAAAAATCCTGCGTATGCGGTTCGGCTTCAACGACGACCCCAAGTCTCTTGATGAAATCGGGAAAGAAATGGGACTGTCCCGGGAACGGGTCCGTCAAATTGAGAAAAAAGCCAAAATGGCTCTTAAACAAAAATTACAATCCACACCCAACGACTCATGACCACTATTTTCGTCTGGCTAATCGCCTATTTTCTTGGGTCGATTCCTTTCGGGGTCGTCCTGGCAAAATTGAATAAAATAGATATCCGCCAACAAGGAAGCGGCAATATCGGTGCCACCAATGTAAACCGTGTTTTGGGGAAAAAAGCAGGAGTGCTCACCTTAATGGGGGATTGCGCCAAGGGCGCTCTGGCGGTGTTCATAGCAAGCCTGGCTTTTGAAGATACGGTAAAGATTGCAATCGCAGGCTTTTTTGCCTTTTGCGGCCATTTGTTTTCAGTGTTTTTAAAGTTTCAGGGAGGCAAGGGTGTAGCCACCGGACTGGGGGTTTTTCTGTACTTAATGCCCTGGGCGACCCTGTCTTCAATGGGTGTTTTTGCTGTTTCAGTGAAAACCAGCAAATACGTTTCATTAGGGTCCATTCTGGCGGCGGCCACCTTGCCTCTATTTGGGCTTCTATATAAAATGCCTTTACCCTTTGTGGTCGCCTCGGCCCTGGTGGCCATTCTGACCGTGGTGAAGCATCATGAAAATATCCAGAGACTGTTGGCAGGAACCGAAAACAAATTAGGGAAAAAATAGAATTTGACAAAACCGCTACAACACTATAAATTACTGACCTAATTAAAACAAAAATCGCAATGCGGGAGTAACTCAGTGGTAGAGTGCAACCTTGCCAAGGTTGAGGTCGAGGGTTCGAATCCCTTCTCCCGCTCCATTCCATATCCTTCCCCAATTTAGATAAAATCGAACCAAGACGGCACCGTCGCCAAGTGGCTAAGGCCGAGGTCTGCAAAACCTCTATCGGCGGTTCGAATCCGCCCGGTGCCTCTCTTTTTTTTCAATAACTTACAGCTTTTTCGGTTTGTCATTATTGCCCCTTATTGACTACTTATTGACTATTTTCTTTATTGGCCCATAAGAGGTCTCCGATTCAGAGGTAAACCGCAGGTTGAATATTATTTATCCCATGCCAATTAGTCTTTCTCCCAGGCCTCTTTGATTCGCCTGGAATCAAAATCAGGGACTATCGTGAAAGATCGTATCGGATGTTTAGCCGGTTGGCCCTTGAAGTGAAACTTGCATATTTCCCCTGGGCCAGAATCAGTAGGGTCAAATCGGGGAATTGTTTTTCCAGGGTGCGATACTCCTCAATAGAGGTCAGCCATACAGCATCAGGCCGATCCTGCATGTGGCGAATCAAGTTTGCATACTCTCTTACCGGATTCGAAAGCATGCGGTCGCCGTAGAACATCAAAACGCTTCGCGGGTTCCATTGCGACAACCTGAAATTCATCACCTCCTGATTTGCCGGAGTGTTCTGTTTGATCAGCGGTGCCAGAGTACGCACATCCACGCTGTTGGGCGACAGGGTTTTGCTTTGCTTGATTTCCCAGGGGGTGGCATTGATCAACAAGACCACGACAAACAAAAAGGCGATCATGTAAGGTACCGCTTGCAATTGCCTTTTCTGTGGAAGCCAATCGGCGAGGGTTTTAGCGGTGACCAAAGCCAAAGCGGGAAATGCGGGAAGGATGTAACGTAACATTTTCGTCGTCGCCAGACTCAGGCCTCCAATTATCACTGCCACCCAGATCAACAAAAGCAGAGTGGCGGAGTCACGCTTGACCCAATTCTGCCTAGCCATGAGGCTCAATCCAATAAAGGTCACCGGAACCCAGGGCCAATAGTTTTTTAATAAATCCTGCAGATACCCGAAAATATGGTACCAGGGTTTGGTGTCCGATACGGCCTTCTCCATGATCTGGCGCGCGAAGTGTTCCTTGACGAAAGCGTCTCCGTAACCAGTCCAGTTGATGACGAACCACGATCCCCCCAGCACGAGGGAACCTCCAAAGCTGAGGGCTATGGCTTTCCAGGGAATGGGTGACTCTAACCGGTTCACCAGTAAAAATCCTGCAACGATGATTAAAGGGAACAACCCTAAAATACTTTTGGTGAGTATGGCGCATCCGCTGGCAATGGCGAACAACCAGAAATAATTGGGTCGTTGAAGTCCTCTCCAGAAACCGTATAAAGCCGCCGTCACCAGAAAGGTTTCGGTGGCATCGAGCATACAGCGTCTCCCGTTTTCCACAAAATAGCCGGGGAATAATAGAATGAACGCGGAACAAAATGCCAGCCAGCGGTCGCGAAACAGGATCTCCGCAAACCGGTAAGTCAGTACCACCGTCAACAGGGCAAACAGGGCCGAGGGCAATATTGCAGAATAGCCGGACACGCCGAATCCTTTGAACGCCAGTGCCAGCGTCCAGAATGGAAACGGGGGATTGGCGAAATCGGGTGTGCCATTCCAGCGCAGGATCCACCAATCCTGACTCTGCAATATCTCTTTTCCCTTTTGGGCATAATAGGCGTCATCGTAATTGCGCAAGGAAGCCGATGTGGGTCGCCCGAGAAAAATCAACAGGGAGCACAAGATTAAAATCGCGAGATGAAACCGGCGATCAAACCACAGGTGGTTCCAGTTCCATTCAGAGCCTGGCTCCACGGTGTCTGGCTCCTTCGACTTATCTTCTTTATCCATTGGTGATTGAGGAATGGGTTTGTTTCCGGGAAGGATTGAGGTGGTTGAAAATTATTCTGAAATGTATTTATTAAGATTCTGTTTGGTTTCCTGAGAGATGCCTTGTGGGAAAAGGAAACCGAAAGTTTCCAGTCTCCAGATCAACACCTCCGGTCCTTTTAAAATGGAGTACCAATAAGGGATCACTGCCCACAGCGGCTTGTTATTCAAGCTGGTCCGGCACAAGACAAAATCCTGAAACTGCTTTTTACAGCGCCGGATCAAAGGCCAGTTTCCGCGTTCCCGCAATTCGTGCAGGACTTTTAATAAGTTTGATATTCTTTGGATCATTAATTTTACAGCACTATGGGCCTGCGGCCTTATTATTCCCCCGCACCCCTCCCTCTCCCGCCAAGGGGGGATTACTTATCCATAATGGGGTTTATGGCGTCTCTAAACTCTTAGAGTACTTGAAAAATACTGCCTATACTATATCATTGCCCAATACAGAAGTCATCGGCCCATTCGACCGCATCGGTTAACCTTAGCAGGAGTATCGTATCAATGTCGCACCCTTCACGGGAACAATCCGCCCGGGACCAAATTCATCCCGAATCCGACCTCGTCGCCTGGCACCTGGACTACATGGCGCAAATGGTAAAGATCGACAGCCGCAGTTTCAGTGTGAATGAATTCAAGGGTGATCGGAAAGAACCCACCGATATGAAGGAAATTCTGGACCTGACTGTAGAGTACTTGAAACAGATCGGGTTTCCACAAATAAAGATCAATCAACCCGAGCCTTCCAATCTTCGCACGACCCCGATATTAATGGCCGAGATTCCAGTGTCACCGGAGAAACCCACGGTTTTACTTTATGCCCATTTGGACAAGCAACCCTATATGGACGATGAAAACTTTTCGAAATGGGAAGGAGTGCCGCCCTGGGAACTTCGATGGAATGAGGACCGCAGTCGGGCTTATGGACGTGGCGCGGCAGATGACCTCAGTGGTGTGATCTCAATTGGAATAGCGGTGGATGCGCTTTTGAAGGCTTATGGTGTTGAGCCGAACAATAGGGACGCGAAATCCCTGCAAGAACTGCCTTGTAACATTAAGGTCATCTTTGAAACCGAAGAAGAGTGCGGGTCGCAATCGCTCATCAGCCAGATTCTGCAAAACCGCGATTTTTTTAAAACGGCAGATTGTGTCATCATCACCGACGTGGTCAATCCCGCCACCGGGGTCCCTGGCCTGACCACATCTTTGCGCGGGATCATTCAATGTTACCTCACTCTGGAACAACAGGACGCTTCCAGTGAGATCGATGCACAAACCGCTTTGTATCACACTCTGGCTTCACTGGTCCATGAGGACCATTCACTTGCGATTGAAGGGATTGCCCGGACCGACATTCCGGTGAGTGAAGAGGAACGAAAAGGCCTGGCGAAAGTACCCACCAGCGTAAAAGCCCTTCGCGACATGGCGGGGCTTCTCCCTGAAACCGGTTTGACGGTACCTGATGATAAAGTCAGCTTGCTGGTGGCGCAACTTCGAAAATCGTTTGCCAACGTTCGTCCGGGCCATCGAATCGCAGGAGGTGTCATCTTCGGATCCGCGGGAGCGCGCCTCACGTTTCGAGTGCAGGACGGCACCGATAAAAAAGCTTTTGCTGATTCTTTGCGAAGTTTTTTTGAAACCTACAATATTTACAATTTAAAAATTGATCTGGGCCTGAAGGAATCGTCCGGCTCCAAAGAAATTGTTTTGGACCTCGTCATTCAATCTTCCAGCAAAGACCCGCATTCCGGGGTGAATGGCGGACCCTTTCCCGTGCCGGAACTGCAATTGGCACATTTGATTTATTTACTGATTTTACCTGACGGCACACTTGCTGATCCCGGCTTACAGGAGTGCATGGAAAACAAACGGTTTCCTGCGGTCACCACTCAGTCGCTGATGATAAGCGGTACCGAAGCCCCCCGGCCCTTTGACAATCCGTCGGCAAAAGCCCTGGTCGAAATCCGGTTGGCACCAGGAAACAAGGATACCCAGGCCCTTGAAATTTTGAGAGCGCACTTGATCGAAAACACACCTCCCGGATTCAAGCCCCTCTTCGAAGCCGACAAAGGAGGCGAGCCCTGGAGCACCGGAATTGAACATCCCGCATTTCGGCAAATGCTGGATTCGCTGGAAATCGGATTCGGCGTCCCGTCCTGTATTTATGGTTGCGGGGGTTCCATCCCCTTTGTCGCCAAATTGATGGATGCCCTGGGAGACATCCCACCCATGTGCATTGCCGCATACGACCCGGAATGCAAGATGCACGAACCAAATGAAAGCCTGTCTATGAAGGATTTGATGGGATGCGCCAAAACGATCGTGCACTTTTTTTCCAAAACACCCACCGTTTTTACTTCATCCTGATCCGTACTCAACACGCCGCGAAACCGTTTTGGGCTTGGAAAGGTATGAAGATATGGGGTATCATGTTTTTGATCTCATAAGCCCGAATTCAGGTATCAGGTTAGTCCCAAATTTCAACCTTGTATCCATATGGCAGAAAACGAAACGACAATTACTAAGGGTTTGGAATACCGCCCGATCAATATCGAGTTTCTTGATCGCAGTGGCAACGAGTTGTTCGATATCTTCTATAAGACCAAATACTATGGGTCCGTCAAGTACGTCAAATTTGCCAGTTCCAATCCGGAGCACCAGGAAAAAGTACGCCGTTTGCTTGAAACCGGAGATTGCACCGAAGATTTTTACATTCACGAAAAAGACCTGTTCAAATATTATTCACACGCCACCAAAACCCTTTCGACTCTGGTAAAGAATCCCAGGGTTCCATTGAAGGTCAAAACCGAAAAAATTTACGACGTGTCGAAGACTATCATGAAAGAGTTTTTCGACTACAATGCCTCCAGCAAAGTTTTGTCCTCTTCCGAAGAAGTGATGGGTTTGATGGACGATTGCATGTCTACCAGCGATATGGGTTTTTATGCGGTTTCCCAACTCACCAACAAAGATTATTACACCTACACCCATAGCGTCAACGTCGGGATTTACTGCATGACCTTTGGTGTCAAATCCAAAATGCCCAGCGAAGAAGTCCGCCAACTCGGCTTGGGCGGCATGCTTCACGATGTGGGCAAATCCAAAATTCCGCACGAGTTGATCAACAAGGACGGAAAACTGACCGACGACGAGTTCGAAAAGGTCAAGTTCCACGCCCCTCTTGGGGCCGAGATTTTAAACGAATTGAACTGCTACACTCACAATGTTGTGAGCATGGCGGCCCAGCATCACGAAAAGTTCGAAGGCGGCGGATACCCCAAAGGCCTGGTTGGAGATGAAATTTCGATGTATGCGCGTATCTGTAAAATCATGGACGTTTACGATGCCCTGACCACACGGCGCTCCTACAAAAAAGCCATGACGGCTTATGATGCCCTCACGCTGATGCGAAAACAGATGGCCAGCGATTTCGACACTCACCTTCTGGACCGGTTCATCGTGCTCATGGGCCCGGAAATATAATTCACCGTCTTTAGCCGGGTTGCATGGATCCCGTCATTAGCAAACATTCTCTCCTGCCCACAAACCTTGGCCCCGGAGATGCCTTTATCGTCATTGATGTCCAAAACGACTTTTTGCCCGGCGGTTCCCTGAGCATAGATAAAGGTTATGAAGTCGTTGCCCCCCTCAATCGCTATTTGCGATTGTTCCAAAAGAAACAGATCCCACTTTTTTTCAGCCGTGACTGGCATCCCGTCGATCATTGTTCCTTCGAGAAATTTGGAGGGCGCTGGCCGGCACATTGTGTGGCCGAATCCGTTGGCGCCCAATTTTGTCCCGCTTTAGATGTTCCCGAATCAGCAATCATCATTTCGAAAGCCACAGAAGTTTCAGAAGATGCCTATTCCTGTTTTCAATCCACAGGCTTGCACGAAACCCTTCAAAGGCAAAATATCAAGCGCTTGTTTGTTGGCGGACTGGCCACCGATTACTGCGTGCTGGAATCGGTAAAGGATGCGGTCCGTTTGAGCTATACGGTGGTAGTGCTGGAAGACGCTATCCGGGCGGTGGATAATGAAGCAGGTGACGGTCATCAGGCGTTGGAGGAAATGGAATCTTTGGGATGCCAGACCCTCACCCTGGATCGCTGGTTGCCTTACCCGCAAACGGCCTCTGCCTTGTTGGTCGATCTGTACCAGATCAACATGATGAAATCGTTTTGGGACCGGAGGATGAATCAAACCGCAATGTTCGAGTTTTACGTTCGCCGCCTTCCGAAGGAAAGAGGATTTTTACTGGCCGCCGGACTGGAACAAGTGTTGGAGTATCTGGAAACTTTAAATTTTTCCGATCAGGACCTCGACTGGCTGAAAGACCAGTTGTTGTTGCCTCAGGATTTTCTCGACTATTTGAAATCGTTCCGCTTCACAGGCCGGGTGGAAGCGCTTCCGGAGGGCACCGTGTTTTTTCAGGAAGAGCCCGTGTTACGCATCACCGCCCCTCTGCTGGAAGCCCAGTTTGTCGAGACACGCATCATCAATTTACTTCAGTATCAGACCATGATCGCCTCCAAAGCAGGACGCATCGTGTTGAGCGCTCCCGGAAAATCGCTGGTCGATTTCGGGTTACGCCGCGCCCATGGTGCCGAAGCCGGACTCCTTTCCGCACGCGCCAGTTACCTGGCCGGGTTTTCAGGAACGGCTACGGTGCAGGCGGGAGCCTTGTTCGACATTCCCCTTTACGGCACCATGGCGCATTCCTTTGTGCAAGTGCATGACAGGGAATCGGATGCCTTCGAACATTTTGTAAGATCGCATCCGCAAAACACGGTTTTATTACTGGATACCTATCATACCGAACAGGCGGCCGAGAAAGTGGTGACCCTCGCATCCCGCCTAAAAAAGGAGGGAATCACAATTCAAGCGGTCCGGATCGATAGCGGTGACCTGGGAGCGCATTCGAAAAAAGTGCGATCCATTCTGGACGCGGGAGATTGCCCGGAGATAAAAATCCTGGCCAGCAGTAATCTGGATGAACACAGCATTCGCCAATTAGTTCAAGAGGGAGCGCCTATCGATGGGTTTGGAATCGGGACCCGGCTGGTCACTTCCCAGGACGTGCCGTGCCTCGAATGCGCATACAAACTGCAAGAGTATGATGGCGTCCCAAAACGCAAACTTGCAGAAGGAAAAAAAACCTGGCCCGGACGCAAACAGGTTTTCAGGAATTACGACGATCGTGGCAGGATGTGCGGAGATATCCTGAGCCTGGAGACCGAGCCCCAGCAAGGCACCCCATTATTGAAGGAATTTTTGAACAAGGGCCGACGTCTACAACCGCCCACGTCTTTGGAAGCATCCCGGTCAATTGCGTCCCAACAACTAAATACCTTGCCCAAGGCATTAAAACAGTTGGAAACCCATAGCCCCTATCCAGTAGAAATCAGCCTCGCCCTGGAAGAATTCACTCGATCCCTGCCGCCACCGCGGGATTAATTACAAGGAGTTGCAAATGGCATTGAAAGCAAATAGGGAAGGCCTTCTCTTTATCCTCGCGGAAGCGGGCTGAGTGAGAGAGAAAAAATATTCAATAACAATTCCGACGATATTCCAATACCCAAAACAAAAATAGATCTTTACGACTGACCATTTTCCGAAACTGATCAAGTTACCCTGAAAAACAATTTCAAGTTGGAGACCCTAAATGAGGATAATTACAGTTTGTTCAGATTGATAAATGATTTTAGTAATTGTAAAATGCACAAAGTTCTTCCTTGTCTCCTCGCACGGGTTAGCAATAGCCCTACTTTTACCAAACCTATTGCAAAGTAAAAGCTTTAAAGTTTCTAAATTTCTGCAAAGCTAAAGTTAAAGACCGCTACGGAACATTATGTGTTTTATGAAAATTAACACCGTATGGCAAACTTACCCGACTAACCAGGAATAATCACTAATTCATCAAACTCCAAAACCACTGTTTACCGAACCATTTTGTTTAGAAGAAAACCGTAAATTTTATTTTTCGATCAATCTCAATAAAAAAAATAATTCGAAACTTTCACGGCAGTAGCGTGACGGGTTCATGGAATATATGATAATTGAAGTTAAAATGAAGAAACTATATCCACCAATTGCAAATGGCCTGATCATTTCTATTGTTTTATTTCTTGGCTTAGATTTGTCAACCTATGATTTAAACCTGCCCTTTAATATAATTGGAGATATAAACCATCATTTGACAATGGCCAAAGCAATAAGCGAACAAGGTTGGTGGTGGACAATTGAAAGATTATCGGCCCCCTTTGAGCTGGATATGCTTTTGGCGCCCCTTTTTGGACAATTCGATGTTGCCATTATTTGGGTGCTGTCCATTATCATCCACAATCCCGCAAAACTTTTGAATGTTTTTTTTCTCGTCACATTTATTTTAAGTGGTACCAGTAGCTTTTGGGTGTTGCGCGAAAATGGGATAAGGGACTCTGTTGCCATAATTTTTTCAGTTTTGTTTGCTCTATCGCCCTTTGCTTTTTATCGCTTTAATCATTTGATGCTTACTACTTATACGATACCCCTTGTGATTGGTTTTAGTTATAGAATTATAACGGGTACGGTCCAGGATATAGGTGCCAGGCGGATTAAGGTTTATTTTGCGTCTGCCATTATCCTTGGGTTGAATTATATCTATACCACTTTTTTTGCATGTTTCATCGTTTCCGTATCATTATTGATAGCTTTTGTCCGACATGTAAATAAACATCATGCCTGGATGGCTGGAAAATACATTATTGTCGTTCTGTTTTTTTGTGTTGTGAATTATTTACCATCTGTGGTTCATTGGAAACAAGACCCGATAGCGAAAGAAATGGTAGATATAAAATCTGCTGTCGAATCAGAAACGTTTGGGTTAAAAATTCGTCATTTGTTAACGCCCATTGGAAACCATAAGTTTCCTCCCATTCAGCATATTGAAAGGAAAATCAAGAGTGTTCCCTTTTTATATGAAAATGAAAACCACACTTCCCGGTTGGGGACGGTAGGTTCTTTAGGATTCTTATTAATAATTTTTGTCAGCCTTGTTTATTTGTCCCAAAATGGGAAAACAATACCTCTTCCAATTATAAAAACATTTCCTCTTTGTGCATTAACCCTGGCGGCTGTATTGCTGGCCACCATTGGTGGATTGGGTTCACTATTTAATATACTCGTATCTCCGGACATTCGGGCTTATAACAGAATTTCACCTTTTATTCATTTCATGTCGCTGTTTGCCTTGGCATTTGTGGTTCATGACCTAACAAAAAAATGGTCGAATCTTATTTTTTATCCAGTAGGGATTTTGTTTTTGGGTCTAGCTATAATAGATCAGGCTCCATTTGATGTTGTTACTGTTAAGTACGAACTATCCCGAAAGATTGCCGTTCCCGTCAAACAATTGACTGAGGAAGTGGAGTCCCGGTTATCCGAAGGAGCCATGGTTTATCAACTGCCCTATCTAGATTACCCTCATACGCCAAAGGTGCATAATTTGGTGTCTCATCAACACATGAATGGGTATTTATTTTCCAAAACGCTTAAATGGAGTTGGCCGGCGATGTCCACCAACGCGACACGCATGAATCGATTTGTGAACAGTCTGGATCCTAAGTTTATGGTACGGACTTTAATCACTTTAGGGTTTGATGCTATTTGGGTGGACCGCAGGGCCTATGTGGATAGGGGTGATAGTTTAATCAGAAAATTGCAAAATTCGGGGGCAACCCCCCTCAGCTCAAGTGATGAAATTATGGTGTTGGATTTAAATGAGGCCAAAATGAAGCTGGAAGAAAGTTTTCCGAGCAACGTAATTTTGTTATTTCGAAAATGGCTGAAATCTGGAAAACCAGGGCAAACTTCTCTGCCTGAAGAAGGGAGAAAACTATTGACAGAAACCTTGGCATTGGGTGAAATGATCTTTTTTAAGGCAGGAGGTAATTCTAATTTATATTTAGGAAAAGGATGGTCCACTCAAGGACCTGATTCCAGATCCACAGTAGGCAAACAAGCTGAAATCTATGTTATACTGTCGAACCATAATAAAGGGGATATTAACATTGTGCTAAATGGCGAAGGTTTTGTATTTCAACAACATAAACAAAGCATAGAAATCAAGGTAAATGATGAAGACGTCGGCAAATTTGTTTTTACTGTTGAAAATCCGGTACAAGAAATGAGAGTTAACGTCCCCGAGAGGCTTATCCAAAAAGAAAAGGGTATGATCGCTTTGACAATAAACGTGGCAAACCCCATCTCACCTCAAGAACTTGGAATAAATACTGACACTCGAAAACTTGGCGTCAGACTACACACAATTCAATTTCTTCCCGGCTCAAAAGGTTGATGAACACTCAACCCAGCGTTGTTCAAAAACAGAATCCAGTTTCCAGTCTTACTTGTTGATTGTCCAAAAGTGAATAAAATTAGGTAAAGGATGAAGGAAAAGCGAAAAGTTATTTTGATAAACCCGAATTTGGTTTTATTAAAAAGCGATGTGTTTACTACCGGCGTGGTTTATATGCCTTTTGGTTTGGCCTATTTGGCCGCAAATGTCAGGGCGGAGGGTTATGGTTGCTCGGTAATTGATGCCTTTGGTGAAAAACCCAATCAAATCTGGGTTGAAGATGATTTGGTTTATAGAGGTTTGACTTCTACTGAAGTGATTGATTATTTTCCTGATGAGGAGTTGCCCCTGGCAATTATTATTTATGCCTGCAATTTAACCTGGCATCAGTCTACTTTATCACTCATTAAAGAAATAAAATCCCGTTATCCTTCCGTCCCACTTGGTGTCATTGAAAATACACAAGCGGTTACGGCCTATTCTTTGGAAAATATCCAAGGTGAATTTTATGAAGCCGGGGCCAATTTTGTCATTATGGGTGAACCGGAAGAACGTTGTTTAAAGGTATTGGAAAACTTTTCGACCGGTGCATCCTATGAAAAACTACTGGAACACGATGGGATAGGTTATTTTAGTGAAGGAAAAAGTTATTACACAAAGGTAAAGGAAAAGATTGTAGATTTAGATTCCCTTCCATTCCCTGCCTGGGATCTGTTTCCTTTGAAAAACTATTGGGATTTGAAGTATTCTCATGGACCGCTCTCAAGTAAGAAGTATTTACCTATTTTAACTTCGCGTGGATGCCCCTACCCTTGCCGGTTTTGTGTAATTCCAGAAACCAACGATCTCGAATGGCGGCATAGATCGGCCAAAAATATTGTAGATGAATTAGAGCATTGGAGGAATACTCTTGGGGTTACGGAATTTCATATTGAAGACGTCAACCCAACCGTGAATGACAAGCAAACCCGGCGCATTTGCAAGGAAATCATTGACCGGAAAGTAAACATCCACTGGAAAGTCAGTTCCGGAACAAAGGTAGAAACCATAAAAAATGAAGAGACGATCCAACTTATGGCGCAAGCTGGATGCAAATATATTTCAATTTCTCCAGAAAGCGGTTCTCAAAGAGTCATGAAACTTCTTAAAAAGCCATTCGATTTGGAGCATGCCGTAAAAATGATTGCGGCTATGAATCGATTTGGAATCAAATCTCAGGCCTGTTTCGTATTAGGATTTCCGGGTGAGGAAGACCCGGACAGGGAACTCACACGAAAGATGGTTTATGATCTTGTTCGTGCTGGAGTCAGTGAAATTGCCTTATTCGTAGTCACCCCGGTTCCAGGGTCGGATATCTATGAAAACTTTGAGGGATACGACAATTATTCCCAGTTGAACTTTTCTCCCACCTGGCGACAGGACTATGAACATTTGAATAAATTTCGGGTTAAGTTGTATCGCGAATTTTTGTTTTGGAAGGTTTGTTCCCGACCTCTGGAAATTTTCAAACAAGTGCTAAACTTTGTATTCAGACGATTCGAAACTAAAATGGAAATGGTTCCTTTTCGGGCTTTTCATATGATGATAAAAATAAAAGTTTTCGAATTTCAAAGGAAATTTTCAAACTCTACTTTTCAAACCAAATCGTAAAAAGTTCGAATACAGAACTCCCCATAAATTCAATATTGGCCCTGAACCTTCTTTCTATTCTTTTAAGCCTTCGAAGACATTACCCATGAATCCAACAGAATTCACCGAAATTGCATTATGTCCCATTTGCGAACATTCCGATTACGTTCCGTTGTGGGCATCGAATTATCCGGAAAACATTTCTTTTGAGGAATTTAAGGAAGTTTTCAAATCTTCTAGTGACGCCGAATTGTTCGATCAACTGGTTAATTGCAAGGAATGCGGTTTGGCTTATTTAAACCCGCGGATTCGATCAGATATTATTCTAAATGGTTATGCTGATGCCGAAGACCTTCGTTTCGTATCTCAAAATGATTTTAGGATTAGAACATTTTATAAGAAATTTCGAAAGTGGCTAGGTGAATATAAAATTCCATTGAACAAAGAAGTTGCCGTGCTTGATGTGGGGTGTGCCGCAGGGGCCTTTCCCAAAGCGGCGCACGATCTCGGCCTTTCTGTTATTGGAGTCGAACCCAGCCGGTTTTTAAGTGAAATCGCCCGCAATGAATATGGTTTGGATATTCGCCCCGGTCTGTTGCAAGATCAAAATTTTTCAAATAATTCATTTAACATTATTTCTCTTTGGGATGTAATAGAACATCTAATCGACCCATCCGAAGTGCTGGGGGAGATAAAGCGTATTCTTGATGATGACGGATTCCTTTTGGTGAATTATCCTGAGTATGACTCTTGGCCTCGAAAACTTTTGGGAAAAAAATGGCCGTTTTTTCTGAATGTTCATTTGTTTTACTTCACTCCTGAAACCATAAAAAAGTTAATGGCAAAAAACGGGTTTGAAGTTTTAAAAGTTGAACCCTATTTCCAAACTCTTGAATTGGGATACATTCTGGAGAGGGCAGGCAAGGTACTTCCTTTCTTTAAATTCGTTGCAAAATTGGTCAATCTGTGTGGAATAGGAAAAATTCCATTCACTTATTATATTGGCCAAACCCTGGTAACGGCAAAAAAACAAAAATCATGAACCAGGATTTCGCGTTTATTTTTGATATGGACGGTGTTCTGGTTTTGAGCAGTAAAATACACGGCCAGGCCTTTCATAAAGCTCTTGAAACAGAAGAAGTAAAATTGGACTCCTACAGTTTCATTGCTGGAATGCGCACCGATACTGCCTTCAAACTTTTGTATCAAAAATCCCAAGTCGAGCTTTCCGAAGATAAACTAACCAAGTTGGTGGATCTTAAAAGGCGAACCGCTCAAAAATTGCTCAAAGAAAACTTTCCCTTAGCCCCCGGTGTTCCTGAAGTATTATTCAACCTCCAAGCCAGAAAAATTAAAATGGGATTGGCAAGTTCTTCCTCTTCATTTAACGTTAATATGTTTCTTAAAGAAAGCGGTGCAGAATCCGTTTTTTCGGTTGTTATGAGTGGGGAGGATGTTTTAAAAGCAAAACCCGACCCTGAAATTTATATTAGGTCCGCCCAACAACTTGGTTATCCTATCGAAAAATGCGTGGTGGTTGAAGACTCAAGGAGTGGAATTCAAGCCGCCCAATCCGCTGGGGCCAAGATTGTCGCTGTTAACTGGGCTGAGGAGACTCAAAACCCTCTGGAAATGGGAGCCCACTTATTGATAAAACGAATAGACGACTTAGTGGATATCCGGTTATCCAGTCATGGACAATTGTTTTTAGCAGAATCATCCGAGTGAACAATGGGGACGATTAACCCTAAAAAATGGACCTGTATTATACCTGTTGCGGGGAAGGGTTCCCGCCTGGGTTATGACCGGCCTAAAACGCTTTATCCCATTAATGGCCGCTCAATGCTTTCCCGCTTGATTTCGTTTTTTCGAAACCATTGTTCAACCTTTGTGATAGTGGTTTCACCGGAAGGTGAAAGTGACGTGGTTCAGGAATTAAATTCTCTTTCTGACAAAATCAACTATTCCATAGCAGTCCAGCCAAAACCCACAGGAATGGCGGATGCTATTTTATGTGCAAAGCAATATTGCAATACCGAGCAACTAGTTTGTGTTTGGGGGGATCAAATATGTTTGCTGGAAAGCACGATCCAAAAAACGTTGGAGTTTCATCAATCGAATTCTGAAAATGTTCTAACCTTGCCTACAGTTTGGAAAAAAAATCCCTATATTCATATTCAACGTGACGAGACGGGCCGAGTAATCAAGGTTCTTCAAGCCAGAGAGGGAGAAATTGATGTTGATATGGGCGAAAACGATTGCGGACTGTTTTCCTTCCAGACAAAAGCACTTTTTTCGATTTTGGAAAAATTTCGAACCCGCAATGAAGTCCGGGGAGGAAAAACAGGGGAACAAAACTTATTACAATTTTTTCCGGAATTTGAAAACCTTGGGCGGGTCAATACACTTTCAATCGCTACGGAGGAAGAGACCTTGGGCGTGAACACTGTTGAGGAAGCTAAACTGGCAGAGTCTATATTGGTGGATCGTGAAAATAATGCATTCCCCACAAAGTTACGTGTGGTTATGTTTTCGGGAGGACGGGGAACTTCCACCCTGGCACCCCTGCTAACGAATCACCCTCAAATCCAACTAACCATGTTGATTAACGGCTATGATGATGGTTTATCAACCGGTCGTTTGAGAGAATTCATACCGGGTTTCCTGGGACCCTCCGATTTCAGAAAAAACCTGGCTCGTCTCATTCCCTCAGATAATCCTAGCAACCGGGCCTTAAAATTCATAATAGAATACCGTTTGCCGGATTCACTAGAATATGCAGATGCGATTACCTTATTAGATAATTTATTGGAGAATGAATCCTCCCTGCTATCAGAAGAGTTTTGGGAACATTTGAATTCCCTGACAATTTTCCATGCAAAATATTTTCAACGAAAAATCAAACGATTCCTGGAGTATTGCAAAGACCAGGAAAAAAAAGACATCTATTTTTCCTTTCAAGATTGTTCCTTGGGTAACATTCTCTTTGCTGGAATTTTTCTGGAAATGGACCGGGATTTTAACAAGAGCCTTGCGAGTTTTGTTGAAGCAGTCAAACCAAAGGCAAAAATTTTAAATCTTACGCAAGGTGAGCCTCTGGTATTAGTCGGGTTGAAATCCGATGGTTCTGTAATGAAAAAAGAGGCCGATATTGTAGCTCCCCAAAATAAATTTAAAATGAAGGATATTTTCTTATTAGAGAAATATCTTTCTAATGATGAGTTAAAAGACCTGGAGAAACTTGATTTAGAAGAAAAGCATCAAACGTTGCTAAAACGAGAAGTGTTGCCTCAAATTTCAGAAGATACCAGAAATGAAATTGAAAATGCAGACCTGATTATTTATGGCCCCGGCACACAACATTCTTCTTTATTTCCCAGCTACCTTACTGTCGGTCTATATGAGGCAATAAAAAAGAATGTCCACGCGGAAAAAATATTTATTTCAAACATTGTAAGAGATCATGAAATTCAGGATGAAACAACCAACACCTTGGTTGATAAATTCATTTACTACATGAACCGAAAAAGAACTTCAAAAATAACTTCCGATGGAATGGTGAATCAGTTTTTCTTTCAGCAAACCGGTGAAAACCCCAAGGGCAAATCAAATAGCCCGGATTATCTTGATTTGGATATCGGGAATTTTAAAGTTGGGAATGATAAACAAGTGATAATGGACTGGGAAGATGAAGGCGGAACCCATCATGGAAGCAGGGTTGTTGATGAACTGATATCAATTGTCAACGAAAAGGTGAAGCACAAAATTAAAAATGTGCACTATATGGTATCTATCATTGTCCCTGTTTTGAACGAAGAACATACTTTAGAAAAGGTTTTATCCGATCTCAATCTGATCAATTTCCAGCCCCATGGATTGTCTAAAGAAATCATTGTTGTTGATGGAGGGTCAAACGATAACTCCGTAGAAATTGCCAAATCCAAAAATTATGTTCGTTTTTACCAACTACCGAATGACGTCCATGGCCGGGGGGCGGCCTTTCGACTAGGAGTCGAAAAGGCCAAAGGGGATATTGTTGCTCTTTTCCCTTCAGATGATGAGTATGAAGCCAAAGACTTGCTTGGCTTGGTCGATACCAAAAACCAGGGTGAGTTCGAGGTGATTTTTGGCAGTCGCTCTATTAGATGCCGGGATATAACAGGGCGAATTAACCAGATTTACGCAGGAAAAATAGTGCCTTCCCTGATTTCAAAATTTGGGGGAATGTTTTTTTCTATTTTATATTTGATCTTATTCAACCGATTTATTACGGACCCTTTTACAGGGGTAAAAATTTTTAACAGGCGGCTTTTTAATTCACTTGGACTGAAAGCAAACGGCGTTGAACTGGAAGCGGAAATTTTAGCCAGGTTAGCAAAAGAAAGAGCTTTTATTCTCGAATTACCAATTGATTATCGACCAAGACTAAAGTCTGAAGGAAAGAAAATCACGGTTTTGGAAGGACTCTATACTTTGCTCTATCTTATAAAAATGAAGTTTAGCCAATAAGAGGATTTTCAGTGAAAACAGTTTCTATAATAATCCCGGCCTATAATGAGGAAGCTTCTATCGGTCTATTGATGGATAAAATACGAACCGTTGATACGGAATCCCTTGGATTTCAAAAAGAAATAATAATTGTTGATGATGGTTCCACCGATTCCACTGCAGAAATTGTGAAAAACTTGCTGGATGAAAATATACAATTCCTCCAGCAAGAGAATCAGGGAAAAGGAAAAGCCGTTCAGAACGGTATCGCTAAGGCGACCGGGGAGTTTGTTTTGGTTCAAGATGCCGACCTTGAGTATGAGCCCAAGGATTATATTCCATTACTAAAAAATATTACGGGTTCAAATAGCGTCGTTTATGGCAGTCGAACCATGGGCCAGTATTATAAGTATAATAGAAAATTCCCTTTTCCTGGGCGCCATAATACCCAGGCATTTGGACCCTGGATTGCGGGCGTGGTACTAACTTTTTGGGTTTTCCTGTTATATGGTAGATGGATAACAGATACTCTTACAGGATATAAGGTTTATCCAAGAGATTTAATTTGCAAATTGAATATTGTAACTTGCGGATTTGAAACGGATCACGAGATCACATCCAAACTTTTGAAAAAGAAAATAGGGATCAAAGAAGTTCCCATTGAGTACTATCCCAGGACCATTGAAGAAGGGAAAAAAATCAGATTTAGCGATGGAATCAAAGCCATATTAACCTTTTTGAAATTCCGCTGGTTTTCCTGATAAAGGTTTATTCCTTCATTAGATAACTAAAGGAAACCAGAAAAATTCGAAATTCAAAAAATAATGAATCTATTGTTGCATAAGAAATTGTTCTTTTAAAACTTATAAGTGGTTGACCTGTAATAAATTTAAGAACTGGTAACTGAGTTCCAGATCATGAAGCATAGATTCTTAAATGCACCTCATCATAAAAAGAATTATTGTTCTTCTTGATTATAAAGAAAATATGCTCATTTTTAGATACTCTTAAATCGAATTTTCTTAGGGTTCTATTGGTCTCGTCAACCTTGAATTCGCCAACAGGGGCATCATCCTTTTTAATGGTTAAAATAACTCCATCGCTATTTTTACCTAAGAATGTTAAGTTTACATCCAGAACAAATTGAACTATCAAATCTTCACTTCCTATCCATTTAAAATCCAAAACAGCATCTTTTTCGTTTCCTGGATGTAAAACAAAATGGTTATCTTTTTCCTTCCTAATCCACGGATAATGCTCACTTGAACTTAATCTTTTGACACCCTCGATTAACCTTAATTCATGAAACTCTCGTGTATTTCTATTCTGGGCATATTCCTTTACAGCAAAATATCTTTTTTTGTGTGGCAACAATAAAACTTGGGTATTTAACCAGGAAAAACTTTCTGCCTCACTCAAACCCAAAGGAAAATCATAGTCATATAATTTACGTTTGTAAGAATCATACCTAGTCGCAAAAAAATATTTAGTGTCACCATTTTTGGCTTTTTCTGCAAGTTCATCTTGAGAAATAACTTTAAACTTTATCCGGTTGTCCAACATTAATTGAAAACTCAACGGGGGTTTATTGTTTTTATCAATATAAATGGTGGTATCCATATTGATAAGTTTTGGGTTTAAATATTGCCCTCCATTAACTTTTTCTACATATAAATAGTTTGATGTTTTTATTGAGATAAATAACAAGGCAATAACTACACAATATATGCTTCGCTTAACAATTTCTTTGTTATCTTTAAGTAAATTAAAAAGCAAACATAAACAAACATAAAGAAATACCGGTATAAATAAAGCGTAGTGGTTGTTGATGTCAAGATGCTTTTCCAGGCTGAAATTAATAACAGCTAAAATTTCTGCATATGGTTCTAAATCATGGGTCTGCAAAAGCACATAGATAACAACTAATGCAATTCCTTCGGCCGTTAACCTTATAGATGCAAGGTATGAAAATATTTTTTCTGAAATTCTTGGGTTTGCTATCACCATAAGGAAAAAAGGAGCAATCAAATAACCATATAATCTCTCATGAAAAATATAATAATTCTTATCGGGATATGCCCACTCGATATGACTGACACTATGTAAGGATAGAACTAAAGGCATGGCGGCGGTCATAAGAATCAAAATAATTCCAAGCGTTATATACTCACTGTTTTCACGCTTTTGTCCCCTAATGAATAATTGTTTTAGAACTATAAAAACTACGAAAAATGGTAGGAAAAGAGTGTATGAAAATAAATTTAAAAGACTCCCAGCGTAGGTGAGCATAATATTTAGTGGCTGATTAAAGTTATAAATGGAAACATCGCCACTATATCGCCCAATCCCTGTGACCGGAGCAAGTTGTTGGGTAAACCACAAAAGAGAAATATAACTAAATAGAAACCAAAAAAGTATTTTCAGTGAGAACAACCATTCCAGCTTGAATCCAAAGGTGATCATTATTATGGCAACCACCACAATAACCGGCAACAAGACAAATGTTTGTTTTACATAAAAAAATAAAACGCAAGCTGAAGCCAGGCCAACTATTGATTTGACGATAATCTGCTTTTTAAAAACGGTGTTTTTAATAGCTTTTGTTGTTAAAAAACAGAAGGCATAAAAAGAACAATAGTATATGGGTTCTGTCATTATTAGCCCTGTAAAACTGGAATATGGCATAAGATGCCCAGAAATAATAACGGCAAATAGTCCTACTATTGGTTTATGACTTGATACTAAATTAAAAAGTTTAAATAGAAAATGGACTCCCACACAAATAAAAACGCTGTTGAAAACAACTATTCCAGCTCTCACATATATGTATTCATGAAAAAAATGAAAAGGTGAGATAAGCAATGGATATAAAAAGTTTGGTTGAGACCCTAATATATCGTCAGCACTAAATCCCGCCATCATTGAAACATCGTCAATATATAAAGACGCTATATTCCTTGAAATGCTCAAATAAAAAGGGCCATCACCAGAAGGCTGGGCTCTAATGGTTGTGCCAATAGCTATATGAAATATTAAAAATACAAATTGAGACAACACATACCAAATCGTTACTGGACTGGCTTGATAAGCCTTCTTCCAAAAACCCCAAAATCCGTGACTTGTTTCGTATTTTTCTTTTACTTCCATTTCTTGCCTTATGAGTTTTTTCTGGATTTACAATTTACCTTAGGATTTGAGACTTTTTCTCCGCAAATTTGTCACCTTTTGTTGCGGAATTAATTGGTCTAATATCAAAATAGGATTTATATTGCTTTACTAATCCGATCCTTATGAGGGCGATTAAAAACATCTGATATGGATTTATGAAGTGTCACCAACTGCATTCCACTTAGTATAATAATGATGAAATTCTCGAAAATGGCGTTCGGATTAAGTATTTGGGGGCAATGTAATTGTGTTACACACTGCTCTGATAATCGAAGTAAAAAAATGGTGACTAAAAAGAAGGACGACCCATAATTATCTGTTCAGTAAGCGGGAATTTATTCTATTTTACTGCTTTCTTGTTATCAAGATAAAACGGTATCCTTAAAATAAATCAAATTGACTTTCTCTAGCAAATATATCGTACCGTTTAAAGTAGAATTACTATTGAACTCTAATTTAAGAGAAAAAATTCTCTTTGAATTCGTGCCTTTATTCAGGTAGAGGTCCTGTAAACTAAACAATGCCAGAGATAATGAAACCCTCCTATATCCAGAATAAATAGTTGCTGTCCAAATATAACCGTTGGATGGAAAAGAGTCTCAAAATAATTTGATAATTAAATAGACATTTCAAATTTAGAGATATATTTTAGAAACTGGTTTTATTACATAAAGCGAGAAATTTAGCGGCTTTTTCTAAGACAAAAATTTATGAAAATGCTTATCCAATATTTTTGTTCACCCCTTGTTTTCAAAGGTCTCACAACAATTGAATGTGCAATAATACCGTCTAAAAGAGATGTCATTTTTCTCTTTGAATTGGACAGAAACTTAACCATCAGAAAAGATAATACCAATCAGACTCGAACGTTTAACTACCCATAGAGATTTAAAAAAAACAAACCCGGAAAAATCCGGTTCCTAAACGCCAGTACCTGCACGTTATCCTTAAAAAATGCGAACAAAGACTTTTATTTCCTACGCCCAAAATTTTGAAGACGTCATTTTATGGCGGGCTTTAAAGAAAATAAAAAAAGGTTTCTATATTGATGTTGGAGCTAACAATCCCAACGTGGAAAATGTAACCAAAGCATTTTATGAAAACGGATGGAGCGGGATTAATGTGGAACCCATTTCCCAATGGTATAAAATGTTGGAAAAAGAACGGCCCCGTGACATTAACCTTAACACCGCAGTTGGAAATGAAAAAGGCGAAGTAATTCTTTATGAAATCCCAGGCACAGGTCTATCAACCTTCAGCAAGGAATACGCGGAATCTTATAAGGCCAAAGAAGACCTGAAAGTTGTCAATAGGAATGTCCCTGTTACTACATTATCTGATATTTGTGATCGGTATCATTCTGCACCCATTCATTTTTTGAATATTGATGTAGAAGGTATGGAAAGCCAGGTTTTGCAAGGGATGGATTTCACCAAATACAGACCCTGGGTTATTTTATGTGAGGCTACCATTCCCAACTCACAAAAAGCAAACTATAAAGGTTGGGAAACCATATTATTGAATAGTGATTACAAGTTCGTTTATTTTGATGGTCTCAACCGTTATTATATTGCCAAAGAACATAAAAAACTAAGTTCTTCCTTTAAGACTCCTCCAAATATTTTTGATGGGTTTTTGTTGAGTGGTTATAGTCAGTCGCTTGAGAAAGGGATACGCCTGAAAAATGAAATTCAAGAGTTGAAAGCAAAAGGCCTTGAACGAGAGACCAGTTTAACCCAGAACTTAAAAACTCAAGAAAATCTGATAGAGTCATTAAAGCTTAAACTTGAAGAGAGTGATGCCAAAATTGCTGAATTAAATCAATCTTCGCATCATTGGTATCTTGAAACTGGGAAAGAAAAAGAACATTCACAAGCCTTGCAAGCAGAAAATGAACGTTGTGAGGAACAACTGAAGGAACAAAAAGAATTTAACAAGAAGTTGAGCCTAGAGCTTGAGAGTAGCCAGGCGTTGTCATTGGAGTTTCATCAAGCATTACGTCAATTATCAAAAGAAAAAAGACACCTACAAGAGGAAGTGGATCTAGACAAACAAAAAATTAAAAGCTTAGAGCAATTAAATCAAGACATAAGAATCAGTTTGGCTGGATATGACGAATTGAAGCAGAAACATAACGAGTTGAATAATCAATGTCACCATTGGTTTGAAGCTCATAATCAAGCAAATCAAAGTTTGTTGGAAATGCGCCAAAGCTTTTTTTGGCGGGCCACAATACCCTTACGAACATTGAGCGGATTTGTTAAACGTTCCCTTTCCTGGTTGAAACACAAACCCAAGGCAATGATAAAAAATGTTGTTTTTATCATGGTTTCATATCTTTTTAGATTTCCACTATTTAAAGGAAAGCTAATTAATTTTTTTTCAAATAACCCGGAATTGAAAAACCGCTTTGAAAAATGGGTGCTTCAAAAACCCAGGTTAACAGCTTTTTTTTCTGAAGAAGGGCTAGTTAATCCCAAGGCATTCCAGCCAGCTTCGTCAATCCAGTCGGTCCAATCCGAAAGAAAACTAGAAACCACTGAGCCGCTAAATCCCACCGCAAAAAAGATTTATACCAGCTTGATGAACCTTGAGAAAGATACCATTTAATGCGTATTGTGATTGATCTTCAACCTGTTCAAGGCTTGGGCCGGAAACGGGGTATCGGAAAATACAGTCAGATGGTCGCCCAATCTATCGTTCGTAATCGGGGCGATCATGAAGTTCTTATCACTCTGAATGGAATCGATGACCAATTTATTGATTCCATTCGGGATGGGTTTTATGAATCCTTGCCTCCAGAGAATATTCGGGTATGGAATTCTCCAGGGCCAGTTGATTTCAGGGACACTGGAAATGTCTGGCGGCGACGTACTGCCGAGTTGGTTCGGGAGGCATTTTTGGCATCTTTGAAACCCGATGTCGTCTTGTTAACAAGTGTATTTGAAGGGTTGCACGATAATGTGGTGACAAGTATCAATACTTATACCCAGACTTTTCCAACCGCAACAATCTTGTATGATCTGATTCCTCTCCTTGATAAAAAAACCCACCTTGAGAACAAATTACTTGAAGCGTGGTACTTTTCCAAATTAGACCACTTACGCCGATCAGAAATGTTGTTAGCCATTTCAGAGTCTTCTCGACAAGAAAGCATTCAGTATCTTGATTTTCCGCCAGAAAAAGTTATCAACATATCTGGGGCAATTGATAACCAATTGTTTAAACCCTTGTCCATTTCCCCTAGCGAAGAGGAATCTTTTAGAAAACGATTCAACGTGAATCGTCCATTCATTTTATTTGTTTGTGTGATCGAACCTCGAAAAAATGTTGATGCAGTCATACGGGCCTTTAGTAAATTACCTCCACAATTAAGGGCCGAGCACCAACTCGTTGTGGTTGGTAGGATTGGAGAATCTGAAAAAGAAAAATTTTTAAGTTTGGGAATAGAGTTTGGTTTGATGGAAAGGGATATTTTCTTTTCAGACTATATTTCAGATGATGATTTGCTCACCTTTTATAATCTATGCAAAGTTTTTGTTTTTCCGTCTTTGCACGAGGGCTTGGGATTACCAGCTCTGGAAGCAATGTCTTGTGGCAGAGCAACCATTGGCTCCAATACATCAAGTATTCCAGAAGTGATTGGGAGGGACGATGCCCTGTTTAATCCTAAAAGTGATGAGTCGATTGCTGAAAAACTTGAAGAAGTCCTTGTTAATGATGAGTTTCGAAAGGATTTGGAGGCCCATGGCCTCAAAAGAGCAAAGAAATTTTCATGGAATATAACAGCAAAAAGAGCGATTAAAGCATTTGAGGGTATTTATGCAGAAAACTATCAAAGTAAAGTTTTTGGATATACAACTCCTCTTAGGCCCAAATTGGCGTATGTATCACCGCATCCTCCCCATTTAAATGTACCGAATGATTTTATTTCCAAGCTTCTACCAGAACTTAACCGCCACTATGATATTGACATTATTGTTTTTGATGAAATCAACCCGGAAGCTTTTTTGCCTGACAGTCCGGTGTACCGTCATGAAAAGTGGTTCCGAACTCATGCTAGTAGATATGATCGTGTGATTTATCACTTTTATAATGCCCCCATTTCTAGAAAAATGTTTGACCTTCTTGAAGACGTGGGCGGTATTGTTATTTTAAACGACTATTTTCTTTTCAAGGCTTGGAGACAAGAGAATGGGGAAGTGTTCGATAAGTTTGAAATATACCGTAGCCATGGCTATAACGCTATTTATCAATGTTTCCAGTCAGATGAGCCATCGGAAACGATCCAAAAGTTTTCATGCAACCTTAGGGTGCTGCAAAATGCGCAGGGAGTCATTGCGAATTCCGAAAAACTTCTAAAGCGTTCGATTGGCTATCTATCCAATTCCAAAAATAATATCGCTATCGTTCCCTACCTGCAAAAAATAGAAAATGAAATTAATAAAAGTGAAGTACGGAAAAAACTGAATTTGGACTCTGATGACTTTTTAATTTGTAGTTTTGGTGACATTTTTTCTTCCTGTGCTAACCAACGTTTCTTGGAAGTATGGTTGAACTCGGATTTGTTGCAAAAAATTAAGGGGAAGCTGATATTTTTTGTGGAGCAATGCTCAGGAGATGACGCCCAAGAATTGTTAAATAGGATTGATAATAAAAGATCACGGAACCGCATTAGAATACTTGGGTTTGATGATGTCGATGCGGAATTGTTTCAGCAATATGTTGCTATAGCTGATTTGGGAGTATACCTTCGTTCATTTTTATACAATGATGCCTCATCCAGAATTTATGATTTCCTGGGGTTTGGTCTGCCTACCATCGTAAATTTCGAAGGAGACGCGGTTGACTGTCCTAATGATGCTGTTTTTACTTTGACGAATGATTTCTCTGATGAGCAATTAGCCGAAAACATTGAATCCTTATGGAAGAATGAGTCTCTTCGGAAAAAGTTGGGAGATCAAGCTCACATTTGCATGAAACCGCGCCAAGCTAAAGCACGTAACTGTGCTTACGCATATCATAATGCCATTGAAAAAATTTATCTGGAAAATGCTTCAAACGTTTCCGATCTTACCCGATCGCTCGCTCGGATTTCCCCCGCTCCCTCGACTCCAGACTCTTATTCCAATTTGGCGCGATGTGTCGATCAATCGATTCCAACTCCTTTTTTGCCAAGACAATTGCTAGTCGATGTTTCTGAATTGCGAAACAGGGATGCAAAGACAGGTATCCAACGCGTTGTGCGAAATATTTTAAGAGAATTGCTCATTAATCCGCCTGATGGAATAAAAGTAGAACCGGTTTATGGTGCGACTCAGGATTGTTACAGATATGCCCATGATTTTACCTTTGAGTTTTTGGATTGTCCCAAAAAAGGGTTTTTCAATGATCCTGTTGAATATCGTCCTGGTGATATATTTCTGGGTCTGGATTTACAGCACCATATCGTGTTGGCACAAAACTCCTTTTTTCAACAATTGCGTAATTATGGCGTGCAAGTTCAGTTTGTAGTTTATGATTTGTTACCTATTTTAGGACCGGATTGGTTCCCAAAAGACACTATGTTAATACATCAACAATGGCTAAAACTTGTTAGCCAAAGTGATGGGGCAATATGTATTTCCAAATCTGTAGCCAACGAAATGTCAGATTGGTTTAAGAAATATGGAAATGAAAGAGCGCGGCCATTTAAAATTGGATGGTTTCATTTAGGCTCTGATTTGGATAGTGTTTCAAAAAAAGAAAAGATATCTGATGAAAAAAATAAAAGATTAAAGAAAATAAAAAAATACGTGAGTTTTTTAATGGTGGGTACTATTGAACCCAGGAAGGGTCATATTCAAACCTTAAATGCATTTGAACAACTCTGGAAAAAAGGAATAAAAGTTAATCTGGTTATTGTTGGAAAAAGAGGTTGGATGATGGAGAAGTTCGTGAAAAAAATAAGTGATCATTCAAAACTGGAAACACACCTCTTTTGGTTGGAGGGTATAAATGATGCCCTGTTAGAGAAAATCTATTCCACCTCCTCATGTCTGATTGCCGCATCATACGGTGAGGGATTCGGATTGCCTTTAATCGAAGCGGCACATAGAAAAATGCCCTTGATTTGCCGCGATATTCCTGTTTTCAAAGAGGTTGCCGGGAAGCACGCTTATTACTATTCTGGAAATGAGCCCAGTGATTTGAGTGAAGCGATCGAGGAATGGTTGACTTTGTTTAAAAATAAAAAACATCCTAAATCAGATAACTTACCATGGATCAGTTGGAGTGAAAGCACTTCACAACTACTCAAAAACCTCGATCTTTAATACAAAAAAGTGGGTAGACTCTTAAGAGAAAGACCGGCTATTAGGCCTTGCGAGAAGGCAAAGAAAAACCTATAATTTGAACTTTATCTGAATGGACTTCGTGGTTTCGAATTCAGAAGATAAACACCTGATAAAATTTTATGGTAACCAAAACCTTAGTACTTTGCGGGAAAATCGGATGGTATGGGCATTGAAGTTTTTATTTAAAAGGTAATGGTATGAATTGCTTGTCCAACATCTTTGAAGTGAGGGGTAAACTATAATAGAGGTGATGTTGTAAATGGTTTACTCCAAAAACATTATCCCCTACGATGATGGAAAGCATGTAACAAAACTCCCTATGACATTTTTTTCAATCGTTTTTTTAATCATCAAGGAAATTTATGATTATTGATTCCAAAAACTTTAAAGAAGGTGGCAAGGTTTTTGAGCATGATATCTGCATCATTGGTAGTGGGGCCGCGGGGATTTCTATTGCCAAAGAATTGGGGGATTCCAAGTTGTCCGTTGCATTGGTTGAAAGCGGTGGATTGAAGTTTAATATGGATATGTGGAATCTTAATGCCGGGAAATGGGCTGTTTCTGGACTTGGACAAAGAATCCAGGCAGATCATGAAACCAAGAATATGCGTTTGCGCTGGCTGGGTGGATGCACTAATCACTGGGGGGGATTCTGCTCACCTTTCGATAAACTGGATTTTGAAAAAAGGGATTGGATCCCGAATAACTATGGATGGCCGATTACCTTGGACGATCTGGAACCTTATTATGAGCGCGCCTGTAATTATGTAAACGTTCCCAGCTTTAAATATGATGTAGAGCGTGAATATAAAAATCACCCTGAGAGACCGATTTACGATTTCGGAGAGGATTCAAAGATAACCACAAAAATGTTTCATTTTGCCACAGGTCCAAAGGGAGGAAGGAGAGTCCAAACCAATTTTGGCGAAAAGTATCTTGAGTATTTAAGAGATTCAAAAAATATTTCTGTGTATTTATACGGAACGGTCCGCAAAATAAATGCTG
This sequence comes from Nitrospina sp., assembly GCA_024648695.1. GTDB lineage: Bacteria > Nitrospinota > Nitrospinia > Nitrospinales > JACRGP01 > JACAVV01. Next base: position 67,339 of record JACAVV010000026.1, read on the forward strand.
ATTCTAATGGGAAAAACATTAAAAGTGTAGATATTCAGGCCTTCATTAAAGATTTGCAGTTCAAAATTAAAGCAAAGCATTTTGTATTGGCGACCGGTGGATTGGAAAACGTTCGGTTGTTACTCAATTCCAATGATGTTCAGAAAAAAGGTTTAGGCAATCACAATGATTTGGTCGGAAGATATTTCATGGGGCATGCGCATTTTGCTTTAAACGCAGGATTAGTTTACGCTATTGAGACACAAAAGCCCGGTACATTGTTGCCCTTATACACTTATATGATCGATCCAATTAGAAAGCATAAAACTTTTGGTTTTTTTGTAATAAAAGACCATTATCAAAAAAAATATAAATTGCTTAATGCAAATATAGGTGGAATTATTTGGACCGAGCCTTACAAGTTGAGCACGGATGCTGATAAAAATATAGAACCCGTAATAAGAATGCGTTCCAAGAAGAGCGCAAAAGATCAAAAGCCCATTATCTTTCGTTCTTGCCAAGTCAATGTTGAGCAAGACCCAATGGCGGAAAGTAGAGTTACATTACAAGACAGTTTAGATCGTTTTGGAGATCGCAAGCTTCAGGTCGAAGCTAAAGTTTCTGATTTACAGCAATATACCGCCTTGAAATCATTTGCTATATTTGGACAAGAGTTATCAAGAAGTGGTTTTGGGGCGGTAAGAATTCAATCGTCTTCAAAAAGGTTGTTTGATTCCATTCTGCCCTCTCTTGGCGGGCACCATATCGGCTCCACTCGAATGGCAAATGATGCAAAAAAGGGTGTTGTAGATAAAAACTGCAAAGTGTTTGATATTAATAATTTGTTTATTGCCGGCAGTTCAGTTTTTGCTAGTGGCTCTTGCGTCAATCCGACTTTTACAATAACGGCCCTAGCAATAAGATTAGCGGATCACCTAAAAAAAATAACTACCATTTAATTTTTTATCTACCAAATAAGTTGAGGAATGTTTGTAAAATTTTTAAAACGAAGAAACGCTCTACAATAAAATTTTATAAGTTAGTGAGTTATTTATGAGATATATTCCGATCACAAGGCGTGAATTTTTATATACCAGTTTTTCATTCTCTAGTTTTTTATGTTTTAGTATTTTATTTCCTGGAATTGCAGCCGGAAAAGATTGTCAATTGTCTACGCAAACCACTTCATCTAAAAATATCATTAACGTTATTTCGCAATATAAAGGACTGGAAAAAAACTATTTTGGAAAAAGATACCTAGAGTTAAATGGTCCTTTGAATGACCCAGAAACTGTTTTTGAAAAATTTAAGAATATTAAGAGTTGCAACGATGGAAACGCGATGATTGAGAAAAAAATAAATGATGAGTACTTTAATGATCAACTCTATTTTGTGGATGGATGGCTGTTTTCACCTACAGAGATAAAGGTGCATGCGTTGAGGCATGCCAACTCTGATTAGGTAACAAACCATTCACACAGAATTATCCCGTCTTCTTTGTTGATTAAAGCAGGCATCTCCTATATTTAGGTTAGAGGTGGTCCCAGGAATTTGTACAGGAAGTTAAGCTATAGAATCTAACAAAGGAAACCTATAGCTTAACTTCCCCGCAAACCTGTCCAACAAAACAGGACCACCTCTGTTTGAACGTGTATTCAAACTATTCTGGGTCACCTCTTTAAGGTAGCGTTTTCAATTGAATCCAAAACGTTCACCGCCGCTTTTTGCCAACTCACCTCTTGCGCACGCTTGAATCCCTTTTCGATCAAATCCTTTCGGTTCTTCTCATCCTCCACCAACCTCAGGAGAGTCTCCCCCAAATTATCGTCGGAAAGGGGATAGACCACTTGGGCGGCACCTCCAGTAGATTCCTGCATTGCTTCGGCTTTGCCAATGACAACGGGAATCCCGCATGCCATGGCCTCCAAAGGAGGAAAGCCAAAGCCTTCATATTCTGAAGGATACACGAATGCAAACGCAGATTGATAAAACCAGACCAGCTCTTCTTCGAGCACATAGTCAATTTGAATCACCTGGTCTTCCAGGTTCAGTTCCTTTAATAACTTTTTCAATTCTTTTCTCACTTCGAGGTCCCGGCCAAGCAGGACCAATTGATATTCCTTATACTTGTCAGAGAAATGTTTAAATCCCTTAACCAGCGTGAGAATGTTTCTGCGTTTGAATAAATATCCCACAAAAAGAATAAAAGGTCTTTCGACGCGGAATTTATCTTTTAACACTCCAGTGTTTCCCGGACCTGGACGGAAATGTTCTTCTACTCCCCAACAAACGATATCCGTTTTCTTTGGAATACGCTCACCATATTGTAAACGCATTTCATTCAAGCCGTGCTGGGTACTAACAACAATTCTGTCCGCCCTAAACTGCGTGAGCCAGGTAAAAAACCTTAGTTCCATTTGATCGCGCTTGGCAAACCATTCGGGATGAACCGAGTAAGATATATCGTGGATGATCACGACATTACGGCAGGGCATGAAAAGCGGAATAATATATGAGGGAGAAAAAAACACCTCAATAGAATCCATTGTGGCATAAACGGGTAAAGCAATCTGTTCCCATACTCTATGAGAACGTAAACCCATGGGACCCGGTAATTTTTTACAAGTGAAATGGGGAACATTAGAAATCTCAGGTCCTGGTAGAGAATTTTTGAAGTATAGGATAAACTGGTGGTCCCTTCCCCTCAGCGCCCATTCTCTAACCAGGTTCTTCAAAATTCGGCCCACTCCCCACGAATCCGACTCCAATTGCCTGGCATCAATACCAATTTTAAGACCCATAATTTAAATTTGATCTCTATTGCTATGGGACCATTGATTGATCCTTGATAAAAATATTCTTACCATAGAGCCAATAGAACTCAGAAGGTTAACGGGCCTTTAAGGCTTTATGAAATCAGCTGGATTCAATCCCACGTTGGCTAAATCACCTTCGACCATCATTCGCACCAATTCTTTAAAAGGAGTTTTAGGAGTCCAACCTAATTTATTTTTTGCCTTGCTCGGATCCCCCAACAAGGTTTCGACTTCGGCGGGACGAAAGTAGGCTTCATCCACTTCAACCAAAACACGGTCGGTTCCTTTTTCATAACCTTTTTCATTAACACCCTCACCCTTCCAGTCAATTTCGATTCCTACAACTTTAAACGATTCCTCAACAAAGTCGCGAACGCTATATTGTTTTCCTGTGGCCAGAACGTAATCTTCGGGTTGATCCTGTTGCAACATCATCCACATGCCTTCCACATAGTCTTTGGCGTATCCCCAGTCACGAAGCGCATTCAGGTTGCCCAGGTAAATTTTATCGAGGGTTTTATTAAGTATATTGGCTATGGAAAGGGTGATTTTCCGAGTGACAAAATTTTCGCCGCGTCGAGGAGACTCATGATTGAACAAAATGCCACTGCAGGCAAAAATACCATAAGCTTCTCGATAGTTGACGGTGATCCAATGTGAGTACAGTTTCGCCGCGCCATAGGGGCTTCGCGGATAAAATGGAGTGGTTTCTTTTTGTGGCACTTCCTGAACCTTGCCATACATTTCGCTGGTGGACGCCTGATAAAACCGGGTCTTTTGGATCAACCCCAATGATCGAATGGTATCCAACAGGCGCAAGGTTCCAAGAGCATCCGTTTCACCTGTGTACTCGGGCGTATCGAAGCTGACCGCAACATGGCTTTGGGCGCCGAGATTATAAATTTCATCCGGTTCCACCTGGCCTACAATATGAAGAAGGTTGAGAGAATCGGTCAAGTCCCCATAGTGAAGCACCAATTTATTGGAAGACAAATGGTGGTCCTTATGCAAATGTTCAATCCGTCCACGATTGAAACTACTGCTACGACGAATGATCCCGTGGACCTCATATCCTTTTTCCAGCAAAACCTCGGCAAGGTAGGATCCATCTTGTCCACTGATTCCAGTGATAAGGGCTTTCTTCATTACTCCCCCGTTCAATTGATATTTAATTGTAGTTTTTCCATTTCCCCAATTAGAGGCGGGATTGACGTGCTTGAAAGGTGCTCACGCATTTCTTCGGAAAGAAGAATACATCATTAGCAGATTTGAATCCAAGAATTTTTAAGATCAAGAAAGAGTTTAATGACTGATTGGGCGTTTAATGGCGCCCGTTTCAAACATCCATTTCAGTGTATGTTCGAGCGAAGTCATTTCAATCCCTCCAACAGCTTTCATCAATTTTTCATTGGAACCCCTCAGCCGCTTAACTTCATTTTCCCGCACGAAATCCGGGTTGACCTTAACATCGATTGAATACCCTGAGATATCAGACATCATCTCCAGCACATCCTTTAAAGAATAAGCCACTCCGGAGCAGACATTATAGATTTCTCCCGCGGGAGCCAACTTAAGAAGTTTGAGGTAAACTTTCACCACTTCACGTACATCAGAAAAGTCCCGCGCCACATCCAGGTTTCCTAACTCGATTTTCTTCTCACCCCGGGTGAAGTGATCCACAATTTTGGGCAAAAGGAACTTAACCGATTGTCCAACTCCCGTATAGTTGAAGGGCCGGACGATGGTGATCGGCAACTTTGAGCACCAAAGACGTGCCATATGCTCCATAGCCAGCTTGCTAACAGCATAATCATTGGCCGGGTTGGCTGAAACCAATTCATGGATCGGTTCGACAGAACAGTTTCCATAAATATTTGCGCTACTGGCCAATAAAACAGAATGCGGTACTTTTCCGCAATTCACCAATCCCTCCAGAAGGTTTCGAGTGCCCAGGATGTTCGTTTGATAAATCTCATCCATACAACCATGGGACACGAACGAAATGGCCGCAAGGTGTGCCACTACATCGGGTTTGACTTCTGCCATTAATTTATGGGCCTCGTCCCGGTCGCTTAAATCGGCAATGATTTCCCCTTCGCGCGGATCTTTATTAGAATGAATCGTGCCGAACACCTGAAAACCAGCCGCTTCCAATTCTGACTTTAGATAGCCCCCAGTAAACCCTCGGGACCCTGTTATCAAGGCCCGTGGGTTTTTATTCAAAGTTGTTTTGCTCACTTTATTTAAAACCCGCCGTCATCCATCTGAGGCCTGTAACTCAACAGCTTCATCAGGTAAATTCTATTTAAAACGCGACCCACTTGAATTTTAGTAATAGTTTCCATTCGAACTACTCAAGAAAGTCATTATTTTAACTTCACCTCTTTTAAAAAGTTTCTCTCAAACGCCTGGTAAGAAAATTTTTCTATCGCAAAATGCTGTACTACGGATTGCTTATTCAAGACGTCCTTTTTATGATCTATGATTTCAATCAAGGCTGTAGCCATACTTTCACAATCACCGGGTTCGTACAAGAACAAGTTATCACTCAACTCCTCCAGTTCCTGAGTGATCATAGGGATATTGGTTCCAACCAGGGGGATTTTGAGGTGGAGCGCTTCATTAATCTGGGTTGGGAAGTTGCCCTCATTTTCTGATGTAAACAGGAGCGCAACAGCTTTCTGATAGGCTACAACAAGTTCCTGGTCGGAACAATCCGAAATACACATGATGCGATTACAATCGTCTTGAATAAATTCGTCCCATTCCTGGCAATAAGGGGTTGTTAGTACGCCATTCAGTCTTTCCGGCCGGTTCTGTATTATTAAACGGTTGTTAACGATAGAAACCGTTCGAACAAAATCCGTCAATCGCTTCGAAGGCCGGTTTTGAGTTGGGTAAAAAACATATAATGGGGGCAATTCATCCAAAACCCCAACACCAGAAATCTCCTTTAATTCCAAAAACCGTGGACCGCTTCCGGGATCATGGCTATAGAAACTATTTAAATAGGGTAACGGAAACGATACAATTTTTTCGGGATCGACTTTCAAGGCAGTATCCGGGAGATAACTTTTGGTGAACTGTGAGTTGGTGAAGATGGTCTGTGCTTTTTTGACGATCCGCTTGCCAATCAATCGATTTCTCCATCCAGCTCCTATTTTCGCCGAATCAGGATAAAAATGGGGAAGGTAATCCGGCAGGTAAAGGGACACAGGTTTTTCTACACGCAATACTTCAGGAAACAAAAAATAGTGCGGAACGATAACACTATCAATGGAAGGATCGCGGTTGATCGACTTGATGTAGTTCGGGAAAAGTATTTTATAAAAACAAAACAAGTGGGATAAATACCTGTTTAAAAAATCTCCCGTACTCTTTAATGCAAAAATTATTTTTTTAACAGGAACCCTTAGGACATCATTGAAGGTCGTTCTCGTTTCTTCCCCATCCAAACTTCCAGTCTCGTGAGATTTTTGAAATGACTTAAAGAGAACGGGGAAAAGAGCCCAGGACTTTACCTTTTGCTTTATTTCGTTAAAATTGACTATCATGACTTCTATACTTTGGTCCTGAGTATTCCCCCCTTTAAAAAAGCCGAGCACTCTACTCGCATCTTTATGATAACTGGACACGATAACACGATAACCGTTTGTTGATAATACGTGCACGATCATACGGACCACGCGGACGATCCCTTCAGCGCTGGAGTAGTTCTGTTCATGTTTTACGATAGTCGGACCGTAATCATGAAATGGAATAAACACGGTCCCATTTTTTTCGGGATTGGTTTTGCTCCTTTCCAGATTTGTAATTGGATCGAATGCAGAGGGTGTCTTTACGATTTGCGGAGCAGACGAGTTGATTCCTTTGTTGGACTTTGTGGTCACCTGGACCTCTTGAATAGTATTACCGGATCCTTTTCAAAACGGTTCAGTCTGTCAAAAATCAACATAATGGAAATCAATATTTTATAAAATTGGCATCCAATCGTTTTTCTGTTTTTTGAATAGTAAAGAACCGATTCGCTGATTACTATTAACTTTAGAATTCGCCAATTTAAGGAATCACAAAATACTTTTTTCGATTTTTAGGGTGGGTTCGATCCAAAGGCTACCCGCGAAAAACATCTTATCATGGTTGACAACATTAAATACCAAAGCTATATCCTGCCATTCATAGTTGGCAGTCAGATGGGTGTCTCTATCCACAAGAGCTGTTTGAACAGAGTAACTGCCAATACCCAAATTTGCCGGAAAGGATATGGAAAAACCGAAAGTATCGCCCGCTTGCGGGCTTCGGATAACCTGCTCGCTGTGCCACGTGTTGGTGCCATACATCACCTGACCAAGCCGGTCTTTTATTCCGTAGCCCAGCACCAGGCTATCGACTGACTGATATACTTTTATCCTACCCCGAAGCTCAACGGTTTCTCCGACGTTGACGTATTGGATGGCTTCACCATCAATATTATAAAGTTGAATTTCCTCCACCCTGGCTTCACCAGTTCCGGAGCGGGTCTGAACTTTTCCATCCTCAAGCTTTTTCATTTCAACCGTTTTTTCTTCTTTTTGGGCAATAATCGCGTTATAAAAATCGAAAATCTCCTCCGGTTGACCATCCTTGATCATCAACCCGCTTTCCAGCAGGATAGCGCGATCGCAGAGCCCTTTTATGGCCGCCTGATCGTGGGAAACGATCAGTAAAGTTGTTCCCATTTCCCGATATTCACGGATGCGTTTGAAACTTTTATGCTGAAAATAGGCATCTCCCACGGCGAGCGCTTCATCCACAATTAAAATTTCCGGTCGGAAGGCAGTAGCAACCGCGAAGGCTACTCGCATTTGCATACCACTGGAATAAGTTCGAACCGGTTCATCAAAATATTCCTCAATTTCAGTAAAAGATTTTATGTCCGGAACTATCTCTTTAATCTCTGCGCTACGGTATCCCATGAGACCCAATGAATGAATCGTATTTTCACGGCCCGTCAACTCCGGATTAAACCCCATACCCAGTTCCAGTATGGCCGATATACGTCCATTTACCTGAACCGTCCCCTCAGTAGGGTTAAGCGTACCGGCTATCATTTTCAGCAAGGAACTTTTTCCAGCCCCATTTTGTCCGATTATTCCGACAGCCTCCTGGGGTTGAATTTCAAAGTTTACGTTCCGGACCACCCAGGTTTCGCTACAGATTGGAGTTGAAAAACCGAACCACCGGCCGATTCGTTGCCATTCGGACGAATAGGAACGATAGGCTTTGCCCAAACTATGGACGCTGAGGAGACTCATAAAACATCTACCATTTCTTCAGTAGCCTGCCGGAATAGATATAGCGCTATCCCCATCAACCCCAGTGCAATACCTGTAATTAGAACTAACGGAAAATATTCCGGATTGTGCTCAAAAACCAATATGTCCTGGTAGCCTCTTATTATTGGAAGCAACGGATTGAAGTTTAGAAAATACCGGTAGGAATCCGGAATGATCGAAGGCGGATATACGATGGGCGTCATCCAGAACATGATATTCAAAAGGATCGGTACAACCTGACCGACGTCACGGACGAAAACATTGATCACTCCCGCTATAAGACCTATTCCGATTGACAGCATGATCAGACTCAGGGTGAGCAGGGGAAGCCATAGTATATGGAAGGTTGGAAGGTGGCCTAAAAAGGCAAAAATGACCAGGATGGACACAAATAACATGATGTTGTTGAGTAAGGCAGAACCGATGACAATGGCCGGCAAAGTGACTTTCGGAAACTTGACTTTCTTCATCAGGTTGCCTTGCTCGATGAAAACTGTCAAACAACGGTTGACGATTTCATTGAAGAGGCTCCAACCGAGCATTCCGGCGGTCAAATAAATTGCATAGCCGTATTGGCTCTCGATGCCTGGAAGTTTGGCCCGTAATACAGCCGATAAGACCAGTGCATAAATTAGAACCTGTGACAAAGGTTGAAGGATCATCCACATCCCACCCCATAGACTGCGTGAAAACCGGGAGACGAATTCATTTCGAATGGAGGTGATGATAAAGCCTCGGTATCGCCAGAGGCCGATTAGCATGCCACGCATAGGTTTGTCGGTAAATTAAGTTTGGATCAGACCGCTTGTTCTGGGAAGGACTTCCGGTTCGAAGGAGTTTTTAACACTTTTAATTCCAATTATATTTTTTAGAAGGTTCATGACTAGTTAACGTCCTCCAAAGAGGGCTAAAATGTAGTTATGAAGCGGCGAAACCCGATTTTAAAACGCGCCCGAATTTCGACCAAGAAATTTAGGGAACTTTTGAGGTACTTTTCAC
>JACAVV010000027.1 GCA_024648695.1 Nitrospina sp.
TTTCCAAATCCACTTTTTATTTGCATCTTAAAGAGTGTGAGTTTAGGTTTAATCATAGAGATCAAGATCTCTATAAATTGCTACTAAAAATCATCAAAAAACGACCTCTTAACTAGTCTTGTACCTATTTTTTATACTCTTCAGACAGGTCTTCAACAGGGGCAGGAGAGTCTTCTGCATTTATCTCTTTTTCAAACGTAACGGATTCTTGCGGGGGTTCTGATGGGGACACTCTAACTTCTTGATTTTCAAATGCCATAAATCCTCCAATCGTAATATACGATTACAACAGCAATCATTATACCAATTGAAGGGTTAGGCTCATTAACCGTTTAAGATCCCCATATTCAAATACTTTTCAATGGGTTTCGAGGCAGGTGAGAGAGGTCTGGGCTCTGGAATGGCTAAATTTTTGAATTTTTGAACTATTTTGTATACAGTCTGGTCTACGCCACATTATTGAATCGCCCCCTGGATTTAAAGGGTTTTAAATGAAGAAAATCTGGAAACAACTATTCGCCTAAATGCTTTTCTGGCAACAAATAGTTTTGAACGTAGTCTTCGATTCCAGTTTCCAGGGTGTGACTGCTTTGGGGGGCGCCAATGGATCGGAGCTTTTTGGTATCCGCGCGGGTGTGGTATTGGTAATGATCGCGAATAGTTTCGGGCATGTCGATGTATTCAATGTTAGGGGGGAGATCCATTGCGGCAAAGATGGCTTTTGCCAGATCGTTCCAATTCCTTGCTTGACCTGTACCGATGTTGTAGATGCCATTCACTTCCGGGTGGTCGAGGAAATGGAGGGTCATGGCCACGGCATCCTTGATGTAGATGAAATCACGAACCTGCCCGCCGTCTGAATATTCGGGTTTGTGGGATTTGAACAAGCGCAGTTTACCGCTTTCTCGAATTTGAAGGAATCCTTTTCGAATCATGCTTTGCATGTCTTCTTTGTGATACTCATTGGGTCCATATGCGTTGAAGTATTTCAATCCCACCATGTCATTCAAAACACCTTCGCTTTTGGCCCATAAGTCGAACTGGTGCTTGCTTTCACCATAGGGGTTTAAGGGACGCAGGAATTCCAGTTGGCTTTCATCGTCGGAATACCCCTGAACACCGCCGCCATAGGTGGCGGCACTTGAGGCATAAATGAAACGGATATTGGACTCCAGAGCCCATTTTGCCAGCTCTTGCGTGTATTCGAAATTGTTCGTTCGTAAAAAGTCACAGTTGGTTTCAGTCGTAGACGAACAGGCTCCCATATGCAGGATGGCCCTGGGCGGCTCCAGACTTCGATTCTTAACGGCAACGATAAATTTATCGATGCTCACGCGGTCGATGAATTTCAGTGGACTCAGATTTCTTTTTTTGGCAGGGTGATTGAGCTTGTCAACCACCAGAATATTGGTATCCCCACGCTGATTAAGCCCGTGGATTAGTGCGCTTCCGATGAATCCTGCCCCGCCGGTGACGATTATCATAATTCTCTTTTATAGGGGTTAATGAAAGGCTTGACCAGCCCAGTGCAACTGAATGTACCACGGATTCACCGTGAAGTATTATAAGAGAACCACTTAACAATCAAAATTTTTCCTAATATGTTTGCGCCAACCTGCCAGAAAGGCTTCACACCGATTTCAATATAGGCTTTTCGTACCAGTTACGTGTATTGTTCACAAGGTAGACGACGGACAACATCACCGGAACTTCTACCAATACCCCTACCACAGTTGCAAGGGCGGCACCCGATTCAAATCCAAAAAGACTGATGGCTGTAGCTACTGCCAATTCGAAAAAATTACTGGCTCCGATGAGGGCCGAGGGACCGGCAACGCAATGGGGTACTCCAAAGCGGCGGTTTAAATAATAAGCCAGGCCAGAATTGAAATAGACCTGAATCAGAATAGGAATCGCAAGCAGGAAAATGATTCCGGGTTGTCCCAGGATTTGTTTTCCCTGGAATCCGAACAACAAAACCAGCGTCGCTAACAAGGCAACCAGGGAAAAAGGCTGAATGAGATTCAAAATCTTTTCGAGCGCTTCCCCGCCACCGGATCCTTCCAATCTTCGTCGCCACACTTGAGAGGCAATGACCGGAATTACGATATAGAGGCCTACCGATAATAGTAAGGTTTCCCAGGGAACAGTAATTGAGGACAGCCCCAGAAGCAAAGCCACAACGGGACCAAAAGCGAATATCATAATCACATCATTCAAAGCAACCTGGCCCAGGGTGAAATTGGGTTCGCCCTGAGTGAGGTGACTCCAAACAAAAACCATCGCGGTACAGGGAGCGGCGGCAAGTATAATGAGGCCGGCAATATACGATTGAATTTGGTCGGCGGGCAAATAGGCCGAGAACCAATTCTGGATAAATATCCATCCCAACAGGGCCATAGAAAATGGTTTGATGGCCCAGTTGATAAATACGGTCACGCCGATTCCTTTCCAATACGACCGTACTTCGTGCAGGGCCCCGAAATTCACCTTGAGCAACATGGGAATGATCATGGCCCAAATTAGTAGCGCAACAGGAATGTTGACCTGATAGATCTCTGCCTTGCCGATCATTTTAAAAATTGAAGGAAACAAGTGTCCTAAGGCGATTCCTGCCACAATGCAAATAAACACCCAAAGGGTTAAATAGCGTTCGAATCCTCCCAAACCCCGAGCTTTAGATACATTTACTTGACTGACAATCGTGCTGTCCATTTTTAAACAATCCTATGCTTGCTTTTAGGTAACCTCATCCTCCGCACAAGCCAGGGAGGGTCCGCAACTTTCAGGTTCTCCCTGACAACAATTTTCCATGAGGTATGCCATCAAAGAATTCATAGCCGCGTAATCTGAAGAATAAAACAAGGTCCTCCCTTCACGGCGGCAATGGACCAATCCAGCTTGCTTGAGTTCTTTCAAGTGAAAAGACAGCGTCGATAAAGGAATATCGAGCTGTTCACCAATTTTCCCGGCAGGGATACCATTTTTACCCATCTGCACCAGTAAACGAAAAACTTCAAGGCGGTGCTCTTGAGCCAGGGCGGATAATGCAACGACGGCAAAATTAATTTCCATATTTCCAAATATATAGAAATTTATTTGAAATGTCAAGTTTGAATACCCAAGGTAAAGAATGATATCCAACGACCCCTGAATCGTGCGACTCGATTAATTTCGAAAATCTGGTTTTGCCAAGGTCAATTCGATTCCAGCAAGGCGACGGCGTAGGCGGCGATCCCTTCCTCGCGTCCGGCAAAACCGAGTTTTTCTGTGGTGGTGGCTTTGATGTTGGTTTGGCTTGGGTCCACCTTCAAAACGCGTGAGATGTTTTGAGTCATGTCCCCTATAAACGGAGCGATCTTCGGCTTTTGCGCGACCAGGATGGAGTCGGTGTTTACGATTTGATATCCCTTTTCACGGCACACCTCTCCCACTTTTTCGAGAAGGATCAAACTGGAGATCCCTTTCCACTGCGGGTCGGTGTCGGGAAAGTGATGGCCGAGGTCGCCACCACCAGAGGCACCCAAAAGGGCGTCACACAGGGCATGGCATAAAGCATCGGCATCGGAATGGCCGTCAAGGCCAAGATGATGAGGAATTTCCACGCCTCCGAGGATGAGTTTTCTTCCGGTTACAAGGCGATGGACATCGTATCCGTTTCCGATTCTAATCATGCAAAAGGCGGGTGTTGATTGAACTTCAGGCTTTGTAAGGATCAATGAGCGACTGTTGCCAGCTTGGTCGCTTCCTCCCGAGCCCAGGTGTCTGCATCCAATACATCTTGCAGTTCTTTGACGGGTTTGGGATTATGATTATTCATCGCCATTCGAATGATTTCCGGAATTTCCTTGAACGGGATCAAACGATCCAGAAAGGCCTGCACGGCAATCTCATTGGCGGCATTCAACACAGCAGGCATGGTTTCTCCCATCTCCATCGCGTCGTGCGCTAACTGAAGACAGGGAAAACGCTCAAAGTCGGGCTCTTCAAAGGTCAGTTTCGACAAAGTTGTCCAATCCAGTGACGGCAAAGGACTATCCAGTCGTTCGGGATAAGACAGGGCATAGGCAATGGGCACCCGCATGTCAGGAATCCCCAATTGCGCGATGATAGAGGTGTCTACGAACTCAATCATCGAATGGATAATGCTTTGAGCATGAACGATGATGTCAACCGGGACATCGCGCCCGAACAACCATTTCGCTTCAATGTATTCGAGCCCCTTATTCATCATAGTCGCTGAGTCAATAGTGATTTTGTTACCCATTTTCCAATTGGGATGATTGAGCGCTTCCTCCACCGTAACCGTTTCCATTTGTTCCTGCGAAAAGGTGCGGAAAGGACCACCTGAAGCGGTCAATACGATGCGCTTGATTTGGCTTCGCCGTTCCCCATTAAGTGCTTGAAAAATAGCGCTGTGCTCGCTGTCAATGGGAATCAGGGGGACTCTGTCGCGTGCCGCTTCCATGACCAGTTCACCGGCGACCACTAAAGTTTCCTTATTCGCCAAGGCAATCGCTTTACCGGCCCGAATTGCTTCAAGCGTGGGAACCAGACCGGCACTTCCAACCATTGCAGACACCACCACATCTACGTCTGCCGCAGTCGCGACCTTCACAGACCCGGATCGGCCCGAACCTGTTTCCACCTTTTGACCGTTTAACAGTTTTTTCAGTGTTGGAATTTTTGAAGTGTCGAACAGGGAAACGACTTTAGGCCGGAACTTTTTGACTTGTTCTGCAAACAATTCGACATTGCTTCCGGCGGCCAGGCCCCACACTTCAAAATGTTCCGGGTTATTTGCTATGACGTCCAGTGTGTTGACGCCAATGGAACCGGTGGAGCCCAAAATGGATATTCTTTTTTTCATATGCTATCGAACCCCTCTGCTGTTTAGGAGGTAAACGATCATACTATTCTGTTTTTAATAGCGTTAGCGGATTTAAAGGGGTGTCGTCAAAATACGGCAAACTTAAAGTAGCCGTAAAAGACCGGAGCCGAAAAAAGCAAACTATCGATCCGATCCAACACTCCGCCATGGCCCGGAATGACAGATCCTGAATCCTTCACACCCGCGTTCCGTTTAAGTATCGATTCGGCCATATCACCAAGCTGACCGATCATACCGCAAATTAGAGCCACAATCAAACAATGGTTTAGGGAAATTTCATTTAAAAACAAGAAGTGAGAAACCACACCTCCCAAAAGACTCCCCGCCAAACCTCCCACTGCGCCTTCCCAGGTTTTTTTTGGACTGATGGATGGGAAAAAAGGGGTACGTCCCAGGGTCTTTCCGAAAACCAGAGCCAGGGTATCTCCCAGCCAAATAATCAGAAACAATAAAAAAATCAAAAGTTTGCCGTGAGGCAAAGCATGGATTGGAATGAAAAAGGCCAGCATTCCAGCCAAATACACTATTCCAAACAAACTGAAGGCCACTTTTTGGAATCCCTTTGAAATGTCAGGATGCTCCCAAATACACCTAAAGAACAGGGTTATTAGCCCCAACGCCATCCATTCCAGGGCCAGGGTTCCTTCATAATAAAAGCAGGCGACCAGAAGCAGACTCAGGACACTTGCGGTCAATGGGTACCCTTCCAGCCCGAAATTTTTTATGAGCCCAAAATACTCCCACAATCCCAAAAGCATGACAGCCGCAACCACAATCGCGATTAAGGTATGGGACCCATAATTCACGATTCCCAGAAATACGGCGATCAGGGAGATTCCGCTTAGAACCCGGGTCAAGGTTTTTCTCGAGTATCAAAGCAGGTGAATTTTGGCATAGCAGGAACGGGTCTTGCTAAACACAACCGTTTGTTGGATTGAATAAGGGGTTTTGCAGGAGGAGGGGTCATGCTTTTACGATTTGTTCCTGGATCATTCCAAACCGGCGTTCCCGTTTCTGGAAATCAATGATAGCTTTTAACAAATCGTCTTCCTTGAAATCGGGCCAGAACACATTGGTGTAATGAAGCTCGGTATAGGCGAGCTGGTATAACAGGAAATTGCTGATCCGCATTTCACCACTGGTTCGAATGAGCAGGTCGGGATCCGGCAAATCACTGGTAGCCAGCGCGGATTCCAGAACAGGAAAATCGATATCCTCCACCCTCAGGGAACCATTTTGCACCTGAGCGGCAATGTTCTTTACTGCGTCCAGGATTTCCTGTCTGCCCCCGTAGCTTAAAGCAAGAGTGAGTGTCATTCCGTCACATTCCCGCGTGTAATCTTTGGAATGTTGAATGAGATCCACGATTTCACTGGGAAGTTCATCAATATGGCCGATGGTATTGAAACGGATATTCTCCCGTTTCATCCGTTCCAGCTCTTTTTTCAGGTAGCTGTCAAGAATTTGCATGAGGGCAGCAATTTCGGTGGGGGGCCGATTCCAGTTCTCGTCGGAAAACGAGTACAGGGTCAGTGCCTCGATATTGTATTTGCAACACTGAGTGACAATCCGGTCGACCGACAACACACCCCGGCGATGGCCTTCCACCCTCGGTAGAAAGTTTTTCTTAGCCCAGCGCCCGTTGCCATCCATGATAATAGCAATATGGCGGGGGAGACGATTAAAATCGACTTGGGATTCTAAGCTTGGGTCCGTCAATGCAAATGCCTCGAACATGAAGGGCCGCGATTAATGCCGGCGTTTTGCTTGTTTTAACACAAAACCGGAAAAAGTGGAATTCATGATTCCATCAAATCCTTTTCCTTGATTTGAGAAATTTTATCGATTTCGGCCACAAACTTGTCCGTAACCTTTTGAATATCGTCCTGGCCGTGCTTTAATTCATCCTCGGAAATGCTGTGATCTTTTTCCAACTGCTTGATTTTATCATTAAAATCACGGCGAATATTGCGAATGGCCACTTTAGAGTCCTCGGCATACCGCTTCACCGTTTTCACCATTTCCTTACGCCTTTCAGTGGTCAAAGGCGGAATGGCCAGACGGACAACTTTGCCGTCATCGGCAGGAGTGAGGCCGAGATTGGAAGATTGAATCGCTTTGGATATATCTTTGACCAGATTTGCATCCCAAGGCTGTATTGTGATGGTTTGGCTGTCCGGAATGCCAAGGTTAGCCACCTGGTTCAAAGGCGTTGGATTTCCGTAATAATCGACTCTCACTTCGTCCAGAATAGACAAGCTAGCGCGCCCGGTTCGAACTTTCGCCAGATCCTGATGCAAATGGTCGATAGAGACATTCATCTTCTTTTCGGCTTCTTTCAATTGATCATCAATCATGTTCCCGCCCCTACACTGGTTCCTAATTTTTCACCCATCAATACGCGTTTGATATTACCTTTGTTGCCCACATTAAAAATGACCATCGGCAGTTCGTTATCCATACACAGGGAAACCGATGTGGAATCCATCACCTGCAACCGCCTTTCCAGGATTTCCAGGTAGGTCAACGAGGGGTACTTGACCGCATTGGCATCTTTCATGGGATCTGCGGAATAGACCCCGTCCACCTTGGTGGCTTTGAAAATAACTTCCGCTTCAATCTCAATCGCCCGCAACGAAGCGGCCGTATCGGTCGTAAAATAAGGGTTGCCCGTACCAGCCGCAAAAATGATCACGCGGCCTTTCTCCAAATGACGAATCGCGCGCCTTCGAATATAGTGTTCAGCCACCTGGTGGATTTCAATGGCAGTGAGAACACGGGTCGGAATCCCCCTTTTTTCCAGCGCGTTTTGCAACGCCAGAGCATTGATCACCGTGGCCAGCATCCCCATATAATCAGCAGTCACCCGTTCCATACCCAGGTTACTTGCAGTTGCACCACGGATGATGTTACCGCCACCGATTACAATTGCGATTTGCACACCGAGTTCCAAAGCCTCGGAGATTTCATTCCCTATGACTTCAATTGCCTTCTGGTCGATCCCGTAACCCAGCTCCTGATCCGCAAGGCTTTCACCTCCCAGCTTTATCAACACTCTTTTATAAACAGGTTGATCCATAAAGGTTCCTTTACTTATAAAAAAGGTGAATTATTTTGAAATTTCGAACCTGGAGAATTCTCCTACCAGGATATTCTCTCCAAGCTTGGCAATTTTTTGCTTGATTAAATCCTGGATTGTCATCGAGGTGTCTTTGATATAGGTCTGTTCCACAAGGCAGTTTTCCTCGTAAAACTTGTTCATTTTGCCTTCCACGATTTTGTCGACCACGTTTTCCGGTTTCCCGGACTCTCTAGCCTGGGCGGCGAAAATTTCACGCTCTTTGGATAAAACATCTTCAGTCACTTCATCCCGTGTCGCAAACCGGGGTTTGGCCGCGGCAATGTGCATGGCAATGTCCTTCACCAATTCGCGAAAGTCATCGGTGTTCGCAACGAAATCGGTTTCGCAATTCATCTCCAGCAATACGCCAATTTTTCCTCCGGCATGAATGTAAGATCCAATGATACCTTCAGCCGCTTCTCGCCCTTCTTTCTTGCTGGCTTTGGCCAGGCCTCTTTTACGCAAAAAAGTAATGGCCTCTTCAACATCGCCTTCAGTTTCCTTAAGTGCCTGCTTGCACTCCATAATCCCGGCGCCTGACCGCTCGCGCAGGTTTTTTACCATTTGTGCCGTAATTTCCATTCTAAATCCTCTTAATCTTAATTTGTTGTCGGTGGATGCCTCCCTAATGGAAGACATTCCTATTTCGTCAGGAATGCAATGCGGAATCCCGGAAAAAAACCCGGCCTTAACCCTTAATCAGCATAAAGCAAAGGCATTTTTTCGGGATTTCCAAAACATGAATCACAAATTTTTTTTAAAATACGAACGCCTCAGGCGGCATCGGAACTCTTGGAATTGCCGTCAGTTCCTGCGGGGGATCCTTTTGCTTGCGATTCGGATTCCTTTTTCCTGGCAAAAGATGCCTCGGATTTTCCGCCGCTTTTATCCTCTTTACGGTGAGCCTTGTAAATCTCTTGTCCCTCGATACATAACTCGGCAATCCTTTGGGTGAACAGGCGAATGGAACGGATCGCATCGTCGTTTCCGGGGATAGGAAAATCGACCCCATCCGGATCGCAATTGGTGTCCACGATAGCAATCACCTTGATACCCAGCTTTTTGGCTTCCGCCAAAGCGATCTTTTCTTTGCGAATATCGATAATGAAAATGACATCCGGCAAGCGACCCATGGTTTTAATCCCTGCCAGGAATTTATTCAGTTTGGCAATTTCCTTGCGTTTCCTGAGACCTTCTTTTTTGGTCAACAATTCGAACTGATTTTCTTCTTCCAGTTTTTCCAGTTCACGCAAGCGGCTGATGCTTTGTGAAATGGTGGAAAAATTGGTCAGGGTACCACCCAGCCAACGCTGGTTGACGTAGTGCATGCCACAACGGGCGGCTTCTTCAGCAATCAATTCCTGCGCTTGTTTTTTGGTGGCGACGAAAAGCAATTTCTTACCCGAAACGGCCATCTCCCGAACAAACTCTTCAGCCTCTTTAAACTTTTTCAGGGTCTTTTGCAGATCCACGATGTAGATCCCATTGCGGGCACCGTAAATAAATTTTTTCATTTTTGGGTTCCACCGGGTCGTTTGATGGCCAAAATGGACTCCCGCTTCCAGCAATTGCTTCATTGATATTTCAGGCATTCGTTTTTATCCTTTTTAAAATCAAGTTTGGGTTGGTTCCACCACATCGTTCAATTCAAACCCGCAACCTCGTAAGGTCACCCTTGGGCCGGATCCGGATGTGTGCGAATTTAAGGTATCCTGGTTTTCTCTGGAAAGAGACATCGGTTGCGACAGGGTATCATAATGCCTGATAGGTGACAAGGGGAAAGCCCGCTTTAAATACCCATAAGCAGTGGTTTTTTAAACGCCGGGTCCTGTTCAACAACGGTTAAACCGTAATTATCGGCCCAGGCAGATACCGATATCCTCGGCGCATTTAATGAGTTGAGAGCTCTCTGGAACGGTTCTGACTTTTCCTGCCAATTCTTTGAATGGCAGGAGTTGGCAGTCCGGCGTGTTCAAACAGACCATGTTTCCGAATTGTCCCTTTGCGGCGGCTTCTACGGCAAATGCGCCCAGACGGGTTCCTAATACCCGGTCAAATGCCAAAGGGGTTCCCCCTCTTTGAATATGGCCGAGCACGGTGCATCTGACTTCCAAATCGATTTCCTTGACCAGCCGGTTCGCCAGGTAGTTACCCACCCCTCCCAAACGATCCACCCCTTGCAAGGTTTGACCGGCAAAAGCGGATTTGATGGATTCTCCATTTATTTCCCGCGCGTCTTCGGAGACGACGATGATACTGAACCGACTACCGCCTTCGGCTCTTAACCTGATTTTCTCAATTACTTTTTCGAAATGGTAAGGAATCTCGGGTATGAGAATTATATGAGCCCCACCTGCGATTCCCGATTCCATAGCAATCCAGCCTGCGTGCCTTCCCATTACTTCAAGAATCATCACCCGTTGATGGCTTCGTCCTGTGGTCTGCAAACGGTCCAACGCATCGCATGCCACCTGGACGGCGGTTTGGTAACCAAAGGTGTAATCCGTTCCTTCCAGGTCATTGTCGATGGTTTTGGGAACGCCGATAATGGGCAGTCCCATCTCGTAAAATCGGTTGGCGATGAGGAGCGTGCCTTCCCCGCCGATCACAAACAGGCAGTCAAGGTCCAGCTTGCGAACCGTGTCTATCGCCCGTTCGGAATAATCATTGATGAGGATATTGCCTGTCGAATCGTATTCGCGGTATTGAAAAGGATTGCCTTTGTTCGAAGTTCCCAGAATTGTGCCGCCCTGGGGAAGGATGTCGCGTGTTTCTTTAACACTGAGCACCTGGGAGCGATTGAAAATAAGGCCCTCGAAACCTCCCTGAATCCCTATCACGGTGGAATCATGCTGAATGATGGCAGACCGGGTGATGGCCCGGATCACGGCGTTGAGACCGGAGCAATCACCTCCGCCAGTCAGGATGCCTATTCTCTTAAGCGCCATGGAAAGTTCCTGAAATCAAGGTTGATGCAATTTGGCAATGATATCGTATCCGGCGGCCCTTTGAATCCGCATGGGGACGATTTCGCCAGGCTGGACATCGCTTTCCTCAATGATGACCTGACCGTCGATTTCCGGAGCCTGACTGGCCAGGCGACCGGTTACCAAATAATCTTCATCGGCGTCCTGCCCCTCTACCAGCACCGGATGGATTTGACCCACCATGGCCGAATTCCTGCGAAACGTGATCTTGCGCTGGGTTTCCATAAGAATGTCCCGGCGCTCTTCAGCGACTTGGCGGGGAACGGATTCGGGATAATTGTAGGCAGTGGTGCCTTCCTCGTTAGAATAGACGAACACGCCCACATGGTCGAATTCCTGTTCTTCCACAAAGCGGTTCAAATGGTTGAAATGCTCCTCAGTCTCGCCCGGAAAACCGACGATGAAGGTTGTTCTCAAAGCCACGCCGGGAATGGTATCCCTCAATTGGCAAAGCATGTCCCGAACCCCCGCTTCCCGCTCCTGGCGTTTCATATATTTCAGCATAAAGTCATGCGAATGCTGGAGAGGCACATCGATATAATTACAAACCTTTCCCTCTTCAGCCATGTATTCCATCAGGGCACGATCAATAAATGTCGGGTAGCAATAAAGCAAACGAATCCAATCGACACCGGGAATCTCAACCATGGCTTTAAGAAGAGTCACCAAACCGTTCTTCATCCTCAGATCGATTCCATACATCGTGGTGTCCTGTGAAACCACGTTGAATTCTCGCACCCCCTGCTCCGCCAATTGCCGGGTTTCGTTTAACAGGGATTCCATAGGAAAGCTACGGAAGTTTCCGCGCATTTTTGGAATGATGCAAAAGGCGCATTTGTTGGAACAACCCTCTCCGATTTTAAGATACGCCGTGTAAAAAGGAGTGGTCCGAATTCGATGCGACCCCGGTTCGAAATATTCCGCGGGATCGTGCACCAAGTTCCGCCTACTTACCTGATCGGGCTCAAGTTCCAACAGGTTTTTTAGTTGCGGATATTGTTTCACCCCGAGCAAGTGGTCTATTTCAGGGATTTCCTCGATCAAAGCCTCATCGTAACGTTCGGCAAGACACCCCGTCACCACCAGTTTTTTGCATTTGCCCGAATTTTTAAGCTCGGCCGCCTCCAGAATAACGTCTATCGACTCTTTGGTGGACGCTTCAATGAAACCGCAAGTGTTGATGATCAGGATTTCCGCTTCTTCATTATCCGTTGTAAGTTCGTATCCCTGGGCAGAAAGGTCGCCCAAAACATTTTCTGTATCCACAGTATTTTTGGGACACCCCAGACTGATCATTCCAATTTTTTTCATATATTAAAATTCAATCCGTTTCGGTAAATTATTTTGAGAATGGCCTTGATTTAAACAAATGGTGGTAAGAAAAGCAAGTAAGCTTCTTATTTGAAAGCAAATGTTGAGTCGGTCCTAAAATATTTGTAGAAAACATCAGGGCAATAAATAACATGAGGTTCAGGACCCAAATTGATCCTTTTCCGAATTTATCCGTTTTTCGTCGAAATAATTGGAAAACCTGAAAAAAGGGATTATATTCCAGAAATAATACCACCTAAAAAATGTTATAGGACATTGACTTAGAAAAAATAAGCCGATATAGTATAAAATATAGGGAATACCGGAATTTTTTAAAATTCCGTTAATAAGCGTGCCGGATCGCTCCAAAAAAACAGGGGTACCTTTGGTTCTTCCGAATTTTCAGGATGCTCTTCCTAAATTATTCCTGGATCCAATTTCAGAAAGAAATTTCTCAAAAATCCAGGATTGGAGCAACCGGTTCAATTTGATACTAAAAGGAGATTTTTCAGAAGAATTTCAGGGTGAGCAGACTAAACCTAAGATTATATTCGTGTTTTAATTTTTCAAATTCCTTTTTTCAGGATAGGGACACAAAACCATGCAAGACAAAAATTCAGGTGCCGCAAAGTTTTTGGGGCAACGATTGAGGGAGTGGAGAAAGACATTACATTTGAAATCTTTCGAACTCGCCAAGTTGATTCACATTTCGCAGGGGTCTCTTTCGGACATCGAGAATAACAAATCCTTGCCCTCGGCCGATACGGTCACCAAATTGTATCAGCACACCAACATCAATATCATCTGGCTTTTGACGGGCAAGGGCCCCATGAACCGTGAACGGGCCGAAATGGAAGAAATGGAGCCGCATGTCGCAGAGGACCTGCTTCCTTACGGCCAGGACCAAACCTTGAAGGAATTGATTGAAAAGGTCATCCGCATATATCATCGTGGTGAACCCGAAAAGAGAGCCCATTTGGTAGGCTTCTTAACGGGTGCCGATCCTGGGGAATAAACCTTCCCCAGGTTTTTTTATTCTTCATCTTCCAGTTTTTTCTGGGATTTCTCCACCCCCTGGCGGATCATTTCATCCACATTGAGAAATACCTTTTTGGTACAATTGGGGCAGATGCAATGGCTTAAGTCCGAATCCGTATGCTGGCTTATATAGTATTCGATCTGGTTCCAGGTATCTTCTTTTTCATCGTTGACCATTTTACAGATGGGACACAACAACATGGATTTTTGAGTCTTGATATCCTTGCCAAACAGGGTTCTCAAATTGCTCAATAATTTCTCACGACCTTCCATGGTTCCGGAGGATTCACTGGCATTCCTGAACATGACGAGAACCCCTATAATATTCTTTTTGGGATCCTGAATACAGGTCAAGCTGATTTCCAGTGGAACTTTTACATTTCCACGGGAACTCAATACCAGGTTGTATTTCATAACAAGGGATGTTCCCTTATGCATCGTATTATCGATAGGCACAGGAATCTGCTTGTCGTTATCATCGACCACCTGAAAAATCTTTTTGAAGGATTGCCCAAGGATCTCAGACTTTTTCCATCCAGTCAGGGCTCTGGCGGCGCGGTTGATAAAGGTCACCTCTCCATGCGGATCCACAATCATCAAAGGATCCCCGATACTTTTCAGCGCTGAAGAAAACCATTTTTCGTTTTGTTTGAGTTCCTTTTCTTTCCTGTGGTTGTGCAGGGCAAACTCGATGCTGGCCATAAGATCCCCTTCCTTCACAGGCTTTAAAATATACCCAAAGGGATCGGCTTCCTTGGCGCGCTCAACGGTTTTCTTGTCGGAATGGGACGTTAAAAACACCACTGGAACATCGAAGGTGTCCTGAATTTCCCTGGAAGCATGGATGCCATCCATTTCGCCCTGCAATCCAATATCCATCAACACCAGATCGGGAATTTCTTCTTCGATAAACTGAATGGCTTTAGAACCGGAAGGCACCGCACCACTGACTTTATAACCCGATTCACGCAGGCTTTCTGCCAACTCCGCGGCTATCAGACTTTCATCTTCTACAACTAAAATCTTCTTTTTAGACGGTCTCATACGTCACCCCAATAGAATTAAGCAATTGATTGAATTCATTTCAAACCCTTGTTAAGTCATTTATCCCCTGGGGAAACTTTTAATGAAATCGATAAACGGGATATCTCCTCTACTTCCAAGTATAAGCGCCAATGACTCAGCAAACAAGAACCTTGATAGGTTCTTTCAAAGCCATCTTCCGACTGGGAAACGCTCTCTACCGGAAACCTCCAAACGGTTGCCGGCCTGGAAAAAGACAAGGTCAACTGGAAGCCAAACCAGTCGTCCCGCAATCCTATTTGTTCGACATTAAAATGTTCTCCACGACTACCTAAACGGGAATCTTCCAAATTCAATCCTGGAATAAAAACGTTTCGATCCGGAGCATCTCCCGCTAAAAGAGTGAAGTTATTTTCAACTCCAAACCACAGGTCGAGGGCTTTCTGTCCGCAATTGGTGATTTGGTAATCAACTCGAAATTCTGCCTGGTCTGTGGAAAAAGCAAAGGTCTTCTGCAATTGGATCGGAACAAAGGTGTTCTCCTTATTCTTAACGGAATCCTTGCGAACAAGATTAACAAGGTATTCTTTATCAGCTTGAGGGGGTGAAAGTGGTTGCAGGGAGTACGGGGCACCGGAAAATTTTCCGCTTTCTTCATACCTGCCTTGTTCAAACAACTCAAAGGTGGTCTCGGAACTCAGAAAATGATCCATGAAAGAATACCGTTCATAAGGATCATAAAACAACCTGTCAGCCAAACCGTCTTCTTTGAAATGGACCCGGTCGTGTATGGATTGTGGCTCACCCTCCCCTTCCGGGTCGTGGGACTGGGCATGCCTTATGGTTTGATGATAAGTTTCTTCACGCCGGCGCAACACATTGTTCAAATTAAAACACAATGGGCGATAATCCAGCTCAAACAGGGAGCCGCCATACGCCGGAGCGAAATATGCATTGATTGCCTGATTGCTCACGATAACTTCATCGTGACCATCCAGATTGAAATCGGTTTGTTCTACCGTCAAAGGCCTTGAATTCTCGTAGACCGCGTCGTCCACAAGGTTCTCTGCGGCTATCAAGTGGTTGTACAGGGCATGTCGGAGGTAATTCAGGTACAAGCCTCCAAACATTCCGTGCCATTGGGCGCAATTGCATTGGCCCCGGTAGAGTTCGCGCAGTGCAGAACGGGTCTTCTGCGAGTCCTGCTGTAAAGTTTTTATTTTTTTACTGACATACAACATCTTCTTGTGAAGATTGTTGCTCTCTTCATATTTGGTTAGAAAATTATTCCATTGTCCACCCCGGAGGAAAACCTTGTAGCGTTCCGGCGCAATGCCTTTTTCTTCCAGTTCGGATTTTAATTCCTGAAATTTAAGCCCGGTGGATGTGTTGAGAGACCATTCCATCATCTCGTCATAAGACGCCATAGGCAGGTACACGCGACCCGTCGCGGTATGACTGTCGATAAAACTGGAGAAGGTGTCCATTTGAATCCAGTCGCCTGCATCGTTCATTGCAGAAAAGAAACGCTCCAGCCAATGCTCGTTATAAACCCATTGATAGGTGTCCGGCCAGCCACCAAATTTTTCACCATCGTCGCCATAAGTAACGCCGTCAAACCCCAATTCATCTTTCGCATACCGGCACCAGGCCAAAATGTCTTCAGGCTGTTTGAACGGAATGGAGTAGCGCAATTCCTTACTGATCGGAAACACATAAAGTGGATGGCCCAACTGCTCGGTGATGTAAAATCCATTCAGGTCACTGGCTTCCAATCCGGAATAGAAAAAATGTGTGTCATCAATCAGAGTGTAACGAATGTCTGCTTTCGCCAGAATTCGGGGAAGGCTCGGGGTCCAGATACGTTCGGCCAGCCATAGCCCTTCAGGCTTCACTCCGAACTCCTCCTGAATAAATGCGTTCATCATTTCGATTTGGCCGATGGCATCTTCTTCCGGCAATATGGAAAGTAATGGTTCATAAAACCCGCCACTCAGGATTTCCAGTCGCCCTTCACCTGCGAGGTCACGCAAGCGTTTTATAAAATCGGGGTGATTGGACTGAATCCATTCCAGCAAGGGACCGGAAAAATGCGCGGTTGTTTTCAATTTTGGAAATTTTTGAAGAATGTCAAAATACGGCCGATAACATTTGTTAAAGTTTTCTTCAAAAACATGGCCAAAATTGCCCACGGGCTGATGGTTGTGGATGCCAAATAAAAACTTCAAGGGTTTCATTAATGTATATTTTTTGCTCGGGTAAAGCTCAAACAGTGTGTGGGATTTCGGAGTCGTCGAGGTATTCTTCTTCAGGGAGTGTTTGAGAGTCCAACATTTTCATTGTGTAAAGGTGATAGTAAAGTTTCTGGTTGTTTAATAATTCTTGATGGCTACCCTTTTCAATCAGGCGGCCTTTGTCCAATACGATAATCTGGTCGGCGTTATGCACCGTGCTTAGACGGTGAGCAATCACCAGAGTGGTCCGGTTCGCCATGAGCGAATCCAGAGCTTCCTGAACCAAAGTTTCCGAGTGATTGTCCAGAGAGGAGGTCGCTTCATCCAGAATCAGGATGCGCGGATTTTTCAGCAAGGCCCGGGCAATCGCAATCCTCTGCCTTTGTCCTCCTGATAATTTAACCCCTTTTTCGCCGACTGATGTATCGTAACCATTTTCCAATTCGCTGATGAATTCGTGCGCATGAGCCGATTTGGCGGCTTGAATCATTTCCTCTTCACTGGCGTCGAGTTTTCCATACAAAATGTTTTCCCGAATGGATCCTCCGAACAAAACCGTTTCCTGAGGCACATACGCAATCTGTTCCAATAACTGTTTCGGATCCAGTTGGCGGATGTCGTGTCCATCCAACAACACAGCACCCTGCTCCGGATCAAAAAAACGGTGAATCAATTGAATGACGGTCGATTTCCCAGCCCCACTGGGTCCTACCAGTGCGGCGACCTCGCCGGGTTGTATTTCAAAACTCACATTTTTGAGTACCGGAGTCTCTTCCTTGTACCCAAAAACCACATCCTGCAGACGGATTCCTCCTTTGACCGAGGACAATTTCAAAGGATTTTCTGGGGCCTGGATTCCGGCTTCGGTATCAAAAATTTCGAAAACTCTGCGAACCGCTCCCAGGGATTCCTGGACCTGAGTGTATAGACGGATAAAAGTTCCTATAGGACCAGCGATGACAATAGCATACAGGAAAAATGCCGCCAATTCTCCCGGAGTGGTCGCCCCGGACATCACTTGCCGACCGCCATACCAAATCAATGCTGTGGATACAAGAAAAGTGAGCGCCAAGATAAACGGACCAAAGAAGGCGCCGATCTTCACCTTTTCCACTGCGGCTTCAAAAGCATTTTCGATTTCCTTCTGAAACCGTTTTTGTTCATAGGGTTCCCTGTTATAGGATTTGACCACTCTGATTGAAGACGCCACTTCCTCCAGAACCACAACCGCTTGCGCCAGCCGGTCCTGGAGTCGCTGGGAAGTGTCTCGTAGGCGTTTTCCGAATACCCGGCCAAAGATCATTAAAGGCGGAAGCACCAACAATATAAGACCGGTCAATTTCCAGTTGAGGTACAAGATGATCGTCAATCCCCCCACCAAGGTAATGGTTTGCCGGAGAACTGCAACGGGAATGGTGACCAACGCATTCTGAATGACGGAAATGTCATTACTCATTCTTGAGACGATTTCGCCCACCCTGCGTTCATGGAAAAACTTCAGAGACAGCGATTGCAAATGACTGAAAAAATTTCTGCGAAAGTCGGTTGTCACCCGTTGTCCTACAAAACCGAATATATAACTCTGTGTTATGGCAAACCCAGCCTGAATAAGGATTACCAAAAGTAAATCCACCGTCAGGCTATTCAGAAGATCACCGTTTTTTTCAATCAGCGCGGCGTTGACCATTTTCTGGACGATCAACGGCAAAAGCAATGTGATCAGAGAAGAAATCAGCAGACACAAGAAAGCAAACCAGATTCTTTTAGAATACGGTTTGGCTAATATAAGAATTTTACGAAACTCTTTCATTCACACCAAAAAATAAGTTAAAAATCATTGTAAATGGGGAGGATAGGATAACGGTTCCTGTTCTATGAATCAATGGCAAAGGTAAAAAGAATTCAAGTTTTCTACTTAGATTTACACTAAAACCCGTAATTTATCTTACAACAGGGGCTAATATTTTCAGTCAGGCAGGGACCTTTTATTTATATATGTTAATGGCAAAAATTGAAACTTAAAAATTTTATGTTGGTTTATATATTTAACCTCTCATAAGTTCTTTTATTACTTTTGGAACTTATTTTTTCAGGTTTTTCACTACCCGGAATCCAGTATCCAAAATAAATACCACCAATAGCAACGCCAACATCCAATCGCCCATATTGAAATAGGGAGAACGCTCTTTGGGCAAGTACAGGGGAAAGGATGTTTCCACTTTCTGAAAAAGAGAGGTCCGTGAACTTTCAATGATCTCACCGGTGGCTTGCACAAAAGCACCCACTCCCGAATTGGTCACGCGCACCATAGGCACACGAAATTCAACACTTCGAAACACGGACAAGGCCAGGTGAATCTCCGGCCCGTCAGAATCCCCCCACCAGGCATCGTTCACCGAGTTTACGATCAGGTTGCCGTCACGGCGCACAAATTCCCGAATATGCGAGGAAAATACCGCTTCGTAACAGATAGATGGAATCAGCCGCGCATCTCCAAGCTTAAATACCCTGTAATACAGGCCGGAAAGGTAATCTGTGTAAAAATTAACGAGGCGTTTAATAAATGGAATCTCCCTGGAAAAAGGTAAGGTTTCGCCAAAAGGAAACATCCGTATTTTATGATACTCCTCAACCACATCCTCGCCCGGTTGGTACCAGTGCATGGCATTGAAAGAGTACCGCAAAAACTGGCCAACACCTTGATCACATTGGAACAGAATAGGCTTACCACTTTTTTCAACCAGAGCCTTTAACTCATCGCGGTAAACCAGGTTCGAGCATTTAAGGTTGAGCGGATTTTCCGGCCAGATTACGAAGTCGGCTGAGGGGAATTTTTCCAATCCGCGTTCGACTTGCTGTAACAATAGCCTCAGCCGAGCTTCCGCGTTTCCGGAAAATGGGGAAGCTATGTCCGGTTGAATGGAGAGCGCACGGACGATGCGCCCGGGTTCTGGCCGGGACTGAGCTTCATGAAGTTCATCCAGGCGCATTTTTCCATAAATAAGTGTGGCGCCGATGAGTAAAGCAAATACCAGAAAAAAAGCGAATGATTTTTCGCCTTTCAACCAGACTAAAATCTGGTCGACCAGATAAAAGTTTGCCAGATTGAGGATGAATAATAAAAGCGGAACCCCCCCCAAATCAGTAACCTGTATGATGAACGGAGAATTGTAAACAATCAGGTAATGGCTGATGGGCAAGACTTGTGGGATTAATACCTGAAGTAAGGTCAGGCATCCCGCCGCCCTTGGCGCGCCGAAAGGTTTGCCCAGCCATTGAAACATCCCTTCCAGCAAACCGAACAGTGCATAAGGCAAAGCCACTTGCGCACAGCACAGGACAAAGGTGACCCAGACGTTCCAGTCTGAAGTGGCGAGGTGTTTGCTCAAACCAAACGGGACACCGGAATCGAGACCGAAAAAAAAGAAAAACCCAAAAAAGGAACCGAGGAGCAATCCGGTAAAGCGTCCCGTCCCTTTGAGAGCAAGAACCCACGGAACCAGACACACCCATACCAGCCAGGATACGCCCTCTCCGGTTTTGTCTGGAAAGGCGATTAACAGGAGAAGAATGGAAATGCAACATAAGAGCAGTCGATGAGATAAACCGGGTCGGATCAAAACCGGCTGGATTGAATTTAAACCAAGTTGGAACAAGGAACCGGTCTCCGGTCTATTCTGGAATTGAGTGGGAAAAATTTCGTTTCTGGGCTTTTATTTTATCATAATCACCAGTTTCATTATTCAGTAGGGCATCCCCCAGTTTAATATCTTCCCCTGATCAAATTGACGTAACGGTTTGTTTTTTCCAGAGTATACTTTTGCTGTCCTTTCAGGTTATAAAAACCTGAAAAAATTATCTTTTCAGGGCCCAAATTTCTTTCTGAAACAGGTTAAGCTGTGATAAATTATTCTCGATTTTTTTAACTTTTGCAGGAGTGAGAATGGTATGGCCAGTGGAAAAGTTAAATGGTTCAATAACAAAAAAGGATTTGGATTTATTGAAACCGAAGAGGGAAAAGATATCTTTGTCCATTTTTCAGAAATCCGGGGGGAAGGCTACAAAACTTTGAAGGAAGGCCAGGATGTCGAGTTTGATATTACCACCGGTGAGAAGGGTGATCAGGCTTCTAATGTAGTGCCAAAATGATAGAAACGGTTCATACGTCCCGTTAAATTTGTGGTTGCTGGAAACCCAAACAAGGTCATGGGAACTATTTCGGGCGGTGGCGCGAAAAGACACTGACATCTGACCTGCTCGCGCGCCCAACCTGATCGACTTAACAAAAACCACCACAATCGTGAACTGCACAAAACTGAAAGCGGTAAAACGTGCTTCAGAACCCTCCCGGGGAGAAGGGTCTTTATCCATAACTGGGGTTAAAGAACAAAATCCTGCGCTACAAACGATTGATGACCGGATCCGCTTTGGAAAGTTTCTGCAGAGTTATTCGCTCCCCCCTGGCTGATTGCAACAAAATGGTCTTCACCCTCCTGCACAATCAAGGCTGATGGAGGCCACGTTATCAACATGGCTATTGAACATTTGCGAAATAGTAGCTTCGTTGCCCTCGCCATCTTGTAGGGTATGGGCACTGTTGTTGGTGCCATCCTGATCAATATCAACATCGTTATTATCACCCGTTTGATCGACGTCGCCGGTGTTATCGGTTCCACTTTGCTCCACATCGGCCATGTTTCCAGTGCCGTCCTGGTTGACCGTTGAACTATTGCCAGCGGCAAAAGGTGGGCCGGTGAACCACATTCCCGCTAACATAAAAATAGTCATTACCTTAGAAAACCTTTTTCATCTCTGTTTCCTTTATGTTGACTTTAAATAATAAGAGTTAAAAACAATCCTGCTACCGCTCACTACTTCGTTGGAGAGAGGGTCTGACTGAGGCTTCATTTATGTTTGAAAACGCGGCGCGGAAGCTTCCGCGACCCCGGCCCTATTATTCCCATGGGCGTCAGCCTACTAGTTTTGGGTGATCATACTAATGTTGCCACTACCCGCCTGGGAAACAACACTGCTATTATTCATATCATTCTGAGTGGTAATCGCTAAATGCGAATTGCCGTTTTGGTTGATTACCGCATCGTGAAGCCCAATATCATTTTGCTCAATTGTGGCATCACACAAAGAACAGCCGCTGTCTCCGCCCTGATTGATCGAGCCCTGGTTCTCGTCCGAATTCTGATCCACAAAGGCAGTATTGCCCGTTCCTTCCTGATTGATGCTCGCGATATTGAACGATTGGCTTTTTTGATCCACCAAACCGTCATTCAATGCACCGTCTTGAATAATGAGTGCGTTGTTTTCAAAAGCTCCGTTGGTTTGGTCTATTATCGCCGTATTGCTTGGAAGATTAGATTCGTCTCCCGGACCCCACTGTTGAATATCTGCAATATTGTTAGAACCATCCTGATCAATCAGAGCGGAATTGGCAAAGTTGATCTGGAAAGCGCTGGCATCGTTACCGTCACCGGATTGAAAAATATCGGAAATGTTTTCCTCTCCAGCCTGCGTCACATTGGCCCAATGGGATTCCCCCGACTGGTCAATTAATGAATCGTTGCTGGGCGGAGTCGAATCAAAAGCCGTGCCACTTTGGTTGACATTTGCGGTGTGGTCGGATCCAACCTGAAAAATGTCAGAATTATCATAGCCGCCGGTTTGACTGACTCCCGCATTATTATTCTCGCCAAGCTGGTTGATATAAGATGTATTATTGATTCCGTTCTGATTCACTCCGGCAGAATGCTGTTCTCCCTCCTGGAGAATCTCGGAGTAGTTTCCCTGGTCGATCAAATCGCCATTTTGATTAACGGAGGCATAGTTAAACCCATCCATTTGATCGATAACCGAAACGTTATATCCGTCAGTTTGATAAACTTCGGAATAATTTTCCTCACCGGTTTGTACAACCGTCGATTCATTGTTGAATCCATTTTGATCCACCGTCACCTCATGCATAGACCCATCCTGCATGACCCACGAATTGTTACCGGGATCTAATTCATCTCCACTCTGGGTGATTGAAGCCTGGCTATTAAACCCGGATTGCTCCACAGTTGATTCATTATACCCGTAGGTTTGGATAACACTTGAAAAATGACTGTCATCCAATTGTTCCACCGTGGAGGTATTATTGAAACCGTTTTGGTCTATCACCGCGGAATTTCCAATGCCATCCTGGTTTAAATTAGAATGGTTCCCGGGATCGAACCCGTCACCACCCTGAGTAACCGTCGTGTTATTACTCGTTCCATTCTGAACGACTTGTGAAACATTATATCCATCAATTTGTTCAACATCGATGGAGTTATCAATTCCTGCCTGGTCTATTTGTGACGCGTTGTTGAAACCATCCTGGACAACCGTCGCTGAATTAATATCTCCTTCCTGAATGATGCCGGAATCATTGCCTGGAACAGTGCTGTCGCCTGACTGGGTTACATCGGAAAAATTGCTGATTCCAGTCTGGTCAATTGCAGAATCATTGCCATTATCACTTTGGTCGGTTAGGGCTTCGTTGTTATCACCTGTCTGAATAGTCGTTGCCGCGTTGCCAGCACCACTTTGCGTGGTAGTACTAGTATTGCCTGCCCCAAACGCCAAACTGGTAATCAATACAACCATCCCTAGTGAAGAAGCTACAGCTTGGAATTTATTTTTCATCTTTGATGCTCTCCTTTACTAAAAATAATAATATTAAACTTGGATTACCTGTAATGAGGTATTAATTTTCTTTTATATTTAATTTAATGATTTTTATTAAATTTGATTTTATTATTCCTAAAAAACACTCTAATTTCCCCCATCAGACTCATTTACATCATATATTGGAAAATTTTATGGCTAACTTAAGTTTTTTCATTTTTTGATTTTAGAATAAAGGAACGAAATAAACTTGTATATACCCTTTAAGAGGTATTTTTGCTTTTTTGAATAATGTACAGTAAAGATAAAGATGGTCTTTATCATATTTTTTGGAATTTTTTAGAAAACCTGATTGGGCCATTTATTCTTATTGGGCATATTCAAAACCACTAAATATAAGGATTAAAGGAAACTATCCAGGGAAGATAAAGTGTTAGAGTGGGCAATAAAAAGGTGAACTAAACGAACAAAAAAAAAGCCCGTTGCCTTGTGGGGCAACGGGCTTAATTATTTTAAAAGGCTAATTTATTTCGCTTTGCCTTCTGCGTACATCTTACGAGTACGTTTGGTCATCCATACTAACCAACCTTCCAGGCCGATAAAAATCAAAGCCATGATTGGAGGCATGTAGTAGATGGAATCCGGAATCGGAGGTTCAAGAATGGTATATACCCATGTAGAAATGGCCATTGTCTCATTCTTTTCTTTATTCCGTCCAGACCATTGCATAAAAGAAACAGGGATGAAAGATTCACTGGGAATCTGAATATCGGTTTCTTTATTTTCCGTTTCCAGGCTTCTTCGGAAAAGGATTTTTACCCTTCCCTGCTTGAAAATGGAATCTACAACTTCAACGGTCGGAGCCGTTTCTTTTGCTGTAAGAGCATCATAACCGTGACCAACTATTTCCTCCACACTTACATCCAGTTTATAACCTTTTTCGTTTGGAGGATTTGTCGGACTATAGTCTTGAGCCAGGAAATTGGCTTTCCAAATATCTACAGGCTTTTTGGAATCGCCAAAAATAAAGTACGGTTTTTCAGCCCCATATAGATCCTGGAGTTTACCAGGCCACTGGATAGCTACCGCATCTTTATATTCCGAATCTTGAGACAAAAAGCGGTTGTGGTATTCAACCATATAATACACTGCTTTTTCGTCCGGACTCCATCTGCTTGACACCCAGAGATTATCCACTTTCGGTTTGAAATTTCTTTCACCACGAGTGATCTGGCCGCCCATAGCTATATAATGCTTTCTATTCAGGGTTCCAGGATAATCTTTAGGTTTGGTAACCCAATTTGGATCGTGATCCGGGGTATCCCACATTGGATCATCCACCGAACGGGCAACCTCCCCTTCAGTATAAAGAGAACTGATCAAGAAATCCGTTACCGGCTTGTTGGTCAGCTTATCGATTTTCTTTCGGGGACAAAGGGAATTAACGAATGCCGCCAATTTCCATCGATCCTCAACAGTAATCTGCTCTTTAAAGTTGGGCATTGGTGTTCCGTTTAAACCCGTAGAAATGGTTCTTACAATATTGAAAGGATTGTAAGGATCGCGCCGACTTCCACGGAAATTCCAGCACTGTTGCCAGTCCGCCGCTACGATCGGGAATCCCCAGTCATCTTTCATAGTGGGGTTACCATCTCCACGTCCTTCTCCGCCATGACACTCGAAACATTTATTTTTAATAAACACTTCGCGCCCAGCATCGATATCTGCCTGAGGGATACCGAGGTAAAGCTTTTGCCCAGGAATTTGTCCTTGATCTACAGACCAGGGCATTTGACCGAATTCCTGAACGTTAACTTCTTCATCTTCTGTATCGTCAAAACTTCGATCCTGAACTAAAGTTTTAACAAAGTTTACTACAGCGATGACCTCGTCTTCACTCAAAACTTCACCCCAGGGCGGCATGGCTGAACCAGGGAGACCATTCTTTACGGTTCGAATCAGGTCAGCTTCCAAAGGAAGTTCACCGGAATCGGTGCGTCGAATTTTAAAAGTCCCTTGAATAAAGTTACGGGGGCGGGTGAACAAACGTTCTGCGGAAGGTCCATCACCACCGCCTTCTACACCGTGGCACCAGACACAACGGCGAAAATACACCTGTTTTCCTTTTTCAAGGAGATCCTTTTTTACTCCATCGGGCGGCTGAGGCGCCGCGAACACTGTCGAGGGCAAGAAAAACACCCCGAGCAATATCAGCGGAAGCATCAACAATCCGATTGATTTTTTATTAATTTTCATTGTTCCTCATTCCAATATTATTGAGATTAGAAAAATTAATTGTTAAATGATTATTCCTTCACACCAACGATTGAAGATTCATCATCGAAGGTTCGAGGATGCCAGCCGGTATACCAGTATTCGAAAAGAATAACTTTCCAAATTTGTTCCGTAGTCAGATGCTCTTCCCACGGAGGCATAGCGGAGGACCATGGAGTCGATTCGTTCGGCAATCCGGGTCCACCCTTAGATACACGCCAGAACAGGAAGGATTCCCGCAACATGGCAATGGTTCCAGGGTCTACAAAGTTTGCCGGAGTCGGGTTGAATACATGCGAAAACATACCCAATCCATTCAACTGATCCCCATGACAGTAATGACAATTCTGAAAAAATACCGTTCCACCTTCCGTTACATTCTTCATATATTCCTGCTTATCGGCATCCAGGAAAGGAAAGCTTTTTTGATATTTATCCTGCTCGTCAATTCTGTAAGGATTCTTTTGAGTTTCAAGCGTATAGGTTTTCCCATGCACCCGTGTAGTAGCAGGGGGGGCAGGGTGAACCGTACGCAACTCAACAGGCTCCTGGAATTTAGGGATTAAAGCTTTATAGGTACCAAAGCCTACCAAAATTGGAAGAGCCGCAAAAACGACGATTCTCGCCAATTTGTATTCCCCAATAATCATTTTAACAATCGGCTTTCTAAACTCTCGGAAAGTTTCCTCATCCTGACTAATGAAAAGGAACGTACCGATAGACCACAACATCATGTAAGTGATGAACAAGGTCCAGGGAATGGGCGGATACAAAATAAATTTGTAAAAGTAAAAGCCCAAAGACCAAACCACCAAGGCATTTAACGATATGGGTGGCTTTAACCGCAATACAATATTTACGATTATCAAAGTTGCGATAATACATAAGAAATACACGTAACGGTTAATCACCCATGTCGGTTCCTTGGGGGTGAAGATGGGGAAAACGCCCATGTGGAATCCCACAAGCGTTCCCACAAACACCAGAAAACTTATAAACGTCTTATTCATTTATATAATTCCTCCTTATCCCCTTAGGATTAACCTTCCTCAGGAGGGGCTTCAGTATTACTAATAAAGTCTACCAGCTTGTCAAGAGCCTCAACAGACAACATATTTTTGAAATTCTGAGGCATAACACCATCCGGGAACAATTCACCTTCCGCTTCGTTCATAACAACATAAGCGCCAGGATCTAAAATAGATTCCCTTACATACTCCTTGGTATTAGTAGCCTTTCCTTCATATCGAGGATCCGCAATACGGTTAGGAGCATTAGTTTTTTCATGGAGTACAGGCCCTAATTCACCCACAGCACCTTCAACTCCAGGGATGGTATGACAAAGAGGACAACCCAAGGTATTGATCATGGCTTGGATATCTTCCGTACCCGTCACAAATATCGGTTTGTCACCTTCCTCCTCAGCAGGGGCTTCTTCAGCTTGAGCCGCTGAATCTTCCGCCGAAGGCAGAGGAACGGTCACCTTGGAAAAATCACCAGGAGTATCCTTGGATTGCAACCAGGCGATAACCGCGTTGACTTCAATAGGACTCAAACTGATAGGAGGCTTAACAATTACAGGCATCGGGCTTTTCGTATCTCCCGCCTTACCGTAACCCTTAACCACGTAACATGAAGGACATTCCAAAGATTCACGGATATAGTCCTCACCGGTTTTAGCATACTTTTTAATACCGGAAGCAGGATCCGTTTCACCCACCTTAATAGGCTCATTCAAATATCGCTCTTCCTGGACACGCGTGTGACTTCGCTCTTCAACACCAAACAAGTTGGGACAACGACCAATGTTATCACCAGGATCAAAAGTATGACAAAGAGGACATTGCCCTTTACCAATAGCTTTTTGGCCAGCGACTTGTTTTGCGCCAAATACAATCACGCGTCCCATTTCAGCATAATCTTCCATGGTAATGTCGCCAGAAATCTGAGCTCCACCCTTGGGCGGAGGATCACTTCTCTGTTGCGGCAACCAGTTGGTATAACCGGCCAATAAAAGACCGACCACCAGCCAGAAGAATGCCGCTCTAATAAGTGGCGGCGACTGATCTTCAATCTGGGCACTTTTGAAAAATATACCCCAGACCAGAAGGAGCAGAAAAATTACCCCAACCTGAGTCCAAATGAAGATCAACTGCTCTCCTTGCACCAAAGTGAACATATGCCTGGTGCAAAGAAAACTAATGAAGACGAAACCCCCAAATATGGAACCCCATAATTTGGTGTTTATACCTTCCTGCTCTCTGCAATGTTTGATTACATTAATAAATGCAATCACCGTAAATACTGTGAGCATTATTGTCATAAATGTCCACAGTATGTCGTGCTGCTCTGGTAGCATTTACCTTTCTCCTCTCTCTAACACGTAATTAAAACTAGAAACTATTTCTAATTCACGATTATTGCTGTTGCTGAGCAGGAACAGGAACGCCTTCGGGCACAGCTTCCTTTTTCTCCACAGCTTTTTTACCTGTAAGACTACCAACCCAAAATACAATGATAAACTGAACCCATACAAACAATGTATTGAAGGTCAAAATCTTTCCAGCCTCACCAATGGTCAGCGTGTAAGCATCAGCGGAGTTATCACGAACAACTTCCGTTACGTGCCAGAACAAGCGAACCGCTGAACGGATATAACCCATCAGACCCATCAACCAGGTAAAAGAAATAGCCAACATAAAGATTGCGTAGGTTCCAACCTTGGATTGGGTTCCCCACTTGATTTCACCATAGGATTCTGAATCCTTAAACATGGAAATGTTGATTGCCGTTCCAGCAAACAGAGTGGTCAGGGTAGAACTTACCTGAGGAACTGAAAGACCAACACGTTGGTTTGCAGGAAGGAAATAACCATAAACACCCAGGAAGATGATGTTTACCGCGGCCCAGAAGAAGATGGCGGCGATACAACAGTTACCCAGGGTTTGCCAGGGTACAGTGATTTTCTTGTTCGCCTTCTGGTACAACAAGAAACACAAAATCGTACAGGTGATCATCAAATTCACAGCGGTGTTTTTAGCAGACATAACACCAAAGTGACCCACGATCGGATGCTGAGCTCCCCCCATCGCCTTCAACTCCGCAGGAGTCATAACGATAGTGTGAGGCGTCATCCACATGGTAAAAGCAACAATCAATAGCAACACCATGAATTTACAATACTTCATATAACGGTGAGCCCCCGCTACCCGCGACATACTATTATGCAGATACGAGTTCGCACCGAAGAACAGCAAGCCGATCATCACAGCCTGAATGATGAACAACCATGCCATAATTCCACCCATCAAGGTGATTCCCATTTGCTGACGGAATGCATACACTTCCTTCATCAACCAGTAACCCGCGAAAGGCAGGGGAATCAAACCAAAGATTGCGATAAACATCGCCACGTAACATACCCAGTCGTAATGCGCTTTTTCTTCTTCCGTTTTAGCACTGAGATAATGATACGCCGCGTAAGCACCAACGATACCACCACCGAAAACGATGTTACCCAGGATTCGGTGAACGCCTACCGGATTCCAAAGAGTGGAATGAATTACGTGCCAGATATTACCCAGGAAACGCCCTTGCTCATCAATACCGCCAGGAGCTTGCATGAAGGTCGCCCAGGAGTTTGCCAAATACATCAATACCGTTCCGATGAGGTTCAACAAAACGGAAAGACTACAATGAACCCATTTCATAAAAGGATCTTGACTCATTCTGTCCCAACCATAGTAGTAAACATAAAGCACACCACTTTCAGCCAGGAACATCAAAGCATAAACATGCATTACCGGTCGGAATATTCCGGCCATGTACTTAAAGAACCCAGGGAACAAGGTGATAAAGGTAAACAGCAAAATACCACCCAAAATAGCCGTCCAGGAATAAGCGGTCAAACTGATTTTCATCAGGTCATGGGCCAACTTATCGTATTTGGAAGCCAGCACAGGATCGGAATCCCTGGTACGAATACCAATGAATTCAATCACCATACAAAAGATCGGTACCGCCAATACAAAGCTTCCGAAATACAGATGCTGTTGATTGGCAATCCAGATGATAATTCGACTGGGAGCAAAGGAATAGGTGTTGTAGTCACTGTCTTCCAGCTCGGGAGCCGGATAACCACTTACGATACCCTTCAGCGGATTACCTTCCCAATCCTTATAAAATACGTCATTACTCCATTCTACTTCAGGCTCACCCTCGGCAGCGGCTTCGGCTTCCTGAGCACTCACTTCTTTAGCAAATGCCTCTTCTGCAAATACGCTTTCAGCAAACGCTTCTTTGCCATAAGCGGTATCTGTCAGACTAGGGATCAACAATACCGAAATCGCGAATACAAACATCCAGGGTAGTCCCCAAAACTGCTTTCTATGGTTCCCCAACATGTTCTAACCTCCTTACGTCAAGATAAAAAAAAATTAATCCGTAGCTTCTTTTACTTACTGTTTTATAAATTAAATAATTATTTACCAATAATTACCTGTAAAACCAATTAAATCCTCACTAAAAAATACTAAAAAAGACAAAAAAATCAGAAACTGCATCATAAGAAAAGGCCGGAAATGAATAAAAAACAGCTAAGACACCACTCCAACCCATTTGCCGAAACCTCTCAAACTATTGATTTTTATTGACTTTATCCCCCCTGAAAACCTTTGCTTTTCAGGGGTTTTGGGGCTTTGATCGAGGCCTTTTGTACCATAGGCCCCTAAGCGTGTCAAGTCAATTTCCAGAGAGGATATTGGAAAATCCTCTTAAAATTTTCCGCTCTCTTTAAAACGTATTTTCACTGCCTGAGCGTGGGCATCCAATTCCTCCATTTCGGCCAAAATAGTGCAGGTTTTTCCAGCCTTTTTCAGGGCATCCTGACTGTATGAAATAAGGCTGGTCCGCTTTTGAAAATCATACACTCCTAAAGGAGACGAAAAACGGGCCGTTCCACTAGTCGGCAGTACATGATTCGGTCCTGCCAGATAATCGCCAATGGCTTCGGGGGTATGATGTCCGGCAAATATGGCACCGGCATGGCGTATTTCGGGCCACCAGATTTTCGGGTTATCCACAGCCAGCTCCAAATGTTCCGGTGCCACCTGATTGGCCAAATCTACCGCTACGGCCATCGTTTCTACCAGAATCAGACGGCATTGGTTGGACAAAGACTCCTCAATTATGGCTTTTCGATTGAGACGCTGTTTCTGCACATTCAATTCTTCCACCACTCGGTTCACCAAATCCTCCGACGGTGTGATCAGAATAGGCACTGCCAGTTCATCATGCTCGGCCTGGGACAACAAATCCGCGGCTACGAAGTCAGGGCGTGCGGATTCATCGGCAACAATGAGGATTTCACTGGGCCCTGCGATCATATCGATATCCACGATTCCAAAAACAAGCCGTTTCGCCAAGGCCACATAGATGTTTCCCGGTCCGACGATTTTATCCACCTTTGGAACGGTTGCTGTACCATAGGCCAGGGCTCCGACCGCCTGCGCGCCGCCGATCCTGAATATTTGATCCACTCCCGCAATATCGGCGGCGACGAGTGAGGCCGAACTCATTTCACCATCGGGGGCCGGGCTGACCATGACTACATTAGGGACACCTGCGACCTTGGCCGGTATGGCATTCATCAAGACGGAAGAAGGATAAGAGGCTTTTCCGCCGGGAACGTAAATACCCACGGTTTGCAAAGGGTGCACCAATTGGCCTAATGTCACATCGTCTTCGGTGTAATCCCAGGACTCCTGAACCTGACGCTGGTGGAATTTCCTGATATTCTCTGAAGCTGTTTTCAAGGCGTCGATTTGCTCGTTTTCGAGATCAGAATAAGCCGAGCGTATCTCTTCTTCGGTCACTTGCAACTCTTCTGCCTCGTACTCCTTGAGATCAAAGCGCCGGGTGTATTCCAGCAATGCTGAATCGCGGTTCTCCCGAATATCTTTTAAAATAGCTCTTACCGTTTGATCCTGGGTTTCCAGGTCGACATCTGAGCGGTTGATTAAAGCCTGAATGCCTTGCTGATAATCGGGATCGGTGTATTTCAAAATCTTCATAGTTGTGTCAAAACCTGATAATCATTGTTTAAATTTGTAAAATGCCCAAAATTTCATAAGTGGCCCGGGCTTGCAAATCACCTGACCGATGCATCATGGCAAGGTGAGTTTTCAGAAACCGCAATTCTTCAATTTCATCCACATCATACCAGACCGGAAGCAGGTCCAGACTTATATCTGCAGACTCTACCGTTTTTAAGGTATCGGCCAGCACGCTGTCGGTGCTCCAGGCGACCTGGGAAAACACATCTGCCGTTTGGCCTGTCATACCTATCAAATAATATCCCCCGTCGGTGCTTGGACCCAAAATCAGGTCGGCTGTGGATTGAAAAGCCTTTTCAATATATTCTTTAGGCAAAGACGGACTGTCCGATCCAATAATCACCACGCGCCGATACCCGTCAGCAAACCGGCCCTCAAAAGCCCGGCGCATTTTTTCTCCCAGATTGACACCTTCCTGAACAAAAAACTCGAAAGCCTCTATCTTACCGGAATCTTTAAAAAATCCAGAAGCCGTATCAGGGAAAATACCGATAAATCGGTCCACCTCATCCACAGCAAGCACTTTTTCAATACTATCCTCCAGAAAGCACCTGTATAATTGCAAAACGAGATCAGCCGGTAAGCTTTGCTGAAGACGGGTTTTCACCTTGCCCAAAACGGGATCTTTGGCAAATAATATCAGGGCTTGATCATAAAGTCGGGCCATGTCATTTAGGGTTGCTCCGGAGAGCCCCTCAATGGAAACGACTCATGCCGGCTGGGTTTATAAACAGGTGCCTTTATAATGCCTGGATAATTTGTAAGGAGACGGGTTATCTTATTTGAATGGGACTCAAGTATATTTTACTGGATTCATGAACATTTGCAATCCTCGATGATGGATCAATTTATGGGATTCGTCACTGACAAATACAAGTTTAAAGTCCCCTTCATAATCGTATCTATCGTGTTGGTACTGATATTGAGAGCGCGGGCGGTGGCCTACTTGTTGGCCCTGGCTTTAACGATTGGGCTTACTGATG
Organism: Nitrospina sp.; assembly: GCA_024648695.1. Lineage (GTDB taxonomy): Bacteria > Nitrospinota > Nitrospinia > Nitrospinales > JACRGP01 > JACAVV01. The sequence continues at coordinate 32,639 of JACAVV010000027.1, forward strand.
GAATCATACATCAAATATTAAAACCACTGTTCAGTCGGCCCCGGCCTTGCCACACTATGGAATTTTTACAATATGTAAAAAATTGTTCCACCAGTTTCTCGTTTCCTTCCAATCATGCCGGCAACATGTTCGCCATGGCCAGTATCACGGCTCTTTGTTTCAGGAACAGCATTTTACTGGTTTTTTCCATGGCAATACTGGTAGCCTTTTCCAGGGTTTATCTTGGCCTGCATTATCCGACGGATATATTCGGAGGTGCCTTGCTTGGCATGGCCGCAGGATTTATAGGCTATAAAATTTATTGCCAGATTTGTCATTGGACCCGCAAACTTTTTCCCAGGCTCTATGGATTTCCCAACACAAAAAATTCTGATCATTAAACTCAGTTCGCTTGGGGACATCGTTCACAGCCTTCCCTTTTTGCGATCTCTAAGACGCAATTTCCCCCAATCCCACATTGCCTGGGTGGTCGAGGAAAAATGTCAGGACCTGCTAAAAGGGCGGGAGGATATTGATGAATTGATCGTTATCCGCACCAAACAATGGCGCAAACGTTGGAATTTGAACACACTGCAGGAACTCACCCGGTTCTTTCGACGGATTCGCAGTGCTTCTTATGATGTGGTTATCGACCTGCAGGGCTTGATCAAGAGCGGTGTGATCTCCTGGCTTTCAGGCGCACCTAACCGCATCGGGTTTCCATCGTTGGATTGCAGAGAAAAACCCAATGCCTGGTTCAACAATATAAAGGGAGATTCGGAACAGGAACCTCATATCATCGACAAAAACCTGTCCTTGTTGAAAACTCTCAAAGTCGAAGTCGATAGAGCCTTCCCTCCGACCCCCATTCCGTCTGAAGCGGATTTTTATATAGATCATTATTTGGAATCAGAACCGGACTTGCTCGCAAAACCTGTGATCGCGCTCAATCCCGGCGCAGGGTTCGAGACCAAACGTTGGAACCCCGACTGTTTTGCCGGGCTGGGTGATCGCGTTCATGAAGAACTAGGGTGGCATACCCTGTTGACCTGGGGTCCGGGAGAAAAAGACCTCGTGGATGCCATCGCACACAAAATGAAAGCTCCGTCGTGGATCGCTCCACCGACAGACATAGTGCAATCGATGGCTCTTTTTCAAAGAATACAATTGTTTGTGGGATGCGATACAGGTCCCTTGCATCTGTGTTCCCTATTGGGAATACCCACCGTTTCCCTTTGGGGTCCCATCGATCCCAAACGCAACGCCCCTGTTGGGCCCGAGCATCAGGTGATCGTAAAATTGCAATCCTGCAGTTTTTGCTTTAAAAGGAAATGTCCCACACAAAATGAATGTATGACGGAAATTTCGGTCGATGAGGTGTTCACAGCTGTTGAGGCAAATATCAATTCTCAAAAAAATACATTGGCAATTTAATAGATAAAGGAGAACACGATGGCATTGGATAAAGACTTGCTGGATATATTGGCGTGCCCGAAATGTAAGGGCGATTTAACACTCACACCTGAAGGAGACGGGTTGATCTGCGCCGCTTGCAAGCTCAAGTATCTCATCAAGGACGATATTCCCATCATGCTGATTGATGAAGCGGAACCGATCACGGAATGAGCCGTCTTCCCAAAAAGCCTAATTAAACTGCAATACAGTGCGGCGTATTTTTGAATCCCGTTTGAAGAAAGCCCTTTGGAGAATTGCGGGAACTCTGCTTCCCAAAGCTCCCAGGGTAAACCCTGCAAATTTTCCCTGGAATACCATCAACAGCGTTTTAGTGATTCGGCCGGACCGCATGGGTGACCTTATATTATCGACCCCGGTTTATGAATCCCTGAAATTATCGTATCCACATTTGCAAGTGCATGTTCTGGTCAACGAAGCACACAGTGACATTGTCGCCGGCAATGAATTTGTGGACGGAATCATTACATTCAACAAAAAAAAGCCGTTTCAAACCTGGAAAGCCCTTTCAAAAACCAGATTTGATGTCGCCATCGTCCTCAATCGTGTGTTCAGTGCTACGGCGGCTGTGTTGGCTTTGCTCTCCGGGGCTTCTTACCGGGCAGGCTATGATCATCGGGAAGGAGCTCTGGCCTACAATTTATCATTTAAGGGAAAGGAAGAACCGCAACACGAAATTGAAAACAATCTGGACCTGTTACGTTTTTTAGGTGTTCCTGCAATAAAGGATATTCCCAGGCTTTATCCCTCCCTGGAGGAAACATCATACGTCGACGCACTGTTAAAGGAATGCCGGCGATTTCCGGACCGGCCCACCCTCTTGCTAAAACCCGGTGGCCGCCTGGCCAATATGGCCTGGTCGACTGAAAAATTTCGCAGTCTTGTCAATACCCTGCAGGAATCGCGACGAGCCAATGTTTTTATCATTTGCGGTCCTGGAGAAAAGGATTGGCTAAAGGGTCAGTTTCCTCAAACCGGAGAGGCAGGCTCTGCAATTCTTCCTTTAATGAGTCCGAAGGCCCTGGCGTACCTTATGAGCCGAAGCGATTTGCTGGTGACCAGTCAGGCCGGAATCATGCATATGGCTTCTGCAATGGGAACTCCCGTTGTCGTGGTGTTCAAATATGATAGTGTTGAGCGCTGGCGTCCCTGCCATACAAGATACAAGGTTTTGGAGGAACGGGACGGACAAAACGTGACTCCTGAACAAGTTTTATATAGTATAGATACAATATTGGCGGAAACCTTTTCCTGACTACAGTTGAAATCAACCCCGAATCAAGAATCTCTCGTATTATTAAGGATAGCTCCATGAATCGAACCTCCGAAACGGACACCACCTCAAAACCCAAAATCGGCCAGAAAGGGCTGATTTTCAAAGAACCCCTGGTATTTGAAATGGGCTCACCCGGCAGAAAAGCCTATTCCTTGCCAAAAAGCGATGTTCCCCATACAAAGTTGGAAACCCTGTTGCCCCCTGATGAAATTCGTCAGGAAATCCGGAATTTTCCCGAATTGTCCGAACTGGAGGTGGTCCGTCACTACACTCGGCTATCGCAATGGAATTTCAGCATCGATACTAATTTCTATCCCCTGGGTTCCTGTACGATGAAATACAACCCCAGGATCAACGAAGACATGGCGCGCTTACCCGGACTGGCCCAGCATCACCCCTACACCCCGGAAACCTTTTCGCAGGGGAGCCTGCAATTATTGTTTGAATTGCAGGAATATCTGAAAGAAGTGAGCGGTATGGACCACGTGACCCTGCAACCCGCGGCCGGTGCGCACGGCGAATTCGCTGGAATATTGATGATTCATGCGTACTTCGAAGCCCAGGGCAGGCAACGCAAAAAAGTTTTGCTTCCTGACTCGGCACATGGGACCAATCCCGCCAGTTGCGCCCTGTGCGGATACGAAGTGGTGGCGCTTCCCTCAAACGACCAGGGCCTGATCGACCCGGAAAAGGTGCGCGAACTGATGGATGAAGACACCGCCGCCATCATGCTCACCAATCCGAACACTCTGGGGATGTTCGAGAAAGATATTCTGGAGATCACGAAAATTGTTCACGACAAAGGTGGGTTTGTCTATTGCGACGGCGCCAATTTAAATGCTGTTGTGGGAATCGCAAAAATGGGGCAAATGGGCGTGGACGTGCTTCACTTCAATTTGCATAAAACCTTTTCGACGCCACATGGTGGCGGCGGACCCGGTGCTGGACCCGTAGGCATCAAAAAAATTCTGGAACCCTACTTACCCACTCCCGTGGTGGAACACAAGGAATCCAGATACTCCCTCAATTACGACCGGCCGCAAAGCATCGGCCGACTGAAAGCCTTTTACGGCAACTTTGGTGTACTTGTACGCGCATACACCTACATCCGCACATTGGGAAAAGAAGGCATTCGCAAAGTTGCGGAGTCCGCCGTCCTGAACGCCAACTACATCAAGGCCAGTCTGAAAGAGGATTATCATTTACCCTTTCCGGGTCCCAGCCTGCATGAATGCGTGTTCAACGACAAATATCAAAACAAGCAGGGAGTCAAGACACTCGACATTGCCAAGGCGCTTATTGATGAAGGATTTCATCCGCCCACCATCTATTTTCCGTTGATCGTCAAAGGCGCCTTGATGGTGGAGCCCACTGATTCCGAATCCAAAGAAACCCTTGACGAATTTATCGAGGCTATGAAAACAATAGCCCGGCAAACCGAGGAAAACCCGGACGCGCTTCACGAAGCACCCCAGCTACCCAAAGTCACACGAGTCGACGAAGCCAAAGCCGCCCGCCATCCGGTATTGCGGTGGAAATCTGAGGACTGAATCCAAGCTCCTTTTTCCTCAAAAAATTTGCGCAAAGGAAAAGGAAGATCCATAATGCCTTCTCACCCTGATTCTCTCCCTCCCGAGAGAGGGTGATTGCTATCCAAAACCGGACCGAAATAGTTTTTTTCTTAACTTAACGGCATTGATCCATCACTCGGGTTCCCTGGTTTCAGGAAAGCCCACAGCTTCCCTCGAATTATCTTTTGATGGCATCCTGAATCAATACTTTTGCGGCCTCTTTCGCCTGGCTCGCGGTTTGGGGAGAAGCGTGAATCTGCGCCAGGGTGATCGCGCCTTCCAGTAACAACAGCAGGTGAGACGCCAATTGCTCGGGAGACTCGGCTCCGGCCTGGGTGGCCAGACCCTCGATGTATTTTTGCATCAATCCCTTGAATTCTTTGCAGGTATGCCGGATCGGAGTGTCGGGCTCGGGATATTCTCCGGCGGCGGCGACGAATAAACATCCATAAAAATTGTCCTTCGCAAACCATTTCTCCGCCACATCAAACACAGCCAGCAAACGTTCCCTGGGCGTCTCAGCCTTCCCTTCCACCGCACGCATGAAATCGTTGCGAAACCTCTCGTCGTAATACCTCAAAACCGCCAGAATCAATTCATCCTTCGACTTGAAATGATGGTACATCGTCTTCTTCGTGACGCCGGAATGCTGGGCAATAGCGTCCGTACCCACAGCATGAAACCCTTTTTCACAAAACAGGGTCAAGGCGGCCTGGATCAATTGTTCACGTTTCGATGTGTTTGACATCAGATTCCGATCTAAAATTATATACCAATTGGTTTATTTTTAAAGGACTTGACCTCGATCTCAATTCCACCGACAACCTCCTTAAAAGAATCAATATATTAGCAATACCAGGACTTACCTTACTTTTTCCAAAAATTTTTTTTTTCCACCTATCTGTAAGGTATCTCAAAATGAGTAGACTAATCGGTATACTCATTGCTGAGTGATTTTTAATCTCATTTTTCAACTCCCTACTTTATGAGGTACCGATGTCTAGAATTCAAGCACCTGCGAAACCGAGCGCTAAATCCAGAACTCTGCTGGATAGCGTCGAAAAAAAATTGGGACTGGTCCCGAACCTGCTCAAATCCCTTGCTCACAGTCCGGCGGCTCTGTCTGGATATATTAACTTCAGTGGCGCTCTGGCTCAAGGTGAATTAAGCCTGGAACTAAGCGAACAAATCGCCCTCACCGTGGCGGGTCTCAACGAATGCGACTATTGCGCCTCCGCTCACACCTATCTGGGCAAGGACGCTGGCGTGCAAGAAGCGGAGTTGACCTGCAACCTGCGAGGGCAGTCCACCGACCCTAAAACACAGACAGCCTTGAGGTTCGCCCGGAATATTGTCGAGTCACGGGGAAAGGTGGAAGACGCCGACCTTTTAGCAGTCCGCGATGCAGGCTTTTCGGAAGCGGAGATCGTCGAGATCATCGCCCATGCCGGACTCAACACCTTCACCAACTTTTTCAACAGCGTGGCGGAGACGGATATCGACTTTCCACGGATAGAAACGCATACCATTGTTCAATCGGCATAATGGAAGTTTTTAATTCTTAACTTTTAATTTGGAGGATCATCATGACTACACTATCCAGGCACAGCACCCGCATTTTGGTTGCAGTATCTTTATTGACAACTGTTTTGGCAACAAGTGTCAGCGCCATGCCCAATCACAAAATGATGGCTAACGGCGGTACCGAAATATCAACTCCTGCTCTCGGCGGATACGACCCGGTCGCCTATTTTGAAGTGGGACGCCCGGTACGAGGGAATGGTTACCATACAGCTGAATACAGGGGCGCGACCTACTTGTTCGCAAGCGAAGACCATCAGCGCAAATTCAAATCGAATCCGGAAAAGTATGCACCTCAATATGGCGGCTACTGTGCTTACGGCGTGTCTGTGGGCAAGAAGTTTTATTCCGATCCGAACCGATGGAAAATTGTCGACGGCAAGCTGTATCTGAACCTGGACAAGGACATTCAGAAAAAATGGCGGGAGGATTTACACGGTAACATCGCCAAAGCGGATTCCAACTGGATGAAGATTGAACACAAGCATCCCGCTGAACTTTAATTGACCCACCCTCCTGGGTTTCATGGATCGCCTCGCGCCTGTTACGGGCGCGGGGTTTTCCGGTTGAATTGAGAGGGGGAAAAACTTAACCCGGACGGCCGATCACAACTTCCAGTTCCGGGTCGAGGTAACCTTTCAACGCACGGCTGATCGCCGCCAGGGTGCCGCCGGTGGAACTGGGACAACTTCCGCAAGCGCCCTGATACTTGATCGTCACCTCATTGTCTTCGAATTTCATGATCTCCAGTCCGCCGCCATCGTTAGCCAGCGCCGGCCGGATGATTTCATCCATCAGCGATTCAATGATGTCGCGTTTTTTGTCTTCGGCGAGACTCGGAAATTCTTCCTTGTTGAACGAATCGAGAAAGGAAGGTTTTTTGTCCTTTTTAGGTTCTTCGCCCGGCGGAAGGAGGTGCTCTTCGATGGCCGCCTTGACGTCGTCCAGAAAATGTTCCCATCCCCGGGGACTGAACATCGTCACCGAAACGTAGTTCTGGCAAAGAAAAATGTCCGTCACCCCAACCTTGAAAAGCGCGGCCGCCAGTGGGTTATCTCCAGTGTACTCTTCGTCCTCATTGCCTCCGGAAATCGACAGAGAACCGCTGGCAATAACAGGTCCGTCCATAATAAATTTGAGCGCCGCCGGATTGGGCGTCTCTTCCTGTTCAATAATCTTCAAGTTTATCCTCCCCTGCCCCTGAAAGCGCGGGCCAAGTGAAAGCAATCAGCGAGAACCGCTGAAAGTAAAAGTCTGTTTAATCATATTCCCATACCAGTCAATACAGGTTCAAGTACCCAATTAGATGCCTCCCGCCCGAAAAAGATTCCATCCGATACTTTCCACGGTGAAATTTGAAATAAAAGTTTTCGCTTCCAAAGAGCTTCCCGTATTTTTTATACTATTTAAGAAGCCATCGAAATCCCACGAGTTTAATTTAAGGACCTCTCCCATGAAAAAATCAGTTTACCTTATTATTGTTTCATTTTTGTTAGCATTCACCACCCCATCCTTCGCCAACGAACTGCTGGTGCTGAGCGGCGAAACGTCGAAAAATTCCCAACGCTGGAAAGATGAAGTTTATCAGGAATACGTCGACAGCGAACTGGGGAAAACCCTGCCCGCAAAAATCGTCCCCGTGCGCGGAAAACTGTTTCCCGACTGGATGGCCGAGGCGATTGATGAAGGTCGGGTCGATTTCATCATAGGCACACCCACATTCATCATCTGGGACGAGAAAAATTCCAAAGAACTGGGTCGGGTGGAAGGCTATACGGAGAAATCCCGTTTTTATACCATGTTGAACGAGGCGGTGGTTTTGGTCAGCCAGGGACAACATCCCGGTAAACGCGAAGGCTCCGGCGGACACGAAGAAGGTTCCGGCGGCGATATGCGCCAACAATCCCCGCAAGACGACCACGCGCGCGAAGAAGGTTCCGGCGGAGACATGCGTTCAGGCGGCGAACCCAACATGAGCCGCGACATCATGGACCACATGTACAAAACCCCCGAAGAAGCGAAAAAAGCATCAAAGATGCTGGGCTTCGGCGGAGAGATTCACACGCACGAATCCCCCAACGGCACCATCTACATGCCCGGCCCGCAGATGTAATGAGGGGCGGTTGATTCCTGGAAAAATCAGCTCAGTAATTGCCAAATTTAATGTACTGCCAAAGGGCGGTTGGCGCGGCGTTGGCGAAGGCCGCGCATTTCGAAACGGGCGAGGTGTTGGCTGCCGTCGCTTAGGGTCACAACAAGATCGTAACAGCCGCTCGGTAAATATCGGTCGGGACGGTAAAAGAAAAGGTACTGTTTAATTCCGCGCAGGAAGCGCAATTTGTATCTTCCCGTATCAGGAATGTCGACCGGGACTGCGCCGACTGTGGGCTCACCGATGCAGTCATCGTCTTTCACCTGCACGAATTGGCGGGAGGTGATGAGACTGGGGTCGCTGTGGAATCCACCTTTGCCGTCAGGCAGACTCCATCGCGCGAGAATGGTGCGCCCGACTCGATACTTGTGAATCACCGATTCGCCTTCTCCCCGGAGTGGCCGCTCAAAGCCAACGAACTGAAACTCCGAAACAACGTTTACCGTCCGCGTCGCTGTGCCCTTGTTGCCCGAGTCGTCAGTGACTTCATACTCGATTTTATATGAACCAATAGTAGACGTATCGACAGAACCCATGCTCACGATTTCAGCACTGAGATCGCCATAGACCAGATCCAAAGCCGTCGCCCCAGGATCGGAAAAAGGTTCGTCCTTTTCTAAAGTCAGAGGATTATCACCAAGCAGGCTAATGACCGGAGGTGTTGTATCCTGAACCGTCACCTTTTGAATCGCAGATGCCGTATTCCCTGCCTCATCCTCCGCAGTCCAGGTAACCAGTGTGATACCCAAAGGAAATTCTGCGGGAGCGTTGTTGGTGATAAGAATGTTTTCGGGGGATGAAACGTTGTCGGTTGCAGTTGCAGTGCCCAAATCAATGCTGGTGAAAAGACCTGTTGCTTCTTCAATGATATTAGTTGAGGGAGTGATTTGTGGATCAATAAAGTCTTCTTCTTTTACTAAAATTTTTGCCAAAAATACATCTTCCCCAATATTTCCACTTTCAATCGTATTCAACAAATTAATATCAGGTGAATCTGTAGACCCTGCTATATATATGTTTCCCTCCAAATCTAAGGCAATATCAAAAGAAAAATTATTATTACTGCCTTTAAAATCTATTACCTCTATTAAATTGTGGCCGTTTTCTGTTTCCACCATCTCAAGTAAAAAAATATCATCGGGATAAACCAGATTATTATTTTCATCAAACTCAGCTAGTTCAGTATATCCAGTAATATAGACTCTCCCTTTTGAATCAATGGCGATTCCTTCTGCTAAATCCCCCCAATCATTACCTCCAAAATAGGATGTAGAGATTAATGAAGGAATTTTATCATTTTCCTTTATTTTAGAAACAAACACCGCAGAATCTTGAATGGTTCCTATATATGGGTTTGATGGGTCAAAATCATTGGAACTGGTAATACCAGTAATAAAAACATTTTGAAAGTTATCAACCACCAAGTTAGAAGCGCCTTCTCCGTTGGTTCCCCCAAATAAGGTGGAATATACTATTGACAAGGAATTTCCCACTTCCACAAATTTAATTAAATAGGCATCCGAACTACCTCTTCTGCTATTTATGGAATTTAGAGTAAAGAAATCATCGGAAGTGGTACTACCACATAAATACAGGCTTCCCTTTGGACCTACCACAATATCTCCAGCGCCAACCGAACCATTTCCACTTATATAAGTCGAGTATTCAAGAAAAGGAATATTTTCCAGATCATCTATTTTGAAAAGAAAAGCATCCCAACCATCATTATCATCTTGAATCGCATTTAATTGATCAAAATCAGTGGAGAACGTACGTCCCACTACATACACTCCGCCAACATCATTTGTAGCAATTGCCACCCCTACATCACTATTGCTCCCTCCAATATAGGTAGAATAAATAATAGTTGGAACATTTTCATTTTCACCTATTTTAATGACAAAAGAATCTGCTCCACCTGAATGTTCCTCAATTGGATTTACAGTATTAAAATTACTAGATCTCGTCATACCTGTCACATAAACGTTTCCGGAGCCATCAACAGCAATATCATTTCCTATATCATTGTTATCGCCACCTATATAAGTGGAATATGCAAGTGTCGGAATATTCTCGTTCTGCTCCAACTTAAAAATAAAAGCATCTGATGTAAATTCGTCTCCCTCAATTTGATTTAAAAGATCAAAGTCAGTTGACCATGTTTCTCCGGTCACAAAAATATTTCCAAAATCATCAATTGCAATACCATATGCTTTTTCCACAGAACTTCCCCCAAGAAGGGTTGAAAACCCTAATATTGGGTCACTAGTGTCCGGGGAAAATCAAAATATTCTTTGAAAACGTGAGGCTTAATTGGGCTGTTTTTTAACCGGACAGCACGAATAAGCTCCTAAAATGGCTGTAAATGCCTGTTCCCACACTGATAAGGATTTTCAGCGATCTCAGAAAACTCTTTCAGGGGATGTAGATTCAGGTTTTCCCGGACAGCATGGATCGAAAACAGGTAACTCCTTAAAAAACAATGAAATATTTTTTAATACTGGACTATCAACCCAATGTTAAAAATTTCCCCGGACAGTAGTGATATTGGGTCTATGATTAGATCGCGTCCTGGATCGTATTCAGAAAGTTGGATGGTCACTTGCTTTTCATGATCAATTTTGTAATTTCCGCTAATTAAAATACGCCGTCGATCAATCATTTGATAAATTATGGGCACATGCTGAATTACTTTTCCACTTTCGGTAATGAGAACAAGGTCCCCTTTGTGATTTAGGGAGATTTCTTCAACACCCTCAAACTTTAAGGAAATTTGATCAGGATCCGCGCCGGGTTTGACGATGAAATCGTATTCAAGTTTTCCCTGGTTGCCGTAGTAGACGAGGTCGATGCCGGGATAGACTTCTTCGTAATGCACCTTTTTAAAATTGGTGATACCTTGTCGCCATTTGCTTTGGTCTTGGCCTAGAAAATAATTGCTGGTTCCGGGAAGTTGGTCTTCACCATATATTTTTGGGTTGGGGTTGGCTCCAACCACTTTCATTCGCACGACTGAAGTTTCTGTTTTCGGCGGTTCAAATTCATTCAGGGGATCGAAGCGATCCATTGGTGATTGGCCAGAATTGATGGTTTTGGTTAACACCATCACCGCTTCGGTAGGGGTGAGGTACATGGTGTAACCTTTGCCCTTAGAGAGAAATTTCACTTCGTTCGATGTCTGCCCTTCGTTCTTTTCAAAGCGGAGTGGCATTTTGGCGAAGGCGTTTTCCACCTTCAACCGGGTCTTCGCATCAACGGGCTCAGCAGATTGAGGTAATGCTTTTTGCGGATCAATAGCCTCCTCCATCAACAAAGGTCCACCCATCACCGCAAGCTTGAAATCTTCCTGCCCCGTGGTGAAGGTTGCATTTGCGGGAGATTGCAGGACTATCGCTAAAATGATTCCTAAGGTTATGGTATTTACCCTTTTCATATTCTGTTCCTTGTTTGCTACTGTGCTTATGCGCTAAACCAGATTCCCTAAATGGAATGGACTACAGTTATTAAAAAATTTATTTGAATATTCCACAAACAGCCTTTTCCCATTAAGGCCTCATCGGGCATGCAATCGGTTATCCTGAAAAATAATGAAAATTATTTTTTACGATTTGTTGCTTTAGCAGGAAAACTCTTTGGGAAATTGTACCAGACCACCCTGTTAAACAAAAGCTAAAACCCTATAAACAAAGAGGTTTTCGACTTCAGAGATCCGAAGTCAAAGCTCTAACCAGGCCAAATTCAACGCTTTTTGGCCGACAAGGCCGTCTTGAAACTATTCAGTTTTTTTCACAGGTGGGTAAGAAAATTTAAGGCGGGAACAATATTATTATATAGATTCTACTCCCCTGGTAAATTTTTCTAATGGGGGGAGAGAATAATCTCAGGGCCAGGTTATTCGCCAGCGCAGATGAGATGGTAGACTTTTTGATACATTTCTTCAACACTTCCCAAGTCAAAGCGGAAACGATCTTTGTCCATCTTTTCGTTGGTGTCCCAATGCCACAAGCGGCACCCGTCGGGACTGATCTCATCGCCTAGCAGGATTTCTCCCTTGTAGCGGCCGAATTCCAGCTTGTAGTCGACCAGGCGGATCTTTCGTTTCTTGAAGAATTCAAACAGCACTTCGTTAATGCGATGTCCAGTCTCTTTCAAAAAAGCCACTTCCTCCGGGCTCGCCCACTGAAACACGTCAATATGCGATTCGTTGATCATCGGGTCACCCAGGGCATCGCTTTTATAATAAAACTCCAGGACGGGTTTCGGCAGGACTTCTCCTTCGGGTTTCCCCGTCCGTTTCTGCAGGCTCCCGGCAATCACGTTTCGCACAACCACTTCGATGGGGATGATCTCCATTTTCCTGACGATCATTTCCCGGTCGGAGGGCCGGTCCACAAAATGGGTTTTGATGCCTTCCCCTTCGAGGAATTTGAAAATATGGGACGACACGTGATTGTTGATCACACCCTTATCGACTATGGTCCCTTTTTTGACACCGTTGAATGCGGACGCATCGTCCTTGAAATACTGGATCAACAACTCGGGGTCCTGGGTGCTGTAAAGAATTTTGGCTTTGCCTTCGTACAAGGCTTCTAAACGTTCCATTTTGAATTCTTATTTAACCTTAAAAAATACGCTGAAAAATTTTATCGACGTTTTTCAATTGCGCTTTCAAATTGAATGCCGCCTCCAACTCCTGGGGCGACAAATGTTTTTGGACATCTTTATCGGCTTTCAGCAACTCCAGAAAACTGCCGCCTTCCTGCCACACTTGCATGGCGTTGCGCTGGACCATCACATAGGCCTTTTCCCGCAATACGCCTTTTCGGGCTAATGCGAGCAAAACGTTTTGCGAATACACCAGTCCGCCGGTTTGCTCCAGATTCTTCATCATCGTTTTCGGATACACCAGCAAGTTTTCCACCACTCGCGACATGCGCCGGAGCATATAATGCACCAGCGTCGTGCTGTCGGGTCCGATGATCCGCTCCACCGAGGAATGGCTGATATCCCGTTCATGCCACAAGGGCACGTTCTCCATCGCCGCCTGCGCATTGGACCGCACTACTCGCGCGAGGCCGCTCATTTGCTCGGACACAATCGGATTGCGCTTGTGCGGCATGGCGGAGGAACCTTTTTGTCCTTTCGAGAAAAACTCCTCCGCTTCCAGAACTTCGGTGCGTTGCAGGTGGCGGATCTCCGTAGCGAATTTGTCTATGGAACTGGCAATGATCCCCAACGTACTGAAATACTCTGCATGGCGGTCACGCTGAATCACCTGGCTCGACACAGGTGCGGGTTTCAGTTTCAACTTCCGGCACACGTAGGCTTCGACTTGAGGGTCGATAGATGCAAACGTGCCCACCGCGCCGGAGATCTGGCCCACGCTAACCGTCTCGTGAGCACGCTCCATACGTTCGAGATTCCGCTCCATTTCTACATACCAGTTGGCCAGTTTCAAGCCAAAAGTCATGGGTTCCGCATGAATTCCGTGAGACCGGCCGATCATCGGTGTGTTTTTGTACCGCTTCGCCTGTTTTTTCAGGACTTTGAGGAACTGTTTCAGTTCGGCCAGAATCAAAGTACCGGCATCACGGAGCAGAACGGCGAACGCGGTGTCGACAACATCGGATGAGGTCATTCCGAGATGAATGTAACGCGACGCGGGACCCACATGCTCGCCTACCGCTGTAAGGAAAGCGATCACGTCGTGCTTGACTTCTTTTTCGATCTCGTCGATGCGGGCGACTTCAAACTTGGCCTTTTTTTTAATCTGGTTCACCGCGCTCTGCGGAATTTGCTTGGCTTTGGCCAGCGCTTCGCAGGCGTGGATTTCAATTTGCAACCAGACTTCGAACTTGCGCTCGGGAGCCCACAGCTCTGCCATTTCGGGAGTGGTGTATCGGGGAATCAAATCATTGTCCTCAAAAAGACGGTTCGTATTCGGAGTTGATGTTAAAGAAGGGGTTCGATAAAATCAATGAGAGCCATTTAATTTTAACCTTCATTATAAGCCACCTGCGGGAAACAAAACGCAAGTGAGCATTGACCTGACCTTAGGCCCTTTTTCCCCGGCAGTCGGCAAAATAATGACGAACCCGGAAAAAAGGTTCATCTTAAACACAATCCACCTTGAAATCAATCATCCAATGAATGCAGACCAAAAGATAAAAGTATGTTTCGTGTGCCTAGGAAATATTTGCCGGTCACCGCTGGCGGGAGGCTTGTTTGAAGACCTTATCCGCGAGGAAGAACTGGACCATCAAATCGAAAGCCATTCCGCCGGAACCGGCCACTGGCACGTAGGCAAATCGCCAGACCCGCGCATGATGGCTACCGCCCGAAGCAAAGGGTTTCATTTAAAAAACAGCGCGAAACAGTTTAAGGCCCAGGATTTCTCGCGTTTCGATCTGGTACTGGCCATGGACGAAAGCAATTTCAGCGACCTGGAACAATTGGGGTCTTCAATAAATCTGGATGGCAAATTGCGGCTGTTTCGCTCTTTCGACCCCAAACACAACGGTCAAATGGATGTGCCCGACCCTTATTATGGAGGCGACGCCGGATTCGAGAAGGTTTTTGACATTGTGCACCGCACCTGCCCGGAAGTGCTCTCCTATATAAAGACCACTTTCCTGAAAGACCGATGAACCAGGAACTCGAACAGGTTCTGCAACCGGTCCTGGGTGAAACGGTGCGCATCGAGTCCAGCTATTCTGTGGGCGGCGGATGCATCAACCAGACCCAGGTGCTTAAATTAACTTCAGGCATTCGGGTGTTTATGAAATACCACCCCGATCCACCGAAGGATTTCTTCAAAATTGAGAAACAGGGACTCGAATTACTAGCCAGCGCCAGAGAAGGACCCAGAATTCCCAAATCCCTTGCTTTGCAACCGGTAAGCAATGCGAAATATCTTTTGCTCGAATACCTGGATGAAGAATCGCCCGACAAAGATTACTACGAACGCTTTGGTCAAGCTTTGGCGAATATGCACAGAAGCAGTGGCGAATTCCATGGACTCGACCATAACAATTTTATTGGCAAAACCAACCAGATCAATACATTCGAAAATGACGGATTGACGTTTTTTCGCGATCACCGGCTGGGATTCCAGCAGAAACTGGCGCGCAAGCGGGGTTTGTTACCAAGGTCCACCGACAAAAAAATTGATGCACTGTGTGATCGACTGGAACACCTGCTCGATCTTTCCGGAGAACAACCCGCCTTGTTACACGGCGACCTGTGGTCGGGAAACCATTTTACAGGACCCGGTGGCCAGCCCTGCATCTTTGATCCTGCCGCCTATTACGGACTGCGCGAAACCGATCTGGCCATGACCGAACTGTTCGGCAAAATGCCATCAGCCTTTTACGCTTCCTACGAAGAAGCCTTTCCGCTCAATCCAGGTTATGCTGAGCGAAAAGACATATATAATTTGTATCATCTCCTCAACCATTTGAACCTTTTCGGTGGATCCTACCTGGGATCTGTGGAAAGCACACTCAACCACTTTACCCGGTAACCCCCGTGCCAAGGAGACTTCCATGCACACGCCCAATCCCTTTAAACCGACTTTGCAGTGTTTATTGCAAATGTTCCTTGTTTCCATCCTTTCTTTAGGAGCCGTGGCTATGGCGCAAGACTCCGAATATGAAAATCTGAAACAGAAGGCCGAAACTTATTATGATCGCGGTTCTTATGCAAAGGCGCATGCGAGTTACCTGCAGGCCCAAAAGAGCAAAGTTCCCGAAAAAGACACGCGGTGGCTGAAATTTAAAATCGCTGATTCCCTCTGGCGCTCACAGGCTTCGACGCGCCGTCCGGACAACACCCTCGAAGAAAAGGCGCGCGGAGGACTGGAAGTGTTGATTCGCGACATCAAGCGGGAAGAGGACAAAGACCGCCTTTGGGTAGAGGTCAAGGAATCACTGGGCGACTACTGGTGGATGCGCAAGCATTCGAAAAACTGGGGGCAGGCCTGGCCGCATTATCAGCAGGCGCTGGATTGGTGGGCAGGGGCTCAGGACATCGAATTGGCGCGCACCCGGTATCTGGGAATGGTGTGGAAAGTGGCCAGTCCGTCCTGGCGCGAACCGTATTATTACTACGGATATTACGGAAATTCACTGCCAGTGGATATTCTGGAGAATGTCGTCAAAATTGCGCAAACAGAAAATGACAAGGCGCGAGCCCACTACCTCCTTGCTATGAGCCTACGCCATCAAGGCGGGTGGGATGCACAAAAACGCGTGTCGGAATCGTTTGAAACGGCGCTGGAAATGGGAAAGGACAATGATTGGTACGACGACGCTTTATTCCATTATGCTGAATGGCTCGCCCGCTACGGTCCGGTACGCATTCTGGAAAACGGTCAAACCGTGCGCGAACCGGACTTCAACCGCGCGGTGGAAATGTTTCGCCGCCTGACCCGCGAATTCAGAAAAGGCGAAACCCGGTATTACGATCAGGCCCGGCGGCAAGCCGAAAGTATTGTGAGTCCGGTTTTGGCTGTGCGCGTTTCCAATTTTTTCCTGCCGGAATCGACGATCAAGTTTCATCTAAACTGGCGTAACATTCCAAACATCACCCTGACGCTTTTTGAAATCGATTTGACCGATGATATCTCTTTCAGGAATAAAAACAGAGACTGGTTTCAGAACGTCAACCCCAACCGTTTGAAAAAAGTCAAATCATGGAATTTCGATACCCACGATGAAGGCGACCATCATCCCGGACAAAGCGAAGAGGAACTTGAAGAGGAACTACCGATTGGCGCCTATATTCTGCAAGTCACAGGGGGCGGACAAAAGGCCCAGGACCTGGTATTGGTCACCGACAGTTCCCTGGTGGTGAAGACGTCTCCCGACCAGGCGCTGGTTTACTTTTGTGATTCACAAGACGGTGCACCCATTGCCAACGCCCGGGTTTTTTTAGCGGAGAGTTATTATCATGGCAGACATTGGCGATGGCGCGATCACGAATCGACCACAAATGACGAAGGCATGGCGGTTTTCAAACTGAAATCCGATTCGCGCAACCGGCGATTTTTTGCCGCCGCCAACCATAAAGGCAGGCAGGCTTTTGCCACCATCCACGGTTATGGGTCGCTTTCAAAAAACAGTCACTGGAAGATTTACGCTCACACCGACCGACCCGCCTACCGCCCTGAAGAGACCCTGCATTGGAAAATGACGGCGCGTATTTACGACGGAACCGTTTACAACACACCGGGAAACGAAAAGGTGGAATACGAGATCACGGATCCGCGCGGATCCAAAGTGGATACGGGAACGGTGAACCTGAATGCCTTCGGTAGCGCCTGGGGCGAACTGGAACTCAGCAAATCAATGCCCCTGGGAACCTACCGCATCACTTTCTGGAACAAGGGCCGCAAGGATCATTTAGGCTCGGCGTCCCTGTTTCAATTAGAAGAATACAAGTTGCCGGAGTTTAAAGTTTCGGTCAGCACACCGGAAGAAAACGGCAGGCAGAAAACTTTTCGTCTGGGCGAGGAGGTGGAGATTGAAATTCAGGCCGATTACTTTTTCGGCGGGCCAGTAGGCAAGGCCAATGTGGAAGTGGTGATCTATCAAAAACCTTATTACCATTACTGGCATCCCACACCCGATTTTCCCTGGTTTTTTGATGAAGGCATTCACCCACGCCCCCGCTATTATGGCCGTGGCCAGCAAGTGAAACGCGAAGTGTTGAAAACTGATGCCCAGGGCAAAGCCACATTGAAACTGCAAACTCCGGCTAACAATGGCCAGGACCTGGAATACGAAATCGAAGCCCGCGTCACCGACGCTTCCCGCCGTGAAATCACGGCGCGGTCGACGGTGAAGGTGACGTCCAAACCGTATTACGTCTATATGAACCCGGAGCATTATTTGCATCAACCTCAAGACAAGGTGCAAATCAATATCCGCTCTCTCGATGCCAACAGTCAACCAGTCCAGGTAGAAGGCAAGGTGCGCCTGACCCGTGATGTATGGATCGAAGTATGGGTCGACCCTTCCGGCAAAGAGATTAGCGGACCCGAATTGCGTACCTTTAAAGACAGCGCAAAAATATTCCCTCCGCCACCACCAACCCCTGGTGGACCTTCGTGGCATTTAAAATTTCAAGGCTACGAACACGACGAAATTTTCACGCAAACTCTGAAGACCGATGAAAAGGGCGAAGCCGAATTCACCTTCACTCCGGAACGCGAAGGTTATTACCGGGTAGCCTGGACCAGCCAGGTGGAAGAAGCCCCTCCTGTGCAGTCCGAGACCACTGTATGGGTCGCAACCAATGCGACCACCGCTTTGGGCTATCACCACGGCGGCCTGGAACTGGTGGTGGACAAGGAATCCTTTCACGCAGGACAAAAAGCACCGGTGATGATCATGGTTCCCAGCAACGACCGCTATGTTCTGTTTTCGGTGGAAGCGGACGATTTGTACAGCTACCGGCTCGTGCACCTGAAGGGAACGGTCAAGCTTGTTCAACTGGACATCACGGAGAAACACGTTCCTAATATTTTTCTCAACGGGTATATGGTGAGCAACCACAAAATTTTCCAGGCGCAAAAACAGATCATCGTTCCGCCGGTTAAAAATTTTCTGGACGTGGAAGTCTCATCGGACCAGGAGAATTATCAACCGCGAGAGGAAGGAACCTTTACCGTCACCGCCAAAAACCATGAAGGTGAACCGGTCTCTGCCGAGTTGGCCCTGGGGCTGGTGGACGAGTCGGTGTACTCCATTCATGAAGAATTTGCCCAGGACCCGCGTCAGTTTTTCTATGGCGACAAACGGGGACAACGTGTCTATAGCAAAAGCTCGTTTCAGGAAAAGGTTTTGTTAAAAACCGAAAAGAAAGACAAAATCGAAGGGGGATTTGGCAACGAAGCGTTCAAGAAAGGAATGCTGGGTGGAGCTGTCGGATTCGGTTCCAGGGCCAAAGAGCTCAGAGCCCGGTCGGGGGACAAGGCCATGTTGCAAGCCGCACCACCCATGTCGGCGTCGGCACCCGCTCCCGCGATGGAAGCTGAGTTTATGGATATGGACATGGCGGTTGCTGAAGAATCCGCAGGAGCGTTTGCAGGTGCTGATGGGGAAGCCGGTGCCAGCGGAGAGGTGATCGTGCGCAGTGATTTTCGCACCACGGTTTTCTGGCGGTCCAATATCGAAACCGGAAAGGATGGGAAGGCAGAGGTTAAAGTCCGCTTTCCCGATTCGCTCACACAATGGCGCGCCACCGCACGGGCGGTCACCCGCGTCAATCAATTCGGAATCGATACCCAGGAAACACGCACCCGGCAACCTTTGATCGCGCGCCTGCAAGCTCCGCGGTTTTTTGTGGTGGGTGACTCGGTGACCATTTCCGGGGTGTTTAATAATAATACGGAATCCGCTTTGGAAGTGATCCCGAAACTGGGAGCGGCAGGCGTGACGGTGGATTCCAGATGGAGTGTTTCGAATAAGGATCATCGTAAAGGCGATCAAATCGAAGTCCCTCCGCATAGCGAAACGCGTGTCGATTGGCAAGTCAAGGTGGAAGTACCGGGAGAAGCGAAGCTCAAGCTCACTGGTTTGGGACAACGTTATTCCGACGCTATGGAAAAAAGTTATATCGTGCACGATCACGGCATCGAAAAATTGATCGCTCAATCGGGCAAAGCACGTAACAAGGAAACATCCATTCACCTGAGCATTCCCGCCGAACGAAATATTGAAAGCACAGACCTTGTGGTGCAGATCGCTCCAAGCATGGCCACCACTCTGCTGGACGCCCTGCCCTATTTGATAGATTACCCCTACGGCTGTACGGAACAGACTATGAGCCGCTTCCTGCCGTCCATCATCACGGCCAGAACACTGGCGAATCTGGACTTTCCCAAAGAAGAGGTAATGGGACGCATGTTCGGTGGCATCGAAGCCCAATATAGCGAACTGACTCATCCCAAGGGCAAGCAGGATATGGAGAAACTGGATGACATGGTTGCCGAAAGCCTCGAACGCTTGTACGATTTTCAACAGGCTGACGGCGGTTGGGGCTGGTGGAAGGAAGGCGACGGCGACCCCTTCATGACGGCTTATGTGATGTGGGGACTCCTGCTCGCCAAATCCGCTGGAGAGGATATCGATATGGGCACGGTGGACGAAGCCAACCGTTTCCTGGATAAGGCGCTTATTGAAGAAGAACTGCAATTCGACCGGCAGGCCTGGATTCTCCATGCCTTGTCTGAAGCCCACGTTCGCATGAAAACGAATTCGGTTTCCCGGTTTCAGAAAAAAGCGTTTGATAATCTGTGGACACATAGGGACAAACTGAATGCCTACACGCGTGCTCTGTTCGCTCTGTCGGCCCAGAACTATGGATTCAAAGACAAGGCGAAGCTCTTGATTGAAAACCTGGAAAACGGAGTCAAGTGGGACGACACCCCGGACACCTCCATCGTTCAACGCGGCGAACAGCAATCCTCTGCCCAGACTATGAAAACAGCCCATTGGGGCGAAGACGGCATTTACTGGCGCTGGTCGCAAGGCGGTGTCGAAGCCACAGCCTTTGCCTTGAAAGCCCTGTTAGCCATCGACCCCAAAAACGCGCTGGTGGAACCAGTGATGAACTGGCTGGTGAAAAACCGTCGCGGCGCGCAATGGAGCAACACGCGGGATACCGCCATCGTCGTGCTGGCCCTCAACGATTACCTTTCTGTAAGCGGCGAGTTGGCAAGCGAGGTGGAATATCAATTAATAGTGAACGGACATTCAGTGGCAACGCAGAGGGTCACGCCGCAAACCGTTTTATCCGCACCGGGAACATTCCGTGTGCCGCAAAAATGGATAATAAACGGCGATAATGAAATCAAGATCGTCAAGACGAGTGGCGACGCACCACTTTACTTTTCCGCACAAGCGAAGTTTTTCAGTCGCGAAGAACCGGTAACGGCCGCAGGCAATGAAATTTTTCTGCGACGGCAGTATTACAAACAGGTGGGGCGTCCGACTCTTCTCAAAGGCTACGTGTATGACTTCGAACCTCTCAACGATGGCGACTCCATTCAAAGCGGCGAACGGGTGGAAGCGGTGATTACCATTGAATCGAAGAACAACCTTGAGTATCTGCTGTTCGAAGATTTGAAACCGGCAGGCTTCGAAGCCGTCGCCATTTTGAGCGGCCAGAATGTTTATGCCAAGGAGTTGAAATCCGGATCTGCCGACGCCTTATTTCGAAACGATCCTAACATAAAGAAAATAGCCGGCGGCGAACTGGAGTCGCAGGACTTCACCGGTCGCCAGCGCTGGGTGTATCAGGAATTACGCGACCGGCAGGTGGCTCTGTTTATCGACAAACTGCCAGAAGGCTATTGGCAATTGCGTTATTCCTTGCGCGCAGAAGTGCCCGGCGAATTCCACGCCCTGTCCGTCCTGGGACACGCCATGTACGTCCCCGAAATAAAAGCCAATGGTCAGGAGATAAGAATTACCGTGAAGGACCGGCCTTTGCAATGAATAATCGAGAGATTGCCATAGAATATTTAAGATGTTTCTGCGCTGGAGATATTCATCGCCTGGAATCATTGATGGCACCCGATTTAAGTTTCATCGGTACCTTTCATACTTTTCACTCAGCAGAAGAGTATCTGGAAAGTTTGAGACATAATCCGCCGGAAAAATGCGAATATAAAATGTTGAGTGTTACAACAAATGAAGACTCGGTGGCCATTTTCTATGAATATCAAAAAACGGATCAGGTAATGCAAATAGCACAATTATTCAGAATCAAAAACAAACTTATCAAAGATATCCTGTTGATATTTGACGGTAGAGGTCTCGATTAGCATCCACTGTTGGAGGTTAACCGACCATCGTTGCTATAATGAACCCGTAGGTTGGGGTGACAACGCTCCAATATTGCCAAACTAGAAAAAGGTTTATCGGGGAATTCCCATTCGAATTCAAACAAAGAAATCTCCTATATTTTTAACCCAGCAGGCCCCTTTGCATTCGTTTCAAAATTACAGATGCATGAGATTTATAAAGCGAAGTCTATTTTGTTGGGGTTCGTTCCTCACCCTAATCTACGCGCTGAAGTTTTTTCAGGCTGGTTCACCTTGTCTGAAAAAGTAAGATAAAGTGCGAAACTGAACTTCTATGCCTCAATAAAAACCTTTTAACAAAAATTACCTTATGGGCCCAAATATTATTTTTGATAAATCTGTACTAGAGGGACTTAACCCTGATGAAGCAATGTGGCTCGACCAATTTTTTAATTCTAATATTACACCTCTTTTTTTTATTGAGACATTGGCAGATCTTGAGAAGGAAGTTCGAAAAGGGCGCGTTCCAGAGCAAGTTGTTGGAAGCTTAGCTTATAAAACACCAGATTTGCATTCCAAACCAAATGTCCATTACACCAATCTACTTGAGGGTGAGCTTTTTGGATTATGTCCCCCCTTGAACATGGAGAGCGGAATAATATATGCGTCAGGTGGTAAAGCTGTAAAATTGGGAGAAAATACAGGAGTAATCTTTCAGTCTTCTGCCGAAGAGGAGGCGCTAGACCGTTGGCAAAATAAAGAATTTATGGACATTGAGCGACTTTACGCAAAAAAATGGAGACAGGATCTTTCAAATATAAACCTTGAGAAAAGTTACAAAGAGTACCAAAAGTTTTTTCCTATGGGAAAACCGCTGACACTTAATGACGTGAAAAAATTGGTAGAATTCCATATTAATGGACCAGACCAAGAAAAAGTTCTAGATTTTGGTCTTATTCTTCTGGGGGTTTCTAATCCTGGTCAAATTGAAATTAAAAATAGGTGGAGAAACTCAGGAAAACCTTCCATTTCCAATTTTTTTCCATACTTTACTTATATCTTTTCAGTGGATTTATTCTTCTATCTTGCTATTGCTTCTGATCTTATTGGACGAAGGAGATCAAGCAACAAAATTGATTTAGCGTATTTATACTACCTTCCGTTTTCCATGATCTTTACATCCAGTGATAAATTACATGAAGAAATAACTCCATTTTTTCTTCGTGAGAATCAATCATTTGTTCGTGGAAAGGATTTAAAAACCGATCTTTCTAAACTTGATAATTATTACGACTCCCTTCCGGAAGACACAAAAAAAAGAGGTGTTCAGAGTTTTGCCTCTTATCCGCCTATGGATGATTCTTTTTTGGTTACTCGACTTTGGGACAAGCATTGTTCCTCTAATTGGCGTGAGCTTGTTCAGAAACCAATACCCGGCAAAAATAGGCCCACCATTGAAAAAATTATTGAAGAAACAAATCATTTTATAGAAAAAGGGATTCCAATTACTAATGGAAACCAAGTTACTGAAGATAGTGTAGGCAAAATGATTATTGAGCGAAAAGTTTTAAAACAAAAAGGGAAATGGACTCGTTTTCCACCTGAGATTTAAAAACTTAAAAATGGTTGAGAAAATATTCGACAATAATAGGGATTGGATTTTTCCAGGAAACTTTTTAAAATATATCCTTTTTTCTGTATGAAATAAATTTTTTGTAATAGTACAGAAATACCCTCAATACCAATTGTTCGCTTTGGGTTGAATGGTGTAGAACAGGAAAGTTGAACTGAGCTAGTTCTACCCAAAGCAACCTATTAAATATCAGTTTTTGAACGTTTGATGACACCCATTTATTTATCCAAATGATTGTCTGGGTGAAACTGAATCATACATTGTGATAAAATTATTAAAGATTAAAATAGATGAAGGTACCAATATGCCAAAACTTTCAATTACCATTCCAAATGATATGGACAAATTCATAAAAGATGCCATGAAGTCTGGCCAATTTGAAAACACCAGTGATTATTTTCAACATTTGGTCCAACAGGAAAGAGTGCGGGAAGATAAAATCACTAAACTGAAGGTGCTTCTCGAAAAAGCAGAGGCAAGTGGCGTCAGCCAAAAACGGGTTCCCGAGATTATGCATGACGTAGAAAATCGCCTCCGTAAAAATGGTCAGCTATAAACTTTCAAATGAGGCAGAAAAACAGTTAGATGCAATCTATGAATACTCAATTTTGAAACATGGCTTGCAGAAAGCCAGAATCTACCTGTCCGGATTTGCAGAGAGTTTCGAAAGTATTGTTGAAAACCCCATGATTGGTTGGGACTACGGTTTTGTCAAAAAGGGCTATAGGCGATTCGAATACGAAAACCACTCCATATATTACACTTTTGGAAATAACACGATTGTTATTCAAAAAATCCTTCACAAAAAACAAGACCCCACCATTAATCTTTAGATTTTAAAAATTCCCATCCATATTTGGAAGTATTTTTTTCAAAGTTTCCTTGAAAGCGGAAGGAATTTTCGATAGCCTGCTTTTTCTATTTTTTCAATCCCCATTCAGGCTTTTCTAATGATTTGTGTTCCCATTGTATCCACCACCACTGAGCAGGTTTTAAAGGATCTTGAAACCGCCCTCCCCTGGGCGGACTTGATCGAGTTTCGGGTTGACCTCATGGTCGATTCGCCGGACCTTTCGAAACTCATAAATGCCTGCCCCAAACCCTGCATCGTGACCAATCGGACCAAGCAGGAGGGGGGCCAGTTCAAGGGCAGTGAAGAAGAAAGAACCACCATCCTGAAACAGGCTATGGATGCAGGCGCGGATTATATTGATATCGAAGCGTCGACTCCCAAAGAATTTTTGAAACCCATTCTTGAAAGTACGGGGTCCACTCAAAAAATTCTGTCGTATCACGATTTTTCCCGCACCCACGACCGTCTGGATGACATTTATGACACCATGTGCCAGCTTCCTGCGGACGTGGTGAAAATCGTCACCTACGCTATGGACCTGAATGACAATCTGCAAATTTTTCGCTTGTTGCATCGTGCTAAAAAAGAGGAACAAAAACTAATCTCCTTTTGCATGGGCGAGAAAGGGGAAATTTCGCGCATCCTGTCGCCTTTGATGGGCGGGTTTTTGACCTTCGGCAGTTTGGCCACAGGTAAGGAAAGCGCGCCGGGACAAATTCTGGCATCTACTTTAAAAGACGTGTACCGCGTGGACCAGATTCGACCGGAGATGAAATGGTTCGGCGTCATAGGCGACCCGGTATCGAAGAGCATGGGTTATCTCATCCACAACCGGGCGTTTAAAGAAACCGGCTTGCCTCACATTTATCTGCCCTTTTGGGTTTTGAACCTGCAAAAGTTTTTTTCCGGATTCGAACCTTTCTTTGAAGGACTAAGCGTCACCATGCCATACAAGGAAGACATCATGCCCTTACTCGACGAGATCGATCCGCTCGCCAAAAAAATCGGGGCAGTCAATACCGTCGTGCGCGAAGGGAGCCGCTGGAAAGGCTATAACACCGACGTATCCGGTGCCATGCGCGCCCTGGAAGCGTTCACGAAGATAAAGGATAAACGAGTGCTAATCATCGGAGCTGGCGGAACTGCCAAGGCGATCGGTCATGGTGTATCGGAAAAAGGAGGGCGTTTGACGGTGACCTACAATCAAAACAAGGAACGCGGTGAAGCTTTAGCGAGGGAACTGAATTGCGAATTAAGAGCCATGCGCGATATCGAACACTGCGAATGCGATATCCTGATCAACTGCTCCCCTGTGGGAATGAGTCCAAAAGTTGCCGAGTCGCCGGTGCCGCAAAGATTTTTAAAACCGGGTATGGTCGTGTTCGACTCAGTTTACAATCCGCCGGAAACCCGTCTCATCAAGGATGCCAAATTGGCCGGATGCCAAACCATCGCGGGACCGGAGTTGTTCCTCAATCAGGGGGCGGACCAATTCGAAATGTGGACGGGTGAAAAAGCCCCCCTGCAGGCGATGCGGGAAGTCTTGTTCGAGAAACTGTTTCCCAAGGACGGATAACAAACATAGCATCAATACCTGGGGACGTCGGGATCCACCCTTAACGACCAGGCATCGATTCCGCCACTTAAATTGTAAACCGAATCGAATCCCGAAGCCGCCAGTATCTGCGCCCCGTGCTGGGACCGGATTCCATGATGGCAAATCACAACGA
Organism: Nitrospina sp.; assembly: GCA_024648695.1. Classification (GTDB taxonomy): domain Bacteria; phylum Nitrospinota; class Nitrospinia; order Nitrospinales; family JACRGP01; genus JACAVV01. The sequence goes on from JACAVV010000027.1 coordinate 58,697, forward strand.
CGTCTTTATCCTTTTGAATTTCCCCGACACGTTGACTCAATTGTCCCAAGGGCAACAAGTGCGACCCTTCGATTTTAGCCGCATCGAACTCCCAGCTTTCACGAACATCGAGTAAAAATAAATTCTCGCCGGCGTCCAATCGTTCCTTTAAATCCTGTGGGCTCATTTGGCTAATTGAAGATGCGCTCATCATCGAATCCTTGTAAAAATAAAATCAAATCACCTTTCCTTTTTTAGATACCCTGAATATGGAAAAAGTTTCAATGATGGCCGATTTAAACAGAAATAATTTTGCTTGCCTGGGTTCATACGCCAAATAAAGGTTTCAATCGGGATTTAAAAAAATCGTGCAAAAATTTTTCTTTCGATTGAAACGTTGAACCGGTCTACTTCATCAAAAAAGAATTTGTAAGACAAATGATCGCATAACCATTAAAATGGTTTTTGAGAAAGCCTCTTCTTCTCCAGAAATTTTTAATCCGATTTATGGCCGACCCAAAAAGCACCGCAAAAACTGACACGATTCATGAAGATTTAGGAAAGGGGCCGTTTGCCAATAACTTTCCGGCCAGTAGCGCCCTGATTAAATCTCCCATCTCTGTCCGGATTCCGCGTCGTTTAAAGATCGCTTTACGCACCACCCTTTTTGTTTTTTTTATTTTTAGCCTTGCCGTGATTTTCGTGCCCTGGACGCAAACCGTAACCGTCGAAGGCAAACTGTCTGCTTTTTTACCGGAACAACGACCGCAAGAGGTCCATTCACAAATCAAGGGAAGAATTCGAAAGTGGCATGTGAAGGAAGGAGACGCGGTAAAAGAAGGCGATCTGATTCTTGAGTTAAGCGATATCGATCCAAAATTCATGGCACCGGATTTGATTGAAAGGATAGACCAGTCCCTCGAGGCCCTGGCGAACCAGCGAAAAGCGGCGTTGGAACGAGAGAAAATTCTGGCGAAACGTCTGGAAGCAATGCCGGCTTTAGCTGAGGCGTCGATTTCATCTGCAGAAGCCAGGGTGTCTGAAGCAGAAAATAAAATTCTAAACAGAGAACAGCGCACAAAACCGGCAGAAGGCGCTTTGCAAACGGCTCGGCTGAACCTGGAGCGTTCGCAAGCACTGGAGTCGCAGGGTTTGTTGTCTAAAAGAGAGCTCGAACTGGCGATTCAAAAGGTAACAGAAACCGAAGCTAAAGTGAATGAAGCTCAAGCGGGAATACAGGAGGTTAAGGAAGCGAAACGCGCTCTGGCTCAAAAGCGCGAGAAAATCAATGCCGAACTGGTGCAAAAAATGCTGGATACCCGCGCCAAAAGAACTTCGGCTTTAAGTGATGCCGCAAAAGCGGGCAAACAAATTGCCGATTTGAAACTGAAACGGTCCAATGCCATGGAAAGACAAAAGGCCAGCAGGGTTTTTGCCCCTATGGATGGAACAGTCGTTCGTGTCGCTCGGGTGGGAGCAGGCGAGACTGTGAAGTCGGGAAGCCTGCTGTTTACTGTCGTGCCTAAACAGGCTCAGCCTGCCATTGAAATGTGGGCCCGGTCTATTGACGCACCACTATTGAAACCAGGGCGTCCTGTCCGCATTCTGTTTCAGGGGGTTCCGGCAATTCCCTTGCCCGCCTGGCCGGAATTAATGGCGGGAACCTTTGATGGCCGAATTCAGGTGGTCGACCAATCCGCTTCCCCCAATAATAAGTTCCGTTTATGGGTGGTGCCCGACAATAAACGCAAAGAATGGCCCCCTCAAAGCAATGTAAGACAGGGAACCCAGGTCATGGGGTGGGTCCTCCTGAACCGAGTTCCTCTCTGGTACGAAATGTGGCGTCGATTCAACCTGTTCCCACCCGACTACGAGTCAGGAGAAAGGAGTTTAAGGGATGTCTTGATTCCGAAAGCAGGAAGATCCAAAAAATAAGGTTTATTATATGCGCCTAATACATCCGCTCAAAAGCCTCTCATGACATTGATAATGGAATATCGAAAAAAGCTAATAAGGGGGACCCTTGCATGGGTTTTCGCAATCTTGTTGTCAACTCCCGCTTGGGGAAAAGACCCGAAGCCATCTACGATATTGCCCAAAACGCTGACCCTTCGGTCCGTTTTAAAACAATTGGAAAAAGAACATCCTCTCTTAAAAAAAAGCCAGACCAATAAAACGATAGCCAGCGGCAAAGTCCTAAAAGCGCTGGGTAAGTTCGAACCCGCTCTGGTTAACGATTGGGAACTGGAGCGCCTTGCAAAAGTGGATTCTACGAAGAGTGTTGGATTCAACGACACTTTTATTGAAATGACTCACCCCTTGGGTTTTAAGGGGTTTGCCGGATTCAGGGCGGGTATTGGCGATGTGGCTGTTTCCGATTTGGCGATTGGCACTTCCAATCAACCTTTGCTTGGTATTGTATTTCCGCTGTTACGCGGATTCATCACCAACCCGGCGCGAGCGGAATTGAAAAAGTCTCATCTGGCAGACCGGCAAGCCGAACTGGAGATTCAGCAAACCCGTCAGGACCTGTTTTTGGGCGCCGCCACCCAGTACTGGAACTGGGTGGCGGCCTGGAAAATAATGGAAATCAAAAAAAATGCGGTGTCCATCGCGAAAAAGCGTTTCGAACAAATAACCGGTCAAGCCAAAGCAGGCGCCAAAGCCCCTATTGATGTGGTCGATGCAAACCAGGAGGTGCAATCACGCCGAAACAAATCGATTGAAGCCCAACGAAAAGTCGAACAGGAGCAATACAAGCTGGCTTTGTTTTTATGGGACAAGGATTCTGTCATCGTGCCGGAAACAAACAGAGCCCCTGCATTTTCGACAGCGCAATCTGAAAGCTGGCTATTGTCTCTGGACCAGGCCAAGCTCCAGGCAACTTCCAATCGCCCCGAGATCAAACTCATAGAACTGGAAGCCGAGTTCAATAATATTGACCTGGAGGTGGCCGAAAATAATTTATTGCCGGACCTTACCGTAGAAGCTGTCCCCACCAGAAAGCCCGGAGAATTCGTCCTGGGCCTGGGATATCGATTTGGTGTCCAATTGCGTTTTCCGTTTTTGCAACGAGGCGCGCGCGGCGAGATTATCGAACTCAAAGGGAAAGCCGATCAATTGAGACTAATGCAAAAATACAGTCTGCAACAGGTATCAATGGAGGTCGCGAACGCACATTCATCGGTGGTACGAGCCAGGGAAAGGATTGACGTTTCCCGGCAGGCGATGGATCTGGCAAAAACACTGGTTCAAGGGGAGCGGACCCGTTTCAAACTGGGAGCCAGCAATTTACTGGTGGTCAATATTCGCGAACGCAATGTAATCGATGCCACCGAAGACTGGATCAACGCCATGGCCGACCACCAGAAAGCCCTCTCGCATTATCACTGGGCCATCGGAAAATGGACAAAAAGCCCCAGTTCTGCCAACAACAAAAAACGTGTCGAGAAAGGATCCCCGTAAATGATTCATCATATTCCGACATTGAGAGAAAACCTGGACCGCCTGACCAATTTTATCAGTCAGGAAAGTGTGGTTTTGAAACTGATCCTGGTTTATGCCACCACGGTAGGACTGTTTTCCCTCATTATTCCTTTTACGGTTCAGGAACTCGTGAACACATTCGCGTTTGCGGTCACTCCCATAATGGTGGTTACCCTGGTTGGAATCATGGCGGGCACCTTGTTTTTCGTGGCCATTTTTCGGGTTTTGCAGTTTTTTGCCACCGATATCCTGGAGCGGCGAATTTTTATTCGCATTACACTTGCCCTGGCAAAAGTGTTGCCGCTCTTTAAGGATGAGGTCTTCCGCTCACACAATATCAGCCGGTTTTTTGAAACTGTGTTCCTTCAACGGGCCTTGTCGAATCTCCTGGTCGACCTGGTCAATGTGCTGGTCGGCGGGTTCATTGGAATGGTTTTATTGGCATGGTACCACCCTTATTTTATTATTTTCGATGCTTTGCTTATCATTGGAATAGTAATTATCGCCCTTTTGGGCAAGGGAGGTTTTAAAAGCACCCTGAATATGTCTGAGGCAAAATACGATACCTTCAACTGGTTTCAGGAGGTGGCCGACAACCTGCTTCATTTTCAGGCCGCCAATTGCTCGGACCTTATTATTCAGAAAGCCGACACTTTGGGAACCGCCTATGTGAAAGCCCGCAAATCGCGGTTTCGCAGTTTGCTAAGGCAATACATGGGATCCATCACCTTTCAGGTAATCGTTCACACAGGTTTATTGGGAACGGCAGGATGGTTATTGAGTCAGGGAGAATTGACCCTGGGACAATTGGTCGCCGCAGAAGTTATCATCGCCAGCCTGCTTCTCAATCTGGAATCGGTGGTAAAACGCACTTATATTGTGTTTTATTTTTTCACATCCTTAACAGAACTGGACCATTTGTTCGCCATACCCAAGCACAAAAAGGAAAACAAGTCGGGGCTAAAAATTCCTCAGCTAAGCCCAAATGGAATTCATTTAAAATACAGCAACCTGGCCTGGGCCACCGAAAACGAATCAGCATTCAAAAACATCGCTCTCGATGCCCTTCCGGGCGAAAAGTTAGCGCTGGTTTGTTTGGAAGAATCCATTCGCCGGAGGATTTCCCTGGTATTGGGCGGACTGGAGCAACCCCCTGCCGGAATCGTTAGTTATAATGAAGCCGATATTAAAAACCTTTCGGCAGACGAAATTGCAAGCCATCGAAGCCTTTTTTTTGGCGGTGATCTCACTTTATTTGAGGGGTCCATTTTGGAAAATATCACCATGGGACGCCCGAACATAGGATCGAATGATCTATTGTGGGCTTTGAACTTAACCGAACTGGACATCATCCTGGAAGCGTTTCCGGAAGGACTGGATACCCAGGTTCATGATGGAGGAAAAGATTTCACATCCAGCCAGAAGGTACGGATATTATTGGCCAGAGCCATCATCACACGCCCCGCACTTTTGATTCTGGACGGAGCTTTGCCCGAGATTCCTCTTCATATCCGGGATACCCTGTTAAATCGTCTTGCCGGTGAAAGTTGCAACTGGACTCTGGTTATCGTCACCACAAACCCAAACGCAATAGAGTATACCGAAAAGCATCAATTTCTTTACGACCCTTCTTTTAAATGAAATTAAGTTGGCTTCTTGAAACTGAATACCCCGTCGATTCAAAAGGAATCAGATAGACTCTGACTTAAAACCATACCTTGTTATTGAAACCCGATAACAGGCCAATAGAATAAGAGCACCAACCAATAACAGACCAGCCCAAAGCCTGCCAACATGGCACCAGAACGCATCAGGTCTTTGAGTGGAATCAGTTTCGAAGAATAGATCAACGCGGTAGCGGGTGTGGCAATTGGCAAAATGAATGCGAAGTTGCTGGGCAGGATCACCGTCATGGCCGCCATGGTTGGGCTCACACCGAAATCCGGGCACAGGCTGATTGCGGGCGCCAGCAAAATGGCAATCACCGCGGAGTTGTTCATGAAGGTCGTGAACAATAACGACAGCACGGCTATCGACATTAAAAATCCCAGCCGCGAATCGATCCATCCTTCGAACACCTGTTTGGCTAACCAAAGCGCGGCACCGGAATCGGCCATCACCTGCCCCAAACAAATGGCGCCGCCGTACATCAGGATAATCGCCCAATTCACGTGGTCTTCCACCATTTTCCAGGTGATCAGGTTGAACACAAACAAGGTGACGATGGCAACGATTGCAATATTGGCGATCCCCAGAGAATCGCCATAACCGAACCACAGGAACAAGGTGACCATCATCACCGATCCGATGCCTCGTTCGCGTAAACTCATTCTCCCGATGGACATCGATTTTTCATGGAGAATTTTCCGCGCCTCTGAAACATCCGAGATTTCCGGTGGGAATACCAGGGTTAATATCAGGGCACCGCAAGCCAGTAACAGGATCACTAAAGGAAAGGAATACCAGGTGTACTCCAGAATTTCCAAAGAGCTTTTTCCTTGCGTCGTTTTTTCCAGGATTTCTACCGCCAGAGGCACACGCCCTCCTCCCAACACCGTTGTGGTGCCGCCAATGATACACCCCCAGGAAAGCGCGAACAGCAGAGACTTGGCGAACCGTGAATAAACATGCTCGCAATCCAGGGCTCTTACGATTTCCAGAACAATGGGAAACAACATCGCGGCCACCGCGTGCTCGGACATAAAGCAGGAACTTATAGCCCCAAAACAATAAATGGAAAGCATCAACCGACGCGGGCTCTGCCCAAAGTTTTCCAGCACCCACAAAGAGACACGGGACGTCAAGCCACATCCCACCAGCGCCGCGGATAATATGAAAACGCCCAGAATAAAGAAAACCGCTTTATTGCCAAAATAGGCGTATGTTTGCGACGCATCCATAATCCCCAAAAGAGGGATCGCCGCCATTGCCAGCAGGCTGGTTATGGAAAGGGGGATCAGGTTGGTCGACCACAATGCAACACACAGAAAAAACACGCATAAAACACGGTAACCTTCGGGATTCAAGTCTTGCGGCCCATCCAGGCCCAGAAGCAGGAAGAACAGGCCAAAAATCACAGATAGGGCGATTACACGTCGCATGCGGTCCAGAATCACAATCCAGATCGCGCGCCGGTCGATTACAATTTCCTGATTTTCATCAAACTCATTCATGCAGGTTTGTTTCCATCATTTGCTCAAAAAAAAAAGAACCCCTCTCCAAAACAACACTCAGCAAAGCAGGACGGGATTCAAGGGACCTCACTTTACAGCAATCTGAAGCGAATTTCCAGATATCAAGTAACTTAGGTTTTAACCAGGAAGGGATTGATCCAAGCTTATACAAATTCAAAAAATTCGAGAACAAGCCTGGAATAAAATTAATGAAAAACAAGGCCGCGGGAGGAAAATATTGACTATTTATCCACCATATCGATGGTCCACAGGTCGCAGGAACCGCAGGTGTCGCGGTAGTTTTCGCGGAAATCGTTGAATTGATCGCTTTTCCAGATCGACTGCAAATCACCGTCGATCAGGTTTCCCATCTTCGTTTGCGGGAGCAAACAGCAGGGAGTCACGTCCCCGTCGCGATTGACGTAGGCGTAGTTGAAGGTCTTCAGGCAATACTGACCCGAGCGGTGCAGTTTTTTGCGAATGGCCTTATAGACCCAACGGGATAATCCGGACGATACAGAATACTGAAGCCAGTCCAACTGGATTCCCACCGATTGCGCAATACGCTCGGCTTCCTTAAAGGCTTTTTTTTCTTCCTCCAGGCTGGGACGCTTCAGGTTTTCATCATACTTGCGGTCGATGCGACCTACATTGATGATATCGAACCCAAATTTTGCTCCGTAGCGAATGACGTCATACAAATCCTCTTCACACCCTTTATGCAGAGTCGCCTGCAGTCTAAGCGAGGGGGTTTGCCCTTTTCTTTGTCCGGCCAGGGCTTCTATATTTTCCAGAACCTTGTTGTTTGTGTGTCCATCTTCAACATGGCCATCCAGGCTGTCGATGGAAAAGGTCAAGGCGTCAACTTCAGAATTCAGGATTTCCTGAATGATATTGGACCGGGTGAACAGGCCATTGGAAGTGATCATCACCTTGTGACCGCGCGCTTTGCAGTGTGCAATCATATCGAAGATGCGCGGATGCAAAAACGGTTCACCCCATCCGGTCAGCACCACCTCTTCGCCCTGATTCAATTTGTCCACCACGCCCACGAACTTGTCCCATTCCATATGCTCCAGATCAATGCCCATCACCTCGCGCGGGCACATGGAACAATCCATATTGCATCGATTGGTGATTTCTATTTGAATCTGTTTGGGTTTATCCGGAATCTTATACCGTAAGCGGTCGAAGGTTTCGAGCGCAAGGTCCAACACATTTGAATTTGACGAGGCCATGGTTTCCTTTTAAAATTCAACAGCTTTGATTGCAATTTTTACCCTGTACACTATCTTAACGCCAATTTGCCGGAATTCTATAAAAATAATTCATAGATCCGCAATTAAATGGTATTCTAACAAAACCCGTTTTTTGGAAAACCGTTTCTATTACAGCAAAAAAACCTGAATTTTGCTCCGGTAAAAAGCCGGAATATCCACTTTTACGGTTTTCCTTTCCAGATAATTTTGAGGAGCCAACTCCATGGGCATGACCATAACTGAAAAAATCCTTTCCTCCCATTCGGGGGGCAAACCGGTGAAACCCGGCGACAATATATGGGTCGATGTGGACGTTTTGATGACCCACGATGTTTGCGGACCTGGAACGATCGGCATATTTAAAGATCAATTCGGTCAGGACGCCAGGGTCTGGGACCGCGAGAAAGTGGTGATCATTCCGGATCATTTCATTTTTACATCGGACCAGAAGGCCAATCGCAATATCGACATCATTCGCGAATTCTCAGCGGATCAAGCCCTGCCCTATTATTATGATGTGGGCACAGACAACTATAAAGGCGTTTGCCATCTTGCGCTGGCTCAGGAAGGCCACAACCGGCCGGGAGAAATCCTGTTCGGCACCGATTCCCACACCAGCACCTCCGGAGCCTTCGGAATGTTTTCCAGCGGTATTGGAAACACCGATGCGGCTTTCATTCTGGGTACCGGTAAATTATGGTTGAAAGTTCCCGAAGCCATGCGCTTCGAATTCAATGGAACCTTTCCGCCATACATCATGGCCAAGGACATTATCCTGCAAGTGATCGGAGACATTTCCTGCGACGGCGCTACCTACCGTACGATGGAATGGGCTGGCGATGCCATAATGAAGTTCTCAATGGAAGAGCGCATGACACTTTGTAATATGGCCATTGAAGCCGGAGGTAAGAATGCCATCATCGAAGCGGATGCGGTTACTGAAGAGTACGTCAAAAAGCGAACCAACAAGCCGTACACGATTTTCAAGTCGGATCCCGATGCCAACTATTTTTTCAAAAAAACCTACAACGCCAATACGATGGAACCCATCGTCGCCAAACCGCATTCGCCCGACAATAAAGCGCTGGTGCGTGAATGTGCCGACGTGAAGTTAAACCGGTCCTACATCGGTTCCTGCACCGGTGGGAAAACAACAGATTTCCTTGCGGCGGCGCAACTGCTTAAGGGCAAGAAAGTGGCGATCGACACCTTCATCGTTCCGGCAACGCGCGAAGTGGAAAACGATTTGCATAAAGTGCAAATCGGTGGCGAATCCCTGATCGACATTTTCAAGAATGCTGGCGCCCATTTGGGCGAACCATCTTGCGCCGCTTGTCTGGGTGGACCCAAAGACACTTTTGGCAGGACGCATGGCACGGAAACGGTGGTCTCCACCACAAACCGCAACTTTCCTGGACGTATGGGTTCCAAGGAATCTGCAGTTTACCTGGCCTCGCCCTACACTGCGGCGGCTTCGGCGATCACGGGCAAATTGACCGACCCACGCGAGTTCTTGAATTGATTAAATAATGTGTTTAGGAGTCCCATAAAAATATGGAAAAAGTTATTGAAGGCACCGCTTACGTTCTTGGCGACAATATTGACACGGACCAGATCATCCCCGCGGAACACCTGGTTTACAGTTTGAGCGATCCGGAAGAAAAAAAGAACTACGGCAAATTTGCCATGTCCGGCGTACCGAAACCCCAGGCGGGTCTGCCAGATGGCCAACGCGACTTCGTCTCCGACGGGTCATTCGAAACTGAATATGCCATCATCATTGGCGGAAAAAATTTCGGTTGCGGATCGTCACGCGAACACGCGCCCGCGTGCTTGAAAATCGCCGGAGTGAAAGCTGTAGTGGCGGAATCATACGCGCGTATCTTCTACCGCAACTCCATTGATGGCGGCTACTTTCCGCCGCTGGAAACCCCCGTCAAACTGACGGAAAATATCAAAACCGGGGATCATGTAAAGCTTGATCTGGAGGACTACAAACTGACCCATAAGGAATCGGGAATCCAATACGATCTCAATTCCCTCGGCGATGTGTTAGCCATCATCGAAGCGGGTAATATCTTCGAGTACGCACGTAAAGCCGGGATGATCCCTACCAAGTAGACCCATAACTATTCAGACACGGATTATTTACTCAACAGTTAAAACCATCGATATCCCCCTCTCCTGAAGGGAGAGGGAGTAAAAATCCAACCTACAAAGTGCGCTTCATGAGCTTTAAGAAGGGACGCAATTCTTCGGTGAGCGCGGCGAATTTTTCAGGCTTAAGAGATTGCGGGCCATCCGAAAAAGCATTGGCCGGATCGGGATGAACCTCGATCATCAGACCATCAGCACCGGCGGCGACTGAGGCTCGAGCCATAGAGGCGACCATATCCCAATGGCCTGTCGCATGGCTGGGGTCGATCAGTATCGGCAGGTGCGTTTCTTTTTTCAATACGGGAACACAACTGATATCCAGAGTGTTGCGGGTAGCCGTCTCGAAAGTTCTAATGCCACGTTCGCACAGAATGACGTTTTTGTTGCCTTCGGACAAAATGTATTCTGCGGACATGAGGAATTCCTTGATGGTGGTCATCAATCCCCGTTTCAACAAAACGGGTTTGGACATTTTCCCCACTTCCTTCAACAACGAAAAGTTTTGCACATTACGCGCACCCACTTGCAGAACATCTGCATATTTGGCAACCAGTTCGATTTCATTGGGCGCCATCACTTCAGTTACGATGGGCAGGCCCGAAGTTTTTTTGGCTTCGGCCAGAATTTTGAGTCCTTCCTCCTCCATACCCTGAAAACTATAGGGTGAAGTCCGCGGTTTGTAGGCACCGCCCCGCAACATGTTGGCTCCCGATTTTTTGACTTTTTCAGCGGTGCCACACATTTGCTCGATACTTTCGACGGAACAGGGACCGGCTATCAATGTGAATAATTCGCCCCCAACAGGTACACCGTCAACATCAATTACGGTGTCATGAGGTTTGGCTTCGCGGCTGGCCAGCTTGTAGGGTTTCAGGATCGCGATGGTCTCATCGACTCCCGGCCAGGAGTCAAGAGTGTGCAAGCGTTCTTTTCCCCGTTCATCGCCTACCGCACCGATGACCTTGCATTCGACGCCGACGATTTCGTGGGGTTCGTAACCGAATTCCCTGATTTTATTTTCGACAGCGGCGATTTCTTCTTCGGTGGCTTCCGGTTTCATCACGATTATCATCTTACAAAAGTCTCCTTTAACTTTGATGTCCCCTGTTGAACCCAAAAAACGAACATAAATCAGGCAAAAGGGGTTTTGGTCTTTAGTCTCAGATTCTACCGGTTTTAAAGCTTTTTTATAACAAAAATTTCTTTAAAATCAGCTATTTTATATCAGCGAACAATTGCTTTGACAGTTTATGTGAAATTGTGTTAGAAGATGACAATTTATAAAATGTGTTTTTCTTTGACCCTGGAGTGTATTTTATGGAAGTGAGAATCGAAAGGAGTGTCTTTTTTAACAGTGTTCAGAGGGTTCAAGGTGTCGTGGAAACCAAAGGCGCCATGCCCATCCTTTCGCATGTTCTGATTTCTGCCGAGACGGGTCAGATTCAAGTGCAATCCACCAACTTGGAAATTGGTATCCTGGGGAATTATCCCGCCAATGTCGAAACTCCGGGAGCGGTTTGCCTGAACGCTAAAAAACTGTTTGATATTTTGCGCGAGCTTCCCGATCAGGAGGTTCATTTAAAGACAGAAGAGAATCATTGGGCGACCCTTAAATGTGGAAAATCCAAATTTCGTCTGCCCGGCCTTGCTCCTGAAGAGTTTCCACCTTTGCCGGAATATGATCAGGAAGCACTGATCGAATTTACCGGCAAACTGTTAAAAGAAATGATCAATAAAACCCAGTTTGCAGTTTCACCTGATGAAACACGACAGGCCTTGAATTCCCTGCTTCTGGAAGAAAATAATGGCCAGGCTTGCATGGTGGGAACCGACGGTCATCGCTTGGCGATGGTCAAAAGAACTCTTGGCGAACCCAAAGACGGTGAGGGAGAGGCGCAAAGTTTCCTGCTTCCACGAAAAGCGATCACCGAGTTGTTAAAATTGATGGAAGATGAAGATATCAGTTTTAAGTTTTCGGTGCGCGGTAATCACCTGGCTTTTATCCATGGCAACCATGTGATCGTTGCCCGCAAGATCGATGGCAAATTCCCCAATTTCCGACAGGTCATTCCCAAAGAAAATGACCTGCAGGTTCATTTTAAAAAAGACGACCTGATTCATGCTTTGAAACGTGTGGCTTTGCTGGCAGACGAAAAATCCAGAATGGTACGCTTCGAAGTTTCTGAAGGGACCCTTGCTTTAGTTTCCGACAATTCAGAAATGGGGACGGCGAACGAAGAGATCTCTGCCAATTATTCGGGGGATGAAATCCGAATCGGCTTGAATGCGAAATATGTATTGGACGTGTTGAGCGCTATGGAAAATGAAGAAGTCACCTTCAATCTGAAAGATTCGCAACACTCCTGCCTCATCACCGACCCCAAAGACGGTGACTTTTTGAGCATCGTCATGCCCATGCGTTTATAGGCCAGACCGGCTCTCTCATCATTTATACTCTTTAAAGATCAAAAAACTGATCCAGTTTTGCATCGCTTCGCGGCAATTTTCCGGTCACCCCCTGCCAGATTTCCTTGCTTTCCATACAAAGATAAACGCTGAGGTCTTTGCCCTTTTCCCGGATAAAACCGCGAATGGTTTCGTAAGCATGATTCCTTAAAGGACGCAGATAACGGTATTTTCCATCTTCACTGGGCACGTGTTCCTGGGTGAACAGCAAGCTGTCGCGGTGCCTGTCCTTGATGATCTGTTTGAGGCGGGGCTTGTATCGGAAACTTCCGAGACTGATCCATTCGATGGCGGATGGGGAAACCGTATCGAACAACTGGTCGACGGTTTCCTTATAAGCCTGCTCCCAACCGGGAAATATGATGATAGGATCAAAATGGAATCCAATGCGATACCCGTGGTCCTGACAGCGCCGCGCGGCTTGCAAACGCTGGTCCAGTCCGGGTGTGCCCTTTTCCTCCAGTTCCGCAATCTCGCGCGGGTTGATGGACCAGGATATTATGATGTTGCGTGTGCCCTGGTATCTGAGCAGGTTGTCTACTTGATCCGATTTGGTTTTCAATTCCAGTACCGCATTATCGAACTGCTCGAAAAAAGGAATCAGGAAATCGGTGTGGGGCACGATGCGATCCAAAGCCAGGCTGTCAGTCAACTCGCCAGTCCCAACACGAAAGATGTTGTCTGGACGTGAGCTAAAAATCTCGCGCAACTCGTCAAACAAATCTTCTATATTAACAAATACAGTGAGGAGGGAATTGTTTTCAAGAAACTCCTGCAAAAAACAATACGAACAATCGTAGACACAATTTTTGATCAGGTTGACCACATAATAATTACAGCACACCATTCCGGGACTGATGCCCGGACACTTTTTCAGGAACGAACCTTTAAAACAAGTGAGCGCCAGGTGACGCTTAGCCGCGCCAAAAGTGTCTGAAGCATTCATTTGTATTTGGCGTTGAACCTCCTGCATATCATCCAGTTCGCGCACAGGGACATCCGGAAACCGGGACAATACCGACTCCGTCAAAGCAAAATTGCGCGCAAGGGGTTCAACGTAAATGACTTCTGGTTCAAACATAATACTTAAGGGCACCTCTAAAAATTGAGAAATTAGAGGAATTTAGAATTTAAGATTGAAAAAGTAGGTAATAAATTTTTGTATTCGATTTATGCCGGGTATATGTTGTCCCGTTTTACCCCTGAATTTATC
>JACAVV010000028.1 GCA_024648695.1 Nitrospina sp.
TTTCCAAATCCACTTTTTATTTGCATCTTAAAGAGTGTGAGTTTAGGTTTAATCATAGAGATCAAGATCTCTATAAATTGCTACTAAAAATCATCAAAAAACGACCTCTTAACTAGTCTTGTACCATTATCAATTAACCAGATAGGGAGCAGGGCTATCAGCCCATATTCCTATCCATTCATTTTGATAATCGGGATCGTGAAGAATCAGCCAACTCCTTTTGGTCAATTTTCCTTTTTGTAAAGTGTTTTGAATCACAGGAATTGCTTCATCAAGTTTTTTTACAGCCAAGTCAATATAAGAATAGCGTAGTCCCGTTCCCGTGCCGATCATTCGCCCCTGCCCATTTAAAGCTAACTCCAGAGCGTCCTCAATGCTGGCCTTGTCTTCGAATAACTCCTGATCCAGATCTTCTGAGCTTCCGTCCATTTTTAGATAGAGAAAAATTTCTCCATGGTTGGAAAAGCGTTCTGCCGAGAATGTGGTTCTCTCTTCGTGCATCGCTCTAAAAAGTGCCTCTGAAACAAAGCGCGCCACAAACAAATCTTCCTTGAACGCATAATCCTTTTTCTTTTCCGGTTTTAAATTCAAAACGACCCAGGGGTCCTCCTCGAAATCTTCGTAATACGGTTTCCTCGGCAAGGTTGATTTTATTTCCTCTATCCTTTTCTGTACCTCGGCCGCTAAATGATTTAAAGATATGGCGTCTTTGTTTCTCACTTTTAAAAACCCGATATTCCTAAACGGAGGCTGTTCTTTCACTTCAATGAAACCCACCCATTTTTCAAAAGTTTCCTCTCCGAGAAGGCGTTCGGTTATAAAGCGGAGTTTGTCGAGTTGGGTTTTCTTATTGTCTTTAAATCGACTGTAACAGGTAATCTGGATCCTGTTAAAATCATCGACGGCAGTTTTAAAATCGATGCTGGATAAATCCGGCCATTGATAGATGGCTTCCGTCATCAAGCTGGTCTGCTTGATACTTTGCGGCAAACGATATTCATAAAACTCGAAGTGTTCCAGTTCCGGGGCTTCCCGGAGAATATACTTGATGAGAGATCTAAGTTCCTTCCGTGATCCGGAGGTTATTACCAACCGATGCTTTTTTTTCAATCCCGGACCAAATTCCCACATAATTCTGGCATCGATAGACTGAAGCGTATTCCGCATCCAGGACACTAAATCAAACTCATTTTGCAAACACTCCGAGAAATACAAATGAAGGTCCTCTTGATTCTCCTGAAATGAGGTCCACCATTTTCGAACTTCACTTTTTTGACTCTGAGTAATGGATCTTGAAAAGAGATCATGCATGGGAACGACCTGAT
The DNA here is from genome assembly GCA_024648695.1 of Nitrospina sp. Classification (GTDB taxonomy): domain Bacteria; phylum Nitrospinota; class Nitrospinia; order Nitrospinales; family JACRGP01; genus JACAVV01. Next base: position 1,326 of record JACAVV010000028.1, read on the forward strand.
TTATTCTGCTTTATTTACCAGACACCCAAATGGAAATGTCATTTTATCCCCTCACTCTGGCCCTCTCCCGCCAGATGAGAGGGGGTTCCTTTTTCCTTACCGGTAGAAGGCTGATTAGAATTTGATCTAATGTATTTGGAAACTGTTTGTCCATTTAGACAAGTATGACTCAAGCCTGGAGAATGAATTTAATGTGAATTATAGTAGAATGTCACCATCAAAAAACTATTTAAATGTATTAGAAGAAGGAATTTTATTTACCTGGCTCTCGCATAAGCTTGCCCCTTTTTCTTTTTTTCTAATCGCTTGAATGCTAGAATTTGCGATTACAAATTGGGAGATTATTCAATCAATGAAAAATGAACACCAGGCGCTTGTTGGTATTGTGATGGGTTCCAAGTCTGACTGGGAAACCATGCGTCATGCATCAGAAACTCTGGAGTCACTGGATGTACCGCATGCCGTGGAGGTGGTCTCGGCGCACCGCACTCCGGACAAATTGTATCAATATGCTAATGGCGCTGAGCAAAAAGGAATTGAAGTGATTATCGCGGGAGCTGGAGGCGCGGCACATTTACCTGGCATGATGGCGGCTAAAACCACTTTGCCGGTATTGGGAGTTCCGGTGCAATCCAAGGCGCTTAATGGAATGGACTCGTTGCTTTCAATCGTTCAAATGCCAGCCGGGATACCTGTAGGGACCCTTGCTATTGGCCGGGCAGGCGCGGTCAACGCGGCACTGCTGGCCTGCAGTATCCTCGCCAGCAAACATCCACAAATCAGAACGGCAGTAAAAAACTATCGCAAACAACAAACCGATACAGTGTTGGAGAATCCTGATCCCCGGGAAGACGCTTGATGAATATCGGTGTCTTTGGGGGCGGGCAACTCGCCCGCATGTTGGCTCAGGCAGGGCGCAAGCTTGAACTGGACTTTATGTTTTTTTCTCCCTATAGCGACTCTTGTGCGGCCCCGTTTGGAGACCATCTCTGTGCTCCCTTTGATGACCCATTGGCACTCCAGCGCCTTGCCGAATGGGCGGATGTAGCGACTTACGAATTTGAAAATATTCCACTGGCATCGCTTGAATCCGTAGAGCAACGCGTTCCCCTTCATCCATCGTCGACCGTTCTGGCGGTGGCGCGGGATCGGCTCCTGGAAAAGCGCCGGTTTGACTTTCTTGGGATCCCGACACCCAGATACGCTCCCGTCGAAACCCTGACGGAATTGACCAATGCGGCGAAAGACATCGGCCTGCCGGCAATTCTCAAGACCCGCACTCAAGGTTACGATGGCAAAGGACAGGCGGTCTTGCGCGAGGAGAGCGACCTTGCTGAGGCATGGGAACGGCTTGGGAAATTTCCATGCATTGTCGAATCCAGGATAGCGTTTGACCGTGAAATTTCCATCATAGGAGCGCGCGATCAGAAGGGCGAAATGGTGTTCTATCCCATAAGCGAAAACCACCATCGGGACGGTATACTGCGTCTGTCGATCAACCGTTTAAATGACCCGTTTCAGGATCGGGCCAATGCAAAACTTAAAAAAATCATGGAGGACTTCAATTACGTGGGAGTCATGGCCCTGGAACTTTTTCAGGTCAATGATCAGTTGATGGCCAACGAGTTCGCGCCCCGAGTGCACAATAGTGGCCACTGGACGATTGAAGGAGCATCCACTTCGCAATTTGAGAATCACCTCAGAGCCATTTGTGGTTTTCCTTTAGGGAAAACCACATCGACGGAATCTGCGGCAATGGTTAATTTGATCGGAAGTTTGCCAGACGAAAATAGAATCCGGGAGATCCCGGGTGCCACTTCGCATTATTATGGCAAAGCAGAACGACCCGGGAGAAAGCTGGGGCATATTACCCTGATTGGCAAGGATGGTAGTAGTGATAAAATCGAGCAACGCTTAACGGCTTTGCTTCAATTGGCTGACGAACCGGAATTAGCCAGTCGAAATTTCTAATTATCGAGAGAGGGTAAAAAAGCATAGAGGACCGGGTTTATAGACTTACGACTTTTATCGGAAAAAAAGGGAACCGATTTATAGCGACGTACACATCCGGGAAATAATAAGTAGAGCGACCGGACGTCATTCTGAGCATAAAAGTGGTTCCCATGTTTCTTAAGCAGAAAACTGTAAGGAGGATCACGGTGAAGGATCTCTAGTTGAGTACCGATCTTGAATTTAAACTGGGTTACCCCCATATAATAATCTCTCCAGGTAATGGAACCGTCTTACTGGCAAAAATATTTCACCAGAGATTCTTCGCTATGCTCATCACAAAACAAACTTGAAACACCATGTCTTATGCTCAGAATGAATATGAAAAAATGAGATTAAATTCAAATGCCTTCAAACCAAAAAATGTAAGAGATTAAAATGAAGTAATGTATCGGATCTTCGCAATCCTAAGGAATTTTGATGAAGCGAGAAAAGTTGTTCCGGGGAAGAGTAAAGGAGTTGCTTCCTATTATTGGAGGGGGTTTGTTGGTGGCAAGTGTCAGCTATTTTTGGGCTGGCATGTTTTCCGAAAACATCCAGCCTAGGGAATCGAATTCTACCAACTCCGAACAGGCGCCGGAAAAAAAGTTTGGCGACCTCGAATCGATTCTCGCCCGGGGAAAACTGGTTGTGTTCACACGGAACGCCCCCACCACCTATTATTGGGATGCCCATAACCTTGAGGCCGGCCCTGAATTCGACTTGATCCAGGCATTTTCCAAATACCTTGGGGTGGGTGTCGAGGTTCATGTCAAAGATACCGTGAATGCGTTGATTGCCAGCTTGAGATTAAACCAATCCGATTTTCTGGCCTCTGCTTTATCGAAAACCAAAATGCGTGGACAGGAATTTTTATTTGGTCCCGTCTATGATTATGTCACGCCCCAAACGGTTTGCCACCGCAAAGGATCGCAACCGGAAACCATTTCCGATCTTGTTGATTTGAATCTGAAAGTCCCCGCCAAGACCAGTTACATAGAACATCTAACCGCTCTGAAAAAAGAACACCCCACCCTCAATTGGAGGGTGAGCGGACAGCTGGACACGGAAGATATTATGGAACAGGTGAATACGAAAACCATAGATTGTACTGTTGTGGACTCCAATCTCTTCAATATTTACCGCCGCTATTATCCGGACCTGAAATCAATGTTTCCCTTGAAAGATCCGGATGCATTGGTCTGGGTTTTACCAAAGCAAGCCACGGCACTTCAAAAAAAGATGGAAGACTGGTTTTCCCAATTCAAAAGCGAAGGCAAATTGGAAACATTGCTGAATAAGTATTACGGCCACATTGAGAACTTTGGTTATGTGGATACGATCCGGTTTCACAAACATTTGAAAACCCGTTACCCCAAATACAAAACCTGGTTTGAGGAAGCCGGACGAAAGTATGGAATATCTCCCCTGATTCTGGCCGCACAAGCTTATCAGGAATCCAAATGGAATCCACGCGCCAAAAGCCCGACTGGGGTTCGGGGCATAATGATGCTGACTTTGACCACATCAAAGGAGATGGGCATCCGTAACCGTTTGGATCCCCAAAAAAGCATTTTTGGCGGTGCCAGGTATCTTGCCAAATTAAAGGAAAGGTTCAAATCCGAATTTCAGGAACCTGATCTGACTTGGGTTGCATTGGCGGCTTATAACGTTGGGAGTGGTCACATTCGCGATGCCCAGGTCCTCGCCTATTCAATGCATAAAAATCCATACAAGTGGAAAGACTTGAAAACCCTCCTTCCTTTACTTCAAAGAAAAATGTTTTACAAATTTCTCAAGTTCGGTTACGCGCGGGGAAAAGAACCCGTAGAATACGTCCGAAGGATTCGAAACTATACTGAAATTCTGAAAAACCGTTCTGACCTTCTTCTATCTAACAATTCAAAAAAAAACAGCCCATAATAAAATCCTTTACGCAAACCAGGCTTTAACTTTCCCCCTTGTGGTTGTGTTTAGATTTTTTCTGGATAAAATCAGATAGAAAGCCCTAAATTGGATCGCTCAATTCACCTCATAAGGCATGTAGCAATTCATCATAATGTTACCAGAAAACTACAAAGCGCCCCAATACCCCCAATGCCAAACCTGAAAAAACGGAAAAAACAGGCATTTTTTCCCATTGCATGAAAAAAAACGGATTTAAACGTCCAAACCTTTTAAAATCACAATGAATTCAGTTGACAAATCCTTATAAATAAAATAATCTTTCGAATTATAATAATGATTCTCATTTTTAAAATAAGGCAAGGTCATACAAATAATTGCGTAAAAATCGATCCAAATTCAAATTGAATACAAAAATTTTTGCAATTCATAGGGTAAAATGCTAACTATTAATTAGGAAATAACTTTGTTGGGAGGAGTTCATGTCAAAGAAAATATATCTTTTTCTTTTAATTTTATTGGCCGGTTTTGTTTTTTACGGTTGTGCCGAGACGCAAGGAACGGTTCAAGGAGATTTGGGAGGTGGCGTGATGGGTCAAGGCGGCTCCTCCAATAATGCCTGTAATGCTTCGGGCGCCCCGGCGTGGAAATGCGTCACTCCCCTTGAAGCTGGCGGTGGTTGTAATACCGGCGGCGTGGAAAGTGTCATTATGAACGACCATCAGGCTAAAACCATTGTAGCAAAGGTGAGAACCACTATGCGACCTGACGCGGTCGGCTCCAAATACCCGCGAACGGACGCCTATACCCTCAAGCCAGGAGAATCCAAAGTGGTCGGTTGCTCGCGCGGAACCATTGGTGGACGATGGTTGTTTTACTTTGATGTGACCAGCTCAAAATTTGTAGATAGCGGAAAAGGTGGGGACGGAATGGCTGGGTACTGATTTATTACCTTCATTCTTCCATCAATAAATTTTCAAGGGAGCCCCCAAAGGGCTCCCTTTTTTTGTTTTTGAAACACGGTATAATAGGTGTCCATGGATCCTTTCAAACTTATTTCCGATTTTGAACCCAGTGGTGATCAACCGAAAGCCATCGATAAACTCTCCGATGCTCTTTCCAAAGGGCCCGGAAGGGAAACCCTGCTGGGTGTCACCGGTTCCGGTAAAACATTCACTGTCGCCAATGTTGTTCAGAATCTGCAACGCCCCACATTAGTTCTGGCCCACAACAAAACCCTGGCAGCTCAACTCTACAACGAGTTTAAAAGTTTTTTTCCGGAAAACGCGGTGGGTTATTTCGTCAGCTATTACGATTACTACCAGCCCGAGGCCTACCTCGCCCAAACGGACACATATATTGAAAAGGATGCATCGATCAACGATGAAATCGACAAGATGCGCCACAGTGCCACTCATGCCCTGTTCGAACGCAAGGATGTATTGATCGTCGCCAGTGTTTCCTGTATCTATGGTCTGGGCTCACCGGAAGCCTATCACGGCATGTTGCTGTTTATGGAACGCGGTATGCGAATAGACCGCGACAAGGTGCTCAAGAAACTGGTTGATATTTTATACAAACGGAACGACTTGGATTTACAACGTGGCACCTTTCGCGTGCGCGGCGACACGGTGGAGGTTCTTCCAGTTTACGAACGTGATGAAGCGATTCGCATCGAATTTTTTGGTGACGAAATCGAGTCGATCACGGCTTTCGACCCCCTGACCCGCCAGCATATCAGGGATGTTGACCGTATTGGAATCTACCCGGCCAGTCATTACGTCACCCCCAAAGAAACTCTGGAGCGGGCCATCGCGGCCATCGAAGCAGAACTGCAGGAACGCATCGCTTTCTTCCGCAATCACAATAAACTCATCGAAGCCCAACGCATCGAACAGCGAACGATGTTTGATCTGGAAATGATTCGCGAAATGGGATATTGCCAGGGCATTGAAAATTATTCCCGGCACCTTACAGGCAGAGAACCCGGCCAGTCCCCCCCTACCCTGATCGATTATTTCCCAGACGATTTCCTGCTGGTGATCGACGAAAGCCACGTCACCATTCCGCAATTGAACGGGATGTACAAAGGCGACCGTTCGCGTAAAGAAAATTTAATCGAGTATGGCTTTCGCTTACCCTCGGCCCTGGATAACCGACCTCTCCAGTTCATGGAATTTGAAAAGGTGATGAATAACACCATATTCGTATCTGCCACCCCCGGTCCCTATGAGCAGGAGCATTCGAGCGAAGTGGTGGAGTTGATTGTTCGCCCCACAGGACTGATCGATCCAGAAACTATCATTCGCCCTATTGAAGGGCAAGTGGACGATCTGTATCACGAAATCATAAAGCGGGCGGAACGGAACGAGCGCACCCTGGTGACCACCCTGACCAAACGTTTCTCGGAGGATCTGACCGAGCATTACACGGAAATGGGTTTGAAGGTAAAATACTTACATTCGGATATCACCACACTCGATCGCATGCAAATCATCCGCGAACTGCGATTGGGAGAATTCGACGCATTGATTGGAATCAATTTATTACGTGAAGGCCTCGACATTCCCGAGGTATCTCTGGTCGCCATACTGGATGCGGACAAGGAAGGTTTTTTGAGATCGGCCACCTCCCTGATTCAGACCTCAGGTCGGGCGGCCCGCAATGTCGAAGGCAAAGTGATTATGTACGCCGACTCCATCACGAAATCCATGAAAAAAGCAATTGAAGAAACGGATCGGCGGCGATCAATTCAAACCGCTTTCAACACACTGCACGGAATCACACCCAAATCCATTGTCAAATCGGTGCAGGAATCCATGGGCTATCAGGAAGAACCCGAAGAAGTGATGATGGTTCAGGAAGAGGAAGAAGAGTATATCACCAAAGGCGAACTGACCAGGATCATCAAGAAACTGGAAGAGCAAATGTACGCCGCCGCACGCAACCTGGAATTCGAAAAAGCCGCAAAACTTCGCGATAAAATCAACCGCCTGAAAGAACGTGATATCGAGTTGATTGCCTAGGGGACCCAGTAAGGCTGTTTTCTACGAGTCCATTGAAACAGATTGTGTTTTTCCGCAATGTAATACCTGCGATAAGCTTTGACCGCATTTTTATCGCGATATATTTCGGGCATTGCCTGGGCGAAAGGTGTTACCCCCTGGTCTTCAATGCGGGGAAGTGGAAGCGATTCGATCACGTCGAATGACTTGTGATTGATTTCCTTACTAAATCGGTAACGGTATTCAACGTTCAGGGCTGTTGCCAGTTCACGCAACCATTTCCAGTTGGATAAAGATTCCCTCGCCCAAAGGGAACAAGGGTGATTGCGATGTGTCAGTTTGTATCCTTGGTCGATTCCGCTGATTCTCAGAGCCGAACTCAAGAGTTGAGCCGATTCCAGAATCATTTTTACGACATGTTTGTCGCAATGAAAACGGGCGCATTTTTCAGTATCTTTATCAAGAATAAAAATATTCATAACCAGATCAAGTTTAATTGTTCAACTATTTTAATGATAGAATACCTAGTAAAAACAATAACCATGATAAATAATTGACAAACTGAAATATCAAAGCCCATGGCCAAATTTACCATAAATGAAGAATCCGTCTCACGTGCCAGGACTCAACTGAAACACAATTACAGTCCGTCCAGAAAATCCGGGCTCCCAGCTTGGGTCCCCGTTATTTTTGGCCTCCCTTTTCTGATTGCCGGCACCTATTTCTTTTTAGCCGGATTAGGAATTATAGAAGTCGACCCAGATTTGTTTTTGGCCCCTCCCTGGGTTATCTCGATCATAGGGTTTGCCTTTATGGTAGCCGGTGTAGGGTTGATGGCTTCCGGAATTAACCAGCTTAAAAAACAAAAAACCGAAAAACGGGAGAGGCGGGGGGAGCCACAAACTCCCTGGGAAAGGGACTTTCCAGAGGGGTCATCGGGTCTCCGCGAAAAAAGGGGCCAGGAAGTTTTCCAAAACTTGTTTTTCTCCCTCATATTCTTCGGCATACTGGCTCCCTTCAACTGGTGGGCTTTTTTTTCCGGGGACAGCAATATTTTGCTCGTCATATTCATTGGTTTGTTTGACTTGATCGCGGCCGCCGTGGTTTATCAGTTTTTCTACCGGATGAAACAATATTTTAAATTTGGCAACAGCTATCTGGAATTCAAACGATTTCCATTTTTTCTTGGCGATATAGTTTCTGTCAATATAAAAGGACTCCCAAGAAATCTCCAAACCAAAGAACTTGAACTATTTTTGTATTTCATAGAAGAAGTTGAGGAAACCTTTGAAAACGAAGAAGGAGAAACCACCAAAAAGGTTGCCTACCAACTTTATGAAGACAAACGTAGCCTGCCTGCAAGCGATCTGAATGAAAATGGTAAACTTTCTATCGATTGGGAATTACCCAAAGAAAACTCATGGGAAACTGATTTGAGTGAGGTCCTGGTTCGCTATTGGGAGTTATACGTCAAGGCGGAGATACCTGGCGTCAATTACGAAGCCCGCTTTCATCTGCCAGTTTACAGCAAAAACTTGTAACAAAATACTTTAAGCCTACCTTGGCGTATTCATTAAATAGCTTAAATCAAATCCCATTTTTTCAATCTTGCCTTTCAGCTTTTGTAGAGTGCCATCATCCATATCCCGCGAGCGGCTTAAAATCCACAGGTACTGTCTGTTGGGTTCACTGACCACAGCGTAGCGGTACTCCTTATCCAAATCGATGATCCAATAGTTTCCTTCAAAAGGCCAAAAGAATTGCACTTTTAATTTGGCGTTGGTATTGGGATCCACCACACGCGCCTTGCCAATGGCTTCGTCCAGTTCTCCTTGAGAACTTCCTTGCCTGCACTGATTTATCACCCGAATTTTGCCATCATCCATTTTTTCGTAAAGGGCGGTGGCTCCATAACAACCCTCTTCGAAGGAGTGGGGGTAGCGCGCAATTTCATACCATTTGCCCAGGTAGCGGTCTATATCCACATACCCGACTACCCCCAACTCCGGGTCTAATTTTTTGGGGACGCTGGAGCAAGAGTTCATAAAAAGTAAAATCAGACCCCATACAATTGTTTTTAATGTTACCGCCAAACCATATCGCATCAACTTCTCCTCAAAAATATATCTAAAAACAAGAATGTAATCACATCAAGGCCATTGATATTCTGAATAGCCTTTGTCTACCAGACAATCCAGAAACACCTTTCGGTTGCCAAAATAGGACTTGTCCGGACCTGCCCAGGTTTGAAACCTGCACTCTTCATTCGCGTCCTGGAAGCTATGAGTATTCATAGCGATTTGTTGTGACGTTGAAGCACACGCGCTTAAAACGCTGAATATTATTGAAACCAATATTATTTTATTCATGGCTCGAAATCCTCTGTTACTTCAAAACGAATTTTGAGGGGTAAATCCAAAAGTTCTTGAAACCCGAAATGGCTGGCCCGGATCAAACTTTGACATTCAAACCAGGCCAAACTTTCGGTTTTCGATACATGCCTGCCTCATTTCAACAATGAACACTTACCCTGGAGTTTTTACTCAGATTTTCTATCAAGGCGACATCATCGATGTTTACTGTTTTTCCCAACTGCTTTGCAAAGGATAAATTGTAAATCAAATCGTAACCACGTTTACTCCATTTCTGAATCGTGTCTTTCAATTCGCCGTCAACCCCCATTCGCACCTTTATTTGCGCCGGTCGGTTTCCCAGATTTTCGACAACGAAACTTGAGTCACAACTCGAGCGCCAACCCGGTTCCAAAACAATTCGGTTCATGGGTGTCATGCCAGTTTCGGCCTCACTGTAATCGGCTTGTACTTGAGCCGGTTGAGCAACAGCCAATCCTATTCCTACCAGTCCTGCAATTCCGAGTTTATATGCATTCTTTAGCATGGTGATTCTCCTTATTTATTGTTTTTTTTTGAATTACATTCGGGAATTTGCACTATGAACCATAGCCACACCATCCACTTCCACATGATTGATTACTTTTAAACCAGAAGAAGTACGTTCAACCAGAAACCTTTGTCCAGCGATAGAGGTTTGAAATGTGTTGCCGGGACGGATGTCATAATTTTTTAAGAGAGATTGTTCGAAGTTGTTAAGGCCTACAAAAACGGATCCCATTTTTTGGGAGAACCCATTAATAATTTTTGATTGAGTTTCCGATCCAAAGGTCCATTCATAAGGGAGACTGACGTGATTGTGTCCGATATGATTTTTGGGATTGAAGAAAGTTCGTGTCGCCATTTTGATTTTACTTAAGGGAATCCGCTTCATTTGGGACACTTGCTCAATGCGGGTAGCATCAACGATTTTCATTCCGGCAGAAGTCCTTTCAATAAGAAAATTAATTCCTATAACCTCGGTATAAAATTTATTGCCGACCTTGATTTCGTAATGATTCATTTTTTTCTGTTCAAAGTGGTTTAAACCAATCGAAGCTGTAGGATTTACAGAGCTTAATTTTCTTTGCACTTTATCTTTAAGTCCCTTGGAAAGCTCCCATTTATAAGGAGCCGTGGAATGATCATGGTTAGAATGCGCCATTGTGGCAGTAGAAGAAAAAGTCATTGCGCTTACGATGGCGATGGCATTGAGGATATATTTATTCGAATTCATCTTGGTCTCTCCTAAATTTAAATTAAAAATACGTATAAATTTCAATCTGAATACTCTCTAAATATAGACTTATGACGCATTTTTGTCAAGGAAAGAATCAAAAAATTTAGATAATTATCTAATAAATATTATATCTTATTATTTTTATTAAACTTTTTTAAATAAAATTATTTTAATAATGTAGGTTAATTGCCTGAATCCCCCTTTATCTGGTAAATTTTCTAACCAATTGACCCAAAAATCTAAACAAAATTTCAACTTATTTAGACAAAATATCCCATTCAGAGGGCGAATCTTTTTCCTCAGTCTTGGAACCATAAATCATCCCTTGAAAAAAAATCTGTTTTATACTTGACTAACTAGTTAATTAAATATAGACTTTTTCACATGACACCTCGTGGACGTACAACCGCAAAAGAAAAAATCATCGAAGCCGCATCCGACCTGTTTTATCAGCAGGGGTATCAGGCAACCACCATCGATCAGGTGATCGAGCATTCGGGAGTTTCGCGCCCTACGGTTTATTCACATTTCTCTACTAAAGAGGATTTGTGTGTGGCTTATTTAAAAAACCGCAGGCACATTGACCTGGAAGCTATGAAAGTGTTTGTAGAGAAACAACCGACTCCGAAAGGAACGTATTTAGGCGTCATAAAATTCGTTCGGGAGGCGATGCTCAAAACAGATTATCGTGGTTGTGGCTACTTCAATATGATCTCCGAGTTTCCGGACGAGCAAAATCCTATTGTTAAAGAAGCAAAAGTTTATGTCGACGGGTTTCGGGAGGTCATACACCAGGGGGTGGATGCACTTAAGCAGTCAGATTCGAAGCTGAAGAAATTAGACCCGGATTTTATCTCCGATGTTTATTATCTGCTTGTTTGTGGAGCGATAATGGCGGGACAGGAATACAAAGACCCCTGGCCCCTGGATCGGGCCGTCAAGGCAGTTGAGAATTTGATCAAACAATAGTTTTTTTTACAACTAAACTTAACTAATTAGTTAGTTATTTTTTTAATTTTTTTGAAAGGAATTAACCATGTCCAATTCAGCACAACAAGAACAAAACTGCATCAACGGAGTCAACATCGACCAATTGCAAGAAACCGTACAAGCGGTTTCAGATCAACCTGCACTCGCAAAATTCAAGTTCCGCGCCAATAACCAATGGCAGGAAGGCGGACACAATAAAATCCGCATCAACGGGTATTACGGAACGTCACAGGAAATCAAACGTGACAAAGGCTTCGAATTCGATGCTGACGAGCCCCCCGTATTATTGGGAAGCGACAAAGGTGCCAATCCGGCAGAGTACCTGTTGACCGCACTTTCGTCCTGCATGACCACGTCTCTGGCCTACCACGCCGCCGCTCAGGGTATCGAGGTGGAATCGGTAGAATCAAATTTCGAAGGGGATATCGATTTGCAGGGATTTCTCAACCTGGATCCGAAAGTCAGAAAAGGCTACGAGGAAATTCGAGTCCAGTTCAAAGTAAAATCTGATGCGGACAAGGAAAAACTAAACGAACTGGTTCAAAACTCGCCTATCTATGATGTAGTGAGGAATCCAACGCCAATCAAGGTGGAGTTCGTTACGGAGTAAAACGTTGAACAGACGAGATTATCTTGAACTGTTCCATTCACAACTCTTTTGGTGGACTATTGGGTTCCACTTTGGGCGGGGTTTGGGAATCGGCTTTCGCTTCGGTTCCATCCGGTTCAGGCAAAGGGTACAACTTAAAATACTTCTGGATCGCTTTCTTGGCGATAGGGGCCGCTACGGCCCCTCCGTGCCCGCCATGTTCTACAATCACCGCTACGGCGATCTCCGGTTTTTCATAGGGGGCGGAGGCGACAAACCAGGCGTGGTCACGGAACTTGTAGGGAACCTTTTTATCTGGATATTCAGACGCCGATTTCAACCGCACAACTTGCGCGGTTCCGGTTTTTCCCGAGACTTTTATAGATTTCATTCGAGCCCGCCACGCGGTTCCCTTTTTCTCGTTTACCACGCCTAAGAGGGCTTCCCTTATTATTTTCAGATTTTTTTGGTTAAATTCAGGGTCTTTTAAAAGTTCGGGTTGAAACTTGTTTACGACTTTCCCTGAATTATCATGGATCGATTTCACCAGCATGGGACGAAAGCGTTTGCCCCCGTTAACGACGGTTGCCATCATGATCACCTGTTGAAGTGGAGTGACCAAATTATACCCCTGGCCAATAGACGCTGATATAGTTTCACCCGGATACCATTGCTCTTTTTTCAGCTTTTCTTTCCAACTAGACGTTGGCACCAGACCGGCTTTTTCGCCAAGCAACTGAATGCCGGTCGGACTGCCCAATCCGAATAATCGACCGTACTTGGCCAGGGTATCGATTCCCAGGCGATTGCCTACACTGTAAAAAAACACGTCGCAGGATTGCACCAGGGCGTCGTGGACATTCATATAACCATGCCCACCCCGTTTCCAGCAACGGTAACGTCCGCGCCCCAATTTGTAAAACCCGGGACAATACACCCGGTCTTCAGTGGTGATCAACTTTTCCTGCAAACCTGCGTATGCCGTTATGATTTTATAGGTGGATCCCGGAGGATACTGGCCGTCGATGGCTTTATTTTGAAGGGGATGAGATTGCGCATTGATAAGTCGCTTCCAGTCTTTGGCCGAGATTCCGGCAGAAAACAGATTTGGATCATAGGACGGTTTGCTCGCTATAGCCAACACCTCGCCGGTATCCACTTTAAGGACCACAGCGGAACCGGCAAAAGGTCCATCGTCCTTCGCTTTCATATAATCTTCCAAAGCTTTCTGAAGTCTGAAGTCCAGGGTGAGGGTCACATGGTTGCCGGTTTGGGAAGGAAGCGATTTCAAAACCTTCAATTCGCGTCCCGTCACATCCACCTCGACTTCCTTGGCTCCCTTACCTCCCCTTAAATAAGGTTCCAGAATGCTTTCCAGTCCGCCTTTGCCCACTAAATCGCCTTGCTGGTAATCTGCGTATTCCGGTTTCTTTAAATGATCCTTACTCACCTCTCCCAGGTAACCCAGAATATGGGCAGAAGATTCTCCATGGACATAAAACCTTAAAGGCTCCACGATCACTTTGATGCCCGGAAGGTACAAATTATTTTCCTCAACCTGAGCCACTTCCTTGCGGCTGATGTCATGTTTCACCAGAACGTTTTTAAATGAAGGAACGCCTTTAACTTTTTTCAGAACCGCATCCCTGTCTATTTCAATAAACCGTGACAAATCCCCAAGGGTTTTCTTGAGGTCAGGAACGTCCTCCGGTGTCAGGTAGACATTGAAAGAAGGGCGTACGCTGACAAGAATCTCTCCATTGCGGTCCCGAATGGTGCCTCTTTTGGGAGCGAGCAAAGTGCGCCGAACCCGGTTTTTTTCGGATAACTCGGTGAACTCATTGCCTTTGATAATTTGCAGATACCATACCCGCATCAACAATGTAACAAAGCAAAAAATGGCTATATAGGTAAAAACTTTAACTTTTTTTTTCACTTCTTCAGACGAGTTGGATTGATAACTGGAATGACTCATAGGGGTTTTAAGACGGTTGTGGGAAATTGTTCCACCGTCCATTTTCGGCTTTTGTTCAGGATCCAGAAAAGAACAGGACTTACCGCCGCATTGTATCCCACATACACAATGAAAGGAGGAAACAAGTACCAGCTTGGCCCTCCTTTTAGAAGCATGGTCCAAACTGCATAAAAAACCAGTGCATCAAAAACGGAAGCGAATAACGTAAAGAACACAACCGAAAACAGCCCTTCCACCATGATTTTATTTCTCAGCACGGTAAAAAAATAAGCCGTCAAACTTTTTGATAATGTATTGATTCCCAGCATTCCGCCGGACAGGCAATCCTGTACGAGACCTGCAAACATCCCCATCCAGATGCCCGAATTCCCGAGAAGATGGACTCCGCAATAAATACTGAAAATTAAAAACAGGTCGGGAACCACCTGGGAAACAGATATCCATTCGCCCAGCGTTGTCTGCAACACCGACACCACCAATAACCAGAACATAAAAACGAGGAACCACATTCGTTTTTTCCTTCACAATTTAATTAAGGGAACCCTTTGATTTTGAACCTTTGGAGGGATGACCCTAAGCGCATCCTTTCAGGCAAAGAAAAATAAATCAGCTTTTTTCCGCTGACGCTTCTTTCACGCGCGGCCTGGACAGGATCAAGACATTTTCCAAACGGTTGAAATCTGCGCTGGGAGAGAGGGTGATCTCCTGAAACAAGCCCTGGCCCGTTTTATTCGCTCGCACCACTTCGCCAATTTTCAACCCTTTTGGATAAATACCACCTAAACCAGAGGTAATAACAGGTTCTCCCACAGTCAACGGGGCATCTTTGGGAACGTATTTCATGATGAATTGATTCTGGCCGGTACCCTGCACCACTCCCGTCACCCGCGAATTTTGAAGCAGAGCATCCATAGCACTTCGGTTATCCAGGATCAATAACACCTTGGAACTGGATTTCATAACCTCCATGACATGGCCCACCACGCCTTCATGACTGGCGACCGCCTGATTGATTTGAACCCCATGGTCTGCACCCTTATCCAAAAAAATGGTGTGAGACCACTGGGTCGCATCCCTGCCAATGACGGTGGCGGCAATTGCAGGTCTTCTTTCTTTCAAGCTGTATTTGAGAAGCTGGGCGATCCGTTCATAACGCTTGATTTTTTCCAGCAACTCGTTTTCCCTTTTCTTGTACTTGCTTATTTCCTGTCTCAACTTTTCATTTTCTTTAGCAACATCCACCAACCAAAAATAGTTGCTAAACACATCTGTTGTCAAGCGGGTGGAACTGGTAACACCAGACTGCAATGGCGCCATTAAACTGCCGACAAAAGACGAACCTGTCGTAGCGCTCTCAGGATCTTTGATATTGATGGATAAGAGAGAAAAGGAAACCAGAATGACAAACGAAAGAATGAAAATTCTGTTTTTTTTGGGTTCTTTTTGTTTCACAAAAAATTACAGGGCAACTTTTTTCAAAAGTTTTGGGTTGGAAATGATTTTTCCTACGCCCATGGCCACCGCAGAAAGGGGGTCACTGGCTAAGGTGATGGGCAGGCCTGTCGCTTCCCGCAGAAGGATGTCCAGCCCTTTTATCATGGAACCCCCGCCGGCGACGACTATTCCTTTATCCACGATATCTGCGGCCAGTTCGGGGGGGGTGCGTTCCAGCGAAATTTTCACCGCTTCGACAATCGCTCCAAATGTTTCAGCAAGAGCTTCATAAATTTCTTCATCGTTCACCACAAGGGTTTTTGGAATTCCGGCAATCAGGTCCCTGCCCTTGATTTCCATTGTCAAACGCTCAGGAAGAGGATGAGCAGACCCTATTGTCATTTTGATTTCTTCAGCCGTCCGTTCACCAATCAGGAGATTATTTTTTCGCTTCACGTAATTGACGATCGCTTCATCCATTTCATCGCCCGCGATTCGAATGGATTTGCTATAGACTACACCTGAGAGCGAGATGATAGCGACCTCGGTGGTTCCTCCACCGATATCAACAATCATGTTTCCGGAGGGTTCCTGAATGGGCAAATCGACTCCGATTGCGGCGGCCATCGGTTCTTCCACAAGAAACACTTCCTTGGCGCGTGAACTGAGCGCGGCTTCCCGGACGGCTCGTTTCTCTACTTGAGTGATCCCTGAAGGAACCGCGATAACGACTCGTGGACGTACCATTGTTTTTCTGTTGTTATGGACTTTTTCCACAAAATGGCGGATCATCTTTTCCGTCACTTCGTAATGCGCGATCACCCCATCTTTCATCGGGCGAATAGCCTCGATACTGCCGGGAGCCCTGCCCAGCATCTGCTTGGCTTCGGCACCGATCGCCTGAATTTCCCTGGTATGGCTGTTCAGAGCCACTACAGAAGGCTCGCGCAAAACCACTCCCTGGCCTGCAACATAAACCAAAGTATTGGCCGTGCCTAAATCAATTCCTAGATCATTCGAAAACAGATTCCAAAGAGAACTCACGGGACCTCTTTAAAGTGAAGGGCATTTTTCAAAGCAGTGAAGAATCCGTCGCAAGCGAACGGGGTAAACGAGGGAAATTACTACATAACGCACAATCTGGTGGCAAGCGTTCTTCCAATTGGAAGAACGAGTTGTTGCCTGACCTGCGGTAATATGACCGAGGCAAGTAACAAGCTCTCTTAACTTATATCAGCCAGAATTTTAAATTTCAAGTAAATTCAAAGACTTGAAGAGATAATCGGAATTGTTTATTTTAATGAGTAAGTCTTCTTCATTTAAGACCCGGACCTTCATTATACGGTTGCGATTTGAATAGGCCTCATATAGTATACTTTTCTCCA
Source organism: Nitrospina sp. (assembly GCA_024648695.1). Taxonomy (GTDB): domain Bacteria; phylum Nitrospinota; class Nitrospinia; order Nitrospinales; family JACRGP01; genus JACAVV01. The sequence goes on from JACAVV010000028.1 coordinate 18,228, forward strand.
TAAGGAACTAAAAAAAAACAACTGTTCCCTGAAACCCGGATAAAATTAACTAATGGATCAAAGGTTAACTTTTACGGAAGTTTCAGTTTGTTTCGATTTTTGAACACACCCATAAACAAGTTTGGCTAAAGGAGTCACTTTTCATGTTGCATCTGGTTAGAAAGCACGCCCATTCCTGGTTGATCCAGGCAGTCTTGTGGACCATTATTCTGGCTTTTGTCGGAACGATTTTTTATTCCTGGGGAATGGGTGGGTCGACGCGCCTGACCGGAGGTGTCGTTGCCACCGTGGGTGATCGGGAAATCCATATGAATGAATACGATCAGGCTTTTAATAATCTTGTGGATTTTTACCGGCAACAGTTTAAGGACCGTTTTTCCGAGCAGATGATTGCCAGCCTCAATCTGAAGACTGCCGCGATGGATGCCTTGATTCAAAAGAAACTCCTTCTTATGGAAGCAGACCGGCAAAATATTCAGGTGAGCGACACCGAACTGGCAAGCCATATCTCCAGCATTCCCGCCTTTCAAAACGAGGGCAAATTCAGCTCAAGAATGTACCGGAACTTTTTAACCTTCAGACGGTTGACCCCTCTGGAGTTTGAAGAAAGCCAAAGGGAAGTCCTGCGGGTGGACAAGGTTCAGAAGTTGATCCAGGAAAACGTAAAAGTCACACCGACGGAAGTGATGGAAGTGTTTAAGCATGAAGAGGAAAAAGTTAAATTGAAAATGCTGGCGATTCCGGAAGACTTTTTCAAAGATGAATCGGAAGTGACCGACGAGGAAAAGAAAGACTACTACAAAAAACACAAGGCCGAGTTTGAAGTCCCGGAAAAAATAAAAGTTCAATACGTAAAAATAACACCAGAAAGTTTTGCAAAAGACATCGAGCTTAAGGATGAGGACATTGAAGAATTTTATAATTTGAAAATCGCCGATTATATGGTGAAGAAACAATTTAAAGCGCATCATATTTTGCATCGCGTTGAGACGCCATCCTTCGATGACAAATCCAGCGAAGAAGAAAAAGAAAAGAAAAAGAAGGAGAATGAAGAAAAGGTCAAAAAAATGGCCGACGAAACTTTGAAAAAATTGAAAGACGGCGCCTCCTTTGAAGAAATGGCCAAAGAGGTGTCCGATGACAAAGCCTCCGGAAATAACGGCGGAGATTTGGGACAGTTCTCAACGGGAACGATGGTCCCCGAATTTGAATCTGCTTTGGACAAACTGAAACCCGGCGAGCTTAGCGAACCGGTGTTGTCGCCATTCGGGTATCACATCATTCGTCTGGATGAAAAGAAGGAAGCGCGCACAAAACCGCTTTCGGAAGTTAAAGATCAGGTGGTCAAATCCTTGAAGGAAATCAAGGGAAGGCAAAGGGCGCGGCGAACGGCCAAGCATATTAAAAAGCTGGCGGATAATGATAAAAACCTGGCCAGCGCCGCCAAAAGCAAGGGCGTTCAAGTTAAAGAAACGAAATTCTTTTCTACCGATGACAGAAACCTGGAAGATATCGGAATCGCTCCCAAATTCTATGAGCAAGCGTTTAAGTTGAAAGTCAATGAGATCAGTGAAACCATCAACACGCCCAAGGCTTCTTTTGTGCTTAAAGTTGCAGAGGTCAAGCCACCCTATGTCCCGGAAATGAAAGTTGTCGATGATGATTTGGTCAAGGCGGTGAAGAAGCAGAAAAACCGGGACGCTACCTTGAAAAAATTCAAGGAACTTAAGGATAGCATAAGCGAAGAAAACACACTGGAAAAAATCGCCAAAGACAATGGCCTAAGTGTTCGCAACACCCCCCTCTTTAACCGGGAAGACTCCATTCCGGGTGTTGGTAATATCAAGGAAATCAAGGACAAGGCCTTCGCTATGAAATTGGGGGGATACGCTTCAACTACTGTTCGCAAACGTCATTATATTTTCAAGCTGGAAGAGCGCAATAAACCGGGTGAACCTAAAGAGGATCAAAAGCTGGATATTTACAATCGCCTGAAAACGCAAAAAGGCAACAGTCTCTTTCAGGAATGGATCGACAAACTCCGCAACGATATGACGGAGCGGCAGGAACTTAAGATTGATTCGACTTTGCTTTAAAAATGTAAAGGTAGAATTAGAGATTTTATTTTATTGTTAGATCCCAATAAAACTTTTTCTCCCAATTTTCGAAAATTGAATAATTCAGAATTTTTTTCAGGCGAGCCTGCGATGGGATTAAAGAATTCCCAAATTTATTATTAAATCTTCAGGGAATTTCTCGTCCTGTTTTTTCACATCCTTCCATACCTCATAAAAATGGACGGCCGATTTAGCATCTTCAAGTGTAATTAAAAATACTATATCGAGTGCTTTTATGTTTTCAACTTTTGAGGCCTTACAACACACAAACATTTAATAGCATCATTTACCGACATTCCATTCTCTTTTTTAAATAAATCTTCAATCAAATGCGTTTCTTATTAGCCCGATGGATTTTCAGAACTCGATCTACTAGTTCTGTTACGTTCGGGGCTAGGACTCGAATCATTTCTTCTTTGCCCATACCACCAACATCGTAAATGATATCGGGAACAAAACCGCATTTCAGGATCGTTGTTTCTGTACCCCATTCCAATGAAGAACCTTCTTTCACCTTTACATTTTTTGGCTCGTCCGCGCGGTTAAAGGAGGCGATGCTGAACTTTAGCTTTTTGCAAGCGTTCAAAATGGCCTCTGTATATTTTATATTGATCACAGCCCGCTTGCTTGAATCATATTTCATTGCGGTCAGCACAATGTTGGCTACATGCCGTGAAGCACCAAATGCGGGTGATGCGAAAGTATTAATATCTTCTCCCACTTTAATGATGCGGCCAGGGATGCCCAAAACGTCGTCATGATTGCGAGCGCTTTTCAATCCGACTCCCATATTGGTTTGAACTTCCGGGACAAGATCGCCGATTTTGTGATCCTTCAAGGTTTGCAATCCGGCACTCATTTCCTGAAAAAGTGCCCAGCGCTCTGCATCCTGATAAAGCGATGCCAAAGGCTCCACACTCCCCATTCCTTCAGCAGGTTGCACATTTCCCAGAATAGCTTTCTGAATGAAAACCTTTGCTGACCGCACTGCCGATTCCAGCGAATCACCTTGCGAGAGCTTCCCCGCAATTGCAGCAGACAAAACACATCCGGTACCATGAAGGTTTTCCTTTACCAGTCTCTCAGACTCCAAAACCAATCCTTTTTTCCCGTCATAGAAAAAGTCGTCCGGATTTCCCTTGGAATGACCACCTTTGATAAGAACGTTTCGGGCTCCCAGTTTACATAAGGCTCGGGCGGCTTTTAACTTTTGCCGCGAGTCTGAAGCTTTAACTCCTGTCAAAGCCTCGGTCTCCGGCAGGTTGGGAGTGACTAACAATGCCAAAGGCAACAGTTTTTCCTTGAGCGCTTCCACGCCTTTTTTGGAAATCAAACGTTTACCGGAAGACGACACGATCACCGGATCCACCACCAGGTTTCTGACCCGGTTATTTTTTAGTATTTTGGCAACGATTTCGACAACCTCTTCATTTCCCAGCATTCCCGTTTTAACAGCTTGCGGTTTGCGGTCGGCAAAAAGAGCGTTCAATTGGTTTTCGACCACTTCCCCCGGCAAATGATGGGTATTCACCACGCCATGCGAATTTTGCGAGGTAATGGAAGCGATGACCGATTCACCAAACACTCCCAGCGAAGCAAAGGTTTTAGTGTCTGCCTGAATTCCTGCGCCACCACTGGAGTCAGAACCGGCAATGGACAGGGCTAATGGAACCGAATTTGATTTCGACTGATTTTTTGTATTCATGGAATTTAATGTATAAGGTACACCGCACAAAGCGCGGTTCAATTAATAACTGAAAATGACAGCTTAACCCACCGTGACCGATTTTGCCAGAGAACGTGGCTTGTCGACATCCCTCTTCAGGGAAGTGGCTGTAAAATAGGCGAACAATTGGGCGATCACCAATTGTAATAATGGAGCTATCATGGGGGAAACTTTGGGAAGGATCAACTCTTCACTGAACAGATTTTTATTTTTTCCGCGCTCGTCAAAATGGATACCGAGGACAAATCCCGACCGCGCCCGAATTTCCTCGACGCAATGCATGGTTGCCTCATACAGTTTCTTATCCTCTTTGGGAGGAATGAAAACGATGGAATTGATTTCGTTGTCAATCATCGCCAGAGTCCCGTGTTTCAGAAAACCGCCAGGCATTCCTTCGGCGTGGACATAGGCCACCTCTTTCATTTTCAATGCGGATTCCAGGGCAATGGGATAATACACCCCGCGTCCCAGATACAACCAGTGTTTCATCTTGTAATGGGCATTTGCGATACGGTGAATAAAGCCAGACCGCTCATTCAAAATGGCCTCAATGATTCCGGGGAATTCCCGCAAGGTCGACATGGCCTGATTCATCTGCTGTTTGTTAATGACTTTCTTTTTCAGCGCCAGTTTCAATCCAATTTGTACAAGGATGATCATTTGTGACAAGGCGGCCTTGGTGCTGATGACACAGATTTCGGGACCCGACCCTTGCAAGATCACTTTATCGACAAAACGCGAAATAGAGGAACCCATCACGTTCACAATCGCCGCCGTCTGCGCACCCTGCGCATGAGCAAATTTCAATGCAGACAGGGTGTCGTAGGTTTCGCCCGATTGGGATATCGCCAGTACCAGACTCTTTTTTGTCACATTCGAGAGGGACACAAACTCATCCGAACTCAGTGAGGGCAAAAACTCGCGAGCCAGCGAGGAGATCATGTATTGGCCATATTGGGCAACATAATAAGTGGTGCCCACACCTACCAGATAGGTATGGTCGCTCTTGTATATCATATCCACCACTTCATCCAGCAGTTCGCTCTGTATGTCCAACGAGTTTGTCACCGTTTGCGGTTGCTCGTAAATCTCTTTGAGCATGTAATGAGGATATCCGCCTTTTTTCGAAGATTCGCTGTCCCATTCGATTTTGGTGATCGGTTTGGTCACTTCAGCACGCGTCAGATAATTTTTCACGATATAGCTGTCCCTGGATATGATTGCAAATTCACCATCGTCCAAGACGATAGCGTTTTTTGTATAATCAATGAACGCATTGAAATCGGAGCCCAGATACATACAGCCATCGGCTATACCCAGCATCAAAGGCGATTCCCTTTTCGCGCAGATGATCTGGTCCGGGTTGTGGCTGGAAATGAAGGCCATCGCGAAGGTCCCTTCCAATTGATGCAGAGTTTTGATAAGCGCCGTTTCCACATTCCGCGTTTGCTTGAAATACTTATCCAGAAGGTGAGGAATCACTTCGGTGTCTGTTTCGGAATCAAATTTAAAACCTTCACGCGACAACTGCGTTCGCAAATCGCGATAATTGGAAATGATGCCGTTATGGACCACTGCAAAATTACCATCCTGCGACTGAAAGGGATGCGTGTTGTTTTTAGTAACCTTCCCATGCGTGGCCCAACGGGTATGGGCGATACCCACTTTACTTTTTATGCGCAACACATTTTCTTTTCGAAAGAAATCTTCCACACCACCCACGTTTTTTTTAACCGTGATCTTGTCCCGGTTCATCAGCGCCACACCGCACGAATCGTAACCGCGATACTCCAGGCTTCGAATTCCTTCGTACAAGGCATTGGAAATATCTTTCATTCCGACCACACCACTGATTCCGCACATATTCCTTATCCTCTTCGCCCTGTACCGACCGAGTAACGGGCCGGAACGATTTTACCGTGGGGAACGATGGTCCCCGGTTGTATCGAATTACCCGCACCGATCACTACATTGTCGCCTATAAAAGCACCCAGTTTGGTTCGGCCTGTGGGATACGAACTTTTTCCATTTTTTACCGTCACCGGTTTCCAGTCCACGTTCCGGTTCACCGTCATGGTCCCGGCCCCGATATCCGCGTTCTCCCCCAATACGCTGTCGCCGATGAAGGACAAGCGCCCGATGCGGGTGTTATCGAGAACCACACAGTTTTTCAATTCCACACCATAACCGACCGAACAATTGTCGCCGACGGCGGTGTAACTGCGTATCAATGAATTGTTGCCGATATAGCATCCTTTACCAATACAACACGGACCTTCCAGAACCGCGCCGGCTTTTATCATAACGTCGTCTTCGATACGGACGATTCCCTGAATGGTGACATTGGCTTCCAGCGTCGCGGTTTTTGCGATTGATGACTTCTCCCAGGAATCCATAATAATCTTGTTGGCTGTTAAAATTTCCCATGGGAATACGATGTCCATCCAGTCCTCTTCCCACATGGATGCGCGCAATCCGTCGTCCTTCACCATTGCCTTCAGCGCGGCTTCCATTGACTTGTTGTTTTTCTCCAACAGGTCGAAAAAGGTGGATGGCAAAATATAAACTCCAGACAAAACGTAATTGCCCAAATCGTTCCCCTTGGGTTTTTCTATAACCTTTGTGATTTTCATTTGTGCGTTCAGGAAAACATTTCCGAACATAGCGTTGGATGGAGGCAGGCAAATAGAGGCGACCGGACTCTTGAAAAAATGAAACGATTGCTGAACCTTCGAGAAAATGTTGGATGCGGTCAGCGTATCGCCATAAATCAAAAGGAAATATTCACCGGGAACGATTTTGTTTTTCACTTGAAGAATCGCGTCCCCTATTCCTTTAGCCGACTTTTGCTCGAAGTATTGTACATTGATTTCGTTATTGGCCAACTCGCCAATGCGTTCAATGAGGGATTCCTTTTGATGCCCAACCACAACGAAAATGTCGTTGATGCCGGAATTCCTGAGAAGCTCCAGGTTGCGGTCAAACAGGTATTGCCCCGCCAGACGCATCATGGGAATAGGACGTGTGTTGGTAAAAGGCTTCAGGTGAGACCCTTTTCCTGCGGCAAGAATGACTGCTTTCATGGCATCATGACCTTATTCAGACCCTAGGAGGTTCCGGGACCCTGAACTGTTCGGGGTTTTCTTTAACAATCTGCTCGGCGCGTTTCAAGTCGTCAAGGGTATTGATTCCTAAAATTTCATCTGCATCGTTTGTGAACTCAGCTACGACCTTATGTTGGTGATTTACCATATATTGAATCGTATCGGTCAAATAGTATTCCTTCTGAGCGTTGTCGTTGCCCAGCGACGATAACGCCTTAAATAACAAACAGTTATTAAAACAATAAATTCCCGCGTTGTATTCGTCAATAGTTTTTTCGGTTTCATCGCAATCTTTATTTTCGACAATGCGTATCACCTGTCCTTGAGGATCTCTTACAATCCGACCGAAATCTTTTAGTTCAGTCGTTTTAAGGACCAGCAAGGTGCAATCTGCAAATGACTTTCTATGGGTGTCCAGCAGATTTAATAGTGTCCCGGATTTCACTAAAGGCATGTCGCCACACAAAACCAAAACATCCCCCTCGAAGTCCTTGAGTACAAGCTCTGCCTGCTGTACCGCATGCCCGGTGCCCAATTGTTCTTCCTGCAAAACGCACTCAATATTTTCATGCGCAAAACGCGACTTGACTGCATCGGCTTGATATCCCACAACCACCAAAACGCGCTCGGCCTGGAGGGGTTTCAGCGATTCCAAAACAAAAGAAAGTAAAGGTTGACCCTTTAAAGGATGAAGCACCTTTGCTGAAACCGATTTCATTCGGGTTCCCTTTCCTGCCGCTAAAACGATTACAGCAAGTGGATTATCTGGCATGGATATGAACCTGAAAAAGGGGTATCAACAAGAAACGAAATTTGAGGCAGGAACTTTGAAATGCAAATAATATAAGGATTAAAGGCTTGTTAGGCCTTGACTCTGGAATATAACAAAGGGCTTGAAGAGGGTCAAGGAAAATACCCATTCTGGTTTTTTATTAAGAAATGAAGGCATTATTTTTCAATAAATTACAACCCGATGCTTTCTATTGATATAATTAATCCGATTGATGGACTGCCCTTTAAATGAGTTATTGAATTTTTTTTGGACCCACCAACCAAGCAAAATTATGATTCAAAGTTCTTTTTCTAAAATTCCATTTTGTGACCTAATATGGTATTTTCCGAAATCCCTTATTATAAAAATCAGTTCGTTTCTGCTTTTAGGTTTCATTATTCATTGGTCCCTTTTAAGCACAGCAGATTCGCAGGAATTAGTAATCGGCCAGGAAGAATTGGCGAATAATGAACAACTGTTTATTTCCAGCGAACGTCTTCCCAAAGGTTGGAGAGTGGCTTCCGACCCAGAATTGGTCAAATTTGGAAAGCGATGGTGGTTGTTTTTCAATTCAATAGAATTGAATCGAAAGAAAAGTTTTCCCATTCACATACTTTCTGCCAGCTTACCCGCAGGTAAATCTCTTTCCGCTCCTGCGTCCCTTTGGAAAGTGAATCCAGTCCCTGCAATATCACCTGGTCCCAAAGGTACCTGGGACGATCACACAACAGAAACTCCCAAGTTTGTTCATGGCTACGATAATCAGCGTGAAGAATGGGTGGGCCGGATCTACTATCTGGGTTGGAGCATAATTGAAAAAAGAGTCAAGGATTATCGTATCGGCTTTGCAGAATGGGATGGCAAAAGCTGGGTCAAGCATCCTGATCCAGTGATTACCGGAACCCATCGCTGGGAAAAGTTACACGGCTACAGTTTCATCGGCGATCAAACAGCCTGGTACGAACCGGGCGACGGACCCAATGGCGAAAACGGAACCTGGCATATGTGGTACCAGACAGCAAGTAAACCTAAAGAGGGAGGCGTTTCCCTGGTACATGTAACGAGCAAGGACGGTGTAGTTTGGTCGGAGAAAAAACGGCTCACCCACAAAGTTCCCTTTGCAAACCAGTTGACCAAAACCGGTCCGTTTCACATGGATGTTTTAGTCAAAAACAACAAATTTTATTTCGCAGGATTTTTATACAATCAGGCGGACATAACCAAGCAAGGCCTTTGGCTTACGACTTCCACAACGCCTGACGGTAGCGCTCCCGGTGATTTTTCCAAGTGGTATCCACTGATATACGAAAACAACGGAATCTCGTGGCATGACTCTGGACGCGAAAGTTCCAAATGCCATAAGACAGGTTTGTTTTCTGCCACGATTAAAGAAGATGCGGGAAAAACCTGGCTTTTTTATCATGGGTACTTTCGCAAAGGAAAAGTAAAGAACGTGTGTCAGGACAACTCAAAAAACGACGGGGCTATAGGCCGGGCATTGATTTCAGAGCTACCCTGAGGAGAAAAACTCACAAGATTTACCAGTCTTCACACTTTCGGTTGCTCATGCTCCCGGCAAATGAGTTCGGTGTCATTCATACTCAGATTTTCTTTTGTTAATTCGCAGAAAAACTTTCCTTCACCCTTTTTGGAATTAAAACGGCACGTCCGGCACAGACCAAACGATTTCATGCCATTGGCCATTTGCATTTGCAAAAGCTGTTGCCTCAAAATCTCAGTCACTTGAGTTTGCTCGGACTTTTTTAATCCCTCCCAGAAACCTGAAACCATGGGCGATGGCAAAGATTGTTTTAATAGTTTCCGTCCCGAACCGGTAACTTTCAGATGCACCACCCGACCATCCTTTGAATCCGGACTTTTCTGAATCAAACCCTTTTTTTCCAGGGCCTTCAGGGTTTGGGACACGGTTCCCTTCGTCAAACCAAAATAGTCCGAAACCCCCTGAGGCGTATTGGAATACCGGTTCGCCCGGCTCAAATAATACAATGCACTCAACTGGATGGGTTGAAGGTCATACTCCACCCCTGTTAACCGAGCCTCCGACCGTATCAGACTTGAGATACGTTCTATATATTCCTGAAAAAGATAAGCACTCATAGAAAACAAATTGTATCGAATCAAAACTAGTTTGACAAAGCATTTTTTATGCGATACTCTACTTTTAGTTTCGAGTCAAAACTAATTTAAACCTCTTTTCAGGACACTAGTGTCCGGGGAAAATCAAAATATTCTTTGAAAACGTGAGGCTTAATTGGGCTGTTTTTTAACCGGACAGCACGAATAAGCTCCTAAAATGGCTGTAAATGCCTGTTCCCACACTGATAAGGATTTTCAGCGATCTCAGAAAACTCTTTCAGGGGATGTAGATTCAGGTTTTCCCGGACAGCATGGATCGAAAACAGGTAACTCCTTAAAAAACAATGAAATATTTTTTAATACTGGACTATCAACCCAATGTTAAAAATTTCCCCGGACAGTAGTGATTTCAGGAGAATAATCAATGAAAGCATTTCAAAGTCTGGTTGTGGCAGGTGTATTGATTCTTTTCGCTCTTACAAGCGAAGCAAACGATCCCAAAGTAAAATATCCGGATGACTACCGTAAATGGACACACATCAAAACCATGTTAATCGAACCCGGGCATCCACTTGAGAACCCGTTTCAGGGATTGCACCATGTGTATGGAAACTGGAAAGCAGTGCAAGGATTAAAAGAAGGGTCTTTTCCCGATGGTTCAATCCTGGTCTTCGACCTGGTGGAATACAATAAAAGCGATCACACCATTCAGGAAGGAGAAAGAAAGCTGGTAGGAGTCATGGAGAAAAATCAATCCGATTTTCCATCAACAGGCGGCTGGGGATTCGAGGCGTTTTCAAAAAACTCCAAACTGCAACGTATTGTATCGGATAGAGGAAAGAGTTGTTTCTCCTGCCACAACTCGCAAAAGGAACACGATTTCGTTTTTTCCAAACTTAGAAATTAGGTGTCGGCTCTCATTAACCGGGAAGCAAAAATTTGCCCAACCCCCAATACAAACATTAAGGCCGGCATCACCCTGGTTGCCGGCCTTTTCGGCTTTTTCATTTTTCACAAATTTAATTCATATTTTGTTCTCCGTCCACCACCCAAACGGTTAACTTGATCCCTTCCATCACTATCAAGTCGACCAAGCCCTCATTTTGTGAGTCCTCCGACAAGTCTTCCAAAAGTCACCTACCTACCAGCTCGTTTGGAAAATGCGAACAAGGCAAACTCGAACTTATTAAGATCATATCTTAAATGGGGCAAATCAGACCGTTTCCAGTTGTATTTCATGAGCCGATTGTTAAATTTATTCGGCTCAAAATATTAAATATTTTGAGTCAATTAAGTATTGCCACGGAGATAATTTTTTTCAATCATTTTGGTGAACAGGTTCCTTTGGGGAAACATTATCCAAATATTTCACTGTTTAGAGGGAAAGAACAAATCCTGTTGATTCAAGTCAAGTTTCTGGACTATGATGATGATTATTATTCTTTTGTAAATTCAAACGGATTTTCTATTGATGAAAGTAGCTTTTACCACACTGGGTTGCAGGACCAATCAACACGATACGGCGGAGATGCAGACGCTTTTGGAGGAAGACGGGTTTTCCATCATCGACCCCAAAGAGAGAGCGGATATCTATGTCGTGAACACGTGTACGGTCACGCAAAAGAGCGATTACAATTCGCGGCTCGCGGTTAAAAAGTCTCTGGCGATCAATGAAAACGCGATGGTGGTGTTCACAGGCTGTTATGCGCAGATGAATCCCGAAGAAGCGCTGGCGCTTCCTGGTATGGATATTGTTCTTGGCAATAGCAACAAACTGGAAATAGCATCCGTTATTCGCAAAAAATTGTTTGGACTGGAAAACGGATTCAAGCTGGATGAGCCCTACCTTTATATGACCGATATCAATGCGGAGAATCGGGAATTCACCACGATCCCTGTCAGTCACGCGTCTATTGGCAAAACCAAGGCTTTCATCAAAGTTCAAACCGGGTGCGATGAGGATTGCTCGTTTTGCACCGTCACTCTTGCTCGTGGGCGATCCATCAGCGATTCGCGAGAGAATGTTTTGAACAATGTGCGCGAGGCGGTGCGTGGAGGCTACAAGGAGATCACTTTAACCGGAATCAATCTTGGAACCTATGGAATGGAAAAGGTTGTACCGGAAACTTTTTCTTCTCTGGTCGCAGACGTTGTTCGTATTCCCGGCGATTACAGGGTACGCATCAGTTCCATCAACCCGATGGAAATCGACGATGACCTGATTCACCTGATTGCCGATACCGAATCCTTGTGCCCTCATTTACACATTCCCCTGCAAAGCGGTGACGACACGATTTTAAAAGCCATGCGCCGCAATTACAATTCCGGTCAATATCGGGATGTCGTCGAGCGGGCGGTGAAGGACATTCCAGACCTCGGGCTGGGTGCTGATGTCATTGTCGGGTTTCCTGGTGAAACGGAAGCGATGTTTGAGCGCACTTTGAAGATCGTCGAGGATTTGCCATTCTCCTATTTACACGTGTTTAGCTATTCCCCACGAAATTCTACTGACTCTGCCGAGTTGAAGAATGATGTTCCCAACGCGGTAAAAAAAGAACGCAACAAGATCCTCACCGACCTGGCAAAAAATAAAGGCCTGCAGTTCAGGAAAAACTTTAGCGGTCAATCGTTACAGGTGCTGGTAGAAAACCAACGTGACACCAAAACGAAGGATCTTAAAGGGCACTCAGAAAATTTCATCCCGGTCCATTTTGAAGGGGACAACTTATTGATGAATCGCCTGGTTTCCATCCGAGTCCAGGAGGTTACAGAATCCCGGGTATCGGGATGCGTCCAATAATCACACTCACCACGGATTTCGGAACCCAGGATCCTTTTGTAGGCATCATGAAAGGCGTGATTTTGTCCATTTGCCCGGACGCCCAGGTGGTCGACATCACTCATGAGATCGAGCCACAAAATATTCGGCAAGGAGCGCTCGCCATTCAGTCAGCCTGGAGCTGGTTCCCAGCCGGCACCGTTCACGTCGTGGTGGTAGACCCGGGAGTGGGTAGTGCACGGCGACACGTGGCGGCTACATTTAAAGATCACGTGTTCATCGGTCCAGACAACGGTGTGCTGGCCCCTTCTGTTGAAGGTGGGGGCCAGTTTTTTGAACTTGCGGAGAGCAAGTTTTTTCTTAAAACGGTATCCACCTCTTTTCACGGTCGCGACGTGTTTGCTCCCACAGCTGGCTGGGTGGCGAAGGGAACGCCCCTTTCTGAAATGGGACTGGCGATCACGGACCCTGTTCAGCTACATTTAACCCAGGCAAAAATAGACAAAACCTCCATTATCGGTGAAGTGGTGTATATTGACCGCTTTGGAAATTTGATGACCAATATTCAAGAAGCACCCCTTAGAAATCTGATGCAATTAGGGCCTCTGACGATTACAATTGGAAATCTCACTCTTCATGGCTTTAACGACAATTATGCGCAGGGAGAAAAGGGACAGGCTGGAGCCATCATCAGCAGTTGGGGTCAGTTGGAAGTTTTTGTACGTGATGGAAACGCCGCTGATATATTTGACTGCGACGTAGGGAAAGCGGTTCTTATTAAAGTAAATCAGACAAACGAAAGCATAGAATGACTGGAATCAAAATCATCTGCCAGAACAAAAAGGCTCGCCACGATTATTTTATCGAGGACACCCTTGAGGCGGGCATGGTTTTGACAGGAACGGAAGTGAAAGCTTTAAGGGATGGTAAAGCCAATCTAGTAGACAGCTATGTGAGCGTCGAGCGTGGTGAGGCCTGGTTGTTGAGTTGTCACATATCACCTTACGATCCGGCACATCAGTTCAATCACGTACCGACTCGCAAACGCAAACTTCTGCTTCACAAAAAGGAAATCAGCCGCCTCATCGGGAAATCGCAGGAAAAGGGATTGAGCTTGATTCCGTTAAAAATTTATTTTAAAAATGGCCGAGCCAAACTGGAAATGGCCGTAGCCAAGGGAAAAAAGATGTACGATAAACGCGAATCGCTCAAAAAACGCGAGGCCCAAAGAGAAATCGACAAAGCCATGAAACAAGACCGTTAACCTACCCGAAACCTCTAAATGTCAGGATCAACCTTGATACCCAACCGAATCGTCCGATACTTTGTCTATCTTGGATACGCCTTTAGCCGGGGCGGGTTCACACCCTTTTCAGCGTTTCGTATCAGCCTCACCCGCTTTTATCTGGACCATTTGCGTGACAGCAAATATGTGAAGGAACCTATGGACTACCCGAACAATTACGGTATCAATTGAGGCCTCGATTCCTCAAAGTTTTCAAAATCTCCGGCCAAACATTTTATCCAGCAGTAATGTTTCAATAGGGTTAGTGCCCATTCCTGCATCGATCATTTTCAATTCAATTGACTGTTCCCAACCTGTTGCAATCAAAATGCCAAAAATGACTAATAGCCCACCCACAGCCTTTTTGACCGCGTTATCAGGATGAGCCAACCATTTGAGCCGGGCAGACGCCTTGCTACCCAAATAAGCTATCAACAAAATCAACAGGACCATTCCGAAAATGTATGAAATAAGATAAATCAATCCAGATACCGGGTCTGCAGGCAAGACGGTAGCCAGAATCACTGCATAGGTCGGTGAGCAACTATTGAAAACGGGTCCCAACGCCGCTCCCAGCATAGCGGTTTGCCAATACCCCGAATCGGCCTTTTCGGGAGGAAGCCGATGGTATCCGGTCCTTGCAACCTTAACCTGCACCCACTCCCAGGCTTTGGGAAATGCCATGAGCCCTCCGGCCAAGGCCAGGAGTAAACCGGAAAGATAAGACCAGGTTTCAGGAGGAACATCAACAAGAAGGCTGGACACTTTTAAAAGGAAGGTGAAAAGAATGATACTTGCTGAAAGCGAACCCACCAGCACCCACAACCGCAAGTCGTTGCCCTGATTCAACATCCCCGCAATAATTACAGGCAAAACGGGAAGAACACAGGGAGACGCCACGGAAAACCCACCTGCGATAAAAGCCACCCCTGCAAACAATACACTCAACACAACTTTCAGGACCTGATATCTTTGAGCAATTTAACGATGGCGCCTTCAGTTTCTCGGTACCGACCTTCCCCATAGTGGGTGTAGCGCACGATTCCATCCGCATCCACCAAAAACAAAGCCGGCCAATAACGGTTTTTGTAGGCCCTCCAGAATTTGAAATCATTGTCCTGCACCACAGGGTACTTGATTTGAAAACGTTTCACCGCCGCTTGAACATTCTCCAACTTACGCTCGTATTGAAATTCTGGAGCATGCACACCCAAAACCACCAGTCCGCGGTCAGCATAGCGATTATGCCATTCCTTCACATAAGGCAACGTATGAATGCAGTTGACACATCCGAACGTCCAAAAATCCACCAGCACCACTTTTCCTTTCAGGTCATTCATCGACCTTATAGGATCTGAGTTGATCCAGTTGGACAAACCTCTGAACTCGGGTGCTTTGAACAATCGGGGAAGGTCGCTCGTCCTGGTCTTTAGTACTTGAGCCATGGAAGGGTCATGAGAATAAAAGGCGAAAAATGCAAAAAGGCTTGCAATAACAATCGATATCGTTGAGAGGGTTTTTAAATTGGTAATCATGGAAACTATCCTGCTTGAGTTTAAAATTTTCAAAACCACTCCCCTGGGTCGGCAGAAACCAAGTCACCTTACACCTTGAATTTTATTTATCCCTAATTTGTGGAGCGTGAAATTTTCTGTAGCTTTGAATGGATCGCAGAAGCTTCCACTATTGATCGTAAGGGGTTGACCATTTATGATCATAGCAACAATCCATTATTATAAAAAAGGAAGCGGAACCATGGATGACATACAAAAAAAACTCTGGCAAATGCTCCAGGGTTACCAACCTGCCACCATCCTTACTACGGCAAATCGTTTGAAGGTATTTGATCAGATATCAGAGGATTTTGTAGACGCCCAAACGGTTGCAAAAACCTTAGGCATGTCTACGGAACCTATGAAAAGGCTTCTCAATGCCCTGGTGGGGTTGGGTTTTGCAGATAAAGACCATGAAAACTTTCGCCTGCTTCCTGAATATAAAAAATTCTTAACACAGGACGGCGAACATTGCCTTCATCAATGGATCCATTTGACAGGAGAACTGATGGGGGCCTGGCAAGAGCTTCCCAGGTTTATAGAATCGGGAAAAAACGTCACCAGCATTATGGAGATGTTGGGATCGGAACCGAAAAAAATGCGCGCTTTCACCGATGCCATGCACGATAAAGGTCTGGAAGCCACCTGGTTGCTCGCCCGCGAAATCCCTGTGGGCGAATATTCCCGCATGCTTGATGTTGGCGGCGGTCCGGGCACCTATTCCCTGGAATGGGCCAAATTGCATACAAAGTTGAAATCCACGGTGTTCGATATTCCTCCAGTTGTGGAAATTGCGAAACAATATATCGCCCGTTATGGCCTGAAAGATAGAGTCGATACCCTGGCCGGGGACTTTCAAAAGGATGATTTGGGAACGGGCTACGATTTGATCTTATTGGCGAATGTCCTGCACATGTATGATCCGGAATCAGCAAAGAGCCTTGTCCTAAAAGCCTTTAATGCTCTCGATTCGAAAGGAAGACTGGTCATTCACGGGTTCTGTACGGATAAAACCGGAACTCAACCCATAGAAGATGTATTGTTCAGCATTAACATCGGATTGTTAACGCCAGGGGGCCGGGCACACAGCGTACAAGAAAAGTCGCGTTGGATTGAAGAATTGGGAATGAAAGATATTCGACATTTCAGGGTCGATGCTATACCCACAGGTGTGATCACTGCAGTGAAGCCCTAAGTATTTTCAATAATATTAATAAGTTCATAAGTAGAAATACACAAAAATGGATAAATTTATTTCTAGCGAGCATCAGCTTTTGGATTATTTTTCGGCGTACAGTACGTCATCCTGAGCGTCAGCGAAGGATCTCTGGTCAAAATTTATCCAGAGATTCTTCGTCGCCTTAAAAGGCTCCTCAGAATGACAGGTTGCGCAAATTGTCTTTTTACTTTTGTACTCCTTAATAACTTTTTATTTAAGAGTGGATTGCGAGAGTCTCATGATTTTTGAACCACAAATATTACCCCCATAATGGCTATTAGTGCACCTATATAGCCCTGAAGTCCCATGAATTCCACCGGAACCCGCTCTGGAAGCCATTTTGGAACCACCTGCATCAGGGATACGGTCAGCAGGGGATTGAGCGCTGTGATGACACTGATATATGCAAGAGGAATGCATCGAACCGCTTCTGCCAGTGCCCCATAAGCGAACAAGGTGTTTAAACCCAGAAACACCAGCAAACACCCATCGCCAAAACTCATTCCGGATAATTCAGAATGATCGGCCAATGGCCACAGACTGATTGCGGCGCACCCGAAAATGAGCAAGTTCAAATTTTGCGCGGGATACCGGTCACTCAGCGTTTTCTGGCACACCATAAAAACGACCCAGGATACGGCCCCAAACAGTATGAATCCGTTGGCCAATCCATAAAGGTTGACATCGCCTACACCTTTCATTTTGTCCAGGTAAAATAGAATAAAACCACTCAGGCATATAAAAAACCCAAGAACCTGCTCGCGGGACCAGGTTTCCTTAAACATCACAACCCCGACTATTACCAACAACACGGGCGCACATTGAATCAAGATCGCCGCGTTGGAGGGGCCGCTGTAGTGAATCCCCTGAATCACACTGAAATAATTTGCGGCCAGGCAGACGCCCGCGATCACACCCAACAGGGGCGGCTTTTTTATGATGTCCGCTGGACGAAATTTTTTAAAATGCAGGAGGGGAAATAAAACCAGAAAAGCTAAAACAAAACGAAACCAAACCACCGTTCCCGAGGAAAACCGGTGCAGGGCAATTTTTTGCAAGATGGGCAAAATGCCCCAAAGGACGGTGGTGATGGATACCATCATCAATCCGCGGACCAAATGTGGAGTTTTCATCAAAGCTCCCCGGCCCGGAGGCGGCTTATTTTAATTGGGAAAATTTTTGCAGTAAGGCCAATCCCAATTTCTGGCTTTTTTCGGGGTGGAATTGAAAGGCGTAGACATTGTCGTAATGAATTCCGGAAACAAAGTCCTGGCCATAATTCGTGGTCGTTGCAATCACAGACGGGTCTTCAGGAACGACATAATAGGAATGAACAAAATAGAAATAAGAATCTGCTGGAATGCCCTCAAACAAGGGAACATTCTTTTGAGTCCGAACCGTGTTCCAGCCCATATGAGGAATTTTCAACTCATTTTCATTTCCGTCTGCAAATGAAAACCGGACTACCTTCCCCGGAACGATCCCCAGACCGGACACCTCACCGAACTCTATACTTTGATTGAACAGCAATTGCAATCCAAGGCAAATGCCCAGAAAGGGTTTTCCACTGCGAACGGATTTACAAACAGTTTCGACCAACCCAAAGCGTTCCAGGTTGTCCATGCAGTCCTTGAAAGCTCCGACTCCTGGCAAAACCACCGCTGAGGCATCCAGGATTTCAGAAGATTGGCTGGTAACTTTGGCCTGGGCTCCAACTGCTTCGAATCCTTTTTGAACCGATCGCAAATTGCCCATTCCGTAATCGACAATAGCGATCACAATTACAATTTTCCTTTTGTAGAGGGGACTTCATTAGATCGTGGATCGAGTTGACAAGCTTCATCCAACGCTCTGGCAAAAGATTTGAACATAGCTTCTGCGATGTGGTGCAAATTCTCCCAGTAGGGGGAATTGATATGGAGGGTAGTTCCACTGTTGGCCGAGAAAGCTTGAAAAAATTCAGGAATCAATTCGACATCAAAGGTACCCAGCTTGGTTTTGGGCAGGTCAACATTGAAAACAAAAAAGCCCCGGCCACTGATATCAATCACACAATGCGCCAAAGCTTCGTTTAGGGGAACAAAGGCCTGAGAGAACCGGCGGATTCCTTTTTTATCACCAAGAGCCTTTTCAAAAGCCTGGCCCAGGGTGATACCCACATCCTCAACGGTATGATGAAAATCGATTTCGATGTCGCCCTTGGCATGGACCTTAAGATCAAACAACCCGTGCCGGGCCAACTGCGAAAGCATATGGTCCAGAAAAGGGATGGAAGTATTCAGGTCCTGGACCCCGGTGCCATCAAGGTCTATTTCCACGAGAATATCAGTTTCCCGTGTTGTTCTTTTTAATTGTGCAGATCTAGCCATTCACCGGCTGTTTGATTTTTTCGCGAGATTTTTTGCTATTTCCAGGGAGACTCTTTTGAGCCGTACCATTCACTTTTTTGTTACCGTTAGAAGAAACATCAACGCCTTTGACACCCTTGTAAAACGATTGAATGGTTTCGCACAAACTTTCCGGATCCAATCCCAGGTTCTTCCGGATAAGCGCTGGCGCTCCTTGCTCAACAACGATATCAGCAACACCAATTCGCTCAAAGCGCAGGTTTTTCAAAGCATCATGTTCCTGAAGAACTTCAAGGACCGCCGAGCCAAATCCCCCTTGAGCCGAATGTTCCTCGATAGTGATAATCGCCTTAGTATTTTCCGCATATTTCAAAACCAGTTCGGAATCAATAGGCTTGGCAAAACGCCCATTGATCACCGCGGCATCAATTCCGGCTTCCCTGAGTTTTTCGGCCGCTTCGATAGCAGGATACACCATATGACCGTATGCAAAAATAGCCACATCCGATCCGTCAATGAGCACCTCACCCTTACCGATTTCAAGCATTTTTATCTCTTTATCCAATGCAATGCCCAATCCAGCTCCCCGCGGATATCTCAAAGCGGCGGGGCCAGGATGATAGATAGCGGTTTTTAACATATGGCGTAATTCGTTTTCATCTTTGGGAGCCATGACAACCATATTAGGCAAGGTTCGAAGGTATGCAATATCAAATAAACCCTGATGCGTCGCGCCATCTTCACCAACGATACCCGCACGGTCCATAGCAAAGGTCACATCCAGATTCATGAGACACACATCGTGCACCACCTGATCGTAAGCCCTTTGCAAAAAGGTGGAGTAAATTGCCGCCACCGGTTTGAATCCTTCAATGGACAAAGCACCGGCAAAAGAAACCGCATGTTGCTCCGCCATGCCCACATCAAAAGTCCGATCAGGAAACTCCTTGCCAAACTTGCTGACCCCGGTACCATCGGGCATAGCCGCAGTGATACCTATAATTTTTTCATCAGATTTAGCGAGTTCAATCATTGCGTCCGCGAATACGGACGTGTAATTCGGGTTGGATTTCTTTTTAATGAATTTACCGGTTTGAATATCAAAGGGAGACGCACCATGCCAAACATCCGCTTTTTCTTCCGCAACTTTGTAGCCTTTACCCTTTCGGGTAACCACATGAACCAGAGTCGGGCCCTTTAAATCTTTTATCGTCTCCAGCGTTTCGATTAAGGTTTTAGTATCATGCCCATCAATGGGTCCTACATAGCGAAAACCCAAATCTTCAAACAATCGCCCGGGAATGAACACACCCTTGATCGCCTCATCAATGCGATGCGCGTAGCGTGAAATATCCTTGCCAATGCCCGGAATGGCCAGCAGTAATTGATCGATCTCCTGTTTGATTTTGGTCATCACCTGACCCGTCATAATCTGGGACAAATGGGCCGACATACCACCGACATTTGCGGAAATGGACATCTCGTTATCGTTGAGGATAACAATCACGTCGCTTTGTACGTGTCCGGTATGGTTGAGGCCTTCAAACGCCATACCCGCGGTAAGAGAACCATCTCCAATAATAGCCACAACGGAATGATCTTCCTTTTTAAGATCACGGGCTTTGGCAAAAGCAATTGCGGCAGAAATCGAGGTACCGCCATGACCACAGTTCCAGTGATCGTGCACACTTTCCTCACGCCGCGTAAACCCGCTCAACCCTTTATATTGGCGAAGCGTATCGAACCGCTCACGGCGCCCGGTGAGAAGTTTATGGACGTAGGTTTGATGCCCCACATCCCAAAGGAATTTATCTGTCGGATTATCAAAGACATAATGCAAAGCCATGGTTATTTCCACAATACCCATATTGGAACCGAGGTGCCCCCCGGTTTTAGAAATGGTCTGTAACAACATTTCGCGGA
This sequence comes from Nitrospina sp., assembly GCA_024648695.1. Lineage (GTDB taxonomy): Bacteria > Nitrospinota > Nitrospinia > Nitrospinales > JACRGP01 > JACAVV01. Next base: position 39,151 of record JACAVV010000028.1, read on the forward strand.
TTTCCGCAGCAAGCTGAGGCATATCTTCAATATCGATTTTTTTTAAATCATCTGGACAGTTTATTTGGTCTAGGAGCTTGCTCATGGTTTTACCGGTTAAAAAGTTCGTTGAATAAAGAAACGGGCAATTTCCCTAAGAGGTTCTGCCCGCTCATCAAATTCCCCAAGATTGGCAATACCTTGTTCTACCAATTCTTCAGCTTTGCGTTTCGATTCTTCCAAACCGAATAATGCAGGGTAAGTGGCTTTATTTCTATCTTGATCGCTACCCACATCCTTCCCCAACAGATCTTCATCGCCCGTGATATCCAAAATATCATCGACGATCTGAAAGGCAAGGCCAATATGGGATCCAAATCTTGAAAGCGCACTCAGTTGGTCTTGATTCGCTTCACTTAAAATAGCTCCCACTCGAATACATGCTTTAAAGAAAAATCCCGTTTTGTAAATATGGATGTATTCGAGAGTTTGGGAATCGATGGGTTTGCCTTCCGACTCCAGATCGACCACCTGCCCACCAATTACACCTGTGGAGCCAATGGCCCGGGCCAATTCGTGAGCGGCCTTTAAAACATTGCCGCGCGGCACCGATTCCATTAGAAACCCGTTGGTCATCACTATAAAAGCCTGTGTCAATAAGGCGTCACCACTCAGAATAGCAATCGCTTCACCAAACACCTTATGATTGGTTGGTTTTCCCCTCCGAAAATTATCATTGTCCAATGCAGGCAGATCGTCATGGATCAATGTATAAGTGTGGATAAATTCTGCGGCGACAGCAAAGGGTAAGACAACATCACGGCTTCCACCGATTGCTTCAGCAGCCGCAATTACAAGAATGGGGCGTAACCTTTTGCCACCGGCAAGAAGGCTATAATTCATTGATTCGTGAATGCTTTTTGGATAAGCACTCTCATCGGGTAAAAATTGGGCTAGAGAGCCATCAATGAATTTCTTTCCTTCAGAAAGATATTTTTCTATAGACAAGATTTCAATAAAAAAGCCTAGTTGGATCAATAATGCTTCATTAAATGTACGGGTGAAATGTTAGCATAAATTCAGCTTCAGTCAACACTTATTCGCCCTATTTAACGCTTTAAATTGTTTTTTGATCTTTTTGATTTATTTCCAGTTTTTGGAATTTTAACGGTTGACAAAGAGCTTCTTAGTTTTTTCAAAATATTCAATCCAAACGATCACAATATCAGCATTGAAAATACAGCTTTACATCCGATTTGAGGGTTATCCTGAAAATAAACTTTGACTTCCTGAGTCCCTAACACAAACAAAAAGCTGATCAATTTCTAATGGAAAATTTTTTGCATATTTTGCATGGATAAGTTGCTCTGACTCCAAGAATCTTGCCTCGTTACAAACCTCACTTCAATTTTTGAAACGAAAAAAATTCTTCTGCTTTTCATGAAGGGTAGAATTTCTTCATAAATCAATATTTTTTTTCGGGCAAATAGTTTAATATAAGCTACCAAAAATCCAATCATGTTCAGGTTCGTTTGGCTATAAGGTTTTTACTTATCACATAATACCAATTAAACTTACAATTCCATTCTTATTCTCAATTTAACCTTGAGGGAGTTCCTGATGGAAATTGTAAGCTACCTGGGTTTGATATTTTTAAAATGGGATTAAGTCATTGTTTTACCAACTAGCGAAGGGATAGCCGATGCATAATCTATATAGTACCTGGGTGGGATACGCTTCTTTAATTGGGTTCATTCTCGCATACTCCCTGGTCATTTTCGAAGAGAAGATCCACATGAAAAAATCAAAACCTGTGGTTTTGATAGGCTGTATCATGTGGGCTTTTATTGGCATCTACGAAGCTTCGCATGGGGGGGGCCACGCTCATGATTACATCAAAGAGTTAATCGCCGAAATCGGTGAGTTGTTTTTCTTTTTGCTGGTAGCAATGACTTACATCAATACACTGGACGAGCGCCGTGTTTTTGAAGCTTTACGGTCCTGGTTGATCCGGAAAGGTCTCGGTTTTCGCGAGTTGTTTTGGGCTACAGGATTGATCACTTTTTTCCTTTCACCAATGGCCGACAATTTAACGAGTGCCTTGCTGATGTCCACGGTCGCCCTGGCAGTCAGTGGAGGCAATGGCAAGTTCATTGTTCCCGCGTTTGTCAATATCGTTGTCGCGGCAAATGCAGGGGGTGCATGGAGCCCCTTTGGAGATATCACCACCTTGATGGTTTGGACTGCCGGCAAAGTGGAGACCGTGCAATTTGCCTACTTGATGATCCCCTCAGTTGTCAATTGGCTGGTACCGGCATTGATCATGTTTCCCTTTGTTCCTAAACTAAAACCAGAGGGCAGTACGGATAAGGTGCAAATGAAGCCAGGGGCAAAAATTGTAATCTGCCTGGGGGTGCTCACGATAGCAACAGCCGTCAGTTTTCATCAATTCCTGCATCTGCCTCCATTCCTTGGAATGATGCTGGGTCTGGGACTCCTTATGCTTAAGGGATATTACCTGGAGCATTGGGGCGAGAAAAAAATGATGGAATCTTTGGGCATCGACAAAGACCGCCGCAAACATCCCCGGTTCGACATTTTCAAACAGGTGGAAACGGTTGAGTTTGACACCTTGCTTTTCTTCTTCGGCGTATTAACCGCTGTCGGCGCCTTGCAATATGTCGGTTATCTGGCTTTGGTCAGCGCAAGTATGTATGGCGGCCTGGGACCAACCACTTCCAATATTCTTGTAGGATTCCTTTCCGCCATTGTTGACAACATCCCTGTCATGTATGCAGTGCTAAAAATGGAGCCTTCTATGGGCATAGACCAATGGCTGTTGATCACACTGACTGCTGGAGTGGGCGGTAGCTTGTTGTCCATCGGTTCCGCCGCCGGCGTTGCCGTTATGGGAGTGGACCGAAAAAACTACACGTTTATGTCCCATCTGAAATGGGCACCTGCCATTCTGGCCGGATACTTTGTTAGCATAGGAGCCTGGTACCTGGTCACCTCAAGCCTGAGATGATCTCACGCACGCGCCAGGGTAAAGACATGAATGGTGAGAGCTCCGGCCTTCTTCAACACCCGTGTTGCTTCATTAAGGGTGGCTCCCGTGGTGAACACATCATCAACCAATAGCACGTTCTGGCCGGAAACTTTTTCCGGCATCATTACTTCAAAGGCATTTTTAACATTATCAAGCCTTTCTTTCTGGTTCATTTCCGTTTGCGTGCTTGTCTTTTTGATCCGTATTAATACACCTTCCTCCAAAACAATATTTAGAAATCGCGCGACCTCCCGGGCAACGATGTAGGCCTGATCAAACCCGCGTTCTTTCAATCGTGTCGGGTGCAATGGAACCGGAACCACTTTAAATTCCTTGTAAATTACAACAATATCCTGGAAATGATTTTCAATAAGAATTTTTAAGGGAACCATGACTCCCATGCATTTCCTGTATTTCAAATGGTGTATCAATGCCTTTAGAACAGAATCGTAAGTTCCCACTGCCCGGGCACGATCAAAACTAAACGGTTTTTTTTGACACGTCCCGCAAACAAAGGATTCGTGCGGAAAATCGTAAGATACCTCTGCAGGATATCCACAATGGATACAATAGGGGTAATCGATCAAGACCAATCCTTGCCAGCAATGGGAGCACAAGAACAAATCCTTGTTTCCGGTTTTTTCTCCGCAATAAACACAAGGTTGGGGATACACAAAATTCAACATGCTTCTGGAAAACCGAAGCCACGCCGCCAAACAGTTTTCGACGGCCTTTTTATCAGCAAACATAACCCCGCCTCCAGACCGGTTTCCCAGGACAAATGATTGTATAGATTAGATTTGTTACCACTCGATATTATATGTTAAGGTTGGTTTCCTAATTTTATTCCAAGCACATTTTAATAGTAAGAATAAGCCAATGCCTGCAAAAAACAAGAACGAAGAAATCATTGATCTCACTCACAAATACGTAGCCAATACCTATGGAAGGTTTCCTATAACTTTAGTACGCGGAAAAGGGATCAAGGTTTGGGACAGAGCGGGACGCGAATATCTGGACTTCGTAACGGGTCTTGCGGTGAACAGTTTGGGGCATTGTCATCCTTCCGTTGTTTCCGCGATTCAGAAACAGGCCGGGCAACTGCTTCATGTCTCTAATTTATACCATATTGAACCGCAGGCGCGTCTGGCTCAGGCGCTGACCAAGGTGTCTTTTGCGGACAAGGTGTTTTTTTGCAACAGTGGAACGGAAGCGAATGAAGGGGCCATCAAACTGGCGCGCCGCTATTCTTTCGATCAGGGATATAAAAATCGCTACGAGATCATCACGATGGAAAACTCGTTCCACGGCAGGACCTATGGTGGTTTATCCGCCACCGCGCAAACGAAATTCCATAACGGATTCCAACCTCTTCTACCCGGTTTCAAATATGTACCCTTTAATGATATCAAAGCGGTAGAAAAAGCCGTTACGTCCAAAACCTGCGCCGTATTGCTGGAACCCGTTCAGGGCGAAGGCGGTGTCTATCCGGCCAACAAAAATTATTTGAAGGCTCTGAAAAAGCTGTGCCAGCAAAAGGACCTGCTCCTGATTTTTGACGAAGTCCAAACGGGCTTTGGCCGAACGGGCAAACTGTTTGCCTATGAACATTATGAAGTGAAACCGGACATAATCACCTGGGCCAAAGCGCTCGGAGGGGGCATGGCTATCGGAGCGATGGGTGGATCCAAACAGGTCATGAAGTCGCTGGTACCGGGAACCCATGCGGCGACTTTTGGTGGCAATCCCCTGGCGTGTTCAGCCGCACTCGCGTCTTTACAGGTTTTGAACCGGAAAGGGTTTCTGGAAAAAAGTTGTGCTGTGGGAAACTATTTTGAGTCGAAATTAAAAGAACTGGCACAATCCCAGAATGCAGTGAACAGCGTTCGCGGCACCGGATTGATGCTGGCTTTGGAATTAAATGTTCCCGCAACCTCGCTCGTCACTGATTGTATGAAAAAAGGCTTTTTGATAAACTGCGTCCAGCAAAACACCTTGCGGTTCTTACCGCCGCTGACCGTCAGCAAAAAAGATATCAATGGTCTGCTAAAAGTACTCAAGGAACTGTTGGGAAAACTGCCTTCCTGAGTAATGGGTAACGTTGCGATTTATTTACAGGATTCTCTGGAATGAAAAAAGATTTTCTAACTTTACAGGATTTCAACAAAGAAGAAATTGTTTCTTTTCTGGATCGCACCCAGGAACTCAAACATATGCGAAAGGAAGGCATCGCCCATTATCCTCTCAAGGGTAAAACCCTGGGGATGATTTTCAACAAGCCATCCACGCGCACCCGTATTTCCTTTGAAGTGGGTATGTTTGATCTGGGTGGGCATTCCCTGTTCCTATCGTCCGATCAACTCCAGCTAAAACGGGGAGAATCGTTGCAGGATTCCGCACGCGTGTTGTCGCGGTACCTGGATGGAATCCTCATCCGTACGTTTGACCATGATGATGTGGAGGAATTGGCGCGCCATGCAACGGTCCCCGTAATCAATGGCCTCACCGACCTGAATCATCCCGTTCAGGTGCTTTCGGACTTGTTCACCATCCGTGAAAAACGCGGACATCTGGACAATCTAAAAGTTGCCTATGTGGGCGATGGCAATAACTTGACTTATTCCTGGATTATTGCCGCTTCCATACTGGATTTCCAGTTAGCGGTTTCTTCCCCCCCGGATTTCCAAACGGTGCGCCCCAGAGGAATCAACAACACACACCTGCTGGAATTTATTGAAGATCCATTAGAGGGTGTTCGAGGGGCAGATGTGATCTATACTGATGTTTGGGTCAGTATGGGACAGGAGGAAAGTGATCAAAAAATAATGAGTCTTCAAAAATACCAGATCAATAAACAACTGGTGGAGGCGGCCAAAGAAGACGCTTTGGTCATGCATTGCCTTCCTGCACACAGGGGTGAGGAAATCACTTCGGAAATTCTGGACGGGACACAATCGGTGGTTTTCGATCAGGCGGAAAACAGGCTCCACACACAAAAGTCGATTCTGGAAAAACTCCTTTCGGATTAAAGGTCCCGCAATAGCGGGTCACTTAAAAGCACAATGCCCTATCACCCATTAACAAGCCGAGAACCCTCAAAGCCAGGAATTTTTTTTTCGGGGGCTCGTGTTGCTGTATTGTGGGTTGTATCAGCCATTATTCTTGCGCTCTCCCCCCAATTCACCCTGGCTGACGAGGATTCGGACTCTCCCATTGATATGGGAAATATTCAGCATCTCCTGCTCGCCATATCCCAGCAAATTCAAACCGCGCAAATGGAACTGGAAGAAATTCAACAATCCCCAAGGTCTCCAGGAACCAATGAACGGCAACTCGAACTGCAAGCTGAAATAGACCAACTGAATAGAAATCTGGAAGCAATCGCTACTCAGCACAGCACAGAAGAATTTATCCTTTCCGAAAATAAGAAGACGGACTGGTTCAGCGAATTAGAAGAACTGACCTTACCCCTGCTTCATGCGATCAGCGACCTGACAGAAAAGCCGCGGCGGATCGATAAATTGAAAAAACGCATTAAAACCCTTAAAGGCCAATTGACCAAATACCAGCAGGCCACACAAAACCTGAATGAACTTATTGAATTGCAGGGTCCGGCGATCAATCCGGATTCTGCTTCAGCGTTTTTAAATCATCGCCTGGAAATTTTAAAGAACAAATACTCTCCCGAGATCACCCGATTCCAATATGAGGAGGCCAGGAAAAAACTACACTCTGAACTGGAAGACAAACAGTCCTTTGTGGACATGGCGACGGATAATTTAAAGGAATTTTTCAGGCATCGGGGCCGCAATCTTCTAATCGTGATTTCGTTGTGCCTGGTTTTGGGGTGGTTTCTGAGCACGGTTCGAAAATGGATTGTTGGCAAAAGAAGCATATTTGATTTCAGCCCCTGGCTCAAAAAGGTTTTGCGGGCGGCTTATAATCTGGTGGTGGTGTTGTTTTGCACGGTCACCGGACTGGTCACCTTATATTTTTTAAACGACTGGCTTCTGCTCAGTCTTGTAATCATTATTCTGCTGGGATTGTCCTGGACGTTCCGGCAATTGATTCCGGTTTTTTTTCAGGAAATTCGCCTGGCTTTGAACCTGGGAACGGTTCGGGAAAATGAACGCCTCATCTGGAACGGGGTGCCCTGGCTGGTAAAAGGTATTGGTATCAACGTGCATTTGGTCAACAACCTGCTGGAAGGTGGCAATATGAAACTACCTCTTTACCTGATGATTGATCAGGTGTCCCGGCCCAATGTAAAAAGCGAACCCTGGTTTCCAACGCATATTAAGGATTGGGTACTTTTATCAGATGGCACGTATGGAAAAATTGAACGGCAGACCCAGGACCAGATTGTGGTTCGCTTAAAAGGGGACGCGTTTAAATATTATCCTACAAAAGATTTCCTGAATCTCATACCGACCAATCTGTCTAATGGCTTTCGATACGAAATCGATTTTCCACTCGATCTGGATGTGCGTGAAAAAATTTGTGACGACCTCCCGGATGCATTCACCCGTGGAATCAAATCTCATTTACAACATCATTTTGATGAAAAGGACCCAAATTTTCCCTATCTCGAAGTGGCCTTCGACCGAAGCGACTCCAGCTTTTTGTATTTAAAAATATTGATTCATGTAAAGGGGGCCAGTGCTAACCGATATGAAGAAAATCGCAGGGAAATATTCAGCGCACTCATTCGTATCATCAATGAGCAAGGTTTGGCGATTCCCAACACCAAGCTGGCGGTGAATGTTCCGGCCCAGGATTTAAACCGGGGATCCTCAACTTCCAATCTACCTTACACTCCCTGACGTGACCCTGTACACCTGTTCGCAAACGCATTCTTCTTCATCTGCCAGACTTGGAACTCTGAAAACGTCACACGGGCTTGTGGAAACGCCAACCTTCATGCCCGTCGGGACCCAGGCCACTGTCAAAGCGCTTACGAAAGAAGATTTGCTGGATTGTGGTGCGCAAATCATTCTTGGCAACACCTACCACCTGTTTCTTCGCCCGGGTCATCGCGTAGTGGAAACCTTGGGAGGACTGCACCGCTTCATGAATTGGGATCGGCCCATTTTAACCGACAGTGGCGGATTCCAGGTATTCAGTCTCGGCGACCTCGCCAAAATCGATGAAGAGGGGGTTACCCTAAAATCTCATTTGGACGGTTCGACTCATTTTATTTCACCTGAGGTTTCGATGGAGATTCAACAAGCCCTTGGCGCTGATATCGCTATGACTTTCGACGAACCAACTCCGCATCCTGCCACGCACGAGGATACACTGAAATCGCTGTTGTTATCGACACGGTGGGCTCTGCGCTGTAAAAACAGCCATAACTCACCCGACCAGATTTTATTCGGAATTGTGCAGGGGGGCATGTACAAGGACTTGAGATCCCAAAGCGCAGAACAAATTCTGGAAATCGGTTTCGACGGGTATGCGGTGGGAGGATTGAGTGTCGGAGAGGACAAAGGGGTCATGCTGGAAATTCTGGAACACACAGCTCCTCTTCTTCCCGCAGGCCAGGCCCGCTACCTGATGGGCGTTGGGACGCCCCAGGACCTGCTGGACGGGGTTCGCATGGGGATCGATATGTTCGATTGCGTCATGCCCACCCGAAATGCTCGAAATGGCACACTTTTTGTTCCCTGGGGAAAACTCAATATCCGAAACGCACGACATAAAACAGACGCGGGTCCCGTGGATCCAGATTGTTCCTGTTACACATGCCGGTATTATTCCAGGGCCTATTTACGGCACTTGTTTATTTCCAATGAGATTCTGGCGATGCGCCTGAACTCCATTCACAATATCGCTTTTTATCAACGCTGGATGGCAAATATTCGAGAGGACATAAAGCACGACCGGCCCTTTAAACAGGTCTGGCCGGATGAAAGCTGCGGAACCGAAGAACCCGATTATGAATCGGGAGTCTGAGCATGCAAATTCATCTTTTTTGAGAAATAGGCTCCGCTCGCATGGCCAGGAACATGGGAAATTCTTTTCTTGCCAGGTTCTCCGCCCGTGACCGTTTTCCCGGTTGGCTGGTTTTATTGGAAACCCACTCTTCCAATGCGGTAATGCACAAGCCGGCGGAAGCCAGTTCGCGCACATAACTTTCAAGAGGCCGATGGTACGTTTGTGTGTATAATTTGGAACGATCCAAAGGTGGGGTCAAAATGGGAATCGTCATTTCGGCCTGATACCGGTCCACTCTCCTGTATTGAAGTTTCTTCTCTTCGTCCCAACCCCAATGGCTTTGGCGCGGAATTCGGAAACAAGGGTGCATGATCACCAGGACAAACCGTCCCCCCACTTTCAACCATCGGTGAATGTTTTGAAATACTCCGGAAAGTTGTTCCATATTCTGAAGGGCTAAAATGCACGAAATTGCATCGTAACGATTCCCTTCCAATGCTTCCGGGTCGCCAGCGTCGAAATGGCTGTAGAGAACATTGGATGACGACCGGGCTTTTGCCATGCGAATCAATTCGCGGGACAAATCGCCTCCCAGGACGCTAAAGCCTTTTTCGTCCAGGTATCGGCAAAAAGCTCCCTGGCCACAGGCCAAATCCAGAACCTGCTCCTCTTTCTGTAATTGCAAAAGCTTTAAGAGCTTGGGGAAAATGAGGTTCTTTTGATAGAAACTTCCGTCCTCACCCACTACAGAGTCATACCATCGGGCAACGCGATCCCAATCGCTTGCCTTGGATAAAGGCTCTTTTGCGGGTTTTGCTTGTGGCCGTCTTTTCTTAATGCGGGATTGTGGAGGTCTGTTTTTCAATAACTTGCGCCAGGGACCGTCTTGCTCTTGGGGAATGTTTGAACTATAATCTGTAAAAGACAATCCGGTCCCATGTCCCGTGTGGAACCAAATTCAATTTCACCATTTTATCACAGGGAACCCTTCCATGAAATCCATCAAATTACTGCCCCTGTTTTTTGCCGCTTTAGCCATCTTTGCTTTCACCCTGTCATGCGCCAGTAAAGAGGAGCGAATGATAGAAGATGCGCTGGAAGATGCTGAAGAAATCAACGAAAACCTGGTTCGCAACATGAAACTGTTTGACAATCAATTCGAGACTCGCTCCGTAACCTCGGCGAATTTATTGATCCAACCTAATTCCAGAGAAGAATTCCAAACCCGGTTTCCGGAATTTAAAAAACGGGTCACCTTTCATAACAGTTCCACCCTGAACATCAAATTCCTGAATCAAGGCCAACCCATCAAGCAATCGGGTGCGTTACCTGAGCAAAAGTTTGATGAGGCAGTCGTTACCAAACGTTACGAAATCGTGGTCCTGCCCAGCAACCGCTTAAAAACTTTGGTGGTGAAACACCGGTGGGTTCTGGAAAAAGAATTCGGTGAAAAAAACTGGTTTGTCATTCCTGACCTGGATGGCATCCTTGGTAGAAAATAAGCCGGAGTCAACAAAACACCGGAACTTGCTTGTTTAGCGAAAGGCTTGACGGGGACACGCGGCAGTTGAACCCGTAAAACTCGACTCCCGCTGAATGTGCTTTTCGAAACCATTCTCCAAATTTGGGATCCACCTCATCATTACAAGTGATGGATCGGGTATCGGAGCGCTGGGAAACCAGAATCACAGCGGTTCGTGTTCCTTCTTTTTTCAAGTCAATCAATTCCATTAAATGTTTTCGACCCCGCTCGGTCGGGGCATCCGGAAATTTCCCTACGGTTTCCTCTACCAGGCTAACCGATTTAACTTCAACATAAGCGGGTCCTTCAGAAAACTTTAGTTTGAAATCGAATCGGCTTTTGCCCATTTTGACTTCTGCAGAAAATCCTTTATAGTCCTTAAAAAAATCCAGCTCCCCCTTATCCAGAGCATCACCAACCAGCTTGTTCGCGAAGGCGGGAAACACACTGACCCAATGGGATTCGTGCCTTACTAACACCAGGGTATAACGGGTTTTTCTTTTAGGACCGGGATTGTCCACCAGCCGAACACGTCGTCCGGCAAGAAGGAGTCCTGGGAGGCGACCAGGATCAGGAACATGGGCCTGGACGGGTTCGCCTTCAACTTCGACCTCCGCCAAATAACGGTTTGGCCGTTCCAGAAAGGTGCCGTCGACCACCCGCTCACCAAGTTTCATTTTTTAATGGGGTTATCAGGAAGGAAAACTTTAATGATGGCCCCCACCGCCACCTTCGCTCTTTTGATGGACCAGTTTCTCCATGTGCAAAACTTTTTGAGCGGAAGGTGAAATTTTATCGACAAATAACTTTGGGTACAAGCCGATAAAAACCACCAGAACACAGGCCGGTAGCAGGACAAACACTTCGCTTTTATTGATGTCCTTCAAGTTACCCGGAAGCTTATTCGATGACTCCTGCATCGCTCCCTGAAACAAGAACAACATGTAAATCGACGCGAATACAATGGCGAGTCCGCCCATCAAGACGTAAATGACGGAAAGCCCCAAAAGGGTTTTGGATTCCCAGACACCCATCAATATCAAAAATTCTCCGACAAATCCGTTAAGCCCTGGAAGCCCAAGGGCGGCGAGAGTGATCAGCATAAACAGGCCGTACAATACAGGCATCGCTTTCTTCAAACCACAAAATTCGTTCAGGTTGCGAGTGCCCAGACGTTGCTCCAGAATTCCTACAATAATAAACAATGCAGACGCTATGATCCCGTGGTTGACCATTTGTAATACACTGCCTTCAACGCCTTGCGTATTAAAAGCAAGGATGCCCAATGCAATGAATCCCAGGTGACTTATGCTCGAATAAGCTACCACAGCCTTGATATCTTTTTGCATGATGGCGATCCACGCACCATAAACCATTCCCACTGCGGCCAAACCCGCCAATGGCAAACCAAAATCGTGAATAGCTTCCGGAAACAACGGCAGGCAAAAGCGGATCAATCCATAAGCCCCGGTTTTGGACATGGCACCTGTCAACATGATCAGGACCGGTATCGGGCAAGCCAAATACGTGTGAGGGAGCCAACTGTGAAACGGAAATATTGGCATTTTGATGGCAAAGGCCATAAAAAAGAAAGCGAACATCCATAATTGCGTTGCCGGGTCCAATTGCGTGTGCACCAGGGTACGGATTTCAAAGGTCAATTCATGAGTGGCTTCAAAATGAATAACACTCAGGGCGATGATTGCCACCAACATCAACAAACTGCCTACCAGAGTGAAAATGACAAATTTGAGTGTTGCATACACTCGTTTGCCTTCTCCCCAAAGGCCAATCAGGAAGTAGGTGGGAACAAGCATCAATTCCCAGAACACGTAAAACAGAATCGTATCCAGGGCAACAAAAACACCCAGGGTTCCGGTTTCAAGTAAAAGCAGTAAACCCAAATAAAACCTTAAATTGGTTTTCTGGTTTTTGGAAAGGACGATGGAAATGACCGAAAGGAAAGCAGTCAAGGCGACCAACCATACACTGATGCCGTCCACTCCAACCTGGTAGTTAATGTGGAGGGCGGGAACCCAATGAGAGGTGGCGACAAACTGGAGCCCCGGTTGTGCGGTGTCGAATCCCAGTAAAATGCAGACCACCAAAAACAGGGAGGCGCCGGCACCTGCCAAAGCGGTTTTATAAACCTGCCTTTCATTCAGGCTCTTCCTAAAAAATAAAACCAGAGCCGCTATGAGGGGTGTGAAAACTATTATAGTGAGCATTGACTAAAAAGTCCCAAATTAATAAAAAACCAGAAACATCAAAATCATAACCGCGCCACCAACCATATTAAGAGCATAAACCCTGACCTTCCCCGACTGCCACTGGCTCAAACCCTCGCTGGTCTCTTTGACTTTCTCAGCTACTTGATCGACAACAAAATCGATTCCCTGCCGCTCCGCTTTTTCTTCCAAAAATTTTCCAATAGCTTTGGTGGGCTGAACCAGAAAGAAATCATATAGTTCATCGATATAATATTTTCGATACAAAATTTCATGAACGGGCAGAAGCATATCTTTCACAAACTTGACGCGTTCCTCATCGGTAAGATACAAGCCTAAAGCCGCTATTACACCCACAGCCCCCAGGGTCAGGGTGATCCCTTCAAGCAAACCGTCCTCATGATGTGGGGGCACATGACCTCCAAAAACGGGACTCAGGAATTCCAGGACATCATGGCCCAAACCTCCGGCTATCAAGGACAGAAACGCCAAAATCATGAGCGGCAAAGTCATCACTACCGGGGATTCATGCGGATGGGCATTGGGGTCTTTCTGTTTTCCCATAAATGCAAAAAAGAAAATACGAAACGAGTAAAACCCGGTCAAACCTGCAGTGACCACCGCCAGACCCCAGAAAAATATATTGCCCATAGGGGCGTGCCAGGCACTGATTATGATAGCTTCTTTACTAAAGTACCCGCTCGTTAAAGGAAACCCGATAAGGGACAATGACCCGATAAGAAAGGAAATAAAAGTCAGAGGCATAATGGCCATCAAACCACCCATTTTGCGAATATCCTGTTCTCCGGACATGCCGTGAATAACGCTTCCGGCACTGAGGAATAAAAGCGCTTTAAAAAATGCATGCGTCATTAAGTGGAACATGCCCAAACCAAACATTCCGATACCCACAGCCAAAAACATATATCCGAGTTGGCTCATCGTGGAATAGGCGATCACACGTTTGATATCATTTTGGACCAATCCGATGGTTGCGGCAAATATAGCCGTAATTCCACCAACCGTGGCGATCAGGTACATTGTGTAGGGAGCCAGTTCGTACAAAACACTGCATCGGGCAATGAGATAGACCCCAGCTGTAACCATTGTCGCGGCATGAATCAAGGCACTGACCGGCGTCGGTCCTTCCATTGCATCAGGCAACCAGGTATGGAGCGGAATCTGCGCCGATTTGGCAAAGGCGCCCACCAGGAGCAAAAATGTAATCAATAAAATAGCGTCGGAATTGGGCAGGTACATTTCGGGAGCTTTGGCGAACACATCGACATAATTTAAACTGCCAAAGTTTTGGAAAATCACATAAGCCGCAACGACCATTCCCACATCGCCGATGACATTCATCACAAACGCTTTTCTTGCGGCCAAAACAGCAGAACGCTTTTCACTATAAAATCCGATGAGAAGATAGGAGGCCAAACCGACCAGAGCCCAACCGACGATCAGGAAAAAGAAATCCGCCGCCATCACCAGAACGGACATCGAAAAGATAAAAAGATTCATGTAAGACATGAAACGGGAGTATTCCGGATCGTCATTCATATAGCCAATCGAATAGACATGAATAACAAATCCCACACCCGTGATAATCATCAGCATGAATACCGAAAGGGGATCGATCAATACGGATAAATCAAGATGAAACTTTCCAGATGTGATCCAGGGATACAATACCTCGACATGCCCGATGCGTTCAGCAGGTTCCAGATTCATCAGATCGGTCAAAGCCCAGAAGGCCACCAGAAAGGCCAGTCCCACAGCGGAACAGGCAACAAGGCCAACCTGTTTTTTATCGAGAACAGCTCCCAAAAAACTCAGGGCCAGGAATCCCATTACAGGAAAAAATAAAATGAACCAACAATAGGAAAACAACGGACTATCCTTTTAAGGTATTGATATTATCGACATCCAAATCATGACGGGTTCGGAAAATTGTAAGGATGATGGCCAGTCCCACAACCACTTCGGCCGCCGCCACGGTCATGATCAGCAAAGCAAAAATCTGGCCATCCAGGGAGTTCAACTCTTTGGAGAAACCAACCAACAGCAGATTGACCGAGTTCAACATCAGTTCCACAGACATGAACATGACCAATGGATTTTTCCGGATCATAAATCCGGTAGCTCCAATACAAAACACAGAAGCGCTGACAAACAGGATAAAATCCGTACCCACTACCTGGTCCTCCTCTTGACGGGGCTTAAGGGAAATTTCGCCAGACAAATGATTCCCACGGTCGCCACCAACAACAATGCGGACGCCAACTCGAATGGGATCAGGTGCCGGGAAAACAATTCCACACCAATCGCCCTGGCGCTTCCCACCTGCTGAATAAAATCGACTGAGAATTTTCCTTCCACCGGATTGGTCTTACCGACCGTCATCGCCATCAGCAATTCACCGAACAGCAAAACCACAAAACTTAAAGCCATGGGAATCTGAAGTGACGAAGTATCTCGCTCTTCCTTTTTCGCGCCCAACAGGGCAATGATAAAAAGAAACAGGATCATCACCGCGCCAGCATACACGATGATCTGCACCGCCGCAATGAACTCCGCATTATACAAAAGGAACAATAAAGCCAGGCAAGTCATGTTCCCGATCAGGTAGAGCGCGGAATAGATCGGAGACGCGCAAACGATGACTCCGATACTGGCAAGAATCGCGGTGATTCCCACCACAGCGACTACGGTTTCATAGGCTATATCTAACACAACAATCTCTCATCCGAAATGGAACAAGCCGCCATTGGGGCGATTTATCCGCAAACAAACAATATTAACGTTCAACCCCTTCGCCACCAACAAAACTCCTGCAGTAAGGATGCGCTAAAGTTCTCGTTATTTTTTCACAACTGTGGTATTGCCGAGGTAATTAACCCGGAATTGATTGGGTTCGGGATAGGTCAACAGTTCCTCTTTATCTGCGATGTAACAATCCCTGTCGTAGTTTGCCAATTCATAATGCTCCCGCAAAATAACGGCGTCTTCCGGACAGGCCTCTTCGCAATATCCGCAATAAATGCAACGGAGCAAATTGATCTCATACACCCTTGCATAGCGTTCTCCCTTGGACACCCGGTTACCCTCGGAGTTTTCCGCGGCTTCCACATGGATGCATCCTACCGGACAATTCGCCGCACACAGTTCGCATCCAACACAATTTTCCAGGCCCTCACTGTTGCGAGTCAGAAAATGGCGTCCACGATACCGCGCCGGCATTTCCCGTTTGATTTCCGGGTAACACTGCGTGGTGGGTGGTGAAATCATATTTTTAAACGTGACTCCCATACCCGTCAGCAAGTTTTTAACACCCACAACGGTTTCATTTGCTAATTGAGTCACGCTCTGTAATTTAAACATGGCAAAACCTCAAGGTATCTAGAAGATCACTATAAAAACACTGGTGACCATCAAATTCAACATCGCCAGGGGAACCAGGATTTTCCAGCCAAAAGTCATCAGCCGGTCATAGCGGATTCTTGGAAACGTCGATCTTAACCAAATCAGGATACAAAGTAAAATAAATACTTTGACGGAGAATACCAGCAAGGGCCCAATAAAAAGCAAATCCGGTACGGGGATAATGTAGGAATGCCATCCGCCTAAAAACAATAAAGTGATCAGGGCACTCATGGTGATCATATTAATGTATTCACCCATGAAGAACATGGCAAACTTCATTCCAGAATACTCAGTGTGGAACCCGGCCACCAGTTCCTGCTCAGCCTCCGGCAAATCAAAGGGCGCACGATTGGTTTCTGCCACTCCGGCGATATAAAACAAAACAAAGGCCAAAGGTTGCAGGAGAATATTGGGTACTGTCTTTTGAGCATCTACAATTTCCTGCAGATTCAAACTACCGGTAATCATAATCACACCCAGGGCGGCTAACCCCAAAGTCAATTCGTAACTGATCATTTGAGCGGATGACCGTAATCCCCCCATCAGAGAATATTTATTGTTTGAAGACAGGCCCGCCAAAACGATGCCATAAATTCCCATTGAAGAAATGGCAAATACGAACAAAATCCCAACATTCACATTGGCGACCCACATTCCGATCTTTTGATCAAAAATTTCGAAGGGTTTACCAAAGGGGATCAGGGAAAACGTCACTATGGCAGTAAACACCACTACAGCCGGCGCTAAATAGAACAGGAATTTATCGGCGGAGTTTTGAACAATGGATTCTTTAAACAGCAATTTCAGGGAATCAGCGAAAGGTTGGCCCAATCCAAAAGGACCTACACGGTTGGGACCCAAACGAACCTGAAAACGTCCCATAAGCCTGCGCTCCAACCATACCAGCAGGGGTACGGAAGAAAGCAAACCAATTGCGATGATCACTGCCTTAACCGCGCCAACGATCAAAAATGTGTATGGAGCCAGAAAATCAATCACCGAATCTATCAATGTTCAACCTTTCAATAACACAGGCAATACAATCAATTCTTAAAAGTCACCCAGGTCGGGCCACCATCGGGATTCAAAAGGGAAGCAACTCCCTGTTCATCAGAAATATATGGGACCAACGCACCACCCGGATTGCACCGGTTGTTCACTTGAACCTCTGCCTTGATTTCACCCCAATCGGATTTAATCGTCACCTCTGCGCCAGAACTTAAACCTAAAGACTTCGCGTCGTCTTCATGGATATAGATGGACGAGGTTTGAAAATGATGCGCCAGGGAAGAAGAGGCGTCGAGAATTTTATCGTGGGCAAACAAATAATTCGAAACCCGGAGCCTTAATGCGTTTTTATCCGGAGCTTTTTCTGAAGAACCCTTTGACTCGGGCACTTTCGGATTGCTTACCTTCTCACGCTGATGCCCGAATTTGCGTAAATTCTTGCGATTGACTTCGCTGTATCCAGGAACCGTGGATGCAATTTCAGAAGTTACCTCAAAGGAGTCGCGGTAATCTGATTCGATATCCAGCTCTTTCAACATCGCACCGAGGATTTTCCAGTCTGCTGGATTTTGCGTAACGATTCCCCGCTTTCTGAACTGCACACGACCACCGATATTGGTAGTGGTCCCCTCATCGTAACCCGGCCCATTCGACGGAAGCACTACTTTGGCAATGCGGGTCGTTTCTGTTTCCAACATATCGTGCACCACCAGCAAGTCCAATTTCTTCAATGCCTGCTCTAACTTGGCGCCACCCGGAAAATCCACCAAAGGATTGCACCGGTAAATCCACAAGGCTTTCAATTCACCGCTTTCCGCTTTTTGGATCAATTCACTTGCAGAAGCACCTTCAGTGACTGGGGCGGAGTCGCCCCACAACTCTCTAATTTTTGCGGCGTTGCTTACTGGAATTCCGCCCGGATAATAATCGGGAAGCACACCCATATCCATAGCGCCCAACGCATTGGTCGCAGGCGCGGCGGGAATGGCTCCACACGTTCCTTCACTATTTTTGTCCAAAGCGGTTAAAAAGGATTTCAAGATATGAACCGAATCACCGGTCAATTTTTCCGGATTATAAATGACACACACTTTGGTGCTTTTCTTAAGACTCGCAATCAATTCCTTAAAAGCATCCGATTCAATCCCGGTTTCCGTTTCAAACCCTTTATTCTTTTTGAAACCTTTTTTACCAAGTCCATCGGTCAAGGATTGCAAAACAGTGCCGTCAGACCCAACATTGTATCGTAAAGAATGACAGGCAAAGCAATCCATCAAGGTTTGTTGATCGCTCAATACTGCCAGTTTTGTCCCCAAACTGCTGACCGCTTTCTTCAAACGTAAATCCAGAATAGGCAATTCCTCAGTGGGATCGCTTGCAATGGTCAAAACGAGGTCGGCGGATTCAACATCTTCCATATCGTAGTGATCAACCGGCAAGCCAGGGCTATCTGCGTAAAGCTTGTGATCAATATTATTCGTTCCCAGTCCAAGCCGGAAGAGTTTCTGGTACAGGTACAACTCTTCATTCGTCCCAAAAGGCGATCCAAGAAAACCAACACTATCGGGACCATGTTCTTCTGCGATTTTCTTGAATGAAGCGGCCACCTTTTTAGCCGTCTCAATCACTCCGGCTCTGGAATCGCCGATCCCATTTTCCCGCGGATCCAGAATCCTGTTCTTACTTTCCAGGAACTGATAACCAAAACGGCCCTTATCGCAAATCCAGCCATCGTCCACAAAATCGTTAGATACTGAGTTTTCACTCGACTTAGCCTGGACTCGCATGAACCGGTTCTGCCGGGTGCCGATCACGATATTGCAATTGCAGGCACAATGAGCGCAGAGGGATTCCGCATTTTTCAGATCCCAATTTCGCGACTTGAAACGATATTGAGTATTGGTCAACGCCCCTACAGGGCAAATATCCACCACGTTTCCGGAAAATCGGGTGTCGTAAGGCTCATTATTAAACGTACCCACTTCATTATGAAAGCCACGGTTCAACATTACCAAAGCCGTATCCTTCTCAATGATATCGCTGTATCGGGTACACCGCTGACAAGCAATACAACGTTCTCGATCAATCGTGATCACCGGGCTTAGCGGCGTGGCCTTATCATGATGCGCTCGATTGTATTCCATGCGCGTGAGGTCCGGGCCATGTTCAAACGTATTATCTTGTAACGGGCACTCGCCGCCTTTATCACAAACCGGGCAGTCCAGCGGATGATTCAGCAAGGTGAACTCCAGCACCCCATTGCGACCTTTTTTCACTTTAGG
The DNA here is from genome assembly GCA_024648695.1 of Nitrospina sp. Lineage (GTDB taxonomy): Bacteria > Nitrospinota > Nitrospinia > Nitrospinales > JACRGP01 > JACAVV01. The sequence continues at coordinate 58,579 of JACAVV010000028.1, forward strand.
CGTGTCGGTTTTGATCACCATATCCTGGCTGACATTCAAGGTGCACGCAGTCGCCAATTTGGGCATTTTTTCTACTTCCACCAAACACATGCGGCAACATCCGAAAGGCCCTAGTTTTTCGTGATAACAAAACACCGGAATGTCGATGTCCACCGTTTTCGCCGCATCCACCGCGACCATTCCTTTCGGAACGGTTACCGTTTTACCGTCTATCGTTAAAGTAACTTGTTCTTTATCCATAATATATCAGGAGGCTGTTCCGGCTTTGGCCAGGTTGAGTAATTCTTCATAATCCTCACGGAAATTCTGAATACTGCTAATTACCGGCGCCACCGCCGCATCTCCAAGAGGACAAAAGCATTTGAAGCTCATGTTGTCACAAATATCTTCCAGCAAGGCGATGTTGCTTTCCTTGCCTTTCTTCAAGTGGATATCGCTTAAAATCTGGTGCAACCATCGCGTTCCCTCTCGACAGGGGGTGCATTTACCACAGGATTCGTGCATGTAAAATCCGGCTAACCTCAGCGCTTCCTCCACCACGTTGGTGGTGTGGTCCATTACGATCAAGGCACCGGAACCCAGCATACTGCCAGCCGCCGCAATGGCTTCATAATCATAGGGAGTATCTACCAAGCTCGCCGGCAACATGGGTACCGAGGATCCACCGGGAATCCAGGCTTTCAGTTCATTGTCATCGCGAATCCCACCAGCCAAATCATAGATCAAATCACGTGTGGGGAGACCCATGGGAATTTCATAATTCCCCGGCTTTTTAACATGGCCCGAAACGCTCACCAGTTTGGTACCCTTACTCTTTTCCGTCCCAACAGCCGCGTATGCTTCTGGTCCTTCATTCATAATTGGGACCACCGCACATAAGGTTTCGACATTATTAACAACCGTCGGTTTGCCGTACAAACCTTCCACCGCAGGAAACGGAGGTTTCAACCGGGGTTCGCCGCGCATCCCTTCCAGTGAATTGAGCAGGGCCGACTCCTCACCACAAATATAAGCACCTGCACCCAGATGGGTATACATTTCCAGATTCATTCCCGAACCCAGAATATTTGCACCTAGATAGCCCGCCTCATACGCCTCTTCCAAAGCCTTATCCATAATCTCGGCCAAATCGTAAAACTCGCCACGCAAATAAATATAGGCAGTCTCAATTTGGCAAGCGTAGGCACATAAAATCATGCCTTCAATCAACAAATGCGGATTCTTTTGTAACAGCACGCGGTCTTTACATGTCCCCGGCTCACTCTCATCGGCATTACATGCCAGATAGCGCGGAAACACATCTTTAGCCAGAAAACTCCATTTGAGTCCGGTAGGAAATCCCGCACCCCCACGCCCACGCAGACCGGAGTCTTTAACCATCTGAACTATTTCATCTGGTTTTTTTGCAAAGGCTTTTTCCAGAGATCCATAACCACCCTGCTTTTTATAAACCTTGATGGAATGCAAATCTTTGGTGTCGATATTATGTGTTAAAAACAGTTTCATAACTTAGTCCAGGGAATCCAGAATTTGATCAATTTTTTCCCGCGTCAGATTGGTATGATAAGTATCGTTGAGACGCATCACCGGAGCCGCCGAACACTCCGCCAAACATTCCTCTTTGAGCAAAGTGATTTTATTATCCGCGGTCGTTTCACCCACCTTGATATTCAACTTGTTTGCGGTGTACTCCAAAAGATCGTCGCAACCCAGCAAATGGCAACTGATATTGATACAGAACTGGATAACATATTTACCAACCGGCTTGGTATAAAACATGGTGTAAAAAGAACACACCGATTGCACATAAGCCGGTGAGCAATCGATTCGCTTTCCAATCTCAACCATCGCTTCCGGAGTGATGTATCCATCCTGTCTCTGCGCCAAAGCCAGCAGAGGAAGAATTGCCGATCGCTTGACCGGGTACTTCTTCATAATCTTTTCGATTTGTTTTTCGGAACTCTCAGAAAAGGTAAACATTTAACGATCCACTTCCCCCATAACAATATCCACGCTACCGATCACCGCGACCACATCAGCAATGAAACAGCCTTCCATCATTTTACACATTCCGGGAATCGCCATGTATGACGGAGCCCGCAACTTGACCCGGTAAGGAATCACCGACCCGTCGCTGACGATATAAAATCCAACTTCACCGCGAGGCCCCTCAACAGGGACATAAGCCTCACCGCGAGGCACCTTAAATCCTTCGGCCGACAATTTAAAATGATGGATCAAGGCTTCCATGCTGGTTTTGAGAGTTTCCCTTGGCGGAAGCGACACCTTACTATCCTCTGCCTTATAAGGACCCTCGGGTAAATTTTTCAAAGCCTGAACAATAATTTCACGACTTTGCCTGATTTCATCAATTCGCACCTTGTACCGGTCGAACACATCCCCGTTTCTATAAACAGGTATGTCGAACCGAAACTCTTCATAACTGCTGTAAGGCCGTTTTTTTCTGAAATCCCAGTTTGCCCCCGAAGCCCTTAAACAGGGCCCACTCAAACTGTAATTGATCGCCTCTTCACGGGAAATCACACCGACTCCCTGAGTCCGGTCCATCCAGATAGGATTGTTCGTCAGCAAGCGTTCGTACTCATCCACTTTGTCCGGCAAGTAATCCACAAAATCGCGAACTCCCTTGAGCCATTCCGGCTGAGCATCCTGGGCCACACCCCCCACACGGATGAAACTGGTCATCATCCGAACACCGGAGATTAATTCATTCAAATCCAGAATCATTTCCCGTTCGCGCCAGGCATACAGAAACACCGTCATCGCCCCAATATCCAGCGCGTGGGTCCCCAGCCAGAGCAAATGACTGCCTATTCTCGCCAACTCACACATCATCACCCGGATGTATTGAGCACGTTTGGGAATATCAATCTCTAATAATTTTTCAGTGGTCAGGCAAAAGGCAAGATTGTTGCCGGGAGGGTTCAAGTAATCCAGGCGATCCGTCATCGGGATCACATGAGAGTACCGCTTCGCTTCCGAGGTCTTTTCGATGCCGGTATGCAGGTAACCAATTTCCGGTTCGGATGTATTGACCAGTTCTCCATCCATTTCGAGGATGACCCGGAAAACTCCATGAGTGCTTGGATGCTGGGGACCCATATTGAGGGTCATGGTTTCCTTATTCCGCTCCAACAATCCTTGTTCGCTTACAGCCATATATTTTCTCTCGTCTCGGGCTTATCTTTTACAAGTTCCTTTTTGAAATCGCGGTTAAAAGAAAACGCAACTTCTTCCGTGATCAAGGGATAATCTTTACGTAAGGGATGACCGTCCCAGTCTTCGGGCATAATGATTCGCTTTAAATTTTCGAGGCCCTCGATATGAATGCCAAACATATCGTACAATTCCCGTTCCGGATAAGGTGCGGCTTTCCACAGATGGGAAATTGTTGGCACCGACGCCTCATCCTCATCAATACCCACGCGTAAACGAACGGAATGATTGTGGTCGATGGAGTGCAATTCGTACACCGCTTCAAAACGCGGATCGCGATCCCATTCCAGATAATCGACGCCACGAATATCGCTCAAATAATCAAAAGCCAAATCAGCGTCCTCTTTCAAGGTCTGGGCCACCTGGGGCAGGTTTTTCGGTTCCAGAAATACCACGGCATCACCAAGACTCAATTCCGTCTTCTGGATTTGGTCGCCCAGAGCGGACTGAATTTTTTCAATCAAATCTTGGTTGGTCACGCCACCCTCTTCCTGGCTTCCTGAGTTCCAGCTTCACTAAGAATTTTTTCCTGCAATTTAATAACTCCGTAAATCAGCGCCTCGGGTCCAGGAGGACATCCTGGAACATAGACATCCACAGGTACCACACGATCCACACCCTGAACAATGGCGTAATTGTTAAAAATTCCACCACAAGAGGAACACGCCCCCATGGCAATGACCCATTTAGGATCTGGCATTTGATCATAAATCTGTTTCAGCACGGGGGCCATTTTTTGCGACACTCGACCGGAAACAATCATTAAGTCCGCTTGCCGGGGGGAAGCCCGAAACACTTCCGCACCAAACCGTGCCGCATCCCAGCGGGAATTAGCCATGGCCATCATTTCAATGGCGCAACACGCCAAACCAAAAGTTGCAGGCCATAAGGCATTTTTTTGCGCCCAGCCCACCACTTTACCGAGTTTGGTGGTCAAAATCGTATCGTAAATGGAGCCCGCAAGATCGTCACCCAACTGATCCACGGCATCTTTTACATTTAATTTTAAATTATCAACTTCGGTCTCAAAAGCGCCGACTGCTTCATCAATCAATCCCATTCCAGGCCTCCTCGTCCCCAAATATAGACGTAAGCAATTCCGAGAATAAAAATAAACAGGAACATCTCAATAAGGCCAAAAAAACCGAGCTGATCCAGAGCCACCGCCCAAGGATACATGAACACCACTTCAATATCGAATATGATGAACAACATGGCAATGGTGGCAAAACGGACGGGGTATCGGCCTTTGGCTTCTTCAGTTGGAATTATACCACACTCATAGGGAACCGTTTTTTGAGGAGACGGATTTTTGGGTCCCAAAACTGCGGAGAGGATGAGAATCCCGGCCACAACAACCAGTGCGACCACGGCAAACACTGCAATAAAAAAATATTCACTCATATTGGGATCATTCCGCATCGATTCGCTGATAAAGGTTAAACAAGCCTTTATTCAACGTGTTAATTAAAAACATTCCCGGCTTTTCTGGTTTTTTCACAAATATGTGAAGAAACGGTACCTAAAAAACCATCGTTCATGCAAGAAACCCGGCCCACGTTCAGAAGGACGCCCATTGGTTGAAAAATTATTCAAACCTCTACGGGTAAAATTCCTTCAAGGTGAAACCTGGAGGGGGATTATATTGAGCCCTTCACCACGTGTCAATCAAAGAATTAAAGCCTGCATCATTTTTACTAATTAGAATCAATAACAACAATAATTTAAGCCGAATCCAGACTTCAAAAGAATCCTTCAAAATCTTCTCTTGTATTATTATCAATTGCAATAAACCCTAAAGATGGGAAAGGACTTAAATCTAAAATGGATCCTACTCTGAATATTCCATATCCAGCCGGAAGATCAACCCGGTTGGATTGTCCTCCGGATTGGATGCTTCCGGATGCGCAAACGAAATCAGTTCGAACTGAAGGGTATTCTTTCCTGATTTCAGATACTTGACAATATCAACTATAAAAGGATCGGGAAATTCCGCTCCACCAAACTCCTGGTTTAAACCGATATCATTTACAGTCACCCGGCACACATCGTCTCCCCTGAGAAACAGGTCGGCACGGACAATTGAACTGGCCGAAGTCATTGGCAGGTCAAAATTGATCCGAAACTTGTTTTGGGTTCCGGTTTTGGCCTCTTCAATTGATAACGATTCCTTGATCCAGATCCACTGCCCACCCTTGATATTTTTCCAGGAGTCCTTCATTTGGCAAATGGCCGAAGGTTTCCAGTCCTCCTTTTGGGTATCATAAAATTCTGTATCCGTCCCGCTGGCAATCACCACCGTTTTGGTTTTAGATCCTAAATGGTCGTCATCAACACTTTCAAAGGGCTTACTATTCTCCCACATGATATCGTTCATTTCTTTCCAGTAACCGAACAATCCATTTTTTTTGTTGACCACGATCATGCTTGGACGCGGGGTGCTTCGGCCCAAATAGGGGCCGATATCAGCAACAATCAGTCCGCCAGGCTCTTTGGTATCGATCGAAATAAAAGAATGCGACGGAATCTGTTGGTACGTATGCACGAGAAACTCGCCTTTCTTACTGCTGTGTGAAATCCTGTCGATTTCATATTTCAGTTTTTCCAACAAGAGAAGGGACGTTTTAATCTCATTGCGAAAAGTCGGCTGACCAGTTCCCTGGCGGGTGATCAATCCAACCACCGGTGAATCCGGGTCCATGAGAAGCAGTTTAATCGTTTTCCCCTCCAAAACTTTTGTTTTTAAAAGGTCTCGGGAGGAAGTTGAAATGGAAAGAAGCGATGTGCCGCCAATATAAATTTCGTGCTGAACATTTTTGAATAATTTATCAAAGGATTGCGCTCGCCCTAATTCCGAACGATCTTTATAAATTCCTGTGATTCCCAATCGTATGGCATCCGGATTAACGATTTCCTGCAGAGCGAGCTTGTATTCATTAAATGTAAGCTCTCTAAGGAAAAGCTCATATGCCAAAGAAACTACGCCGATCATCGAAATGAGGAGGGAGAACTCTTTGATTGGATGAAGCCACATATTGTGCTTATCCAAAAACATGTCGGCACTGATATAAGCTGAAGCTCCAAATACAAAAATGATAACAGCAATAAACATGATCCGGTCGCGGATCCAGGATTTCGCGGATACAGATTTTGAATGATCTTCCATATAGTTCTAAAAAAATTTCGTTAAATTGAATAGTTATTAATGATGATTGATTGAGGCGAAAGCTTACAGGAAAACAGAGGCTATCTCAATCGATAATTAAGGGGCATTTGATGGAAAAGCAGAGGAAGTCAGGCCCTCTGGAGGCCCCTGGACCGCTCAACTCAATCCTGCCCTTCGCCGCAACCACCAGTCGGCGGACAAAAGAAAAACGATCATCCCAAACGACCACCAATTATCCCATAACGCGAAGGTTTTGCTTTTGGATTCAAAAAACACGGCTTCATTGGGTATTTTGATAGAATCCAGGTTCACATTGTCTCCAAGTAAATGATAGGTACCTCCAGTTTTGGAGGCCATCTTTTTTAACAACGATCCATTGACTAAGGGTTTTTGAAATTCAAAGTGGTCGCTGAACACTCCAAACCCGATTTCGCGCAACAGTTTTGAGTCGGGTTCCTGATCTTCCAGACGAATTGTATAAAATCCTTCCGGCAAAGACCGAAACCGAAAGCTTCCCTCTCCGCGATCATCGGTGACCAGTTTATGCGTTTGCAGAATCCTTTTGCTCGTCAATGAAGCCAGAACCAGTTTTAAGGCCTTTTGGGGATCGGGGTTATAATCTTCCCTGCGGATTCGGTATTTCACCAGAGGTTTGTCGTCCACCCGGTACTTTTCCTTGTCCGTCTCAATTTGAATAAAATGAGTCTCCGGATCACGCGTGACCCAGGCGATGATATTTTTCCACAACTTTTGAAAATACCGTCCGCTTCCACCCTTCCCCACACTGCGAAAATTCCAGTTCCAGAGAGTATCGGTGGCGACTAATAAAGTTCGGCCAATCCCCTTTTGACCAGCCACCAGCAAGGGGTATAAAGTGGGTTCCCCTTGCTTTGGAAAAGTCGCCAGGACATGCGCATTGCTTTCCGGAATCAGGCCCAGATTCATTCCATTCAAGGGCGGAAGTGTGGTCCAAGCGCTCTTGTTTGTTTTAGAATCTTTTTCCAGTTGCAGGATGGGATGATATTTATAACGCTTGTTCAAAGCAGGATGAAATTCATCTTCCAACAAGGACTTCGAAGCCGATTCAAACCGCACCGGCAAAAGATCTTCTACCGGGGTATTCTTGTACCCACCTCCCTGAAACGACAACTCGCCGCCCACCATGATGAACGCGCCCCCGTTTTGCACAAATTCCTTGATATTGAGCAAGTATTTCTTGTCGATAAACGGGGCAAACTGAAAATTCTGGAAGATGACCAAATCAAATGAACTCAAATACTCCGAAAACAGCAGGTTCGATGGAAAAGGAATTAAACTAAGCTCCGCCGTAGGCGCGGCCACATCGTCGGACAAGGTACGCAGAATAAAAAATGACAACAAATCCACTTTTGGATTTTTAATCAGAACCTCCCGCAAAAACCGGGAATCCCATGATGGCCTGCCGCTCAGGTGCAAAACGCGTATGCGGTCGCGAATGACATTGATCTGAAAATCCTTCGAATTGTTCACATCAATCGCTTCCCCGGCAAACAAGGGAACGGACAGCGAATAGAGCCGCTTACCGGTTTTGTGTGGGGTGAATTCCAATTCCACCGGGTATCGAGTTTTATCAGGAGATATCTTCAAAATCTTTGAGACGAGAACCGTGTCTCCTTCTTTTAATATCAGGGAAATCTGCTTGCTTCCCATCGCATGGGCAATAAGGCTCACCTTGATCCGCACCGGCTGATGGACAAAGCCGAAATCGCCTTTTTGCAAGGACTCTATTCCCAAATCCTTAAACCCTTCATTCGACCCTGCCTGAAAAGTATGAATCGGCACTTCAAAATGAGTCAGGGTTTCCAGCAGTTCCACTGAAATGCCTTCGTCCGGCTGACCCAAATCGGCTCCATCGGAAAACAGGAGAACGCCTTTCAACGATTTGCCTTCGTAACGTTTTTGTACTTCACGCAAAACCTTCGTGAAATTGGTGCGCTCCGCTTCCGCTTTGTACGAGGGGTTGCCCTCTTGAAGTTCTACCGATTGCACGTGGTCGGATACAAAATAAGTGTCCAGTTGAAATTTTTCTTTTACCTGTTCAAAAAAGGCCGTGTTCTCCTGCAACGCTTTTTGGACCTGAGAGATTCGGGTGCCGCCAGTCTCTGCTGATTTAATTGACAGACTTTTACTATTGTCCAGAAGAACCGCCACAGAGTTTTTCAACTCGCGACTCTTTTTCAGTTCCAGTTGGGGATGCAGAAGAAGCGCGAGCATCAACATTAAAGCCATAGCCCGAATGGTCATCAGCACCAGCCGTTTGTTCAACGATCCGATTCGCGATAAACTGGTCCAGAAAAACCAGACGCTGACAAGAACAAGCACCGCCACCAGAGGCCCAATCCAGGCATACTCCGGCAGGCTCCATTGAATCTCCCAGTGATTGAATTCCGGATCGATCCCAAACCAGTTTAAAAAGGGCAAGGCGAACAATCCTTTTGGACCCGAAGCGTCCTGTTTGAAAAAGCTCTTCGTAATCTGGCAGTTGAAAACTTTTCGAATATCTGGAGGCCCACTAAAAAATTTCACCGTAAATTGGATCTCCTGAGCCGTTCCAGAATGATGGGTAAGTGAACCATATCCTTTTTGTAATCCAGCGTGAGGGCGTACATGACGATATTGATTCCCAACCGCACCGCCATCTTGCGCTGGAATCGCCCGCCTGCAAGGATGTCGTAATTCCAGTGGCCCAGCTTGCTCCGCGACCAGGCACCGCCCAAATCGTTGGAGGAATAAATCAGGACCGTCCTACCCTTGATGGTGATGCCATCCAGGTACGGCTTAATATTGGCTCTGCCTCCAATTTGGTGAATCAGGTAAAACGAACGGAACAAGGAGTGCTCTTTGGAAATTCTCTGCATCGGAATGTTGGGAAACAAATTGCCGACCAGTTTTCGAACCGAATCGTCGAACTCGGAATTGGCCTTTGCCGAGTTATCGTCGATGAGTAGCAGGCCTCCATAATTGAGATAATTGCGCAAAATCTTAAGATCCGCATCCGGGAAAGGCGGAAACGCGGAGTCACCTGCCAAATAGATGAAAGGGTAAAGAAAAAGGTCGGGATCGCTGAGATCCATATCCCGCGCTTCCCGTTTCACTTCAACGGAGGTTCGCTTGGCGGTCTGGCCCAGCAGGCTTTCGATGGCATGCGGGCGAGGCTTGTAGTTTCCCCCTTTATAACGAATCTGGGGAATGATCATGCGGGAGTACTCTCCCATGGACCAGGCAACGGTTGGGACCCAAAGGGAGGCGACTAAAAAAACCGCACCGAACAGGCACCACCTGGACCGGGTCAACCACGTTATTGGATTAAAGGTTTCATTCATTGAATATGGGATTTGAAATAAGACGGGCTTGATTGTTTTGAATTGAGGCTTCCAGCAACTCTTGCTATTTCTGAACTTCCACAACAAATACTTGCGACCCTTAACAAGGGGTTGTACTGCGTAGACCTTATTGATTCAACTGCACACACTCGCATGTCTCATCAGGATACCATTTTATTTCAATATATTCAGGAAAACGCGTTTTACGGTCAAATACCGCATCCGATAACTGTTCGCAAGTCAGATTTTTTACGGCCGTCAGATCCGCGCCATTCATTTCTGCGTTGATCAGGTTGGCTCCTTTCATATCTGATTCGGTCAAATCCGCCTGCACCAGACTGGTCTTAAAGAAATCGGCCCCTTTCAGGTTGGCTTTATTGAGATTGGCCTGAAACAAACCTGCGGCTTTAATTTCCGCGTCTTGCAGATTGGCTTGCGACAAATCCGCTTCATTGAGGTCACAGGCATTGAGGTTAGCTTTTTCCAGATCGGCTTTCGACAGGTCCGCACCGAACAGAATGGCCCCTCCCATATTGACGTTCTTTAAATCCGCTCCAATAAAATCTGCCTGACTGAGCTCGGTTCCGATAAACAGGGTTTTGTTAAAACGTCCGCCATCAAATTCTTCTCCGCTCAGATCGAGACCGCAAAGATCCGCCTTCGACAAGTCCATTTTGGCGAAGGAGGGTAAAACTGCGTGCGATTTATTGAGTTTTCGAATGATTTCCCCTTTTTGGATCAAGGAATCGTGATCAGTGTTTTCACGAATTTTATTCAGTTCCTGCTTCAGAGCTTCAATTTTTTCAGGAGACAATTTTTTCTGTTCGGGTTGATCTGACATGAGATTATCTTTATAAAGGGTTTGCAATATTCCGTTCGAACGGGCACTTTGCCAGAAGAGAATTTTGAATCCTGATTTTATCAGACCTCCAGCCAAATTAAAAAATTCAATTTGACCCCATTCAATTTTGCATCATAAAGGAAATTCAGTGAAACGATACATACTACTCAATCCCGGACCCGTAAACGTGAGCACGCGAGTTCGCGACTCCTTATTGCGTGGCGACTTGTGCCACCGCGAACAAGAGTTCTCCGACTTAATGGCGGACATTCGTGCAAAACTACTAAAAGTTTTCGATATCGAAAAAGACTACACCGCCGTATTGATTTCAGGATCCGGAACCGCGGCTCTGGAAATGGGTGTGTCTTCCTGCATCAGCGACAAGGGAAGGATGCTGGTGATAGAAAACGGTGTCTATGGCGAGAGGATTTCAAAAATCGCCGATGTGTACAATATTCCCAAACAGGCGATCCACTATCAATGGGGAGAATACTCGAAACTGGAAGATGTTGAATCCGCCTTGAAAGAACATGCTGACATCGAAGTCGTCGCAATGGTCCATCACGAAACCACAACCGGATTATTAAACCCGATCCAGCAGGTAGGCGAACTAGCGAACCGGTACGGGAAAAAATTTCTGGTCGATTGCATCAGCAGTCAGGCAGGAGAGACGATCGACTTCGAAAAAATGCACATCGACTACAGCATCGGCACCGCCAACAAATGCATACAAGGCTTTCCGGGAGTGGCGTTTGTTTTAGCAAGAAAAACCGAGATGGAACGCATCCGAGACTTCCCGCAACGCTCGCTGTATTTTCATATGGCCGGTCATTTTACGGCGCAGGAAAAAGGCGACACCCTGTTCACCCCAGCGATTCAATCCCACTATGCCCTGGATGAAGCCCTGGATGAACTATTGGAAGAAACCGTGACCGGGCGAATAGCGCGTTATTCAAAGGCCTCTAAATTTCTACGCGAGGGATTTACCAAATTGGGCCTGAATTTTTTGATTCCCCCAGAACAACATTCCAACACACTGACTGCCTTGAAATTACCGAACGGCATCACCTACCCCTGGCTCCACGACCGTCTCAAGGAAAAAGAATTCGTGATCTACGCAGGCCAAGGCGCATTCAATCAATCCATCTTTAGAATCGCCAATATGGGCGAGATTACTATGGAAGAGTATCAATCTTTACTTACAGCTTTGGAAGAAATTGTAAATGGAAGTTAATCCTGATTCCATTTTTTTTAAGGTTCATGACTAGTTAACGTCCTCCAAAGAGGGCTAAAATGTAGTTATGAAGCGGCGAAACCCGATTTTAAAACGCGCCCGAATTTCGACCAAGAAATTTAGGGAACTTTTGAGGTACTTTT
>JACAVV010000029.1 GCA_024648695.1 Nitrospina sp.
AAAAAGCTGGCGATGCCAAAGCTGGGGAAGCGAAAGAAGGTGAAGCTAAAGCCGGAGATGAAAAAGCTGGCGATGCCAAAGCTGGGGAAGCGAAAGAAGGTGAAGCTAAAGCCGGAGATGAAAAAGCTGGCGATGCCAAAGCTGGGGAAGCGAAAGAAGGTGAAGCTAAAGCCGGAGATGAAAAAGCAGGCGACGCTAAAGCTGGAGAAGCTAAAGCCGGAGATGAAAAAGCAGGCGACGCTAAAGCTGGAGAAGCTAAAGCCGGAGACGAAAAAGCAGGCGACGCTAAAGCTGGAGAAGGGAAAGAAGGTGAAGCTAAAGCCGGAGATGAAAAAGCAGGCGACGCTAAAGCTGGAAAAGCAAAAGAAGGTGAAACCAAGGCCGGAGACGAAAAAACTGGCGATGCCAAAGCTGGGGAAGCGAAAGAGGGAGAGTTTAAAATTCCTGATGTCAAGGGCGAAGACATAAAATCACCAGAAGCCAAAGCCGATGATTTTAAAATTCCAGAAGTCAAAACCGGCGACATCAAAACTCCGGAAACCAAGGCTGGAGAATTAAAGGTACCTGACGTCAAAACTGATGAGGTCAAAATCCCTGAGGCCAAGGGAGACGAGATAAAAATTCCGGAAGTAAAGGAAGGAGAATTAAAAGCGCCGGAGGCACCGGTTGAAGATGTGAAAATTCCAGAGGTTAAAGGTGAGGACGTCAAGACGCCCGAGGTTTCAGAAGATACGGCAGAAACCGGTGGAGAAGCCTCTACAACAGGCGAAAATGAAGAGACTCCGCCAGAAGATAAAGGATTTCTGGAAAGCCTCCAGGATAAGGCAGATTCTAAAGTTGAAGGTGCGCAGGATTCTGTCGACTCGGTTACGGACCAAGGCGACTCCCTAACCGATTCAGTCGAGGAACCGGAAGTGCCGGATGAAGACAGCCTTCTCGATCGGCTACGCAAAAAAGGCAGGGAAAAAGCCGACGGCACCACTGACGATGTCCTGGGAGAACCAGAAAACTAAAAGTTTTAGCTGTGGTAACAAACCCTAGAAATGGGTCAATGCCGTTAAGTTAGGAAACCGATTATAAGGGACCTACTTGTAAATACCGAAAATCAAATAAAGAAATCTATAAGCAGGGCCTTTGACCACAAATGCCTCTTCCCGGCCTTCTCCAGCCAGAGGAGAATGGGTATTCTTATCTAAAACTCAGGTTACAGGTATCTTTTTGGTCGATTTCCAATTATTGGCCATGTTTTGGCTTTCATCCTAATCTTATAGTTTGGGTTTAATTATTAATCCGGATTAACCGTAAACATCTTTTCTTCTAGTACCATCCATCTATGGATGGAAGCATTTTCTTTACCCAACCTTTGTATTGTTGGGCTGATGGATGCAATCCGTCTTTGGCGAACATTCCTTTTTTCTGACACAATTCCTGGGACAAAGGGAAAATATCGGCGACCGGCCAGGTTCTTCGCTTCCCTTCTGATTCCACCAGCGCGTTGAATTTTTTTAGTCCGTTGATCGCACCACGACCATAACCCCACTTTTTTCCGGTTGGGGAACAAGAGAAATCTGGAATGGTGATGAGCAGGATTTTAGCATCAGGTTTAGCCGAATGTTCTATCCTGTTGAGTAAATCCACATATTCTTTTCGGAACCTTTTGTAACCATGCCCACGGACCCAATCGTTGACGCCTATCAACAAGGTGATCCAATCGGGCTTCTCCTTCCTAACATAAGGCAATTCGTACTGTATGACATCCGCCACAGTCCACCCGGTTCGTGCGGGGTTGGCGATCAATCTTATGGGTACATTTCGCTTGTTTAGGGTGCGGGTCAAAAGATTAGGCCATCTCTCTTCTTTCAGCACGCCTTCTCCAATACTGTAGGAGTCACCTAATGGAATATAGGTGATAACATCAACACCCGAAAAAGAGTCGCTTTCTGAAGCATACGGTATGAGTGGAAGACAAAGTATCCAGATAAATATCAAGCCGAAAAATAAAGGTGATTTTTTATTCATCAATTCTACTTTTGTATCATGGAAAGAATAATTCCCAGGTTTTTCTGTGCCGATGGATGACCGGGATGAAGCCTTAAAGCCTCTTTATAATGGGAAACGGCTTCCTCCAGCTTCATCATTCTGCCCAGGGAAGTTCCCAGGTTGTTGTGTGCCTCTGCATATTGGGGATTGATTTCAATCGCTTTTTTATAGTGATGAATCGCTTCACCGAGCTTGTTTTGCTCACTTAATGCCATCCCCAAATGATTTTGTGTTTCCGCTGAATCTGGATAAATACTTACCGATTTTTTAAAATGGACCACCGCCTTATCAAACTGACCGGTTTGCGCTAACGCAACTCCCAGGTAGTTTTGCAACTCTGCATTATTGGGGAATTTTTTTAAGGTGATTTCAAAATGTAGAACCGCCTCTTTAAACCGGTTCATTTCAATTAAAATAATGCCAAGGTTGTTTCGTGCAACATAATGCTCAGGATTGAGCTTAAGGGCGCTTCGGAATTGATTCACGGCTTCATTGAATTTTCCTTTTTTCTTTAAGGCCATGCCCAAATTATTATATATATTTGAAAAGCTTGGATATTTTTCATCAACCACCTGTATTGAATGTTGAAATACCGTTACGCTGTTTTTCCAAAAACTCACCTGATTCCATGTATGAAACATCAACAAGGCAATTACGGTTCCCCCCAGTCCTTGAACCATACTTGGATTAAAATGAATACTTTTAAAAATTAAGGGGCCGCCCCATGCCACCATGAAAAATATACCGATCAAAGGAACATACATATACCTGCCCGCCATGGCCTGCACACCTACCTGTACAACTCCAATAACGGGCACCAGAGTCCCTAAATACCAAAACCAACCTACAGTCAAAAAAGGAAGTTTTCTAACCTTAGTGATCACAAAAAGAGTGACCCCCAACAAGACCGCACCACACAACGTGCCTTTCCAGACTGGTAACGCTGAGCCGGGATGTGGATATAATATAGATAATTTTGTCGGCCAAAACGTTTTCCATAAATACTCCAGATAAGAAACCAAAGCGTTATTTATGCGAACCGAAAGCGGAAAAGCATCCGAACGCACCGCTCCTGCAGTTTTTTGAGCTAAAAAAGTAACGACGCTGGATGCGATAACTATCACCAACAAAGGCACCTTTTCTTTTATCAAATGGGATAAAGGGAATTGATTCCCTTTGCTTTTGATCGGTTTATTTTTCTTTCCCTTTTTATTTTCGGGTTCTAATTGAAGACGGTTTAACGGCCAATAGTCCAGTAACAAAAGCACAAAGGGAAGAGTCACAAGCATAGGCTTGGACATCAAACTGAAAACAAGAAAAACCGCTACCCCCAAAAACCTCTTTATCTCAGGCCTGCTAACATAAAGCACATAGGCCCAAATGGTTAAAAATCCAAAAAAAGTACTTAACAGATTTTTTCGCTCTGCCACCCAGGCGACCGAATCGATATTCAATGGGTGAAAACCAAAAAGAGCGGCTACCAATGCGCTTCGCCAAAGCGCTCCAGTCATCTTTTTAAAAAGCAGAAATAATAAAAGAACATTTGCGGTATGAAGGATAAGATTATTTATATGATGCCCTTTGGGATTGGAGCCAAAAATCTGATAATCAGACATATGAGACAGCCAGGTCAGGGGGTGCCAGTTGCCTGTATGATTAGAAGTAAACGACCAAACAAGGCTCTCCCTGGAAAAACCCGATTGCACTTGCCGGTTTTCCGTAACGTAAACGTTATCATCATAATTAAGAAACTCGTGATCCTTCACTTGCCCATAAACAATGAAAATTCCCACGATAAGAAACAGGCAAATTATTAGAAAGGATGCCTTAATCTCTTTATCCTTTTTTTCAGGCATATAATTTTTCACCAAAAGGTTTCCCCCATTTGAAACATTAAATAAGCACCCATGCCAGGCCTTGTGGACCTAACTTAAAGCTCCTTTAGCATTTCATGCGTGCGCATTTGTTGAAACAAATATTCCCCCAGGCGTTTCGAACCCTTTGCATTCATATGGACGACATCGTAAAATTCGGAGGGCTTGAATACTTGATGCGCGATGTCCAGATAATAACCTGCGTGAGCGCGACATTTGGCTTTCATCACTTCATTCAAGGCTTCTATGGACACTGTGTAGTCGTGGCCATTATAGGTTTGACCTTTATACTTAAAAGCCTTGCTCAATCCTTTTTTCTGTCCGTTTGACTCCAAAACCATCCAGTGAGGTTGCGATATGCATACCGGAATAGATCCCATTTGTTTAGTTTGGTCCAGCAATTTTGACAAGCGTTTGGAGAAACTTTCTGTATTTTTAACAATTAATTGAGAAGCGCCTTTTGACAGAGAATCAGCCTGATAATCGCTGATCGCAGGCTTTACAACCTGGTGCCCAGCGTAGGCCCGGACCTTTGAATTTGTGAAACTGCGAATCGCGCTGTTTGCAATCCACAACATTTTGAATAATGCGGAACGCTCATTGATAGAGTATTTCCAACCCTTAAGGCCCCTGGAAGGGGGAATATCAAAACCGATTTTTGGTGCGTCGCGAAACCCGGCATCGTTGATGCCAATATAAAGAAAGACGAATTTTGGCTTGAGGTGGGGAATTAAGGGAAACCAGTTTTCGAAGGCTAAAATGTGTCCGAAGGTACTGTGTCCGTCCACTCCAGAATTAGAAACACAAACCTTGCGGGACAATTCTCTGGACAAGAGGGTTTGAAGTCGATCCTGAAAGGTTTCTCCATCTGATATGTATTTCTGGTCGGTAGTCGAACCGCCTACCGTAAGTATTTCGATCTCTTCCGGACTCTCGCAATTGTCCCGCAATCCATACTGATTTCGAGAGTAGATAATGGAAGGTGTTTCTTCTCCATAAACATTGGAGGTGTCGATATGCAATACTTGATCAACAACAATATTCAACCGGTACGCATGCACCCAGGGATCAAAAGGACGGATCCAGAAACCAAACACCAGTTCCAGCAAAATCGCGGAGGGGAAGAGAATCAGGAACCAACTCAGGATTGCAAAAAGTAAATTTTTAGGGAAACTCATTTTTAACCCCGAATTGCTTCCGGGCAATTTGATTCCAGAGAATTCCCTGGTTAGTCCGAAAGGCCCGTGGGTTGGCCATCAATGCTGATCGTATTGTTTTTGGTTTGATATTCTTTTAGTTTATCAGGTTTCATACCGCCTGCCCATTTAACGAGGCTTTGGCGGTCTTCCACATAATTAAATAAGGGCACACCGTAGCCACAGGAGGTTTGAACGGATTCAATATCAACCCGAAAAATTTGCCGGGAACCTGGGAATTCAGGAAACAGTTTTAATTGTTCTTCCCATTCTTCATCTCTCGGATGGAAGACGGTTGCCTTGCCGTAAATCCTGAGTATGAGGGGCTTTCCTTCGAAGGAACAAAACATGAGGGTGATACGGTTTTTTTCCAGAATATGTGCGGCGGTTTCATTCCCGCTACCTGTAAGATTGAGCCAGGACAATTTGTTCGGACTCAATACCCGTAAAGAGTCCATTCCCTTTGGAGACAGGTTCACCCGCCCTTCTGTACCTGCGGTAGCCACAAAAAATACTTTTTGTTGGCTGATAAAATCCATCAAGGTTGGATTTAATTCCGGATAAAACTCACTCATTTGCACCTCAAAACAAAGTATTATTTGGCGTCAAGACAACGAGTCGAGGATCAATCATCCACCCGTTTCAGGTGGCTGGCAATCTTTGCGAGGTCGGAGGAAATGCTGTAGTTGTAGGTTCCCAATCCCGACTCATTATTCTCCTTCGCCAGATAAGAAACACCAATCAACCAACCACCACCTTTCCCACCACGGTCGGTGACGAAGCCACCGTAGTCCTGCAATGCTTTCGCGATCACCAATCCATCGCGGGACAGTCCCAGGGAATTCAAATCAACCGAGGGAGAAAGGGCCAGCCGCGAACCCATGGGAACCGACCCGGAATAGCCGGGTTCGGCGTCAAAAGCTAGGGCAGGACTGCGTAATTGCTCGCGCAGGAGTTCCGGCGGAAGAATAATGCTGAGCGCGTGTGGAATCAAGCCCGCCACCATTTCCTTATCGGTGATGAGCCCGGCATAATTTGGAATGAGACTCGCTCGCCTGCCATTCAATGCTCCTGTGCCGTCGCCTGAAGGATCGGTAAAACTGTACATCAGGGCCACCAGTTCTCCGCTGGACAAACGAATTCCGGCATTCACCTCCAGAACGAGACCATCGGGTTGATGTATGGCTAAATGACCGTCACCATCCTCTCCCGGTACAGCGTTGGCAGGAACATAAGCTTTCGCGGGTCCGGGACTGGGCTGGACCAACTCATTAAACGTCGACAAACTGGGCCAAGCACCAGGCTCAAACCATTCCTTGTTTCCATCCACTACTGAATAAATATTCGTATAAAAGTGGCCACCAAATTCTTCACGAAACAGAGACTCCGCACAAACAAGAATATCCTGCTCCCTCCAGGATGGGTTATCTGAACGTTTCCATTCCCCTGTTCCTCCGGGTCCTCGGCTAAAAGCATCAACGCAGTAATAAATATTTTCCTGAGGATCGCTGATTCTGGCGGAATACTCATTAATCTGTTGGTATTTGGAATTCCAGGAAGTCAAACTCCCCGTGAGACTGGATAATCCGGAAATATAACGATAGTTTTTTCCTGAAGGAACTTTGGTATTCCACAGGGAGTTCCGGGTGAATCTGGAATCGGTCAAGCTGTTATTGTGGAGAAAATCAATTCCTGAAAACTCGGTATCCATATGCTGATTGTGGCTTACCGTCCGCCGTTGGCTGATCTCCACACCTGGAGAGGTGTAAGCTGTATCGGGATTTTTGAATGAATACAAAAACAGCTCTCCCGACGGGTCCCAATACCAGTCGCCTTCCTCGTTTAAATCAGCAAGTTTGAACCGTTCACGACCTGGCTTTCCATCATAATACAACCAGGTCGGATACTTGGGTACGGACACACTCCACACATTGGGGTCCCGAACGCTATCCTGATGAAACACTTGAACATCATCTATTTGTACTTTAAAACTGGTGGCGTCATATCCATCAAACCCAACCACCAGTTCCTTAATGATATCCATCTCATGAGTGCCCCAGGATTTCAGGTTTCCATCGACTTTAAAGGTCCAGGAAGGAAACCCGCGCGTATCACATTCCACTTCGATTTCATAGATCTTTCCGGTTTCGATGGCCTGATCCTGGCTTGCATTTTTCAGGGATGTGTTCATTCCCAGTTGATAACTTTTGCCATCGTAAGACAACCAAAGCACCGCGTAATCGGGATGCGATTTGCATAAATCCCATCTTACCTTATGCCCTGCCCTGGCGGTCGAGGTTGGATCAACACGAAATTTGAAACGATGTTTAACAAACGAAAATTCCTTGCCAATTTTATAAAGATGCTCTTCTCGCGAATTCAATTCGTAGGAATTGGTTCCGGAAACCTTGCTCCCTCCCACAATAAATCCCGATCCATATCGCCAAAACGGATTCAGGTTTCCATTTTCAAATGAATCCGTAACGAGGGGGTCTCCCAGGGCGTCATGGGTGTATACTTTCAAGTCGTCTATCTGGACTTTAAACAAATTCGCATCATAGCCGTCAAAGCCCACCAACAGCTCTTCAATCGACTCCATTTGATGGGTTCCATGCGCATAACGCAATCCATCGACAGAGAAGGTCCAGGAAGGGACGGCACGGGTGTCGCATTCAACCTGAATGTCATACACCCTTCCCGTTTCTATGGGAAATATCTGGCTGGGATCCTGTATTGAAGTGTTCATACCCAATTGATACCCTTCTCCGTCATGTGTCAACCACATGACCACGTAATTGGGATGGTTTTTGCACAAATCCCATCTCACTTTATGCCCACTGGAAGCTGTGGTTCCGGAATCCAGCCGAAATTTAAAGTCGTGGCGAACGTAATCATAGTTTTGCCCCTCTCGAGACAGTTTTTCTTCCGTCCGGTCAATTTCATACGCATAACTTCCCGACAATGACCGGTTATAAACCCGGGACCCCGTACTTGATTCCCAGAAAGGGTCGTTTCCACTGCTTTCAAAATCATTACTATGAACCGGCTCGCCTTTAGGATCTTCGGTAAAAATTTGCACATCGTCCACATCGATTTGAAAGCGGTCCGGATTGTAACCTTCGGAGCCCAAAATCACTTCCCGAATTTCCTCAATTTGATGGGTGCCGGAATCTTGCTTGACCCCATTCAGTGAAAACTTCCAGGAAGGCATTCCCCGGGTATCGCATTCCACTTCAATATTGTACACCGTGTCAAAATCAATCGGAACGGATTCATCGGCAAACGAGGTAGACGTGTTCACTCCGAGGCGAAGTCCGTCATCTTCATGAGAAAGCCAAAGGACCACATAATCAGGGTGGGATTTACACAAATCCCACCTGACTTTTTTCCCCAATCCAGCGATTGAGGATGAATCGACTTTAATGCTGAAACGTTGTTTTATGTATTGGTAGGATAAATCCCTTAAGGATAATTGATCGTATTTGGAATTTATTCGGTAGGCGTTTTGTCCATTCACCAGGTTTCCACCTACAAGCGACCCTAAAGCTTCGGACCAGGCGGAATGCGGAGACCCACTTTCAAAAGAATCGGCTAATAAAGGTTCCAAACTAACCTGGGACCAACCTTTAAAAATGTCCGACCCTTTTATCACCGGGTTGGGTCCCGTAGCATATGCAGAAAAGCTTAACCCATCCCTGGGTATCTTCAACTCCTCCCGCCAAACGCCTCCCCGTTTTAATTTGATCTGCGCTCCCGAACCAAAAGAAGCACTGGATACTCGGGAAAGGGTTTTCCAGGCTTGAGAGGAAGACAACCCTGATTTAGAATCATCACCATTCACAGGATCTATATAGTAAGGTCCATGCGAGGCAAAAGCATATCCTTCCTGACCACCGGCTGGGACCAAATAAGGTTGAACAAATGCAATGACAGCAAGACAACTTATCAGGATGGAATCTCTTAATTTCATTTATACAATCTCCTGCTACCTTGGAAATCAAACAAGCTTGTGAAAGATACAACGAAAATCAGGTCGCTTGGAAATAGCATCCTAGACCAGAATTCCCGCAATAAAAAAAAGCGTTTTAAAAAAAGTTTAAAAGAAAGATTGGGAGCCTCTGAAAACCCGTGTGAGTAATAGTAGAAATTCTTAGAAGGCTAGGAAAACACGAAGGGACCTAATGAAAGGAAGCCAATAAAATGCTCCTTGAGGACGAGTTTATTTATAAAAACCCTTACTAGGGGCAAATGGATTTAAGCTATCGCTAACATGAATCTTGAAAATTCTATACAAACAAATCGTCTATTTCAAGGAAATTCAAGGGGTTTTTATAAATCAAATATTTTAAAAAATTTATAAGGAAGGCTCGGCAAAGGGATTTTGCTAAAAAAAAAACGTATTCTTAAATTTCAGTTCGAATTTAAATTATCCTGATTCTATCAGTCGCAAAAGCGGACGCCTTTTTTATTGAGATCAGAAAAAATGAGGTTGGCTTTATTAAATTCCTGCCCCTGCCCGTCACCACTGCCAATCCTAAAAATAGTTTCGCAGGAACTGCCCTTAAAGACACGGGCTTCTGCAACTTTCCAGGTTTTTCCCTTATTACTGGAAAAACTGAAAATGGATTCCAAACGGTAGGGTTCGGTGACTCCCGGCGGACTATCGATTTTAAACTGGAGGGCACCCAACTTGGAGGTACCCATTCCCTCCCAAAGGGCCAACCGTTCATTGCGCACGAGATCGCGCAGTTCAATTTTATGCATGAGATTGGAATGGACGGTACCAATCACTTCAATACTCTGAGTCACAGGAAGGGAAATAATGACTGAGCTTTCACTGACCTCGGTACTCGGTTTGGGAACTTTCACACCCAGGACCCCCGCTTTTCCAGTCCAATCCCTGCGAGTGGGGTCCGCGATTTCTTCACGCGGTAAAGGCTCATTTTCAATCAAAGGCTGCCAACTGGCTTCCCGGGCAACCGGTTCGCCCGCCACGACCCATTCTTCAGAACCCCACAAATCATCGGATTCGGGGAAGTCGGAGGTAAATGTTTCCTCGGTAATGTCCATTGGGGGTTTAGAGCCATCAACTTCAACAAAGATGGTGTCGGTCAACAGCGGTTGGTAGGGACGGTTGGTTTGATCCAAAAACACGGTTCTTAAAACATGGGTTCCAGGTTCCATTTCAAGCTCTTTACAGGTCGACCCTTTCAACAGGGAAAAACCTTCAACCTGGCTGGATACCGGCTTACGGAGATCTTTGGGTAAAGGAGCATCCACCAGAAGTAAGAAATGTCCCGCTTCGGCTGGGGTCACTCGACCAATTTTTTCTTCATCAAATCCATGCATGCCCACGCAAACAGATAATGGGCTTTGCACTGGGGAACCAACGGCAGGGGTAATAAAATAAACGGCCTCGTTGGCACTGAGTGGGTTGACGAACAGCAAACAAATTAAAAAACTTAAACCCAACCTGACAAACTGGAAATTTCGCATTAGAATAGCCCTCTCCAAATTTGAGAAGCATTGCAGGTTAATTTTTTAGACCTAGCTTACCTTGATCAGGGAATCCTTTTATTCATTGAACCCGTACTTGATCACTTCATCCCAAGGCAAATGCTTTTTTTGAGCATTCTTTTTAGCCTTTAATTTTTTTTCCAGATCTTCTGCCGTAAGTTCGGAATCTTTATTTTCGTTTTTGGCTTCAGACGCCTTATCATTAAATTTTAATTCCTCGGAATCTTTATCAGAATTTCCAGAATCATTCATTTCAGTAAACCTCCATCAACTATCAAAATCTATCCCCATTCGCACAAACCATATTGCTCCGGCTAAATATTGATTTGCGTTTGAATCCCATAATTTCTATATTTAACCGCGCACTAACATAACAGTCCACTTCTGGTCTGCTATATCATTTGTAAACCGGATTCAAAATTTATACAATACCTCATTCGGGGTATTTTAGTGTAAATCTTTTATTTTCAATCAAATAAGCATTGACTTTTTTAGGAAAACGAGAAAAAATCTATAAACCTAGAGTTTATTGGAATTTAACAAGGGTTTCTGCAAAATTTGGAAAATTTTAATCCATGGGCAGGCACATTGAAAAGAGGGTAATTCGCTTTCAATCTATGGCCGGAATTTTCTCATTATTGTTTTTGCTACTGCAATCGTTATTTGAGGGCAATTTGTTTGTGGTGAAAGGTTATCCTGTGGATTCAAATACCACTTTACCAAGGGAAGGGTTAGGGAGAAAACGGTTGGCGCCGGATAAAGGAACTTGCCTTCGACCCCAAAACCAAATATTTGTTAGTTTGTATTTTTCATGAATGTTTAAAAGAAGTATAGTTACAGATGCCCCATAATTTACAAATTGTTTTGGTGCATCCGGAGATCCCTCACAATACCGGATCGATTGGAAGGACCTGCCTGGCTACCGGGTCGACCTTGCACTTGGTGGAGCCTCTGGGATTTGAGATCAGCGATACCAAACTAAAGCGGGCAGGATTGGACTACTGGCAACACCTGGATTGTATCCGATATAAAAGCCTGAAACAGTTTCTGGATTCGGTTCCCGAAGAAGCGCCAAAGGTTTTATTTACAAAAAAAGCCTCAACCACCTTTTACGAACACCGGTTTACCACAGGCAGTTACCTGATTTTTGGATGCGAAACCAAAGGTTTGCCGCAACCCATACTTCAGACTTATCCCGACCAGCATTTCAAAATCCCATTATACGATCCCAGGGTGCGTTCCCTTAATCTGGCAAACGCCGTTGGAATTGCAGTATACGAAGCAATTCGGCAAATGGGCTATTGATGGGTTATATATCTCCCAGTTCATCCTCTTCAAACCATTCTTCCATGGTTTGAATCGAAGACTCCCGGTTATCCTGCTTGTCCAGATAGTCCAGATAATCATTCATCGATTTCAGTAACTCGGGCGTGATATTTTGATACACCAATTGCTCCATCACCCGTTCCTTTTCAAAATGGTCCAGCAGTTTTCCGAAAAACTCTTTCATGAAAGGTGAAAAAACCGATTTCACCCCCTCGAAATCAAGCTTCACGGGAGTCTTTTCTATAAAAGCGGGAAATACTTTTTGATACAACTTGTCCCCATCATCCAGGGCCAAAAGCCGGTCCCCTATCAATTCGGCCAGTTTAATCTCCATAGCACGCTGTCCTTATAAAAATTTTCGTTTATCAAATTCTCGAGCCTTATTGCTAAAACCCTAGTTATAGATAAGAAGTCCCCATCTCCCCTCAAAGACCCATAAAAGTCAAATTCACCCGGGGCTCCTTATCAGTCCTGACCGTTCGCTTCTATAGGCCCCAATCAGGAGGACGAACACAGGCACCCAGCATAACATGGCAAAGACATCACCGTATTGTGAGTAAAAGGTATTTGGGTTTCTATTTGGAATGATTTCGGCATTTACCAGATCCTTCACATACAAACCGGTGGTCTGCCGCATCGCGCCGGTGGGTTCAATCACTCCACTTATTCCGGTGTTGGCTGAGCGCACGATGGGAACCCGGTTTTCCACCGCGCGCAGGGCGGCCATGCCCATGTGCTGGTACGAAGCCGCACTGCGCCCGAACCAGGCATCGTTGGTAATATTGACGAGAAAGTTAGCCCCATTTTTCACAGGCATGCGCACCTCATCCGGGAAGGTGACTTCGTAACAAATGGAGACTCCGAATTTCGTGCCGTTCAAGTCAAACACCGTTCCCACTTCACCACGACCGAAATCGCCGACCATCGCCACCAAACGTTTCACGAAAAAAAGCAATTTGCGAAAGGGCACAAACTCGCCAAAAGGAACCAGATGGCGTTTGTCGTAGGTCCCCTGGATATTACCATCCGGGGTGACCAGGAAGGCCCGATTGTACAGCGTTCGGTTTTGCCCCTTCCCTTCCTTATAAGGACTACCAAATAAAAGCGGAACCTTAACTTGTTTGACTAAAGTATTCAGCTTCTCAGTATCACGTTTGTCGATAGAATAAAAAAAAGGAGTTGCCGCTTCAGGCCAGACGATCAAGTCGGGTTTGTTCGCCACGGCCCGAATGGTGAGGGTCCTGTAGATGGCCATCACCTGATGGCGATAAATCGGATCCCATTTACGGTTTTGATCAATATTGCCTTGCGTCAGTCCCACTTTATATGAGGGACCAGTCCGGTTTTTATAGTTAGAAAGTGAAACCGTTCCATAAACCCAGCATAGCAACCAAACGGCCAACGCAATTCCCACAGCCTGAAACCCAAACTTCGGGTTGAACGGTGGAGCCGGATGGGTCCGACCCAAATAGGCTTGCAATGCCAAATAAACTCCCACATTCACCAGAACGATCAAAGCGGATATTCCATAGACGCCGGTGATATCGGCCATTTGAATTACGGTCAAGGTCTTGAACTGAGAGTACCCAAGACCCAGCCAGGAAAATCCGTAAATCTGGTGAGTGGAGCGAAAATACTCCAGGGCTGTCCACAAAAATGGAGATAATGCCAATAAAGTGAAAGGTTTACCCTTTGCAAACCGGGTGAGCACATAACAAAAAAGAGCGACATAGCCCCCCAGGTAAGCCGCCAGAACGGCTAACACCAGCCAACCCAAAGCCGGGGCAAGGTGTCCATAATCGACGAGCGTATTGTTGATCCAACTCAGGCCACCCAGATAAAAGACGGTTCCACCAACAAACCCGTAAAGCGCTGATTTTTGTGGGGTTTGGTCCTTAATCGCATGCAGTAACGGAACCAGAGCCACCCAAGCCAGAATTTCGAAGTCGAATTTCGGAAAAACCAGGGTCAAGCTTACGCCACTCAATAAAGATAAAAAAAGCGGATAAAAGGATTTAAAGATTGGATTGTGGGACGATCCCATATAGAATAAGAGGGAGTATTAGTGTTTATTGAAACTCTAACCTAAAGCGTTGAATCCGTGGCCTCTCAAAAAGATCTGATAGAAAATTTAAAAAAGGTGTGCATTTGCCGTGGGATCACGGGAGGGACGATCAACCAGGCGATTCGGGACGGCGCCCATTCCTTCGAAGCCCTGCGGCGCATTTTGGGAACCGGAACTGGCAACTGCAAAGCCAAAAGATGCCGCCAAAAAATTGAGCAAAGGGTAAAAGCCTATAAAGATGAAATGAATGCCAAGGCGGACAAACCAGCTAACGCCTTGTAAACTTTACCTTTAAAATCTATTTTAACTTCCCTAAAGCTTCACCGATCCTGTCCAGACCCTTGGTCAGTACTTCCTCCGACGACGCAAAGGATATTCGAGCGCATTTATCCTCACCAAAAGGCGCTCCCGGAACCACGGCAACCTTGGCTTGCTTCAACAAATATTCCGCCAGAGAAATAGAACCTTCCACCTTAAAATCGTCGTGGCTCTTCCCATAAAGCTCTGAAAAGTCAGGAAATATGTAAAAAGATCCTATGGGACGAAAACATTTCACACCAGGCATCTGGGCAAATTTATCCATCACCAGGTCGCGCCGTTTTTGAAACTCCTGTCGCATGGTTTCCGCCGCATCCTGGGAACCTTGAAGTGCTTCCACGCTTGCCGCTTGCGAAATCGAGCATGGATTGGAAGTCAATTGTCCCTGAAACTTGGTCACCTGCGCCGCCACCTCGGTAGGTGCAGCGATATAGCCAATGCGCCAACCGGTCATGGCGTAGCCCTTGGATACGCCGTTGATAATGATGCTGTTTTTTTGCGCTTCCTCACCTAACGAGGCAAAGCTGGTGAAATGGAATCCGTCAAAAACGATTTTTTCATAGATCTCATCTGAAATCACAAGTAGATTCTTTCGAAGGGCAACCTCCGCCAGCGCTTCCAGTTCTTTTTGGGAGTAGCCGGAACCTGTCGGGTTAGACGGACTATTGATGAGCAAAGCCTGCGTGTTGGAATTGATCGCGTCACGTACCTGATCGGGTGTGATTTTAAACCCATTTTCGGGCTTGGTTTCAAGGATCACTGGAGTCGCACCCGAAAGACCTACCATGTCGGGATAGGACACCCAATAAGGAGCAGGGATCAATACCTCGTCACCAGGTTCCCACAGCACCTGGGCCAGATTGTAAAACGACTGCTTGGCTCCGCAGGAAACCACAATTTGGTCGCGCCGGTATTCCACCTGATTTTCCCGCTGGAACTTGGTAATGATCGCATCTTTAATCGCTTCGGTTCCCGGAACGGGGGTATAGTGGGTGTCATTGTTGTTAATAGCCGCAATGGCCGCTTCTTTGATATTGTCCGGTGTATCGAAATCCGGTTCACCAGCGCCAAAGCCGATCACGTCTTCACCACGGGCATTCATCTCCCGCGCAAGGGCCGTTATGGCCAAGGTCATAGACGGTTTAACTTTTTGAATCCTTTGGGAAAATTTCATTTTGATAACTTTTTCAATCGTGCCTTTACAGGCTGGGGGACTAATTTGCTCACATTGCCGTTATGCAATGCGATCTCTTTGACAAAGCTAGAACTTAAAAAGGAGTACTCCTGGCTCGGAATCATGAAGAGGGTCTCAATCTTTTGATCGATAGACCGGTTCATCAAACCCATTTGCAGTTCGTATTCGAAGTCACTCACCGCTCTCAAACCTTTGATGATCACAGAGGCCTTATGGTTTTGTGCAAAATCTACCAGTAGATTATCAAAAGCAAAAACTTCCAGATTCTCCAGATCCCGAGTCGCATCCTTAATGAATTTTACCCTTTCCTCAATCGGGAACAAGGGGTTTTTTTTTGGATTCAGGGCCACCGCCACGATCAGCGCATCGAACAAACACATCGAGCGTCGCATAATATCGAGGTGCCCATTGGTGACCGGATCGAAGGTTCCGGGATAAACTGCAATTTTCTTTTTTGCCATGATTTCTCCAATTTTGGAGGTGGGATTATACCCTTAAACCCTTGCTCCCGAAAAGGGGAATCGTGAACCGTTTGCTAAAAATCACATGGGATCGGCAAATTCTATTATTATATGGGGTATTATATGGGGGCCTGTGAGTTATTTTTTCGAATCAAAAAAAGAGGGGCTCATGAAAAATTTAGAAAAGTTTTTCAACAAAAACGAGGACGATCCCTTCAATCCATTCGCCTGGAAATTGTACCGCCTATTAAAGTCCGGGACCGGGAATGTCGTGTTTTCGCCCTTCAGTATTGCCTGTGCGGTTGCCATGCTTTTTTTTGGTGCCGAAGGGAATACACGTAATCAGATTCGGGAGGCGCTCGGACTTAAAAACGAATTGGCGGACGATTCCACTGCATTGGGAAACTATTTTCAAACCTTAAAAGGCAAGGACCCCGATTCAAATTACGTTTTAAATTCCGCCAATGCACTTTGGATGCAAATCGGGGGTGAAATCCTGGAGAAATATACCGGAATTCTGCGAAACGATTTTGGAGCAGAGTTGTTTCAATGCGATTTTGCAAAGGACCACCTCAAGGCGATGCGGGAAATCAACGCCTGGGTTTCCGGCAAAACCAGGGAAAAGATTCCTGATCTGCTGAACTCGGAATCGCTTTCGCCCCTCACTCGAATGGTCATCGTCAACGCACTCTATTTTCTTGGCAACTGGGCCAGTCCCTTCGATGAAGAATTAACCACTAAGAAACCATTCCAAACACCCCATTTTCCTGATGGAGAAAAAGAACGGTTCGTGGACATGATGATTCAAACTTCAGATTTTTCATATCACGAAAACTCCGATTTGCAAATTCTTGAAATGGTCTACCTCGATTCTCCCTTCTCGATGGTGATCCTTCTGCCCAGGCGAGTGGACGGAATTTACGATCTGGAAGAAAACATCGAAGCTGAAAAACTCGACAAACAACTCGCCAGTTTTTCCGCCCGTGAAGTACAGGTTTCCCTGCCCCGGTTTAATGTTCGGAGTGGATTGGACCTCAACGACGTTCTTATCGAAACAGGTATCATTGACGCCTTCGATGAAAGATTGGCAAACTTCACAAAAATCAACACAGAGGAACCCTTCTTTTTGAGTCAGGTAATTCACGAAGCAGTCATTGAAGTGAACGAAACCGGAACCGAAGCCGCCGCCGCAACAGCCATGGTAGCGGCGATGGGGGTAATGGAGGAATTTGAACCGGAACCACCAGCCATATTCAAAGCCGACCACCCCTTCCTTTACCTCATCCGCAATTGGCAAACTGGAAGCATTCTGTTTTCAGGTAGATTGATGGAACCCTAAGGTTCAAAAAAATAATATTTCTTCAAGACCTATCGCTTAAATCACTATCTTTTCTGAAAAAAATACGCTAAGTTTTCTTTGCATGTTTTCGCGAATCTTTTTGCCGCATTATAAAGGTGTACTAAGGACAACATAGTAATCGACCCATGCCTCAACCCAACGCAGACACAAAAAAAACTAAACAAGTTCCCCCGCATCTCGAACCTATCCGTTTAACATCGATCATTGTTTTTTATATATTAATGGTTGTGGGAATTATTTATCATTTCGTTCTGGCTCCTATGCCTTAGCGCTTAATACAAATACCTGTTTTTCGCCCACATAGACATTTGAAATTCGACCCGTAATTTTTTAAAATAGGCTCTGGAATTTAGGGGTTTATGTTATACTCCTTATTAGAATAAGCAATCAGGTTTCCTCAATTCTGGAAACTCCCCTCAATATCGACAGCAACCATCACTTAACAGCAATGTCAGATTTCGATTACCACGAATGTTTTGGGATTCTTGCCCAACTTAAAGAATGTAAAAACCGAAAAGAACTCAAATCGGCTTTTAAATCCAGGCTCCTCCCGTTTTTTGAGTGTAGCATGGCCTTGATAGGATGGACGGATTCCCGCCGTGGGGGCGTACAAATCATTGAATGCTCGGGATTCAAGCAGTCAGATTACCCCTTGATCAAGGATTATTTAAATTATGATCCAGTTGCAAAGTTATTGTTGACTGAGAAAAAGGCCATATCCCGAAGTAATAATTCTTCAAACTCTTCGTTGCAAATGGATGAAGATGAGGATGATTCCGGAAATTCATCGTCGTCCTTTTCCGAAAACCCTGACCTGGGTTATGGTAATGATTCGGATGCCGCCAACGATTTTTTCAACCAGATGGAGAAACCTTTCACCATTAGAGATCTCAAATTTCTGGAATTAATGCGGCCTCATCTTTTGCATCTCATTAAAAACCTGATGATCAAGGAAGAACTGGCCAAATATAAAAGTGCCACCGAAGCACTGGCGAATACGTCCAAAGCCATTGCCCTGCTTAGCAATGATTTACGGGTTTTGTTTTTTAATGAAGCCTTCAAGGACTTGTTTCATTTGCGCCCGAACCAGAAAGTGACCCAGGAATTGGCATCTGTATTTCAAAAAGAAAACAATAAAGTTCCAGACCCTGATGATGACGAGGACGAAAACAAGGAAGTGGAAATTCCTTTTTTCACCCTGGGAGATGGCATTTACAAGCTTACCTACACCCAACTGATACCAGAAGAAAAAATCGGTAAAAAGTTCTGGCTGTTAGGAATCACGCCCGCTACCGACCCCTACACCAAAATGAACACCCTGATGCAAAAGTCCGGGCTGACATGGCGGGAAATGGAAATCGGTTGTTTGATCCACGATGGCCTCGGGAAAAATGAAATCGCCGCCCGACTGTTCATCAGCCCGGATACGGTACGTACCCACCTGAAAAAAATCCACAAAAAACTGGGGGTGAATAACCGCACCCAACTGGTCGCCTTCCTCAACCAACACGCGGATCGTTAATATCCTGGACCCAATCCTTGCGGGCTCACATTCTTTTTTTCCATAATTCCCCTGCCTAACACCTCAATTTACAACCTTTGGTCTTCCTGTTCTAAATTTCCTCAAACTTCGCATTTCGAAGCGTGCCAAGTGTTTACTTCCATCGCTTAGCGATACAACCAAGTCGTAACAATCGCTTTCAAGATAACGGTCGGATCTATTAAAGAACCCGAATAATGGATAAGAAGGTGGAAAACCAAAAATTAGTTTAAATTGGACAAAGAACTTATTGAGGACTCCAATTTGTGGGCCTTCGGGCTTAAAAAAGGAAAGAATCATCCCCCTCATCCTTGCCTTCTCACGCGGGGGGGGGGGGGAGGGAATTAAAGTTTATTTATTTTATTATTACTCATATTCAGCGTCTTGCTGTTCAGTCTGAGGCTTATCCTCGGTCAATCGGTTTTTCAGGGTTTTCCAGCTGGGATCTCTTTTGAAGGACCCGTTTTTATCGGCCGGAATTTTTTTTTCGACAAGAATAGTTTTGATGGTTTTTTTGCTTTCTGTGTCCATTGCTCGACTCTTCCATTCTTCCAAGGTTTCAGTTTAACTTCCCCTGAACTGCTTTTTTGATGGCATTCAATTCATTGCCCAAATTTTGAACGTTGCCTCCCAATCCCAGGATTCTGTTATTGATTTGCTGGTGTTTGAAAACGATTTGGTTCAGTTCATTTTTTAACTTGCAGATTTGTCCGTTCATTGAGTTTAACCTGCATGCTATTTCCTTGTTTAGCTGATCCTTTACTTTAGACAGTAATTTCGGTTCCAGTTTCTCAAACATTTCACTGTCTAACTTTAAGGCTATTAAATAGTCGCCCTTGACTTTCACATTGACCGATCTTGGGGAATGGAACAAAAATGACATTTCGCCAAAAATGGCGCCTGCCTCAAGGTCGTTTACTTCCACTTTTGGGGCCTCTTCTGTGGTTATGGTCCCAGTTCCCTTGAGGATAACGAATATCGATTGATCTTTCTGTCCTTCCCGTATGACATAATCTCCGCTAATGTACTGGACGACATGCGATTCCACTTTGGAGATTTCCAGCTTCTCTTTTTCAGAAAAACCTTCAAAAAATGGGACATTTTCCATAAAGTCCACAATTTCATTCTTGATAATCATTTTTCACCTCTTTATCCTGCCACAATTTTTTCTTCACTGGATCCCAGCAAAAACTTTGCCAGTCCGGTGGGAAGGGTGCGGGTATTCAATACCATTTTGGATTCCCACATTCCCAATTGCTCGCCAATTTTGAAGGATGTATCGCGTCCTTTTAATGCCAGAGAAGTTTTAAATAGCGCTCCACCCACATTGCCAAATAATTTGTCAAAGGTTTTACGCACGCTTCCAACTTTTTCTTTGGAATCGCCGACGCCAAAAAAGTTTCCCACCCCAATTCCAAAACCAAAAATGTATCCGAGGGAAAAGCCTTTGAGCATTCTTTCGGAATATTTGGATTCATCAACCTGCCCAAAAGCTCCCATCACCATTTGGCTTTTAAGGAAGCGGGCTCCCGTTTCTACTATTTTTGAATTTTCTTGCTCCGTTAAAATATTCATGACCCATTCCAATCTGAAAAATTTTTAAAATTCAATTATACCTTCTCAAAAGCAAAGGCTGTGCCAAAAACCAGAGAAAAACCACTGACTGGAATTAGGCCTTAAATTTCAATATGATAAAAAGTTTTAAAGAAAAGGGGAGAAGAAATCTCCAGCGCAAATAATTTAACAATTACTGTAAAGGTGTTAAATTTTTATACGGTACGTCGGAGGGTTTGCATTTTATTATAAGCCCGAGGGGAGGGCTTTTCTTTAGCTGTTAAAGAGTTCCGACTTCTTGTAAGCCACCAGGCTTCGCTTTAGAACAACATTCAAAACGGCGGCAATGGGGACGGCCAGTAATATTCCGAGTATTCCGAAAAATTCTGCACCTATCAAAACGGCTAACATGATGATTACCGGGTGCAGGCCAATTTGATCACCTACAACCCGAGGTGTGATTACCATGCCCTCCAACGCCTGCACTATGGCAAACACGGCGATGACTCCAACCAGTGGCAGGATTTCCTGATACTGTAAAAAGGTCAAAACTATGGCAGGAAGGAAACCGAATACCAGTCCCAGGTAAGGCACCATATTGGCGTATCCTGCAAGGATTCCAATAAACAGGCTCAATGGGGTTCCGCAGATGAACAGTCCGAGACAATACAACAACGCCATGAGGGTGGCGACCATCAATTGTCCGCGAACAAACTTGGACAGGGTTTGGTTGATTTCCCTGGATACCTCCAGCACGGGGTCGCGAAAACGGTGGGGTATGATGTTCACCAGTTTATCCAGAATGATATCGTAATCGCGCAGTAAGTAAAACAGGGCTACGGGAATTAAAATAACATTGATCATCATCATGACAATGTTCAGCAGACCTGAAAGGGAACCCCATACAAATTTTGAAAGACCGGATACGATTTTAAGCGGAAGTTCGCCGAACTTTTTTATGCCTTCATTCAGAAAAGCCTGGACCCGCGCCGAATCCAGGCCGGATACCTGATCCAATAACGGCTGGACCCACCCTTGCATGATTCCAATATAGTCGGGAATGTTTTCCATCAGGTGGTGGACCTGATACTGAAACACGGGAATGAACACCATCCCGCCCAGAAACAGAGATAAAAACAGGGCAAACAGTACGACTACAATCCCTAGCGAACGGGAGATCTTGTGTTTTTCCAGGCGGTCGATCAAAGGGTCCAGGAGATAAGCCAGGGCAAAGGCAATAGCAAAAGGGGTCACGGTACGACGGATAAAATACAGCAGAACCAAAAATGCTGTGATTCCTCCAAGGAAAAACCAGATTTGCCTTGTGGTCCGGGACTCATCCATATTAAAGGTCCTCCATCAATGCCGGGACTGCGGGTTTCGGGGGCGAGGGTGTTTGCTGGGGGGAACCTGTTATTTTTGGAGCGGATTTTGCTACAGGCTTCGGATTCCAATAATTTTTAATGGATGTTTGAAAAAAGCCGGCGAGTTTATTGGCGACAATCTCGAACGCCTGGTTTTCAGCATCTTCCAGACTGCCCGCCTGGGCACTTGCAAAATCGCTTTTGGCCGCCACCATTCGCATCTTGATCGAGGAAATGGCTTTCAGGTTCAAACTCACCTGAACAGATTGATCGCCGGGATTGTCTCCATCGCGCGGAGTGGATACAGCATTGCCAACAAGAACGATATCGACGCCCGCCGCCATTCCAATATCGGTGGCGGCAGAAATGTCTCCGCGGGCGGCACTCAAAACGGTTTCTTCCGAAATGGAGTCACGAACCAAATCGCGCTTGACCACGTTGATACCGGAGGCGATGAACTGCTCCACCAGATGCGCTTCGGAAAGAGGAAACATCTCCCAAAAGGAGGCGAATTCAATAGACGCCGTACTCTTTTCGTTGACTAAAATGATGATGGCATTGCCGCCTCCCTTATTCGCCAATACCCCGAGTGCTCCCAATTGTTTGCGCAGGGAATCCATGAAAAAGGTCACTTCCAGTTCCACCCCACTGGTTTGTGTATCGAAATCATCAAACGCTTCCAAAAACCGGTAAGTGCGCACAAATTGACGGGATTTCCTTAAAATTCGCTCCAGCTTTTTGAAGTTGGCTTCGAACTCATCTTCCCCAAGTATATCGATCAGCGCATCTTCCATTGCTTTGCGAAAGGCTTGATTAACCGCCGCCTGACGACCTCTCTTATAGTTTTCGTCTGTCACATTTGCCTGGCCCACTGATTCAAAAGTAGATTGAAACACAGTGCGGGCATCCGCGTGGGCCGGCAAAGTCCATAAAGAAAAAAAACCGACCCAAACCAGGGCCAGACGGACCTGCCATATCAGACTAAATATTGAATATTTTATCATCAGGAAACCAGGGTTTTTAAGGATTCGATCTCTTTGCGGGTCAGGTAACGAAATTGTCCAAGAGGCAAACCGATCAGATTTAATGAAGCGAAGTGTGTACGCTTTAATTTAATCACAGGAAAGCCCACGCCTTCACAAACTCTTTTGATATGGCGGTTTTTTCCTTCCACCAGTTTCATGGTCAAAAAACAGTTCTTGCCGCTCGACCGTATCACATGGACGCGCATGGGGGCCGTGACAACTCCGTCCAAAGGATACCCCCCGCGAAGTTTATCCAACACCTTTTCATCGGGGACTCCGCGCACTTTAACCTGATAAGTCCTCCAGACCTTGTATTTTGGGTTCAGTAATTTTTCGGACAACTCGCCGTCGTTGGTAAACAGTAAAACGCCCTGTGTATTGTAATCCAACCGACCCACAGGAAACACGCGTTCAGGAACTTTCTTGATGCAGTCCATGACCGTCGAGCGTTTCCGGTCGTCTTTAGTGGTGGTCACGCAATTGGGAGGCTTGTTCAGAATCAAGTACACTTTTTTCTTGATTGAAGGTAAGGCCCGTCCACGCACTATAATACGGTCGGTTTCGGGGTCCGCCAGGGTCCCCAGCCGTTTTTCGGGCTGACCGTTGACGTGAACCTTTCCCTGAGTGATCCATTCCTCTGCCTGTCGGCGCGAGGCTAAACCCGCATTGGCTATAATTTTTTGAAGTCTGATTTTCATTATTTATCCGAGGGTGACAACGGTTGCAAATTGAATGAATCCAGACAATGGGGATCAGACAATCAGTTTTCGGGGTTTAAGGGGTCTGCATTTTCAGCTTCTTCAATTTCTTCCGGCATTTCCGGTTCTTCAGTTTTCCGGGATTCTTCAATATCCTCAGTATCTTCAGTTTCCATCATCTCCGGAGGACTCTCATCTTCAGGATAAATAATGCCTTCTGTTGAACCCGTTTCTACCATGGCTTCGTTGATTGTCGATATTTCATTTTCCACTATTTCATCTGGCCGGGATTCAACAGCTTCCTCCTCAGCGAATGGGAGGGAACCCTGAGTGTGTTCAACCCCATCACCTTCCAACTCACCCAAATTCAGATCGTCCAGAGTTGGCAGATCACTCAAATCTTTCAGGCCGAAATATTCGAGAAACTTGCGGGTGGTGCGATACATTACCGGTCGCCCCGGCACCTTTTTTCTGCCGGCAGGAGTGATGACCTTTTTTTCCAGGAGGGTTTTAATGACGCCCCCGGAATCCACGCCACGGATCTCGTCCACCTCCGCCCGCGTGAGCGGCTGTTTGTAAGCGATGATGGACAAGGTATCGAGAGCCGGTTGAGACAATTTGGAAGTTTTGTCGAGCTTCAAAAATTTCTTGAGCCACTCGGAATATTCCCCTCGTGTACATAACTGGTAACCACCGGCTACCATAATGATTTGAAGGTTTCTCTCATCGTAATCGCTTTGCAACTCCTCCAGTGATTCCTGCAATTCCTCTTTGGGAACCGTGTTCTGGAAGGTGTCCAGTAAATGGGTCACGGTCACCGGTTGATCCGAAGCCAAAAGGATATTTTCCAGAATGCCTTTTAATTGGTCCCGTTGTACGGGGGATTCTTCAATCATTGTCTCGGGTGCCTCAAATCTTTATTGCGGGTTTTTAGGGAGATTTAAAATATTTGCTCAGTGCCAGGTTTTGGGATTGGTAATGCGAGCTTATTTTAGACCCATAAACACGGGAGGGAACTTCAATCACCTTTTCAAACTTTAAGCGGCAAAAGGTTTGCCCGTCTTCCACCATAAATGGAACGTCATGCGGTCGAACTTCCATCACCGCCCGGGTACCTTGTCCGGTTTTCGATTTACCTCCATGCCAGCCGAATCCGGGATCGAAGAAGCCGGCATAGTGAGTCCGTAATTCGCCGCTGTTAGGCTCATAAGCGATCATTTCCGCCAGAAGATGCGGCCAAATGCACACTTTTTCCTTCGATACCATAATGTAAAAGTTTTCCGGTTCCAGGATCAAGCGATTTTTTTTTTGGCGTTGAATGGGTTCCCAGAAATCCTTCGGATTGTAATGGTCCACCTTGGTCAAATCCAGCACGCAACTGTTGGATTTGGCCTTGTAGGCAATGGTGTCGTCCTTTTTGGTTCCCGCCAGATCCACTCCGATAAACAGGCCTCCATCGATTTTAACCTCGTTTACAGGAACGGCTTTTTTCCCCTGTCCCTCAAACAACATGGGCGACTTTTTATATTCTCCCTTTAATGTGGCATCGGAAAGATGCGGGTTGCCCTGAAACAGACGCAGTTGGTTGAGCGCCAGGCCTTCCACCACCCGGACCGGAAAGGACCGCGAAATGATCTCAAGATACATTTTTCCTCGATAACCTGGAATAATTTCGTCAAATCGGTATCCATGATCTATGATAACGCGAGTGAACATGTCGAGTCGGCCCGTGGAACTTTTGGGATTGGTTCTGCCATGCAGCGTTGGCGGAAGGTCCAGTTCTTCGGCAAGGGGAATCAGGTAAATGGCGCCTTTTTCAAGAATGCCGCCATCGCGCAGGTCAACCTCGTACAGTTTTAAATCCTTGAGTTTGGATTCAACGGTTTCGTTTTCAGGTAAAAAACTGCTCTGAATCCGGTAGGCTTTTTCCCCCAGGCGCAGGTCCAGGCTCACCGGTTGGAACTGTGACGGCACCAGGGTCTTGTCGCTATGGACCATTCCCTGATGGTAAGCCAGCTCGATGTATTGGTCGTTCAAGTAACCCGATTTTTTTTTCAAAGATTTCTGTAAGTCCCGTGCCAAGTGAGTTTTAGCGCTTAATGGTTTCATATTGAAGAAAATGAGGTGTGCATTGGAGGGTGAAAACCGCTTTATTCCCTTTATATTACTGGGAAATTAGGATTGACAGGTGATTCGCTGGTATGATTTAATCCTAACAATCATAACATTTCAAGCAAATTTATCAGAAAAAACCATGCCTCTCTACGAATATCAATGTGACGAATGCGGTGAGGAATTCACTCTCCTGCAATCGATTTCCGCCGACCAGGATAAAACGCAATGCGAACATTGCGACTCCACTCAGGTGCGGCGTAAATTTTCCAGTTTTGCATCAAAAGTGATTGGAGGGACGCCAAAAACCTCCAAGCCGGTTTCGGAAAAAGATTATCCCAATCAAGACGTGTTCAAGCTTCCTATCCCCAGACTGAGATCGGAATTATAATTCCTTTGCTCTTATACCACATTCATCGCGGGTTCGGGGAACCAATTTCTCCTGCATCAAGGGTACTATGAATTCAAAGAATAAAAACAAAAAAAATATCAAATCGCAATCTGCCCAGGCCAGGGTTGGCTGGGGACTTCCCCTGTTTTTAATTACTTTAACGGCAATCTGTGTTGGGGGTCTAGTTTATATGTTTACCCCCAAAAATGAATTGGTGCCTTACAATCCTTCTTTTGGAAAACAGGAAGCAAACAAGCCAGAGAACCAACCGGAGCCCCAATCGTCGGAACCTAAAAAAATTCCCGTTCAGGTCGAAGACCTTCCATTTGTTGACGAGCCTCAGGTTGTTAAGACAGCCACACCGGAACCTTCCGCGATGATGACTCTTTCACCGGAAGCGATGCAACACATCAGTAAAGGGATGGAGTTGACGGAAAAAGGTAAATACAATCATGCCGAACTGGAATTTCAAAAGGCCTCTGAAATCAGCCCGGATTCACCTGAGGTGTTTGCCATTTGGGGCGCGGCGCTTCGCATGCAGGGTAAATACAAGGGAGCGAACCGCAGGTTTCAAAAAGCTCATGACCTGGCCCCCAAAGACGAGGAAATTCTTTTCAACTGGGCACTCGTTAAAATGGAAGAACGTAAGTCCGAAGAGGCTATCGACCTGTTTGACAAAACTTTGGAAATCGATCCCCAGCATTACATGGCCTACAATTATAAAGGAAAGGCTCTTGGGCAAAAAAAGAGATATACAGAAGAAACCCAAATGTATAAAAAAGCTCTGGGGATCAAACCGGATTTTGCCGAGGGGCATTTCAATCTGGCCATCGTGTTGAGTATTCGCAACATGGTTCAGGAAGCCGTACCTCACTTTGAGAGGGCTATTGAACTGGATCCGCAATTCGATAAACCTTTCGTAAAACAGATGCTGGCCGCCATGGGCCGTTATCAACCCCCTGCTAAAAAATCGGACGATAAGAAAAAACAGGGGGAACAAGAAAAAACAGCGAAAGTTAAGAAGAATGGGGAAACCGGTAAAGACACAAAAGCCGACGCCAAGGTGGAAGAAAAGAAAGCTGAGGGATCGGGTCACCAAATGGAGGGTTCGGGATCCAAGAGTGATCAACCTCATGCAACGATCAAGGGAACGATTCTTGTGAATGATAAGCCCATTGGCAGTCACGGGGTGGTGGTATTGGAAACCAAGAACAAATTGAAGGTACCGAAACAGACCACCAACAAACTGGTGATCAAACAAAAAGCACTCAATTTTTCGCCGATGCATTCTGTGGTTCCGGTGAATTCTGAAGTGATGTTTATCAATGAGGATAATGAGGTTCACAACATCTATTCGAAATCCCAGAAAAACCAGTTCAACCTGGGGGCAATGGCGGCAGGTGGACAAAAAAGTATCAAGTTGTCGCAACCGGGTCCTGTCATTCTAAGGTGTAATTTGCATCGCTACATGATTGGTACCATCTTCGTTGTCCCCAACGGTTATTATGCGGAAACCGATTCCACCGGGAATTTTAAATTGGATGAGGTGGTCAATCAGGAATACATCATGCAGGTCTGGCATCCGCGTTTGTACCCTGAAGAAGTTGCGGCCAACCTTAAAAGTGTAAAAGTAGAAGGAATCGATCAAACTTTTGATTTGAACATCAAGTCTGCTTCTGCGGAAACAGAAATTCATGACTTGGTTGACGAAACGGATTATAAAGCGGTTGCCGATTCTATAGAAAAAGAAGTTTTCGAAGCTATATCGGATTGGGACGCTGGGAAAAAATACCGGTCGCGAACGCGAATGCTGAAAGCGATTACAAAACACTACGATGGAGAGGGACTCAAGCAGGCGATTGCCAAGAGTTTCAGCGAAAAACGAAGCGCCAATCTGGAGAAGAAACTGGACATCATTCGAAAGAAAATCTCAGGTATCAAAGTTGATGACACTCCAGTAAGCAAGGAGGCTTTGGAATCCGAGGCCAAATTCACCATGTCGCAGATTCGCAACACGATTCAGGAACTGGAGCACCGTCTCAAGCCCGATAAAGAGGCTATGAACGCCCAGGAAGAAGAAAAGAAAACCGAGTAGTTTTTTGCATCATGTATTAAGTACCATTTTTCCTCTCCCCTTGGGGAGAGGAACTCTTGGCCCATCCTTCCTTTAAAACTCTGCCCCCCTTTAGCTTTTTATTTTATTCAATTGGAACTATAATCGTTTTATGAATTTTCAAATATACAACACCCTTACTGGAAACAAAGAAGATTTCACTCCCCTGCAAGCGGGAAAAATTGGCATGTATGTCTGTGGCGTCACGGTTTACGATTATTGTCACGTAGGCCATGCCCGTGCGGGCGTGGTATTCGATACCATTTTCAGATACCTGAAGCACATCGGTTATGATGTTACTTATGTTCGCAACTTCACCGATATCGATGACAAGATCATCAATCGCGCCAACGAACAAGGGGTCGCCTGGGACGAGATTACGCGCAAATTCATAGACGCTTTTTATGAGGACATGGATCGCTTGAATATGGAGCGACCGAACCTGGAACCGAAAGCCACGGAATGCATTCCGGAAATGATCGATATGATCTCAACGCTGGAAAAACAGGGAAAAGCCTATAGTGTCGATGGCGATGTGTATTACTCGGTCAGTTCCTTTGCCGACTACGGTTGTTTGTCGAAGCGCAAGCGTGAGGATTTGCTTGCGGGTGCCCGAGTGGAGGTCGATGACCGCAAACGTGATCCTTTGGATTTTGCCTTGTGGAAAAAAAGTAAACCCGGAGAACCGTCCTGGGAAAGTCCCTGGGGACCGGGCCGGCCGGGCTGGCATATTGAATGTTCGGCCATGGGACAAAAGTTTCTCGGAAAAGTGTTCGATATTCATGGTGGCGGAAAGGATCTGGTATTTCCGCATCATGAAAATGAAATCGCGCAATCCTGTGGTGCTACCGGGTCCGCTCCCGTGCGTTATTGGGTGCATAACGGGTTTGTGAACATCAATAAAGAAAAAATGTCCAAATCACTTGGCAATTTTTTCACGATTCGCGATATATTGGATAAGTATCACCCGGAAGTGTTGCGATGGTTTTTGTTGTCGAGCCACTATCGCAATCCCATCGACTTTTCAGATTCGAATCTTGAGGAGGCCGAACGGGTGATGGTCCGTTTCTACGAATTTCTGGACGACTCAGAAAAAGTTTTGGCCGGGTTTGTCCCGGAACCTGTTTCCAGCGAAAATGGAATTTCGAAAGTCCGCGAAAAATTTCGGGAAGCGATGAATGATGATTTCAACACCGCAATCGTTCAGGCCATTTTAAATGAAGAATTGCGGCGATTGAACCAGGTACGTGACCAGGCAACCAAAACCAAAAAGAAGCAACGCGGTCCGCTATTGCAGGAGTTGTTTGACGGCCTGGCTCTCATGAAGGAAATGGCCCATATTTTAGGCGTGTTGATTGATTCTCCTTCAGCATTTTTGGAGTCTATCAAGCAAAAGAAAATCCGGGAACTCGATTTGGATACGGATAAAATCGAGACACTCATTCAGGAGAGAACCCAGGCGCGCAGTGCCAAAGCCTGGGCCGATGCCGACCGCTTTCGCGACGAACTGACGGAAATGGGTGTGTTGATAGAAGACACTCCAGAGGGGACGATTTGGAAAATTCGATAAATCCAGCGAAATCCTTTTTTAGCGACGACTACGCTCGAGCAACGCAGTTGTACGCTTCTCAGGTTCAGCCGCAGGTTGAAGAGAATGAAGGCCATGTCCATGTTCCCGAAAAAACCATTCGTTGTATCTGGAACGATCAACTGTTAAGCACGCAGGATTTGAGAACCACCGATGGCAAGCCTATCAGGATCATCTTTCCGGGATTCTGGACTTTTGGCACGGGGCCCGACTTTTCCGGCGTGATCATTCAGGTGGATGACAAGGTTCTGGAAGGCGATGCGGAACTGCACGTGTATTCATCCGACTGGAAAGCGCACAAGCATTCGGACAACCCGGATTACGATAATGTGATTCTACATGTTTTCATGTGGCAAGACCGCTGGACCGCGAAAGGGAATCCGGCAAAGAGGAGCCGAAGGGGCGAGGATGGGTATCCGGCAGAAAACGTGTATGAACTGGAACTGAAAGACTATTTAAAGCACGGAATCCTCGAATTAAACGATCGCCTAGATTTCGACAATTATCCCACGCTCAATAAATTCAATCTCGGTTATTGTCACGAACCGCTTTCCAAACTGTCCAAAGAAAAACTGGTGCACCTGTTGAATGCCGCCGGGGATGCCCGGATTTTTACGAAAATGGGACGGTTCCACGACCGCATCATTGTAAAGGGATATGAGCAAACTTTTTACGAAGGCATTGCCGAAGCGCTTGGTTACCCAAACAATAAAATTCCGTTCAGGACCCTGGCCGAAAATCTTCCATTGCAAACTATTTGGAATTGCGTGCCCTGGAACGCCGAGCCAGAGGAAAAGGCGGTTCATATTCAAGCTCTGCTTTTTGGGGTTGCGGGCCTGATTGATTTCAATTTCAAGGATAAGAAAAACCTCAGTGCTTCTGACGAAGTTTATTTTTCCAGTCTGGCAAAACTTTGGGAACATTACCAAACCCGGTTACCGGAATCGACTTTACAAGCGAACCATTGGTCCTTTTCTGGAATTCGTCCGGCGAACTACCCTTACCGAAGGATATCGGCATTGGCTCATTTGCTTGTCCGGCACGAAGAAAATGGAATTTTTGGCGATTTTCTGGAAGAATTTCACACTCGGAATCCTGAGACCGGTGAGCAGGAGTTCAGCATGTCGGCTCATTCTTCCAAAAAGGTGCTGAATTTCTTTTGTATCGACAGCGAAAACGATTACTGGGCGAATCATTATGTGCCCGGTGGAAAAACGCTTGGTGGAGCACAACAGTTGGTAGGTTCCGAGCGGTCCCGCGAAATTGCGATCAATATCGGGATTCCTGTCGGGCTGATTTTTGGCCGCGCCAGCAAATCCATTTCCCTGGAAGAGGCTATAAGCGTATTGTACCAATCGAAGAAAAAGCCCTCTGACAACAAATGGACCCGGTTCATGAAGCAATATTTATTCGGGAACAAGGAAGCAATGCTTTCAACTCTCGATACCGATAAGCAAGTCCAGGGCCTGATGCAAATTTTCCAGGACTATTGCACGGAAAACGAGAATAATTGTCATCGGTGCCAGTTCCCGGGAGTGGTGGAAAAGTTTTTTTCTTAAGGGTTTAGGTAATCAATCGATTCAAGTCCCTGAAATAAATCCTTTAGACCTGAATTTGAGTAAGGTTATTCTTGATAATTAGGCCCAGTGGCTTTAAAGTATAGTATCTATTATTAAGTAATCAGACGTATACGGTAAAACTCCACGAGAACCCTCAATTCATTTCCCGGGTTTTCTCGTTCCAATCAGCCCCTCTTGGGGATTAATATTTTTAGTAGGATACGTTAAATCAATGGACCATTTAGACGAACTTGAAAATCAAAGCATTTTCATCCTTCGGGAAGCATATAAAAAATTCAAGGATTTGGCCATGTTGTGGTCGATCGGTAAAGACTCGACCGTACTTTTATGGCT
This sequence comes from Nitrospina sp., assembly GCA_024648695.1. Taxonomy (GTDB): domain Bacteria; phylum Nitrospinota; class Nitrospinia; order Nitrospinales; family JACRGP01; genus JACAVV01. The sequence continues at coordinate 31,651 of JACAVV010000029.1, forward strand.
GGCGCGTAAAGCTTTTTTTAGTCACGTCCCCTTTCCCCTGGTGCATATAGACACCAGCTACAAAATCCCGGCCATGATCGAGTATCGTGACCATTATGCCAAGGAATGGGGCTTGAATCTGGTGGTAGGCCAGAATAAAAAAGCTCTCGATGAGGGTATGAATCATGAAAAAGGCCGCATGGTTTGCTGTGAAGCATTAAAAACCCAGGGGCTGTCTGTGATCATGGAAGAAAAAGGCTACACCGGATTGATTCTGGGGATTCGCCGCGACGAAGAAGGCACCCGTGCCAAGGAACGTTATTTTTCTCCACGCGACAAAAATTTCGAATGGAATTTCAAGGATCAGCCGCCCGAATTGTGGGACCAGTTTAAAACCACTTTCGCCGAAGGCACACATATCCGGATTCACCCCTTGTTGCATTGGACGGAATTGAATGTCTGGGAGTACATCCATCGTGAGAAAATCCCCATCATCGATTTGTACTTTGCGGATGAAAATAATAAGCGTTACCGGTCATTGGGCTGTCAACCCTGTACTTTCCCCATTGACTCCAGCGCTAAAAGCGTTCCGGAAATTATTGAAGAGTTGAAGGGCATCGGGACGGCAGAACGGTCGGGCCGGGCCCAGGATCAAGAGAACACATACGCCATGCAAAAATTGCGGGCTCGAGGATATATGTAATGAGTGATAATGGAAATGCAGTAGCTTTAGATTCAAAATTGATGCGCCTTGTGATCGTGGGCCATGTGGACCATGGTAAATCCACCCTGGTCGGCAGATTGATGTCAGATACCGGTAGCCTGCCCACAGGTAAAATTGATTTCGTTAAAGACATTTGCGAAAAGCAGGGTAAAGTGTTCGAATTCGCTTTTTTGCTGGATGCCCTTGAGGAAGAGCAGGAGCAAGGCATCACCATCGACACCTCGCAAATATTTTTTAATACGAAAAAGCGTCCCTATGTGATTATCGACGCGCCCGGCCATAAAGAGTTCTTAAAAAATATGGTGACCGGAGCCGCGAATGCTGAAGGGGCACTGCTTTTAATCGATGCCTTTGAAGGCGTACAGGAACAATCTCGTCGCCATGGATACATCCTGAAGCTGTTAGGTCTCACTCAGGTAGCTGTAGTCATCAACAAAATGGATCTCATTGATTACGATCCTGAGAAGTATTACCAGATTAAAACCGAATACACTGAATTTTTAAAATCGCTGGGAGTGGAAGCCAGGGTGTTTCTTCCCGTGTCGGCCAAGTTGGGTGAGAATATTGCCACAAGAAGCGATTCCATGTCCTGGTACACGGGACCTACCGTCCTGGAAGTTCTGGACCAGTTTGAGAAAAAGGCGGCAAAGGTCCATTTGCCCTTTCGCTTTCCCATTCAGGATGTTTATAAATTTGATGAGCGCAGGATCATGGCAGGTCGCGTCGAATCGGGAAATTTAAAAGTAGGTGACAAACTACTGTTTTCTCCCTCTAACAAGACTGCCGTCGTTAAAACTATCGAAGCCTGGAGTGTTTCCGAGCAACCCACTGAAGCGATTGCAACTGAATCGATTGGATTCACTTTAACCGAACAGTTGTTTCTGGAACGTGGTGATGTGGCCAGCCGAGTAGGAGATGAACCACCTATCACCTCCAGCACATTCGACGCCAATCTGTTTTGGATGGGGAAAAATCATCTCGAAAAGGGGAAATCATATACCTTAAAACTGACCACCCAGGAAGTCCCTTGCGAGGTTCTGGAATTCAAGAAAATTATCGACGCTTCCACTCTGGAAACCTTGAGTTCCAGGGATTATGTGGTTAAGAACGATGTCACAGAATTAACTCTACGCGCGCATCGTCCGGTGGTATTCGACCAGTTCGGAACCATTCCGGAAACGGGCCGGTTTGTTTTGGTGGATGAGTACGATGTGTGTGGGGGCGGTATCATCACCACCTATGTTCCGGCAACTCAACGAGACAAACTGATTGAGGAAGTGCGCCACCGCGACTTCAATTGGGTGTCGAGCAATATTACGGCTGAACAGAGGGCTTACCGCAACGGTCACCGTGCGGCCTTGATCCTTTTTACCGGAAAAGCAGGAGTGGGAAAAGCCAAGCTTGCTTGTTTGCTGGAAGAAAAGATTTTCCAGAACAATTTTCAAAGTTATCTACTGGATGGACATAATGTACGGCTGGGGGTAGGAGCGGATATAGACAACGAAGAATATTTTTCCGATGGTGAAGCTGTGCGCCGCTATGGAGAGGTCGCAAAGTTATTCCTGGACGCCGGTCACGTGGTGATTTCCACCTCCAACATCTTCAACCAGCAGGAGCATTCGGATATTAGGGTTTTGGTTGAACCTTGTCCCGTTGTGGAGATATTGGTCACCAGCACGCCGCCGCAAAAGCAGACTTCCGATATGGTTCTAACTTTGGAAGAAGCCGCTAATGAAAAAGAAACCATCGGAAAAATTTATGATTTCCTGAAAGAGCAAAAAATCCTCACCGGACACAATTATTCTATTTGATTTCCATTAAGAGCCCAGGGGGCTTTCTATCCTGTTTTCCCTTGGGCAATCCACATTTGAAGAAGCGTTTCAATTAATACATTTAAAAGTTTTCAATTCCTTCAAAAAGAATATTGAATAGCGTATATGGTAGTCACGTCACTGTTTTCGACGTCATCTGGAGGGTCGCTGTCGTATTGCCAAATGTTGGAAAGTTTGAAGGACCACCCGTTTCCCAAGGCCGTTGTGAGGGAGGCCACGTTTCGCGACGTGTATCGTCCAAATTCAATCAGGTTGGGAAAGACCTCAAGTTTGTTACGAAACCTGAAAATTTTAAAAACTTTGAATGCAAGGTCTGCCGCAAGCCTTCCCGTGGCCCATTTTTGATCTTCGTCGTCAATGAGATCCTCCGAAAAATAAGAAATACCTGCTTCCAGATCGAGAGTTTTCCCATTTTCGTCATTCCATACAAGGTAACCCAGGCCAGGACCAACCACAGTCCGTAAATTTAGATCCTTGAATTTGTCGTTCAAAAAAGTTGTACTCAAATAGGCGTATATTTTTTTATTGTAAAAGTGATCGTATTTTAAGGAACCAAATGTGTTTTGTGCGGTGGTTTCCTCATCTTCTTTACTGAAGTTGAACAGGAAAGAAATGCTGGTTCGGTCCAACTTTCCAATCCTGCGTTTCCAATCCCCTCCTATGGACAAGCTGGACCTATCCGTATTGCCCGTTTGGGTACTTCCTCCAAAGCTCATGTCTCCGTCCCAGGTTCGCGGTGGAGGGTTGATAGCTTCGATATCTTCCCAGTTTAAATACGCTCTCCGGGATTTTTTTACCAATCGAAGGGCCAGACGACCGTCTTTCTGGCTATGCAATGCTCCTTTCGCCATCCGACCTCCCGAGAGTTTTACAACTACTGGTTTGCGGGTTAAAATTTTAGCAACTTCGGACATAGCCAGTTTCAATTCGCCGGAATAGGCTGTGGAAACCGTCATTTGACCCTTCTCTGCCTTGACCAGTTTACCGCGAATTCGATCCCCGTTTTTCATCAAGAACAAATCAGCGTGCGCCACATTTATCCCACCAAAAAGAAAGAAACAAAAAGCAACAACAAACCCTGTCCAATTATTCATACAAGAATTGGCCATTTAAACCTAAAAAAGTAGAAAATCATTTCAAAGTTTTTCTGGAATGGACCTTTTTCAACCAAAACCTTGCAAAACCTAAATTCTTTCAGGTCTGCAAAGGCCAAAGTCGACTTATGACTTCCATATAACCTATTGATTTTTAAAGAGATAGCATAGCAAGCGCTTAATTTCAATAGCAAATTGCTAGCATTCAATAAATTGAGTGAGGAGGGTTTTTATGATCCAAAAATTTTATTCATGATCGGGGTCAATCAACTCCGGTGACCCAGTAGCGCCCGCCGTTTTCCTTCAAATCAATTCTGCATCCCATAGCCCTGGACAATACTTCTGATTGCAACATATCACTCTTAATTCCCTGCTCCAGAATTTGCCCCCCTTTCAAATACATCACATGCGAAATTCCCGGAATGATTTCCTCGATATGATGGCTGACGTAAATGAGTCGGGTTGGAGTCGAAACCAGTTTTTCCAAAGTTCGTAAAAACATCTCCTTGGTCGGGATGTCAAGCCCGTTACAGGGTTCATCCAGAATGAGCAGAGACGGGTTGTTCACCAGAGCCCGGGCGAGCAAAACCCGGCGAGCTTCTCCATAGGACATTTGATGGTATCCCTTATCTTTCAGATACTCAATTCCCAGAAAATTCATCCATTCCAGGGAGGTCTGCTTTTGAGTGGTGGATACAGACTGATACAGTCCGATGCTCGAAAAAAGCCCGGAAGCTACCACCTCCCATCCGCGCAGGTTGTGCTCGTAACTTTCCTGAAACTCCGCGGAAACATAACCGATTTTTTCACGAAGGTTCCATATGGGGTCCCGCGCCCGGTTCCCGAACCAATGCACGGTACCGCCGTAAAGCGGAATCAACTCACCAAAAATGAGTTTCATCAAGGTGGTTTTCCCCGCACCGTTATTGCCGATAATGGCCCAGTTTTCATCCGGTCCCTGTGTCCAGTTGATATTGGATAAAACCAGAGATCCCTTCAAATATACGGAGGTGTTTTTTATATCGATTAGAAAGGAGTCTTGAGTGGACATAGCTAAATGTCTTTTCCCGCAGGCGTTTTATAAATACCCCGAAAATCTTTATGGGTTCCGTTGATCAACTCCACCACTTTCGTATTTTCGTAATACTGGATCACGTTGACAGCCACAAAGTCCTGTTTGAGATTAAAAATATGATTCAAAGGAATCCCCAATATGTCCGCGAGAATGATGCGGTTCACTCCTCCATGAGCCATAATCAAAATAGTTTCTCCCTGGTGCCTGGAAACGAGTTCCTTGAACCTGGGCAGGACCCTGTCAGCAAGATCGTGATAAGATTCACCGCCATCGACTTTGAACTCTTCCAGATTGCTCAGGCGTTTTTCGATTTCACCGGGAAACTTTTCTTCCACTTCTCGAACCGTCATTCCGTCCCATAGCCCAACGGAGATTTCCCGAAGCTCTTTATGGGCCACAGGTTGTATCTCATGCAGAGCGGCGATTGTTTCTGCTCCGATAAGGGTTCGTCGAAGTGTACTGCAATGGACCGCTTGCAAGTCGACATTCTTGAACGCCTCCGCGACCTCGCGAACCTGGTCGCGTCCGTGGGGTGACAGGCCAACATCAAAATGACCGTTAAAAACAGGTTCCTGCGCATTTGCGACTTCGGCATGCCTCAACAAATAAACCCGGCACGTGGGGTTTCCTTTATTCATAAACAACTGAATTCCTCAAGAAAAATGAAAGAGTTCTACTTGGGTCGATCCTGATAGCAAGATTTAGGTTTGAAAAAATTTGGAAATTGGAAGGTGAAGAATTAAGAAGCGATTATCTTACCCTAGCCTTTATTCCCATTACCCTCAACCAGTTCCTGCAATTTGGATGCTTCCGACGGATCCACGCGTAAATCCAGGTCCCACCCGGTGGCATTGGATTCCATGGCCACCACCATAGCCAGCTTGTGTATTTTTGGCAAAAGGTTGGCTTGCGAAAACTCGAGATGAAGATTTAAGGTAGTCAACTGCTTTTCATAACCGGCGACAATCCCTGCACGCAATCGCTCCATTCCCATTCCGGTTTTACATGAAATGAAAACCGCGTTCGGGTACACCGTTTTCAAATCCTGCATAAATACTTCGTCCCTGATCCGGTCCGCTTTGTTGAAAACTAGCAAGGACGGAGTTTCATCAACGCCCAACTCTTTTAACAACTCATCAGTGGTCTCCATTTGTTCACGAAACTCGGGGTGACTGAGATCGGTGACCTTCAACAAAAAGTCCGCTTCGCGTACTTCGTCCAATGTGCTCTTGAAGGATGCGACCAGATCATGAGGCAGTTTTTTGATCAGGCCAACGGTATCGGATAACAGAACCGGGAAGGGAAAATTCTTTTTCACTTTGCGGGTCGTGGCATCCAGCGTGGCGAACAATTTGTTTTCGACCAGGGTTTCCGCTTCGGTGAGTGTGTTCATCAGCGAAGATTTTCCAACGTTGGTGTAGCCGACCAGAGCCACCTTGAACACGTCGCGCCTTTGTTTCCTTTGCACTACCTTTTCCTTGTCGATTTGTTTCAGCTTGCGCTCCAGCTTGTGGATGTCATTGCGGATGAGGCGTCGGTCCAGTTGGATCTGTGTTTCACCCACATCTTTCAATCCGATTCCTCCGCGCTGACGGGAAAGGTGACCCCACATTTTGGTGAGACGGGGCAGGGCATATTTTAAACGTGCCAGTTCCACCTGGGTTTTGGATTCGCGGGTGCGGGCATGGTCGCTGAAAATTTCCAGGATCAGCCAGGACCTATCGATCACACGGCATTTGAGTGCGGATTCCAGATTTTTGTTTTGCGCGGGGGACAAACTTTCGTCGAAAATCACCACATCCGCCTCGTGATGGTTCACGGCCTCGGCCAATTCATCAACCTTTCCACTGCCCATAAAGGTTTTTGGGTGAATGGACGGCAAACGTTGGGTCAGGGTGGCAACCGGTTCGTAATGGGCGGTCGTGGCCAGACCGTCGAGTTCCTCAAGTTCCTCGTCAAACAGGCCTCCTTCGCGTTTTGATAGGTGGACGCCTACGAGAATGGCACGGCGTGAACTGGCTTGATATTCAGTTTGAAAAAATCTGTCGGTTTTCATATAGGCAAAAAAAGGAATAGGTAAATGTAGTTTTTCGTATTGTATCAGGGATATAGGTCTTCGTTAAAATAATCTGGTGGAACAAACCATTTTGACGATCTTGTAAACGGTTGATCCTGAATTAATTTTGTTTAAAATGATCAAGATACTTATCATCAAAAAAGCTCAGCGAAAGGAACCCAATGGTCTGGTTGAAGCGCGTGTTCATTTTTCTAGTGGGTACGGTGTATGGGCCTTGGGCTTTTGTCGTTCCCATTGCGCATTTTCACAAAGTGTATGGAGCCAGCGGATTGGTTTGGGGCTTCCTGCTGTTTTATGCCTTGGTTCCCTATTTGGTGTTCTTTGTTTATCGCTTGATCGTTCCGCCAAAAAAAGAAAGAGAAATAGATTCCGTTTCGGACCGAAACCGCTCCGGTCTATCTTAGAATTTTCCACTCTCCACCGATTTTCCCTAAAAACGCAGGAAAGGTGAATCTTCCACCCGTGTTATCCGGTGTGGCGCATAAAATGGGCTTTCGGTCTTTTGTCAGGCACTCCACCAAACGGCCTCCCCCGCAAACTCTTAAATCCCATTGGTCTTCTTTCAAAGGTTCCATGTCCCAATCCGGCTCGGAAGATAATTCCTGCAAAATATTGGAAAGCACTTTTTGACGGTCCTCTTCAGGCAATCCATAAGCTTGTTCGACCTGCCGTAAACGTGGTTTTACCAAGTCCAGAACCGGATCGAACCGTTTACGCAAAAATGCTTTTCGCAAAGTTTTCAGGAGTTCTTCAATTTGCTCGCGCGCCTTTAAATCGAGATCAACCCGCTTTGCCGACTCCCAGGGGCAGGGCCAGGACACATGCTGGAGATTGCAACTGTTTGAAACCGATTGCGAAAAGTTTTGTGGTTGATCGTCCTCAGAGCCGTTCCATTCAACCCGGATCAATTCCTCCCTCTTTCCGGAATTCAGGGCCGTTCCTGCTGGATACTGAAACAGGCAGGCAGATGCCGAGGCTCCTTGCGCTTTAAGGACTCGTTGTTCATAGACTTTGAGATTTCCATTTTCCAGGCGAATCCGCCTGGAAATTTGTGGCTGATCCCTTGTTTGGATTTGCGGTGACCTCAATTCCCACTCGGATTCAAACTCACGATCTGAATATTTATCAGGAGGCGGAGAGAGTGCTACCTCGGTGTCCGGAGGCAAATCGATTCCCCTTTGCGCGAATGCTTTTTGAAGAGCGAGAGAGAACTTTAAATTCTTTAAACTTTGAAAAAAGGAAGGATCCAGATCAAATAAATAATCCACCTGCTGACGAATCAGACTGGGTAGTCTGGGCGGGTTGATCACCAGGGTCAGTTCATTGATGCCAGCGATCAGCGTTTCGTTCACGGGGGCATTGACATGGTTGCCCTTCCCTTCTCCAAGAAATACAAAAGGAACATCATTAATCAAAATCTCAGCAGTGCATCCCCTGACGCGCGCATCCAGCATAAACATGGGAGGAGGTGGCATGTCTATCGGGACTCCGTTTCCATGAGGTCTTTCAAACGTTGTTCCAGGTCCTTGTTGACCCGCTCGGTGAGCCGGCTGAGCTTTTCCTTTTCGCTAAAATCAAGGTTCAGCAAAATCTCTTGGGCCCAAATTGCTGAATGAAAATTTTCGCCGCGAACAAAAGTCAAATTAATGAATGTCAGCACACCCGTTTCGCGTGTAATGCCATAGGAACGGGCGCGATCAAAGTTTTCATGAATCCTCAAACGCACTTGTTTTTCACCCAGCTTTTGAAACTCATCAGGCCAGCGTTTTTCAAGCGATTCATAAACCCGGTTTTCGAATTCCTTCCGCAACTTTAACGCAAACTTATCCTGTTGTTTTTTGCGAATGGTAAAGGTCTTGAGTACCATATTTTCTAACCCGTCCGTTCAGGATTTCAAGGGAATGTATCGCCACTGCAACAGGGAATCTTCCAGGTGGTAGCTGATCAGGGTTTTGGGGTCATCACCTTCTGAAAAGTAGCGGCTCACCGGACCAAACACATGTTTCAATTCCTCAGAATTGCAAGTGGGCAAGTAAACTCTCAATACGCGAGGATCATAATAGCGAAAGTACATGTTTTTGCCACGCTCGTCAGTCACTTTCAAAAATCGCCTGAAGTGGCGACGCAGAACATTGATATTGGTGTTAGCCCGCAAAAAAATTCCCCAACTGTCGCCCCAGCAATGCTCGAGGAGCCAGTGTGTGAACGGATGCTTCGGCTTCAGCTGAACGAGGTAAGGCGCGGCCGCGGCCATCTCCGGCGCCAGAATGCCCGCGAACAGGCAACGGTAATCCATTTTCGAACGGAGCAGAGAGGGGTAGATGTCCTCATCGCGCGCGCCGTCAAGGAGGGCGAAGGCATCGTCCTTAGGATGTTCCCATATATTCGAGGTGATGGTTTCCAGATCGGGCAAGGTCCAGACTCTAAAAATCGTGTTGTCCGATTATACCGAAATGGTTCCATAGATTCGAACGGTAAATATAGGTCGCGATTAATTTGAAGTCCCAGTTTAAATTAGAATTGTGAATGCAAGCCCTGGCCTTTATATTAATAGATAGGGAATCGCTTTTTTACAGGACGAGATTATGAAATATTTCTACAGTTTGATTTTATGGGTAAGCTTCTGCGGAATGGGAACCAGCGGGGCCATTGCCTCGGATTATTCCACAATGGACCCACCCAAAAGGGATGTGCCGCAATGGGAAAAGGACTTCGAAAAAATTGGCGAAGATTTTTTAAGGGCACTTCTTGAAAACATGGAAAATTATCTGGAATCGCAACTGCAGGATTGGGAGCGCGAAAAAGCCCAAAGTGCAGATGAGGCGCAAAGTGAAAAAAACAAATACCTGCAAGCCCTAAAACGTAATCCCGCCGATGCGGATGCTCATTTTGCGATGGGAGAAATTTATGATCGGCTCGGAGAAGGGGCACAGGCGATCATTCATACCCAAAAGGCGGAAGAATTGTTTGCGTCTCAAAACAACGTCAAAGGCTTGGCCGAGTCCCGTCGTAATCTCCGAAAGTTCTACAAAAAATATGGTTTCCATCCGGAAGATTTTAAATTGCTTTAGAATTAAATAGCATCGAAATAAGTGCATAAAAATTAGCCGGTCCGAGTAGCGCCAACTGCTATACAAACTATAAGAGTCGGTTTTTTAATGCGATTTGGCTAATTTTGCAATGCCGTTATCCAATCTTCCAAAAATTGGTTTGATTTAAATCCTGGGGTGTTTGATCGGCGTTTAAAAATAATTATTGACTTTCCGTCTATTCCAAGGCATTAATACTGCTTCAATTTATACATTAGGAGAATTTTGTTCAGGAGACCCTACGTATTATGCCAAAAGTAACGATCACAAATGACGAAACCGGAGAAAGCAAAACCTTTCGCGCAGGCTTGGGCGCTAATTTGAGGCAGGCCGCTTTATACGCGGATGTGGAAATTTACAAGGGTATGAACAAAATGACCAACTGCCGCGGCATGGGTTTCTGTGGAACCTGCCTGATCGAGGTGGAGCCTATGGAAAATGTGCGCAATCATACCTTTATCGAAAAACTGCACAAGGTTGCTCCTAACCAGAAATTGGGTTGCCGGGCCAAGGTTTATGGCGATATCACAGTAAAGGCCGCGATTAAAGATTAAACCTCAGGAATTCTCCATTCTCGGCTCGACTCGATCCCTCCCCAGTTCAAACAAATTGCAGTAAAATCAACAACGGCAAAAAAAGCAGTCCCACCACTGCCGCAAATGCGTGAAAGACAACGTCCCAGCGCTTGCTTATCGGAATGATGGTAATATAGTACAAGCCGATCAAATACTCCCAAACCGTATTCTGGGAGTGAACCCCGTTTAAAATCAGATAATACCCCAGACAAAACAGGATTCCCCAATACAAATATTTGTGGACTCTCAAATGGGTGCGCCCTCTTTTGATGAACCCCATATACGCACCCACAAATACGTTCACGATTTGAAAGCAGATAGCCACCACCACCCATTTCAGGGAAGGCGACGCGCTTATTTGGTCAATGATGGAAGGGGTCATGTGCCTATTAAATTGTGATTCTTTAGAAAAAAACATTATGCCGCAAATCAATCTGGCTATGTTGATTATTTATTTATATGTCCGTGACAGGTCAGAAGATCTGATTCGCCCGGCAAAAATAAAGTCACCCTTTGTGTTAGAATAAATCTCCTTGTTAACCATCCGCCCTCTTTTTGTCCTGCCATAAAATCATGAATCTCCAGCGCACCTCACCCAAATTGTTTTTGACCGGCTTGTTTTTAATTGCTCTGCTCATTCGTTTGATTTATATGGCGGAGTATTCCCAGAACCCGATGTTCGACTACATAGGAACCGGCCTGGACCATTCAAACTTTGATATCGGAGCACAAAATTTTGCAAGAGGGGACTGGTTGGCGGATGCTCCGAATAACAGTTATGCGCCCTTGTACAAATATTTTCTGGGAGTGATTTACTGGCTCTTTGGAAGAAATTTCTGGGTAGTGTATTCGATCCAGTTTATTATGGGTTCCCTTGCCGGGGTGCTGATTTTTCTGATCGGCAGAAAACTGTTTGGAACGCGCGCCGGAATTTTCTCTTTTTTGGGGTTTGCTCTTTATGTTCCCGAAATCATCTATGAAGGTATCATTCTGCGCGCGGCATTCATTGCTTTTTGGGGAATCGTTTCGTTTTATCTGTTGCTACGTTTACGCGAGAGATGCGATACATTGGGCATTGTTCTGGCCACTCTGGCCCTTTCGTTATTTTTTCAGGGTCGTCCCAACACCTTGTTGTGCCTGCCTGTGGTCTGCATCTATTTTTACAAGTATGTGTTCACGAATGCGGACAGCCGATTAAAATCCTGGACCATTTTCTTCGGAACATTGGGATTGTCATTCCTTCCGCTATTGATTCAATGTTACGTGACACACGGAAAATTCGTTTTGTTCGATGCCAGTGGACCGCATACTTTCATATCCGGAAACATTATCGATTACCCTGGAGTCGGCTGGGAACCGGACTTGGTGGATAAATTTGAAAAGGAAAATGAGTTGGCCTATTCAGGGGTTACAGGATTTTTGTTTCGCCATATCTGGGAGAATCCATGGGAATTTTGCCAATTGTATCTACGCAAATTGTATTTTTTACTGAACGATTTTCAGGGTCCTTCCAATCTTTCAATTTATTTGTTTGCCGAGTTTTCCAAAGTTTTGAAAACAATTGGACTCCACTTCGCCTGGGTTTCCTCATTCGCGCTGGTCGGTTGCGTGTGGGCTCTCAAGCAAAGGCGGGACGTTTTTTTGCTGGCTGGCTTTTTGGCTAGTTTGTCCGTAGCAGTTTTAATGTTTCTGAACGAGTCGCGCTACCAGATCCCGCTGGTGCCGTATTTTATCCTGTTTGCAGGTTATGGATTGGACCGCATTGTGGAATCCATAAGGCAAAAACGGTTTCGCGTATCAGCCGTTACCCTGGGAGTTATTTTGTTGTGCGTGTATGCCTTTCAGGTTCCAGGTGGAATTTTGTATGCCCGGCAAATTGACCATTGCAATATGGCCAAAGCCTATTTGGGCAATCCGCGCAGGTTCAATCTGGAGCAAGCCGAGCGCTACACGCTCCAATGCTGGGAAATTGAAAGGAAGGGCGACCTGGCACATCCATATTCGAAGCACATGTTGGCCTCGATTTATGTTCACTACGCAGGCTTTCAATTCCAGAACAAAAACTATTCGGAATCCTTGCGCTCCGCCGAATCCGCTTTGGAGCTGAACCCGTATCATCTCCAGGCCCATAAGCTGGTAGCCTTGTCGCATTTCAATCAAAAGCATGTGGATCGGGCTATCCGTTCAGCCTTGACGGGGCTGGCATTGGCTCCATCCGATCAGGATTTTTACCGCTTTCTCGCCAACTTTTTTCATTCGTCGAACCATCGGCACGTGGAGGAATATCTGGCTCTGAAAGGGATGCGGAGATTGGAGTCGCGACCAGACCGGCTTCCCGGAATTGATCTTGAAATGAGACGTTTGAAAGCCGGGTGGGAGAAGCCGAGGTCTGATTTCGAACAAAACCTGCATACGGCAAGAAACTTTTTCAATCAGGGCTTATGGCAAAAAGCCTTGCCTGTCTATCTTAAAATCAACAGGGACAACGTTTCCGATGCCAATTTGTATTTTCAACTGGGTTCCGTGCTCGGTATTCTGGAGCGTTTTGACTCAGCGCTTGACGCCTTGTATAAAGGTTTAATGCTGGATCCCGATCACCGCGGCATCCATCGCATGTTAGGAGAGTATTACCTGACGCAGAAAATGTTCGTCCCGGCTCGTATCCATTTGCAACGGATTCCTGGACGAGAAAAAAACTTACAGCAGATCGAGTGGCATTTAGGAAGTCAGGAACGGCCTAAAATATTGCCGGCAATTGACAAGGACCTGAATCGCCAATTGTGGGAATTTTATCAAAATTCACAGAGGGGTCAAAAAGCAGAATAATCATTTGCACCACCGGGAACTCCACGGCTATAATGACGCTTTTCAAACTCAACAAATCAAAGGGAATATGACTAAGAACGGAGAGTATCGATTTATCAAAGCCTGCCGCGGCGAGCCGGTAGACGCCACGCCGGTGTGGTTCATGCGTCAGGCGGGTCGCTATATGAAGGAGTACCGCGACCTGAAAGAAAAGTACAGCTTCCTGGAAATGTGCAAAACCCCCGAATTGGCAACGGAAGTGACTCTGCAACCTCTGGATGTATTGGGTGTGGACGCGGCTATTATTTTTGCGGACATTCTGCTTCCCCTGGAACCGATGGGAACCGGATTGGAGTTTTCTGCAGGGGATGGTCCGGTGATCCCGAAACCGGTGCGTAATGCCAAGGATGTGGAAGCTTTAAGGCCCGTCGATGCCGAGGCGCAGTTGGGTTATGTCGGCGATGCGATACGCATGGTGCGTGGCGAAATCGAAGGCAAACTACCCCTCATCGGGTTTTGCGGGGCTCCGTTCACCTTGTGCAGTTATATGATGGAAGGCGGCAAGTCCAAGGATTTCACGATCACTAAATTGATGATGTCGGAAGAACCCGAAACCTGGAAAAAACTGATGGATAAGGTGTGTCTGGTCCTCATCGATTACCTGAAAATGCAGGCCCGGGCCGGTGCGCAGGCGTTACAGGTGTTCGATAGCTGGGTGGGATGTTTGAGTCCGGGTGACTACCAGCAACACATTTTGCCGTACACAAAACGCGTGATCGATGGCGTTAAGGACTGTGGCGTTCCGGTGATCAATTTCAGTACTGGCACTTCGTCCATGTTAGGTTCCATCAGCCAGGCGGGAGGCGACGTGGTCGGATTCGACTGGCGTATTTTTCTCGACGAAGCCTGGGACATCATAGGTAACGATACTCCCATTCAAGGCAACCTTGACCCCTGTATTTTATTTGCCCCAATCCCGACAATCCGAGAAAAGGTTCACGATGTCCTTAAGCGAGCTGGTGGCAGAAAAGGCCATATCTTCAATCTGGGACATGGAATCTTGCAAAAGACGCCCGTCGATCATGTCAAAGCTGTGGTCGATATGGTGCATGAATACCAACATGAGCAGTAATGCCACTCAAATAGACAAAAAAACCGCCGTGTTCCTGATGGCGCACGGCGCTCCACTCAAACTGAAGAACATTCCCGATTATCTGGACAATATCCGTTACGGTTTATCCACGCTGGAAAAAGTGGTCAACGAGATCACCGAGCGTTATGAGGCCATTGGTGGCAGTTCACCTTTACTGGATATCACCAATCAGCAAGCCAGGGCTCTGGAAAAGTTTTTGAATCAGGGCGGCGGACCCGAATTGAAGGTGTATTTCGGGATGCGCAACTGGCTTCCTTACATCCGCCATGTGGTGAAAAAAATGAAGTACGATGGCGTCGAAAGAGTAATGGCGTTGTGTCTGGCGCCACATTACAGCCAATGGAGTACAGAACGCTATTTCACCGCCTTGCGTGAAGGGATGGAGGAAAATGATGCCAAATTTGATGTCACTTATCTGAACGGATTTTACAACCACCCTCTGTTGATTGATGCCTTCGTCGAACGTTACCAATCTGCGATCCAGAAATTAAAGGAGGCCGGTGAAGAGGATGTGCACACCATATTCACCGTGCACAGCATTCCTGCCGAAGCAATTGATGAGGGTGACCCCTATGCAGAGCAATACACTCACACTTTAAATGCGATCGTGGACCGGGTGAAGCCTTATCGCTGGTATCAGGCCTACCAGAGCCAGGGCGCTATCCCTGTTCCGTGGTTGCGTCCCAGTGTGGAAGAAACGCTTGACCGGATTGCGCGTATCGGTTCCAAACCGGTGTTGATTTTCCCCATCGGATTTGTTTCCGACCATATTGAAATCCTGTATGATATAGATATAGGATTCAAGGAATATGCGGAAGCAAGAAAACTGCGTTTGTACCGTACTGAAACCCTGAACCTGTCTCCGAGTTTTATCGAAGCCCTGGGGGCTGTGATCTGGGAACACTTGATCTGATTCCACGTTTATATCATTTGCATTCCGTTAATTTGGTTTCTTTCCTGTATTTAAAATGATGGCATCCTTCCCGTTTTCCAGACTTATAATTTTTTTGTTTCTATTCCTGGGGTTTTCACCAAACCTCCATGCCCAAACCTTATTGGAAACCGTTGAACTGGGAGTACTTCTTCCGCTTTCCGGTTCCAACGCAATTCACGGTTTGGAGGCGAAAAAAGGAATCGAATTATCCCTTGAAAAAAACCGCGAAGGATTGAAGACGATGGGTGTGGAAATCAATCTCCGGATCGAAGATGATGGCCTTGACCCGAAAAAGTCTCTGGAAACGGCCCGGCACATGCTCCGCGAGCAAAATGTGCAGGCGATCATTGGACCGTTCGGTTCCTCGGAAGTTCTGGCGGTGGCACCTGAGGTGCAGAAAGCAGGTGGTGTCCTCGTGACCGCAAGCGCGACCAGTCCCAGCATTCAGGGTATTGGAGATGGAATCTTTCGACTGGTTTCCAATGACAATTCCCATGGCAAGGCCTTAGCCCGGTTTGCGTATCAGATTTTGAGAGTTCGTAAAGCAGTCATTGTCTACATGGTCAATGAATACGGTTTGGGTTTGAAAAATGCCATCGAAAAGAAGATGAACGACCTGGGAGGTTCGATCCTGCATAAATCAGGATTTGAAATCGGGACACGCGACTTCGCACCGCTGATAAAAAAAATCAAGGAAGCCCAACCGCATTGCATTTTTTTAACGGCGTATCAAACCGAAGGCGGTCATTTCATCAAGCAGGCCCGGGACTACGGTATTCGGGTTCCCATTTTAGGAGGCGATGGTTTATATAATGAAGACCTCATTGCCATAGCCGGACCCCAGGCAGAAGAAACCTATGCCACTACCGCGTCGTGGCGGCCGCAAGCTGACCTGGCAAAGACCCGTGATTTCGTCGAGTCGTTTCGGAATCGCTTTGGAGGCACTCCGGGAGTAGATTCTGCCTATTATTATGATGCCATGGAAATTGTATTGTCAGCGATCCAAAAGGGAGCACGAACATCAGATGAAATCAAGGAAGCATTCTACTCGCAGTCGTTCGAAGGAGCCACAGGGACAATTCAATTTCAGAATTCTCCGGAAGCAGAAAAGTCCGTCGATTTGTTTAAAGTGGAAAACGGCGTGTTCCAGTATTTCATGACCCTGGATCCTTGAACCTTGCTCCAGCCCAAAATTTAAACCACCCTTGAAAGAATTTTGAATGATCACTCAAAACCTGAATCCACAGCAATTGCAGGCAGTCACATTTAACGAAGGACCATTAATGGTCGTTGCCGGTGCAGGGTCCGGAAAAACTCGTGTGATCACGTCGCGCATCGCGTACCTCATTCAGGAATGTGGCGTGTCCCCAGCGCATATCCTGGCGATTACTTTCACCAATAAGGCCGCCAGCGAAATGCGCGAGCGTGTCCATCGCATGCTCGACCATCCGGAATCGTCTCCATGGATCAGCACATTTCACTCATTTTGCCTGCGCGTCCTGCGGCGGCACATCGACAGCCTCGGATTCTCCACAGACTTCGCAGTGTTCGACGGTCAGGACCAACTCACCCTGATCAAGCAATGCATGAAGCAAGCCAAGGTGAATGAAGAAGCCTTTTCGCCGAAGACGATTCTCAATCACATCAGCGGATTCAAGAACGATTTTCAATTGCCGCAGGATGTACCCGCAAGTTCCTTTTCGTATGGCAACAAAATGAAAGCGGCGGAAGTTTATCCTGTGTATCAAAGTGAGTTGAAGAAAAACAACGCACTGGATTTTGACGATTTGCTAGTCACCACCGTTCGCCTGCTCAAGGAGAATGCCGAAGTGTCCCAACAGTACGCCGAAAGGTTCCGCTATATCCTTGTGGACGAGTTTCAGGACACCAACCGCACACAATACCATCTGATCCGCCTGCTATCGAGAATCCACAGCAACCTGTGTGTGGTGGGGGACGATGACCAGAGTATTTATCGTTGGAGGGGAGCAAATATTGAAAACATCCTCAACTTTGAAAAGGATTTTCCCGACACCACCCTGATCAAGCTTGAAGAAAACTATCGGTCCACGCAAACTATTCTGAAAGCCGCCGAGGCGGTGGTGAAAGAAAACGTGCATCGCAAAGGAAAAAATTTGTGGACGCAAAACGAATCGGGCGCACCCATCACCTACTACCGCGCCGAAGATGAAACCGACGAGGCAGTATCCCTGTGCGAACGGGCTTTGCACTGGAACCGGGAGGAGGGCTATTCCTTCAACGACATGGCCATCTTGTACCGCACGAATGCACAGTCTCGTGTGGTGGAAGAGGAACTCCGGCGACGCAATATTCCTTACAAAGTGATCGGCGGCCTGAAGTTTTATGAGCGCAAGGAGATTAAGGACACCCTCGCCTATATGCGCGTGGTACTGAATCCCGCAGACTCGGTGTCCTTGCAACGCATCATCAACGTACCCGCGCGCGGCATCGGTAAAACCACTCTAGAGAAGGTCAAAGTGCATTGTGCCGATTTGGGCATTTCGCTCTGGGAAGGATTGAAACGGGTTCCGGGAGAAAACTGGACCACCACGGCGGCCAGTAAAAAAATCGCCCAGTTTGTGACCATGATGGAAACCTTGAAAGACAAAATCCAGGAAGGCCCGTCAGTTGAGTTCTTGAGCGAAGTTCTTGAGAAGACCGGTTATCTGGCCATGCTTCAAAAAGACAAAACGGTGGAAAACAAATCGCGTCTTGAAAACCTGAAGGAATTGTATTCCGCCGTAGAGCAATTCATTGAAACCGATCAGAATGGAGACTTCAAGGATTTCCTCGACACCGCAACACTGGCATCCGATTCCGATAAACTCGACGATTCGCGTGGCGTTTTGCCCCTGATGACCTTGCATACCTGTAAGGGACTGGAGTTTCAGGTGGTATTCATCATCGGCATGGAAAACGGATTGCTCCCTCACTCCAGTTCCATGGCCGACCAGGCCGAGTTCGAAGAAGAGAGGCGTTTGTGTTATGTGGGCCTGACCCGCGCCAAGAAAAAGCTGGTCGTGAGTAACGCCCGTCGACGGCGTATTTATGGCAGTACCTATAACTATCAACCCTCAGAGTTTTTGCTATCGATTCCGCCGAATGTGCTGGAAAAAGAAATGTCCGTATCGACGCCAACAGTTCCCTCCTATGCAGGCGTGCATACCCAACCATCAAACAGTCCGGCACCCGCTTTTATGAAACCGAAGCAGGACGACAGTCCCTATTCAATAGGAACCAAAGTGGTCCATCCCAAATTCGGCAAAGGCGTCGTGGTGAATAAAGAAGGCGAGGATGATGACCTGAAAGTGGTTGTCTTCTTTCAAATGGCCGGAAAGAAAAAACTGGCCGTGAAACTTGCCAAGATGATCGTGTTGTAAAGACTCAAAGCTTAAACCTGCACCAAACCATTTATCACATTTCCCAAAATGGAAACCAAAAGGAAAAAAAAGTGATTTTCCCGACTGACCGTTGTTTCGCCATTGATATCACACCTCACGTGTCATGGAAAACTTCTCAGGTAACTTGGAGTATCTGTTAAAACCCTTCAGGATTGGGTATAGGGTCATCGTGTTCCCACTGCAGCTTCAAAAATCGTCCTTTTCGAACCTCGCCGGTTTTTGACAGCAAAACCTCGTTAAGCTGAATTCCACCCCGAATCGCGAGAAATCATCCCCCCAAGGAGAGGCCAATTTACGACTTTAGTTCGTAGTCAACGAAAACAGAAATCCATCCCATAAAACCCAGCTCACCCTATTAAATAAAGGGTTTGTCCCAAATTTCAGGTCTGTTATGCTGGCCAACAAGGAAAACGAACTTAGTTCGTAGTTTTTAGCAAAAGGCGAACTGCTTAACCCGGTTTTCCGTTCCTTTGCACCTTACCGCCCGGCTTTCTGTTCAAATAGGCCTGTGGGTCCAGGATCATTTTTTGGTGGTCAAATTCCAACAGAATCTTTAAGTTTTTCAACCGAGAAATCATACTCTCCCAACATATTGTGTGTGCCCAAGAAATAATAGAATGGTTAGCAATGGCGGACAGTAGATTTTTTCTTTGCGTGGGGTCATTAGAGGACTTGCACCTCCAAGTCAAGTAATTGTGCCCTGCCGGGCGCACACAAAAAGAAAGGAGCATGGCCATTGGCCATGCTCCTTACAAAAAAATGCAAAAATTCGACAGACTCATTGACCCATCGAATAATGTTTTTTAAATCTTATAGGGATGTTACATTGGAAGCTTGTGGGCCTTTCGAACCCATACCTTCTACGAACTGAACCGATTGGCCGTCAGTCAAAGTTTTGAACCCATCCCCATTAATTTCCGAGAAATGGACAAAAAAATCATTTCCAGCATCGTTTACAATAAACCCATAACCCTTGCTTTCGTTAAACCATTTCACAGTTCCAGTTGTCATATTAATTTTTCTCCTAAAATAAGTTAGAAAAACACTTCCAGAAAATCTGGCTCTGGCCAGCGTTCCTCTTATTTAAATGGATTGGATGGGTGTAAAAACTCGTAGAAAACCACTTTGAGAAAAACTAAATAGACGATGGGATAACACCAATGTTTTTTCAGGTTTGATCTAAGCGAAATACTAAAAGAAATGAAACTACACAACAAATAACAATCCTTCAATAACTTTTTCATAATAGCATAAATTAGGGAATTGTTCTAGGCCTAATTACCGGGTAGCTACGATAAGTGCCAACTTTTGGCATTTCATTCCCACATTTGCGCGGCGATAGTTTTATGTTCATCAAGGGTTTCCAGTTTGGCATGCCCCATCCATTTTTTGAGCATATTGAGAGGCACCTTCTTCGTGATGGCGTTGACCCCGTAACCGTGGCGTAATCCCTTGGGTGTTTTGTGCGGTCCGTCTTCAATTCCGGCTAGGTCCATCAGTTCTTTAATCCGAGTGTAAGCAGTTTTTCGTGACCAGAACCAAATCGGTTCATCAATGAGGTCTGGTTTTTGAGATTTTTGTATCTCACGAATGCCGTGAACCATATCGAGGGTGTCCAAGACTTCAGCGGGGACCGGAACAGCTCTGTAAATGATCTTTTCTCTTTTTTTCAGGGTTCTAAAGACGATGACCCCGGAATTGTAATCGATCCTTTTCGGTGGGAGGGCGAGGGCTTCGGATATTCTGCAACCTGTTATTTACAAGACCGTTGCGAAAGTGCGAACGTCATGGTCTGGGGCTTGTTTGGCCGCGTCAATAAAGGCTTCGCGCTCGTTTGGGGTGAGGAAAGCCTATTGCCTTCGGTATCAAAAAGCCGGTCAGAATCGCACATTTACCCAGAATAGTGCAGTTCTGGGTAAAAATCGAGAGATTTGTTGAAATTTGAGAAGTTAGTAGATTTGTGGTTAAAAACCCGTATGGGCCTTACTGGGAACGGCCCATTTGGGATTTTTGAGGGTGTTTTTGTATCGTCAGCAGATGTGCTTTGGAGGTGGAAATTCACCCAGAATTGGCCATTCCAGGTAAATCCGCCCAATAATGCAGGCGGGCTAGCTTAGAAAGCGCCCATTTAAACGCTTAGCGTATATCTTTACACAGCTATCGTGGTGATACCCTAATTTTGTGAAACAGAATAGACAATTCTGTTTCAAGACAACAAATCACTCCCACTCAATGGTGCTGGGGGGTTTGGAGCTGATGTCGTAGACGACCCGGTTGACGCCTTGCACTTCGTTGATGATGCGGTTGGACATTTTGCCCAACAAGTCATAGGGGAGTTGCACCCAGTCGGCGGTCATGCCGTCGGTGCTGTTCACGGCCCGGATGCCGATCACGTTTTCGTAGGTGCGGGAATCACCCATCACGCCTACGGTTTTGACGGGCAGTAACACGGCAAAGGATTGCCAGATTTTCTGGTACAAACCGGCTGACTTGATTTCTTCCAATATGATTTTGTCGGCTTCGCGCAGGATGGCGAGCCCTTCACCCGTGACGGCTCCCAATATTCGTATCGCGAGGCCGGGACCGGGAAAGGGCTGGCGCGAGATGATCTCTTCGGGCACGCCGATTTCGCGTCCGAGTTCGCGTACTTCGTCCTTGAACAATTCGCGTAAGGGCTCCACCAGCTTAAAATGCATTTTCTCGGGAAGACCGCCAACGTTGTGGTGGGTTTTGATGGTCACTGAGGGTCCGCCTTTCACGGGCACCGATTCAATCACATCCGGATACAGGGTCCCTTGGCCCAAAAAGGCGACTTCCTTGAGCGTCTTGCCTTCTTCTTCAAACACTTCGATGAATGTGTTGCCGATAATTTTTCTTTTGGCTTCGGGGTCCGTCACGCCTTCCAATCTTTTCAGAAAACGTTCCGATGCGTCCACCACTTTAAGATCAATTTTAAAATGGCCACGAAAAGTTTCTTCCACTTTTTCCCGTTCGCCGTGGCGAAGCAAGCCGTTGTCAATAAATATACAGGTCAAGCGATCGCCAATGGCTTTATGCATCAGAACAGCCACAACGGATGAATCGACCCCCCCGCTTAAGGCGCAGATGGCTTTTCCCTGCGGGCCGATTTGCTCTTGAATGTTCTGGATGGAGTAGTCGGCCAAGCGTCCCATTTCCCACTCCGGTTTGCAGGAACAAATGTCGTACAAAAAGTTTTGCAGGATCTGTTTGCCTTCAATGGTGTGCACGACTTCCGGATGGAACTGTAACCCGAACAGTTTGTCGCGGGAATGTTCGATGGCCGCATAGGGCGAATTGTCGGTGAAGGCGAGACTTTTGAATCCAGGGGGCAGGCGTGTAATTTTATCCCCGTGACTCATCCACACCATGGAACCATTGTTCACGTTCTGGAGCAGATGCGTGAATTCCCTGACCATCAAATGCGCCCGTCCGTACTCACGATGATTTGAGGGATTCACTTCTCCTTTAAGCAGGTGACCCATCAACTGCATGCCGTAACAAATTCCAAGCACGGGAATCTTCAATTGGAAAACCTGAGGATCGCACAATGGTGAGTCCTTTTGCAAAACGCTGGCGGGTCCGCCTGAGAGGATGATCCCTTTCGGAGCGAACTCGCGTATTTTGTCGAGGGGAGTATCGAAGGGCACAATTTCGCAATAGACTTTACACTCACGTACCTTGCGGGCGATGTTCTGGGTATATTGGGAACCGAAGTCCAGTATAAGGACACGTTCTTCGTGGAGCTTGTCGGGTATCATTATATTCGAATCTTTCTAATCCTGAGGATACAGGAACAAGGGATTGGCGTAACCCAATCAATCGATTTGGTAATTGGGTGCTTCTTTGGTGACGATGACGTCGTGCACATGGCTTTCGCGTAAGCCGGATGCTGTGATTTGTATGAATTTGGCGTTTTGCCGCAAGGTTTCAATGTCGGAACATCCACAATAGCCCATTCCGGCACGCAGTCCGCCCATCAACTGATGAACGGTGGACGATACCATGCCGCGATAGGGAATCCGCGCCTCGACACCTTCGGGAACAAGTTTGCTTTCGGACAATCCTTTATCCTGAAAATACCGGTCGCCACTGCCTTCAGACA
Source organism: Nitrospina sp. (assembly GCA_024648695.1). Taxonomy (GTDB): domain Bacteria; phylum Nitrospinota; class Nitrospinia; order Nitrospinales; family JACRGP01; genus JACAVV01. The sequence continues at coordinate 54,533 of JACAVV010000029.1, forward strand.
TGGCGGCGATGGAACCCATTCCCCGGTACTCTTTGTAACTTCGGCCCTGGTATAAAATCCGGTCGCCGGGGCTCTCCTCGGTACCTGCAAACAGGGACCCAATCATGACAGAACTGGCACCCACAGCAAGGGCTTTAGTAATATCGCCGGAAAACTTGATTCCCCCATCGGAAATGATGGGGACCCCATGCTTTTCAGCAACAGCCACACATTTCATCACCGCGGAAATTTGCGGAACCCCCACTCCGGAAACCACCCGCGTGGTGCAAATGGAACCGGGACCGATGCCTACCTTGACAGCATCGACACCTGCACCGATCAATGCCTGGGTGGCCTCTGCAGTAGCCACATTGCCACCGATCACTTCCAGATCCGGAAACTCCCGCTTGACGTCTCTGACGGCTTGAAGCACTTTTTCCGAATGCCCGTGGGCGCTATCGATCACCAGGACATCGAGTCCCACCGCAATCAATGAATGGACATATTCAATATAATCCGCCTGCGCTACACCGATTCCCGCTCCCACCAGCAGGCGGCCCTTGGAATCTTTCGCCGCATTGGGAAATTTGCCGGACTTTTCAATATCGTTGATGGTGATCAACCCCTTCAGGGTCCCTGACTCGTCCACGACCGGCAGTTTTTCAATACGGTTGCCGTGAAGGAGTTTTTTACATTCTTCCAGAGGCGTGCCTTCAGCTATGGTTACCAGTTTTGTGGTCATCAATTCCGAAACCAGCTTGTCCGGATTGGTCTCGAACCGGATGTCGCGATTGGTCAATATCCCCACCAATTGATTGCCTTTGGTGATGGGGATTCCCGTGAACTGGTACTTTTGTTGAATCGCCCAGGCATCAGACAGTTTCTGATCCGGTTCCAAAGTGATCGGATCGGGGATCATCACGCTCACCGAACGTTTCACCCGTTCAACCATTTTACGTTGTTTGCCGGGCGGTAAATTGCGATGAATGATGCCGATACCCCCTTCATTAGCCAAAGCGATGGCCATTTGGGCTTCCGTGACCGTGTCCATTGGGGCGCTGATCAAAGGGCAATTCAAGCGAATATTACGGGTCAGGCGCGTGGAAATGTCCACCTGGTTCGGAAGCACTTCCGAATGGGCAGGAAGCAGTAAAACATCATCAAAAGTAAGATAGGTTTCAAGTGTTTCAGGATTGAGCATAGGGTATATGTGTCAGCCTCTGGAAAATTCCCAAGCAAAAGGGTTTAAAATTAAAATAAATAATATAACATGCCTTTGGTTTCCTTTCATATATATATAAAACTTTTAACCTGATTTTCAGCACACACCATTTCCAATCCATCCAGGAAGCATTCCAGCAAGTCAAAAGCCATTGATTTTAAAGTTTTTATAGCATTTTTGAAACCGGGCTTGTAGAATAGAGATCGCAAAGACAGGTGGGCGAAATTGCTAAAGGCCGCCCCCTGTTCCCAACAGGGATTCAATCCTGGAGGAAATCAAACCCAAATGCCTAAACAACCTGCCAGCGGGCTCAGTCCTTTTATTAGAGGGAATCTCCAAAAATGAAAAAAGACGAAATAGCCGTTTATCTCAACGAACATCCTGAGTTTTTTAACGACTACCCCGAACTCCTGAAACAGATCAAGGAAATTGACGAGAATGATTTGCCCATCGAACCCTTCAATACTCTGAGTGTTGCCGACCGGATCATTAAACGCGCCAACGCCGACAAGGAGCATATGAGGAGCAAGCTGGAATGGTTTCTGGAAATCGTGGAGGCTAATGAGCAGATTCAGGAACACCTGTTTGAAATTGAGCGAGAGGTGCTTTCCAGTTCCAATCTTCCGGAAATGATCCGGTCCCTGACCAAAGAGATTCAAGGCCGATTCGATTTAAAACACGTGCAGATCGGGCTGGTGGACGGTGCCGACCATTTCATTGAAGACAAAATTCAGGAACGGTTTCTTAACGAGGCTATGGAGAATCTTGTGTATCTGGAGCAAGACACCGCAAGCGCCTGGCTGAAAAACGGAATGACCCCCGTACTACGCGGCGAAATCGATACCCTGGCTAACCGCAACGGACCCGATTTTCCAGAGGAGGTCAAGTCAGAAGCGCTGATTCCTATTATTTTGCGAGGTAAAGTAGCGGGGATTCTGGCACTGGGAAGTTTTAATCCCTTGCACTTTTATGAGGGACTCCGGACGGATTTTCTGGAACGCCTGGGAGACAAACTGGCCCTGTCTATCGACAATCTGCTTTTGCTGGATATCATGGAGCGACAGGTATTAATGGATCATGAGACCGGCATCTTCAACGAGAGTTATCTGGAGCCCATATTGCTCCGCGAATTTGACCGTGCCCAGCGTTATGGGAAAAAGTTATCCTGCCTCAAAATCCACATTGACTATTTAAACGATTTCGAGGATACTTTAAATCTCGATGGGAAAGACCCTTATTCCCCCCGAATCGGAACCCTTTTAAAAGAATGTTGTCGTACGAGCGATATACTGATTCGTTCCGGGGAACACGAATATTTCGTTTTACTGCCAGAAATCAGCGAACGGTCTGCTTTGGTGGTGGCCGAAAGAATTCGCAAAGACTCAAAGGGTGAACTTTCCAATGGTTCCGGCGAGAACCACAGTTATCAATTGAAATTGGGCGTGGCTACCTTCCCAGGTAAAAATATCGATTCCCATCACGATTTGCTGGATTCGGTTCACGACAATTTAAACAAATTCAAAACCCCTTTAGAAAATCGAGCTCTGGTAGGATGATCCGAAAAGCTAAAATTCAAGATGCGGAAGCTATCTTCCAATTAATCCACATGCATTCCGAAAATGGCCAAATGTTGTCGCGGTCACTGAATGATATTCAAAATACCATTGCAGATTTTTTCGTGTACGAAGATCAAAGCCAAATAATCGGCGCTTGCGGTCTGAACTCTGCCTGGAACCCCCTGATTGAGATTCGTTCGCTGGCGGTTCATCCCATGCATTTTGGCAAAGGCGTCGGTACGGCCCTGGTTCAGGAGTGCCTCAATGTGGCCATTGATCGTCGATTCGATTCCATTTTCGTACTCACCTATGCCGTGCCCTTGTTTCAAAAACTGGGGTTTCAAATTGTCGAAAAAAGCACCATGCCTCTTAAAGTCTGGAACGATTGCCAGGGGTGCCACAAACGCGACAACTGTGACGAAATCGCTATGGCCTTGCCTTTAAAGAAACCGGCCATCGCCGAAATCCACACAAAACCCTCCCCGCTTTCCTCAGAATCTGGTATATTTGTAAACTAGGGGTTCCCGAAACTACTGCTTTTCATGGCCTTTTATTCAGTGAGGCTTCAGTTCCAGGAACACGTCAACGTTTCCCGATCACTCTCCATTCACATGAATGGATTTTGAGGGCGGACCCATGATCGATGCTTTTTTCAATGCGCTGTCGGGATTGAGGACTTCATCCAAACGATTACAAAACAGCGCGAACAACGTTGCTAATATTCAAACGCCAGGATTCAAGAAAAATGAATTGAATCTGGCAGAGAATAGAACGGGAGGAGTGAGCGTCGTTTCCTCCAACCGTGTCAATACGCCGGGAAGTGTGCTGACCACGTCAAATCCCATCGACATCGCGATTCAGGGAAACGGATTGTTTCAGGTCACCTTGCCCAATGGTGGAACCGGTTTCACCCGATCAGGAAGTTTCAAGATAGATGGACAGGGTCGGCTCAGTGACTCCAATGGCAATCCCTTGCAACCCGAAATCACAGTACCCGCTGGAAGCACCGAATTGGCGATTGGTGCCGGAGGTGAAGTATCCGCCAGAGTCGGTGGCGAGGTGAGGAGCCTTGGGCAATTTCAACTGTCCCAATTCAACAATCCAGGCGGACTGGATTCGGCGGGAAACAACCTGTTACTGGAAACTGCCGCTTCCGGTCAGGCCGTATCGGGAAGCCCTGGAACAGGTTCATTAGGTTCTCTCGTTTCAGGGGCTGTGGAATCCTCCAATGTGGACCTCAGCGAAGAGCTCGTCGGCCAGTTGGTGGATAAAACTGTATTTCAGGCCAACATCAACGTCATTCGCGTTGCTGAGGATATGACAGGGACTCTCCTGGATTTGGAATCCTGAACAAGGATTGAAGAGGCCAAACGCGTTCCCCTTAAACTTCCTACCTTTTGGGTTTCATGAGTTTACTTGAAGAACCGTCACTAAATTATCTCAGCACCGTAGAGCAGTTTTTTTTAAAGCTGAAAGGCTCCGGTCTGTCCTTGTCCGGAAACGATTACCATTTGATCAGCGCGTGGGAACAGGAAGGCTTGCCCTTGCGGGACGTGTGTCGAGCCATTGAAAGAGGAATGCAACGCGCGCAAAGCCAGAACCGTTCTGTAGGTCAAAACGTTTCGTTGACTTACCTGAAACGCTTTATCGAAGAAGAGTTGAATGGGGAAATATTGTGACCGCCTCAAAAGTTAAATCCGCTCAATGCACCCTGTGCCAGGATGAGCATTACATCCTTTCCAATGAAAAAGGATGGCTGAGATCCAAATTGTGCGAATGCTTCAACTGCGACCAGTGTCAGGGGCAAGGGAAAGTCATCTTTGAGGACGAGCAAGGGCGATCCCTGGTTCGGAATTGCGTGTGCTCCCGGCTAAAACAATCGTTAATCTACCTGAACCGTGCCGGCATCCCTGGAAAATTCGTGAACAGCACATTTCAGACTTACATGACCAATCCGCCGCACCACCAGTTACAAAAACGCGCCAAATCGCGGGCGATGGATTTCGTGAAGCATTTCGGTGAATCGAGCCAGGGACTCGTGTTCATGGGCGGACCCGGCCTGGGCAAAACGCATCTGGTCGTGGCCATCATTAAAGCGCTGATACTGGAAAAAGGAATCCCCTGCAAATTCGTCGATTTTTTTCAACTGTTATCCGACATCAAACACGGGTATTCGCAAGACATGTCCGAGCAGGCCATCATCAATCCCTATATTCAGACTCCGGTTCTGGTGATTGACGAGCTTGCCAAAGGCCGCGGTACCGAATGGGAGTTGACCATGCTCGACCAGATCATCGCCAGCCGTTATAACGCCGCGGACAAGATAACCCTGTTCACCACCAACTACAACAATGTCCTCGAAGAAAAAAATTCCGGTAAGAAAACAACCAGCCGGCACATCGACACCGACCGCTTAGGCTATGGCGAGCAATTGACCCGGGAAACGCTTCCCGACAGGACAGGATTAAGAATCTACTCACGCATTGCAGAAATGTGTGAATTCATAGAAATGGAAGGCATCGACCAGCGCCAGGCAAAACTCACCCAGTCCCGACAGTTTCCCCGGACAAGGAAGTAATTTCCAGTGTACCCGTTAAGATCGATTTCTGAGGAAAATTAAATCAACTTATTTGAGTAAATATAGCTAATAATAGACTTGATACTTCCACTTCTACATTTAAAAGTCTGCATCTGCCGGGTTTGGGTTTTGGGAAGGCCTTTGGCTGGATGAGTATTGGAATTCCCCGGCTCACATTTTTCTAGGTTTGGCACCGTTGGCGTTCCAGGGCACGTAGCCTTCGGGCTTCTTTTTTACTTACCTTGACTTTTGTCTTTTTTTCTGCAACGGGTTCTCCCTCCCAGCCCACTTTCTCCAAAAAGTCCTCGTACCCACCATGGAAATATTCCGCGCCTCCCTGATGAAAAACTATCAGGTTTTTAGCCAGGGTTTTTAGAATGAGTTCTGAGTGAGTAACAATTACAAGGGCACCCTCATAATCATTCAACTCCTCGATCAGGGATTCAATCGATTCAACGTCCAGGTGATGGGTCGGTTCGTCCAAAAGCAACAGGTTGGTGGGATGGGAAATTATTTTTCCCAGTAGCAGACGGCTTCTTTCTCCGCCAGACAACACGCTCACCTTTTTTTTACTCAATTCCCCGCCAAACATCATGACGCCACATATAGCGTGGGCGGCCTGCAGGGAAATGTTGGGATTGGATTTCAGGACTTCATCCAGCACCCGGTTTTTCGGTTCGAGCCGGTCGATATTGGTCTGGCCAAAATGCCCTATGCTGGTTGACGGGTGATTGCTGATGGTACCGGCGGTAGGCGTCAGTTCCCCGGCCAGACAATTCAGCAATGTAGACTTGCCCTTGCCGTTGGCCCCGATGATTCCGATACGGTCTTTCCTGCCAATGGAAAACGAAATATCCGAGAAAATGTTAGCCTGGGATTTACCTCCATAGGAAAAAGAAAGGTTCTCAATATTCATGAGGGTTTTCCCCGGACAGGCGCGAAAGTTGAATTTAAACCCCAAATTCCTTTCGCTTTCCAGCTTTTCCATAGTGCCCATTTTTTCCATCATTTTCATTCGCGATTGCGCCATGGTGGCTTTCGATGCCTTGGCTCGAAACCGGTCTATCAAAGATTGCATCTCTTTTTTCTTGCTCTCCATGTTTCTTCGAGTCAATTCGTAGGTCTCTTCTTCCTGCATTATTTGCTCATAAAATTTAAGGGTCCCGCCCTGGACTTTTTTCGCCTGTTTCCGGTGCAGACCCAGTGTGTGGGTGGTGACACCATCCATGAAATCGCGGTCATGTGTGATGAGCATCATTTCCCCTGGCCATTTAATGAGATATTCCTTGAGCCAGCGCAGTGAAAGGATGTCCAGATAGTTGGTAGGCTCATCCAAAAGAAGCATATTGGGGTTGGCCAACAATGCTTTACAAAGGTTGATCCTGACCTGATACCCCCCACTGAAAGTTTTGGGATCTTTTTGAAAGTCCTGCTCGCTAAAACCCAGTCCCGAAAGGATGATCTCTGCCTTATAATGATCCCACTGTTTTTCAGGGGGCAGGGCTTGAATGCATTCCTTGAGAACCGTGGGTTGGGTGAAGCGAATGATCTGCTCCAGGGCATCGATGCGGTACCCTTTTGGGGAGGAAATATCTCCGGAATCCGGCTTCTCCTGTCCCAGGATCATTTTGAACAGGGTTGATTTTCCCGTGCCGTTTTTGCCTACCAATCCGACGCGTTCGCCTTTGTTTATAAGAAAGGAGACATCGTCAAACAGACTTTGGGCTCCAAATGATTTTTCAATATTACTAGCTATTATCATTGTTGATTTCTGAGGTATGAAAAGGCTTATAACGAAAGCTATAAGTCCTTAATTAGGGAATTGAGAACGAAGGCCTAATGGAGGAAACCTGCACTATCTTTCGAGCTGTTTTTTTTAAGTATAACAGAATTGTATGTCTTCAAACAAACCTGGGGACACGTTGGCATTTAGATATCGATATATTTACAGGAAAACCAACTTTACACTTTTGAGAAATGATAGTTATACTTGATTCATAAAATCTTTTAAACCAAATTCCTATTCAATCAAAGAAGGGATTCGGAGCGGCTTTGCCTCCAATGGCCAACACGGGTCGTTTACGTCTTTTATAGCAGTATGTGAAACCTGCGAAAAGGGTATCTCAATTTATGAGTGATAGTTGTTGCGAAGGAAATATTGATGTCACTGCCTTGCATGCGAAGCAACGCCGTATTCTGATTATTGTGCTCGTGATCAACGCGGCCACATTCCTGATGATGGTCTTTGCCGCGATCAACAGTCATTCTTCGTCCCTGTTGTCTGGCGCGTTAGACAACTTTGGTGATGCAATGACATATGCACTGAGTTTGATTGTGGTCGGAGCAAGTGAACCTGCAAAAGCGCGCGTTGCCCTGTTTAAGGGGGGGCTGATTTTTTGTGCGGCCCTTGCGGTAGCGTTTCAGATTGGCTGGCGGATACTACATCCCGAAACACCGGTCTTTGAAACCATGGGTTTTGCGGCGGTCATGAATTTGGCCGCCAATTTATTATGCCTTTGGTTGATAACGCCGTACCGGGATGGTGATGTAAACATGTCCTCTGCCTGGGAATGCTCACGCAACGATGTGAGTGAAGGGCTCGCGGTTATCGTTGCCGCACTTGCAGTATGGATGTTTGGATCAGGATGGCCTGACCTGGTGATTGCAATATGTTTGTTGATTTTGTTTTTACGTTCAGCCACTCGCGTACTTCGTGGAGCGTGGCAGAAACTTTCTCCAATTTCGGTGCAAAACTAAAAATTATCCGCTTTTGGTTTCAAACTATTAATATGCAGGTGATAGATAGAAACGTTTCGTCATTTTCATCCTTTAACGCGACAACAGCCATTGGCAGATCATGCTGATTACAACACCCATGCAAGTCAACTTAAGCATTCCCCTTGCCGTCCGAGCCATACCAAGGCGCCCATTCTTCAATGAACCATTGCTTTAATACAGGTATTGCAAATGAAGCGTTTTCCAACCGCACTATCCTGATGCTCTTGGTTAAATTCATGGATTTGCCTCTCCCAGGACGCAGACGGGGTATAGGTGTCATTTTTTATTGACCCTATTTTCGCGACATTTTTTTCAAAAGTCTTCCGAAAGATTTATCAATGCCGGCCTTTTCCTTGGTTTTAAAGTGTATCACAGCCACTGTCCTGTGAGAAATAGCGCCGAAATAATTTGCCACCTCGCGTAATTTCAGTCCCGACAATTCTCGAGCCAGATAAATCGCTACGTTCCGAGCTTGATTCAAGGTTCCGCGTCGAGATCGCATCAATTCCTGACGAGTTACCCCAAAATGAATACTCACATCTGCAACGATCCTCTCCAATAATACCTCTCCTCGAATTTTACGACTCTGGGGTATTTCAATACCATCCATTTCCTGGTTAGCAACCACCTGCTTCATCGAATCAATAAAATCTTCTCCTCCCAGAATCCAACCCAAATGCTTTCTCTTATAAAATCGGACTAGCTCGGGATTGGAACCCTGATGAATAAAACTCAAGTATAACTTGCGTGCTTGCCTCCGCTGGGAAGAAAACAATCTTAAAAGCTCATCAACAATCAACCAGTTGGGGACGCCTCTGGATTTAAGAAAGTTTCCGTGACTGCTCCAGGGATATTCTCCCGGATCCTCAACAATTTTGGCTTCGACCGGATTTAAGTGTATATACCGTATAACCTGGAGAAGATAGGAATCGGCATCGACAATCAAAGCCCGGAATCGCCCTCTAAAAAGGGGACCGTCTTGCCCATGTTTCCGGTTGAACCGCAGCGTGTAGACCCCGTTCACATGCCTCATAAATCGGGATAAGTTGGCATTGGGGGTTTTCACGAGCAAATGATAATGATTGCCCATCAGGCAGTACGCACCGAGTTTCACGTTGAACCGATTGCAAGCTTCTTCCAGGGTATCCAGAAATATTCGCGGATCTTCTTCATCCAGAAATATCCTGTGCCTTCGAAGTCCCCGGTTCATGACATGGTACCAACCGTCAGGAATTTCAATTCGTAGCGGACGTGGCATAATTTCTAAGTGTAATGGAATGAGTAAATATAGTCAATAAAAGACTTGACACCTTTATTTATAAAGTCACAGAAATTCCTGGCCTCATTCCCACCACGATCGTCTCCCTGGTATTGTTCTTTGCCTGGCTTGCCCATGCAATGGGAGCGCCAGAACTACTTGGCGGCTTTGCCGCAGGTCTGGCCCTATCGAGGCGTTTCTTTCTTCCTTTCGGCACCGCGTTACATGCAGACCCTGCGTTCGCAGACAAAATAGAAGCTGAAATGAGACCCATAATTCATCTATTCACGCCCATTTTCTTTGTAATGGTGGGCTTGTCGTTAAACCTTCGAGAGATCGATTGGGGCTCTCCTTTTATATGGCTCTTCTCTTTTTTGCTTATGATTGCGGCCGTAGTTGGAAAATTGGTTGGCCCCTGGCTAATATCAGTACCGCGGCAAACCCGTTGGGTAATTGGTACCGCCATGATTCCGCGTGGAGAGGTAGGGCTCGTTTTCGCCGAATTGGGACGAGAAAGCAACATCTTTACCAATGAGGTTTATGCCGGATTGATTATTGTAATCGCCCTTACTACGTTGTTGGCACCCATCGCCATGAAAAAGTTTTACAGTCGGTTCAGTTAACACGTGATCAATTGAAATAAAAGAATTCTTACCCTTGCATCAAATTATTTTGGTTCTTCAGTCCTGTCTGGGGTAATCAATACAAAGGTTTCAAATACTTTATCAGTAATATTTTTCCGGATAGGATTTAATAAAAACAGCTTTAAAATGCTTAGAACATTTTCCTGCATAAATTGAAAAATAGAAGGGTGATCTTTATGCATTCAGGGCAAGACAATATATAGACAATAAAGGACTTGACACCTTTACATTGATACTCTTGATTTCAAAAATAATTTCATTCAAAAGGTGACAGATCCTATCGGGCGCGATGTAAGCTTCGAATACGATACCGCGGGCCGCGTGACCAAGCAAACTCTGCCTGGTAACCGGGACATCATTTTTACCTACGATACCAACGGTAACGTGGCCAGCATCACGCCTCCAGGCAGTACGGCTCATGCCTATAGCTATAACAGTGTGGATAGAGCGGAAAATTACAATCCTCCAGATGTCATTGGAATTCCTCAGGACATCACTCTATTTACCCATAATTTGGATAAGCAGTTGGAGTTCATCACTCGGCCAGACGGACAAATTATTGATTTTGTCCATACTGGAACGGGAAATTTGGATTTAATTGTTATCCCCGGCGATCCTTGGGATTGTATCAACAATTGCTTTTTTAAATATGAATTTGATTCCTTAAATGCCGATTTAACACCCAACGGTCATTTGAGCAAAATAATAGCACCTGATGGAGGAAGCCTTTCTTTTACTTACGATGGACCCTTAAATCTGAGCACACGTTGGTTAAATTCGCCTGTCGATTCAACAGTTTCCCAGGTCTTCGATAATTTTTTCCGTGTAACTTCTAGAACCGTTGATGGGGCTAACACAGTCAATTTTTCTTATGATAACGATAGCCTTTTAGTTCAGGCCGGAAGTCAGGTATTGACCCGCGATGCTTTGAATGGGTTCCTGACTAGCACCACGCAGGGTACTTTAACCGACTCTTATACCTATGACGGTTTTGGCGACATCGACACTTACAATGTGAATGAAAACGGTAGTTCGATCTACTTTGTGGATTACGATTGGGATCAACTGGGCCGCGTAATTAAGAAAACCGAAACGGTACTAGGAGTAACTCATGTCTTCGATTATGTCTACAATACGGAGGGATTTTTAGAAAGGGTGGACAAGGATACCGTTAGCATTGCTACCTACACCTATGATTCAAATGGAAACCGTCTGAGTAAAATACATCCCGTCGGAACCACTACTGGAACCTTTGACGCGCAGGACCGGCAAATCACTTATGGTGCAACCAGTTATACCTACACCGCTAATGGCGAGCTTTTAACAAGAACGGATTCTGGTGGAACCGCTACTTACCATTACGATGTTCTGGGAAATCTCTTGAAGGTGGACCAAGCCAATGGGGATGCTATTAAATACCTTGTAGATGGACGTGAGAGGAGATATGGAAAAAGTATAAATGGGACCTTGGAAAAAGTTTGGGTTTACAAGGATCAATTAAATCCTGTTGCAGAATTGGATGGTGCAGGCAATTTAATCAGCCGTTTTGTTTATTCCAGCAAATCCAATGTACCAGATTTCATGATTCGAGGAGGGGCAACTTACCGTATAATAAGTGATCAGTTGGGAAGTCCCATTTTGGTTGTAAATACAGCTAATGGTCAAATTGATCAACAAATCGAATATGACGAATTCGGGAACGTTTTTAGTGATACCAATCCGGGTTTTCAACCATTTGGGTTTGCTGGGGGAATGTATGATCCGGATACAAAACTTGTTCACTTTGGAGCCAGGGACTACGATCCGGAAATTGGACGATGGACCAGTAAAGATCCCGTCCAATTTGTTGCCGGAGACCCCAATCTTTATGGCTATATTTTTAATGATCCCCTTAATGCCATTGATCCATTAGGTCTAGGAAGGTTTGGAAAAAGGCCTTTAGATGGAACAGAGAATATTCCAATTGAACATGGAGGTCCATTAGCAGATTTCTTTAACTTAGAAATCAATCATGAACAATATTTTTTTGATAATGGTAAAGAGAACCTTGGTTTTTTCGGAGATGATCGAGTAAGAGCAGATAATGGTCATAATAAGAGAGAATATGAATTTTTTGGACCAGAGTTTGATGATCAACTTATAAGAAAGGCTATCCAGAATGTGGATCCAGGAAATTATAATTTGGTACTCAGGAATTGTCAGCATTGGGCTGATAAAGTTAGAAATGAATATGAGAGATTAAAAAATGAGCAATGAGTAGGGGGAATATATCAGGATATGTAAATAGATAATGACAGATTAGAGAAATTAGATGCGCTTTTTGAAAATAGTTTTAACTTTAATATTAATTTTCAATTTTTTTATTTCATGTTCAAAAGGGTTAGAAGGTTCCTATTTGTCAGGTTACTTAGTTTATTCATCGGCCACCGAGATTAGGATTCTCGACCTTAAAAGGTAGTGTCCAGAGTTTTTCGCACATTTGTTTTTATTTTTTCTCCTTTGAACCCATATAGCTGCAGTAGTGGAGCCTGTGGAGTTGTGGGTAACGCGTAGCGTTATCCACAACTCCATCAGGCCGG
>JACAVV010000030.1 GCA_024648695.1 Nitrospina sp.
TCCAAATCCACTTTTTATTTGCATCTTAAAGAGTGTGAGTTTAGGTTTAATCATAGAGATCAAGATCTCTATAAATTGCTACTAAAAATCATCAAAAAACGACCTCTTAACTAGTCTTGTACCTTAAAATAAATCTATAAATTTACTAAAGCGTTTCAAAAATGGAATCCAAAAGGCCGTATGAAACCACTCCTCAAAAAATTATGCAACGTTTCGGGGGTACATTTGGACCGCTTTTAATCCGGCGGGTTAATTTGAGTTCTTCAACGCTTGAGATAAACGGGAAGCAGGAAATAGGCGTTGTAATTCAAACCTTTCAGGTTCGCTGTCACCTCCAGTTCCCAAATAATGCTGGGCCGTTCGGCGATTTGGGAATCGAAATCTTCGTCGGGAGGCAATTCCCACTCAATGGCCAGTTCTCCACCATCGCCTAAAGTAACATCATCCACCGTACGTGAATCGCAATAAACCAGATAAGGAACCATTTGTTTGGTTTCTGCGTTCTTGCCGCCAACCCATTCAAATTCCTCTTCAATGCATTTAAGCTTTAAATCCAGTTTTTGGATGGGTTTATCCACCGGCAATCCCCAAAGAACTAATGATATTTTTTCGCCCAAAAAAAACGGATACGTTTCGAACTGGAGAGAACTGTTACCGAATTTTTTAAATTGGACCAACAAATATATCAATCGGACCACACCCAAAGTTGGGATCAGATCGAAGAAAAGCACAATGCCTTCGATACCATCCCCCTCACCGGAAAAAAACGCCCAGTAATTAAAAGGGATCATGAAAATTAAAACGATCAGGGTCAGAATCGTATGTTTGATCATGTGAATTTCTTTCTTTTCACGATAGCCCTCCGGTCCTTGAGGGTAATCCCATTCCCAGGGAGTGCTGGATGCGTCCCGCTTTCCCCTTTTTATCTTTTTTTCCTCTTTGCGGCGTTGGAATCCGATAAGGATAAAAATAATGCCGGGAAGAAAAAACATTCCTCCACCCACTCCCAGAACCCAGGGAGGCGCATTCATATCTTCCGGATCGTATTCGATCACACCCATAGACAGTAAAATGATCGCCAATCCGGCACAAAAGAAAGGGATGCCAAAGAAAAATGCGCCAAAGCTTTTGATGGCAACGTTAAATTGGGCGGTATGACTGTATGTGACAGAATGGGCACGCGAAATATTGCCGTCCTTCAGACTGAATTTAAGCATGGGTGTCCTCATGAAAAAAATCCAGCCACAAACGCGCTGGAAAAATCCTTTAACTATTTACTTGATAAAGCAAAGGATCAAAAAATCCTGCCTCCTGAAATCCTTTTTTTCTCAACAGGCAACTATCGCAAACACCGCAGGCCATTCCTTCTTCATTAGGGTTGTAGCAACTGTGAGTGAGGCCATAGTCCAGTCCCAGCTCCATCCCCTGCTTGATGATCTGGGCTTTGGTCATCTGGATAAGAGGCGTGTGAATGGTGAACCGCGATCGACCCTCCACACCTGCCTTAGTGCCCAGATTGGCCGTTTTTTCAAAAGCTTCGATGTATTCGGGCCGGCAATCGGGGTAACCACTGTAATCCAGGGCATTGACACCGAGGAACAGGTCTTCGGAACCGACCACTTCCGCATAGGCCAGGGCGTAGGATAAAAACAGGGTATTTCTAGCAGGTACGTAGGTTACGGGGATTTCGTGGCTCATGTCTGCTACAGAGCGGTGGGTGGGGACATCGATTGAATCTGTAAGGGCGGAACCGCCAAATTGTTTTAAGTCGACTTTAACTTCGCGGTGCTCCTCGGCATCGAACACCTTGGAAATCCTGCAGGCGCATTCCAATTCGACACGATGCCTTTGACCGTAATCGAAACTGAGCGTGAACAGCCGATAGCCTTGTTTTTTGGCAAGTACCAGAACTGTGGTAGAATCCAGACCTCCACTTAACAATATGATGGCTTTCTTCGTCATATTTCAATCAACTGTGTCTAAAAAAGTTTAAATTATGGAAAAGAGGATATATTAAACCCTTGACCTTTGTATGTCTCCCTGTAAAAAATGAATTGATCGCCAAAAACATTGATAATTGGTAAGAAACGAAACTTGACAACGGGTAACCAATAATATATGTATCATGTTATAAACCATTATTTTTATCTTATCCAGAGTAATTTCTAACAATATGTTCGAAAATTTATCCAATCGCCTGGAAGCGATTTATAAAAACCTCAAGGGCCGCGGCAAATTAAAAGAAGCCGATGTCGATGCCGCTCTGCGTGAAATTCGCATTGCCTTTATTGAAGCCGACGTCAGCTTGCCCGTCATAAAAGAATTTCTGGAAAAGGTCCGCGAAAAAGCAGTAGGCCATGAAGTATTAAAAAGTCTCACCCCTGGTCACCAGATGGTCAAAATCGTCAATGACGAATTAAAAGACCTGTTAGGGGAAGAAGGGGCCAAACTGCAAATGGCTTCCAACGAAACCACCATCGTTCTGATGGTAGGTCTGCAGGGTTCAGGTAAAACCACAACCGCCGGTAAACTGGCCAGGATGCTTAAGAAGGAAGGTAAAAAATGCATGCTGGTTCCAGCCGACGTTTACCGTCCTGCGGCTATTGATCAATTGAACGTTCTTGGTCAGGATCTGGAAGTGGATGTTTTTCAGGCAGAAGGTGAGAATGATCCGGTAAAAATTTGTAAAAATGCCGTGGCCGAAGCGGCACGAAGGATGTGCCAGGTAGCGATTCTCGATACCGCCGGACGGACTCAGGTGGACGAGGACCTCATGGAGGAAATCCGCAACATCAAAAAAGCGGTGAATCCCCATGAAGTGCTGTTTGTTGCCGATTCGATGATGGGGCAACAGGCAGTCGATGTCGCCAGGACCTTTCATGAAGCGGTTGGCATAGATGGTGTGGTGTTGACGAAAATGGATGGTGATGCCCGAGGCGGTGCGGCATTGTCCATTAAAACGGTTACTGGCAAACCCATCAAGTACATGGGTGTTGGAGAAAAACTGGAGGCCTTGGAACCCTTTCATCCTGACCGGGTGGCCTCTAGAATTTTGGGTAAAGGTGACGTTCTCTCCCTCATTGAAAAGGCGGAAGAAGCCTACGATCTTGAAGAGCAGGCCGAGCTTGAGAAAAAGTTTAAAAAGAACGCCTTCGATCTGGAAGATTTTCGCGACCAGCTCAAGCAGGTCAAAAAAATGGGATCCTTGCAACAATTGGTAGGAATGATCCCAGGCGCCTCCAAATTGATGAAAGGCGTGCAGGTCGATGATAGTGTGCTGGTAAAAACCGAGGCCATTATCGATTCAATGACTCCTGTGGAGCGAAGTAAGCAGAATCTGATAAACGGAAGCAGAAAGCGGCGGATAGCCGCCGGAAGCGGAACGACGGTCAACGACATCAATAAATTGCTCAAGCAATTTGCTCAAATGAAAAAAATGATGAAAAAAATGTCCTCGGGTAAATTTAAAGGTGGTATGGACTTGTCCCAAATGATGGGAGGAGGTAGAGGTTTTCCACCTTTTTGAAAAAATTCGTGTTATTCTGTGTAAACTGGAATCAATCTAGCCCGATATAATAAACACGGTCGCTGTCCGGCGGCCTATTTGTATTTGTTACATTATATTAATCTAAGGAGAAACTATTTTGGTAGTGATCAGACTGTCCCGCCGAGGGTCAAAAAAACGTCCATTTTATCGGATTGTGGCCATGGATTCGCGGTCGCCCCGTGATGGAAAATATTTGGAAAATTTAGGAACTTTTGATCCTTTGAAATCTGAAGATGGATGTAAGATTGATGCTGAAAAAGCCACGACTTGGCTCAAAAACGGAGCGCAACCCAGTAAACGGGTGGCAACTTTATTAAAACAATCTGGAATTGAATGTAACTAGTCTTCTTACTTCTTGTGTTTCCCTGATTCGAACGCTCGAGCTGAATCTCCATCAACTTACCTCTCTTTCTAAAATTCAGGTGAACGCCCCCAGAGGAGGGTGGGTTTATGAAAGAGCTCATTTTAATGATTGCAAAATCTTTGGTGGATAAGCCGGACGAGGTCGATTTAAAAGAGGTTGAGGGAGAAAAGACCACGGTTCTGGAACTTCGTGTCGCCAAAGACGACTTGGGCAAGGTGATTGGTAAGCAGGGAAAAACGGCTCGCGCAATGCGTACTATCCTGAATGCTACTGCCACCAAGTTGAGAAAACGTGCTGTATTGGAAATTATTGAATAACTTATGGATTGGGTCCAGGTTGGTAAAATCACCAAAACGCATGGCTTGAAAGGTGAATTGAAATACCTGCCACATTTTTCCGGCCCCGAATTTGATCTGGGTTCTCAACGTATTCTCCTTAAACACTCTGAATTGCAAGATACCGAGCAGGAGATCGAATGGGTTCGCGGTCACGGCAAAAAATTGATCGTCAAGTTTCGCAATTGCGACTCCATCGAGCAGGCTCAGACCCTGGCAGGCTCCGCGCTTTACTTGAATGCGGGAGATTTGCCGCCTTTACCGCAAGGGGAATATTACTGGTTCGAGATTGAGGGACTGGAAGTTTTCGATGAGGACGGTAACCATTTTGGTCGCGTCACGGAAATTTTTTCCACCGGTAGCAACGATGTCTATGTGGTGCGCGATGGCAATAAGGAATTGCTTCTGCCCATGATAGAGGATGTGGTCAAGTCCATCGATTTGAAAAAAGGAACTTTGGTATTTCATGCAGTTGACGGACTCTTCCAGGACTCTCCGCTTTGATATCCTGACCCTGTTCCCAGGAATGTTTGAGGGATTTTTAAACGAAAGCCTGTTAAAAAAGGCCCGCGACAAAAACCTGTTAGACATTCGCATCCATAATATCCGGGATTACACACTCGATAAGCATAAACGGGTAGACGATTATCCATTCGGTGGCGGTGTGGGGATGATCATGAATGCCGAACCCATTGTCCGGACCCTGGAAACGGTAAAAGAAGGAAGGTCGCCCATTCGGACTATAATGATGTCGCCTTCGGGATTGCCTTTCAATCAGGAAAAAGCGAGGCAATTGGCACAGGAAGAAAATATAGTATTAGTGTGCGGGCGTTATGAAGGTGTCGATGAACGGGTCAACCAGCATTATGTAGACGAAGAGTTGTCGATCGGAGATTTTGTTCTTTCCGGCGGAGAGATTCCGGCCATGGCCGTGGTGGAAGCGGTAGCGCGGCTGGTTCCCGGTTTCATGGGAGATGAAGCCTCAGCTGAAGAGGAATCGTATACGGGGCATTTGCTGGAGTATCCGCAGTACACGCGGCCGCAGGAGTTTCGCGGCCATAAAGTGCCCGATGTTCTGCTGTGCGGCGACCCGAAAAAAATCAAACAATGGCAGTACGAAGAAGCATTGAAAAAAACCGCCGAACGCCGTCCCGATTTACTGAAAAAGCGTGCGCGATCTAACAGTCCATAAAGAAAATTCCCGAATCCTTGAACGATAATATTCACCTGGCACTGGTTCACTTTCCCGTTTACAACAAAGCCGGGGATACCGTGACCTCTTCCGTCACCACCCTGGACATCCACGACATTTCGCGGATTTGCAGGACCTATGCACTCGGAACTTTTTTCATCACCACGCCCCTGAAAACGCAGAGGCAACTGGTGGAACAGGTGACACGGCATTGGCGCGACGGCTATGGAGGCCAGTATAATCCCAGCCGGAAAGAAGCGCTCACCAACACCCGCGTCTGCAATCTTGTGGCGGAAGCTATTGGGACCATTGAAAGAGAAACGGGAGAGCGGCCGCAAACCATTGTTACGGATGCAAGAACATTTCCCAACAGCATTGGCTATGGGGCCTTGCGGGAAACCCTGAAGAAGAAGGGACAATACCTTATACTTTTCGGGACGGGCTGGGGATTGGACAAGGAAATTATGAACTCGGCGGATTACATTTTAGACCCCATTGCCGGTGTCGAAAAATTTAATCATTTGCCAGTTCGCTCAGCAATTGCTATTATACTTGACCGTCTTTTAGCTCCCGGCTCCCGATGAGGGATGGCGGAACTCAAATCAAGTTTGCTTTCAAATGAATTTTTTGAATTTTAAATAAATAAAACAGAGAAGAAGAGGAGAATGAGGAATGAACCTGATTCAGCAAATCGAATCGCAATACATGAAAAAGGACGTGCCGGACATTCATCCCGGTGACACGGTCAAGGTGTCCGTGCGTATCGTTGAAGGTGAAAAGGAACGCATTCAGGTGGTGGAAGGCGTGGTCATCCGTATCAGAGGTGGCGGAATTCGCAAAACCATCACCGTTCGAAAAGTTGCGTTCAACGTGGGAGTGGAGAGAATCTTTCCGGTACATTCACCGAAAGTGGAAAAAGTTGAAATCGTCAAGCGCGCCAAGGTGCGTCGCGCCAAATTGTATTACCTGCGCGAACTGAGAGGAAAAGCCGCCCGCTTGAAAGAACTGAAGAAACCGACTCAGGCCGGCAAAAAGAAACGGACGCGGACAAGGCGCGCCAAACCCAAAGCCGCCGCCAAAGCGTGATGAGATTACGAGACCAGTAAAATCGCTTGCTAAATAAGCAAATAATGTAAAAATGTGAGCATATTTGTCTCAAAATGAACAATTTTTTCCTTAACTGGACTACCTGAGAAACAGGGAAGGTGCTTTCAAAAGCATTAAAAAATAAGGACTTATTTAAGAAAATCTGGGCCCACCCAGGTTTTGGTCTGGAATTTGCTTTTTAAGAGTATTATACCTTCTCTCCTCCAAGTTAAGGTTTGAGTTTTAAGCCCCCGACTCGGGTCGGGGGCTATTTTTTTGTCGTTTTTCGGGAATCAATTTCCTCCCTCAACCCGAATTATGGATAAGAAATCAACCTTTCTCCTGGAGAGAGAGGACTTAGGTGTGGAGCATAAAGGAGGCCAAAGGCCCACAATTTAGAGTCCTCAATGAGTTTTTTGAGCAATTTAAACGACTTTTTGGGTTTCCCCTTCATATCCAAAATTCGGCTTATCCAAGACGAAGACCTGAAAATGAAAAAACTTGAGCGCAAATGGTTAACTTTATAGTTATCAATTCATTAAGGTCGATTTCCGAAACCGCCAAAATCACCTCTTAAGTGAAAAAATGTCTTCACATTTTAAATTGTAAACATTATTATATTACATCCACAGTCATTTTTTATTATTAGTGTCCATGAATTTATTACGTGTTTGTCTGATTCCAGAATTGAGTTGTTTGAAATAACCCTATGGAAATTCGTTCCTGTTCGATCATTAAAATTTTAATATTTAAAATATGCGTTTAGCTGTTATGCCGACTCCAGCTTATTCCTCAAAAGAATCGTTCAATTCGCCGAAGATGGATACCTTTCTGTCGGGATCCATTAAATGGATTGTTGTTGGCTTGATCATGTTAATCCTGTTTGGTTGGTTGGGGATCTCCACGGTTTCCTTTCAGATGAAAGACCGCCTTAGAGAGGAACTGAATACGGTATTAAAGGCCAACGTGGAGGCGATCAAATTATGGATGGAACAGCAGAAAATCAATGTCAATAACTGGGCGCAAACTCCTGAAGTTTCAAAAAATATTGTTTCGCTATCCAAAAAACTTCAAAGCGGGCAATTGCTTCCCGAAGACCTGTTGTACTCCCCTGAGTTGGCGACCTTGCGTGCCTTGTTAAGACCGATTTGTGAGCATTATGGATTTATAGGATTTGTCGCTTTCGACTCTTCCGGAATGCAAGTTGCCGCATTGCTGGATGACCCCCTTGGCCAGTCCGAATTAATGAAGCGATCAGATTTTTTTGCAAGATCCCTTCAGGGTGAGACTTTGGTTTCGCTTCCGTTTCGGGGAGAAGTGCCTTTGCCGGATTCCAAAGGACAATGGAGGCTTAAATGGCCCACCATGTTTTCTTCAGCCCCGGTTAGAGATGAGTCGGGGAAGATCGTGGGTGTGTTTTCTTTTCGAATTCGTCCTGAAAAGGAATTCACCCGTTTTCTTGAAATTTCACGGTCCGGGAAAAGCGGGGAAACGTTTGCTTTTGATTCGAAAGGAACCCTTTTGTCTGACAGCCGGTTTTATGACAAGCTTGTCAGCCTCAAACTGATTGACCCGGAATTACATCCGCACGCCATTTTAAATATACAGTTGCGGGATCCCGGATCGCAATCATCAATAAAAAACCGCAGTCATCCCAGGGACCAAAATGAATGGCCATTAACCCGTATGGCGGCCAGTGCTGTTTTAGGAAAGTCGGGAATTGAATTAGATGGTTACAATAGCTATCGAGGAACCATAGTCGTCGGCGCCTGGACCTGGTTGCCGGAGTACCATTTTGGAATTGCGACCGAACTGGATGTAAATGAGGCGTATCTCCCTTTGGTTACGCTCAATAAACTTTTCGTGCTGTTTATGGTTTTGCTGTGTTTGGTTTCCTTGCTTGCCTTGAATTGGAGACGCAGCCATTTCATTGAAGAGCGAAACCGACAGCTGGCCGAGCATTCCCTGAAAATGAGCGAACTTGAAAACCGGTCGATTCTGGCCAATGCACTGGACCCCATCATCAGTGTGAACTCGCAGGGCGTCATTGAAACGTTTAATAAGGCCGCCGAAAATTGTTTTGGGTACAATCCCATTGAAATATTGGGAAAAAGCGTGCTCAATTTACTTACGGAAAATTACCGTCAGCGGTTTTCAGCCAATTCCAAATCTAATCTGGAATCCATCATTAATCAACTGTTGGGACAAACGGTTGAAATCACTGGGGTGAACAAAGTTGGTCTGGTTATTCCAATCGAGTTGCGTGTCAGTGAAATGAATTTGGGGAATGAAAAGAAATACATCGGTATCTTCAGGGATATTTCCAGGCAAAAAGCCATTGACGAATCCTTAATGAAGAAAAACAGTTATGTGAAGCTGTTGCAAAATGTTGCGGTTGCGTCCAACGAAGCGAAAACGCTTGAAGGCGCGGCGCAGAGTTGTCTGGAATACATTTGCGATACGATTGATTGGCCTTTGGGCCATCTGGTTCTAAGCTCCAGACATAATCTGGATCAATTGGAATCGTCGAAAATATGGCTGGTCCGGGATTCTTTGACTTACCGGGATTTTATGAACCAGTCGGAAAACAAGATTTTCAAAGTGGGGGAAGGCCTTCCGGGCCGGGTTTTGGAAAAGGGAAGTCCCGAATTCGTCTCCGACTTTTCCAGCAACCCGCAGTTAAATGAAATCCGCTTTCAATCTTCGCCTACCATTCGAGCGGGTTTGGCGTTTCCCGTTTTTGTCGGAAAGGAAATCGTTGCGGTCCTCGAATTTTTTTCTGACCAACCTATGGAATGCGATCCCCAGTTCCTCGAAGTGCTGGTTCATGCTAGCGCCCAATTGGGACGTGTGGTGGAAAGAATCCGTTCGGAAGAGGAACTGCGACACTATGCGTCCGACCTGGAAAGATCCAATCAGGAGTTGAAGGATTTCACTTTTGTCGTTTCGCATGATTTACAGGAACCGCTAAGAAAAATCCAGACTTTTGGCGATCTGTTTTATCAAAAAATGAAATCTAAACTGGACGGTACCAGTTTGGCTTATTTGGAAAGAATGATGGATTCTTCCAGGCGGATGCGGGACTTTATTAACGATTTTCTGGCTTACACTAAAATTACCAGCGACCCTTACGAAATGGGCACCCTGGATTTAAATGAAGTGGTTGGCTTGATTGTTAAAACCTTCCGGGACCAACTGGAGTCGGTTGAAGGAAACATAACGATGGAATCCTTGCCCCAAGTCAGGGCGGCTTCTTTTCAAATTGATCAATTATTCAAAAACCTGATTGGTAATGGAATCAAATACCGCCATCCTGAACGCCCCCTTGAAATAAGAATAAAAAGCAGGAACCTGAGCGCAGAGAGGGTCGAAATCGTTGTAGAAGACAATGGAATCGGTTTCGATCAACGCTTTAAATCAAGAATTTTCAAGCCCTTTCAAAGGCTTCATAGAAGGAAGGAAATTCCCGGCACGGGAATGGGCTTGACGGTCTGTCAAAAAATTGTGCAAATTTTGGGAGGAACTATCAGGGCGGAGGGAATCCCCAACCAGGGATCAAAGTTCATCCTAACCCTGCCGAAAATCATAGAAGACAATGAGGAAAGCCACCTGTACAATGAGATTTAAGGATTTTTTTGTAGGGGAACCCAAGTTTTGGAAAACAATTACCCTCTTCCTTTAGGGGAGAGAGTGGTTGCCTTAACTTAACGCCGTTGACACAAGCCTAGAATTGTTTCAGGAACCGAAGGTCATTGTCGAAAAAGAGACGAATGTCATTGATGCCGAATTTCAACATCGCAATGCGTTCGATTCCAAGACCAAAAGCCAGCCCGGTCCATTTTCCAGGGTCATAGTTGACTGCTTGAAACACGGCGGGGTCGACGAGCCCTGCACCTAATATTTCCAACCAGCCCGTACTGGAACAAACGCGGCAACCTTTTCCTGAACAAATCACACACTGAATATCTACTTCGGCACTGGGACAGGTGAACGGGAAAAAACTGGGTCGAAAACGCAATTCGGTTTTTTTTCCAAAAATTTCGTGGACGAAAATATCCATAATCCCTTTAAGATGGCCAAACGAGATGTCTTCATCCACCATCAAACCCTCAATCTGGTGGAACATCGGTGTGTGGCTGATATCGGAATCACAGCGATACACTTTTCCGGGAGCAATGATTCTCAAAGGGGGTTCCCAGTCTTCCATGACGTGAATCTGTACCGGCGAGGTATGGGTTCTCAACACGGT
This sequence comes from Nitrospina sp., assembly GCA_024648695.1. Classification (GTDB taxonomy): domain Bacteria; phylum Nitrospinota; class Nitrospinia; order Nitrospinales; family JACRGP01; genus JACAVV01. Next base: position 10,774 of record JACAVV010000030.1, read on the forward strand.
CTCATCTTCCACATAAAACGTATCCTGCATATCCCTCGCAGGGTGATCTTTAGGAATGTTCAGCGCTTCAAAATTGTAGAAATCGGTTTCGATTTCCGGTCCCTCTTCCACAGAAAAGCCCAGGCTGAAAAACACGGAAATGATCTCATCCATCACCTGAGTGATCGGGTGCAAGGTTCCTGAGCGGTCGCCACGCCCTGGAAGCGTTATATCGAAATCGGATTCTCCTGTAGAGGATCCCGGACGGCTTTCAATCTCCTGCAACTTTTCTTTTAAGGAGTTCTCAATTTCGGTTTTGAATTCGTTGACCTGTTTGCCCGCAAGCCGTTTCTCTTCAGGGGATAATTCCCTGAGTTGCTTCATCATTTTGGGGAGGTGTCCTTTTTTCCCCAAAAACTCGGTGCGCAATTGATTCAGTTGATCGGGATTCGAAACGGAGATGAGGCTTTTGGAATAAGCTTGTTTGAATTCCTGGATTTGTTCAATCATAAGAGGGGAACTGACACGGGGAGGAAAAATCAGGAACATGGCAGAGGCGTGCGGGACCACGCCTCTCTAAAAATCGGTGGTTCACCCGTTAAGCTTGGATCTGGAGGTTTCTACCAGCACTCCAAACGAGTCTGCATGGAAAATTGCAATTTCCGACAAAACTTTTCTGTTGAGGAGAATATTCGCCCGCTTCAATCCACAAATGAACTGACTGTAAGTCATGCCGTGAGCCCTTACGGCGGCATTGATCCTGGCTATCCACAGCTTGCGGAAATCCCTCTTTCGGTTTCGGCGGTCGCGATAGGCGTAGCACAAGCCCTTTTCAACCGCTTCACGGGCTTTTTGAAAGGTCCGGCTACGAGACCCACGATAGCCTTTGGCCAGTTTGAGTATCTTTTTTCTTCGTCGTCTGGAAATGGTTCCGTTTACCGCTCTTGGCATTCTAAACTCCTAATGGTCCTTGCCTGGCTATTTTCTAGTAAGGGAGCAATACCCGAACTCTTTTCGCTTCACCAGCTGGAAGGACTCTCGATTTTCTTAAGTTTCGTTTTCTTTTGGTTGTTTTGCTCGTCAAAATATGACTGGTATACGCACTATTTCGGAGAATTTTGCCCCGAGCGGTTTTTTTGAAACGCTTGGCGGCTCCCCTGTGGGTTTTGATCTTGGGCATCGTACAAAATACTCCTGTAACTGGATAAAAAGGAGAAATATTATAACAGATCGCAAAAGGAAAGGAAGCACAATTTAAAAAAACACCCCTCTTTTATGGATGAGAGTGCCTCAAATACTTGTTTCCGATCCGTTTCTATAGAAATAAATCCCGGAACCGGGCTGAATCACGCTTTCTTTTTCTGGCCCTTTGGAGCCAAAATCATCACAAGAGTCCGGCCTTCCTGTTTCGACGCTTGTTCGATGGAGGCGATTTCTTCTGTGGCTTCGGCTACCCGTTTCAGGATTTTTTCACCATTTTCACGATGAATGATTTCCCGGCCTTTAAAGTAAATCAAAACCTTGGCCTTATCTCCCGCTTCGAGGAAACGAACCACGTGTTTTAATTTGAAATCAAAATCATGCTGGTCCGTATTAGGTCGAAACTTGACCTCTTTGATATGCACTACTTTCTGGTTTTTCTTGGCCTCGTGCGCCCGTTTGCTTTGACGGTACTTGAATTTTCCATAGTCCATTATCCGACAAACGGGAGGATTCGCCGTTGGGGCCACTTCAACCAGGTCCATATTGTTGTCCTGGGCAATCGCCAGCGCTTCCTTGATTGGAAAGATACCGACGTTCTCGCCGTCTTCTCCAATCACATTTACTTCTTTAACGCGGATCATGTTATTGACTCGTTGCTTCTTTATATTTTGTCCTCCTTCTGAAAATTTGTCAGTGTAATTCGATCAGTCCAGTGTTTTTTGATCGATTTTGTTTTTCATTTCGGCCATAAATTCAGCCAATGTCATCGTTCTGGTTTCTTTGGATTTCCGTTGCCTTACGGCAACTTGTCCGTTTTCGACTTCTTTATCTCCCAGAACGATCATATAGGGAATTTTCTGTAATTGCGCCTCCCTTATCTTGAACCCAATTTTCTCATTTCGCAAGTCTTTTTCTACCCGGTAACCTTCGTTTTTGAGTTGACTGGCTAATTCTTCCGTATAATCCATATGGGCATCGGTGATAGGTAAGAGAATTACCTGAACGGGAGCCAACCATAGTGGAAAGGCACCGGCATAATGTTCTACCAGGCATCCGAAAAACCGTTCCACCGATCCCATCAGGGCACGATGCAACATGATGGGTTGATGCCGTTGACCGTCTTCTTCAATATAGCTGATGTTGAATCTCTGCGGTAAATTGAAATCGACTTGCACCGTGGACACCTGCCAGAAGCGATTCAAACTGTCCTTGATTTTAATATCGATTTTAGGCCCGTAAAACACACCCTCACCGGGGTCTTCTTCATAGTCCAGCTGAGTCTTTTCGAGTGCATTGGCCAAAGCCTGTGTCGCCTGCTCCCAATCGGAATCAGATCCCACATATTTATCTGGCCGGGTGCTGAGGTACACTTTGTATTCATGAAATCCAAACGATTGCAGAATAAACAAGATAAAGCGCAGAACTTCAGATATCTCGGCCTCGATCTGGCTGGGGCGACAAAACAAATGAGCGTCGTCCTGAGTGAATCCGCGCACCCGCAACAAGCCATGTAGCACTCCGGAGCGTTCGTAGCGGTAAACCGTTCCAAACTCGGCCAATCGGACCGGCAGATCGCGATAACTTTTCAAACGGCTGTTGAATATCTGAATATGAAACGGGCAGTTCATCGGTTTCATCACATATTCTTTACCTTCGATATCCATCGGAGAGAAAATGTTTTCCCGATAAAACTCCATATGGCCACTGGTTTTCCACAGGTCGACCTTGGCGGCATGGGGGGTGTAGACCAGTTCGTAACCGTTTTTATAATGTTCGCTCTTCCAGAATTCCTCCATCAGGTAACGGATTCTCGATCCTTTGGGATGCCAGAGGATCAACCCCGGTCCAATATCATCGGAGATGTCAAACAATTCCAGTTCCTTGCCCAGTTTTCTGTGGTCCCTCTTTTTCGCTTCTTCCAGCCGGTGCAGGTAGGCGCGTAATTCCTTGTCGCTGTTCCATGCGGTGCCATAGATTCTTTGCAGAACCGGATTGCGTTCGTCTCCCCGCCAGTAGGCAGAGGAGGTATTCAACAATTTAAACGATTTTAGGGCGGACGTATTTTCCACGTGGGGTCCCCGGCACAAGTCCGTAAATTCGCCCTGGCTGTATACCGAAATGGGATCGTTGTTATCGATTCCTTCGATGATCTCAACTTTGAAAGTTTCACCCATTTCCTTGAACATTTTCACGGCTTCGTCCCTGGGCAGTTCCTGGCGGACCACATCCATGTTTTCTTTCGCCAGTGCTTTCATGGTTTCTTCAATTTTTTCCAGTTCTTCGGGAACGAAAGGATTCGGCCGGTCAAAATCGTAATAGAATCCATCTTCAATGACAGGACCTATGGTAACTTTGGTTTCCGGATACAGGCGTTTGACCGCTTGAGCCATAAGATGGGCGGCGCTGTGTCGCAGGGTATTGAGATCGTATTGCTGTTTTTTCTTATCGCTCATTCAGTAGGAACTTGAGTAAAGGATGGTTTTCTGGATTCAGGATTGAATTTCAATGGGGTTGCAAATTGATTGTAAAACAAAATAACAGGAGGTTCCACTCTTTCACGGCATCCCGGGATACAGGAATGCATTAAATAAATAGGCACGGGCGGTTTCGAACCGCCGACCCCTTGCATGTCAAGCAAGTACTCTACCCCTGAGCTACGCGCCTATATAACGATTTTGTGTTGAAATTATTGATTCGATTGCAGGTTTTGTCAAGGGAAAATGAGCTTGTAAACCGGGGTAAAAACCTTTAGCCCAGCACGGTAATATTGAAACGGGTGCAGGACAAATGATGAAGCTTTCAAGTGGTGGGATTTGAAGCCAATGGTTTGTTTAACCAGGAATCCACTTTATTTATCAGAGATTTGAAAAAAAGTGGCTTTGTGATGTAATCCTGTGCACCCAGGTCCAGAGTTTGAGCTTTCAGCTCTTCATTATAAGAGGCCGTTAATATCAGTATAGGAAATTCGTGACCCTGTTTTCGAATCGTTCTCAGGGTTTCCACTCCATCCATCACAGGCATTTTTAAATCCAGCATCATTAGATCCGGGACCTGTTGCCTGATAACGTCCAATGCCTCTTTTCCATTTTCGGCCGTTCTGCAACTATAATCGTGCATTTCGAGGAATCTTGTCAAAATCTCAATATTGCCCGATTCGTCATCTACAACTAAAATATTCTTAGTCATTTACATCGTAGCCTGCTTTTTAAGGAGTATACATATTATATTAAAATTTAATCAAATTTCCCATGATTTTTTTTAATAAATTTTAATTAAAGCATAATTATATTTACAGAAACTGTATTTTTTTAATTTATTTTCACCCTTTTTTAAATGAAAATCAGGAAAAATCGATGATGAAATTTTTTATGCAGTAGTTTGTCAAACGGGCATTTGATTTCATTTTCATCTTTTTCAAAATACGGCTTCGATGGGTGCTGATGGTCTTGACGCTCAGGTTCAGTTCCTTTCCAATCTCAGATACAGTTTTTCCAGATGCGATCATGCACATCACCTGATACTCCCTGGTAGAGAGGCTTTTATGCGGTTGCGTTTTAAGCTGAACGGTGTCCAGGGCCACTTTTTGCGCAAGAAATGGGCTTATATAGGTTTCGCCTTTGCGCACTCGTCGAAAACTTTCCAGCATTTGCTCGGGACTGTTGGATTTATGCACATATCCCGAAGCGCCCGCTTTCAGGAAATCAATGGCGAAACGTTCCTCGGGATAAATGCTCAACATCACCACCGGCAATTCCGATTGCTTCTGTTTTACTTCTTTCAACAACTGCATTCCGCTGGCTCCGGGAATGGCAATATCCAGAAGCAGAAGGTCCCATGCGCGCTGATTGATTTTATCCATCAATTCCTCGCCCGTATGGGCTTTTCCTGATAAAACCAGATCGGCAGTTTTTGATAATATTTTTTCGATTCCTTCACACACGATGGGGTGGTCATCGGCAATCAGGATCTCGGCTTTATCTTTTTGTGTCGTATTCATAACCTTTTCAGGCACCTCAATTTTTCACGTCTGAAAGGTGGGCGCTATTGGCAATAGACGATAGTTTGTAAAACGCCTCGTGATTGTTCAAATTTAAATGGCAAGTTTCAATTTAATCAAAGTCCCCTTTCCGGCCACTCCCTTAATCTTGAATTCTCCCCCAAGGTATTTCGCCCTGTCTTTCATGCCCAATATCCCGAAAGCTTTGCCATTTAGAGTGACTTTTGGGTCCATTCCCTTGCCATTGTCAGATATTTCCAGAATCAGGGTTGATTGCTCCAGAGACAAACGGACTTTCACCAGGCTTGCTCCCGAATGGCGGGCCACATTATTCAATGCCTCCAGAACGATCCGGTACAAATGAGTGTTTTGCATGTTATCCAATTCTATAAAACACTCTTCCATCTGGCATTGGCAAGTAATGCCTGTTCTGCTTTCAAAATCCTGGGCATAACGCTCGATGGAATGGATCAGCCCCAACACTTCCAATGCGTCCGGGCGCAATTCGCTTACTATGCTCTGCATTTTGTCAAGCACTACCAATACACGCGACCTCAAATGCTCAATAAGCTTGTGGCTTTGACGGTCCTCGCTGGATATAGATTCTTGTAAATGACTCAGCTCCAACTGCAAAGCCACCATTTCCTGACTTAAGTCGTCGTGGATATTCCTTGCAATCCGCGCTCTCTCTTCGTCCAGAATGATGTCCATATTTTTCCTACAAACTAAAACCCAGGCATGGCCAGAATCGAATCAATGGAAAATAAATAAATATCGGAAATCAAATTTTGCCTGACAGAAGCGTTGAGTGCCATGCAGTATTTACCGCCTATTTATCGGATTAAGCAAAAATATTATTGATTAGTGCCCCTGAGATTATCTAATATAAATATATTAATCCCTATCGATAATCCCATGTAATCTAATTTTTTGAAGATGGGTCTATCAGCGAATTCCTACTAAAAATTTCTGAAAATTAGCCTTTTAGAGCTTTTTTACAGATTAAAAACTTCCAGAAAAAAGGTTTTTTTAAAAAAAATCGCTACTAAAGATTTCGAAATTCAAGATTCGAGTTTTCCGGATTTTTATAGGGACTTCCTTAATTTACCTATTCCGAATAATATATCACCGGGCAGTCTCTTGTCTATCGAATTCATAGGAAAATCAAAAAGTTTTGCTGAAAACACTCGCCCGGAAAAGCGTGGGCCATTAATTTTCAATTTGAGATACTTTTGTAAATTTAATGATATTTTTCGCCAGGAAGGCATATAGGGGCGGGGTTTATAAATTGTTCTTCTTTCTGAAAGGAAAACGTAATATGATATTCGTATCGTTTTTATAGGCTTACCACAAAAAAAGGGGAAGAGATGGATAAACGTTTTCAGTTTGTCACACTCAGAGGACCCGGTATGAGTTGGGATGGTTGGAATTTAGCAGACCAGGCGGCTCAACTTGAACCGATGGCTAAGCTTGCAATGGCTATTAAGGTTGATAACGAAAACAGGCCCATCATCTCGTCCGGTATAAAAGATCATGCCAGTGGTAGGATCTATGAATTTTCTTTGGAAACCGGCTGGGCTCCCGGATTTGAAACTTTGTGACAGATTTTAAAGTTTCAATTTATCTTTATTTCTAATCCGTTCTCCAGGGCACGGCTTCTTTGACCGTGAACACTTCCCCAGATTCTCCGCCAATTCCAAACCATCTCTTACGGGTTTGCCTCCTCATTTCTCCGGTTTGTCGTACCGGTAACCGACGCCATGTATGGTGCGGATGATCCGGGGATTCTGTGGATCGTTTTCCACTAATTTTCTAAGCTTGGAAATGTGCTGGTCCAGGGTCCGGCTGTTAGGAAGGTAGTTTTGCCCCCAACATTGATCAAACAGAGTGTTTCGATCGACCACCTTGCCGGCTTCATTGAATAGCAGTTCCAGGATTTTCACATCCCGCGCACTCAAATCGATGACGTCTCCTTCCCGCCTCGCACGTAACTCCAAAGGAAATACTTCCAGGTCATCCATCTGAAATTGAGCGGCGCTGGATTTGGTTTTTCCGTGGATGCGTCGGCTGACCGCCCGAATGCGCGCTATGATTTCCCGCGTACCGAAGGGTTTCATGATGTAATCGTCTGCACCCAATTCCAGTCCAAGCACACGGTCGATTTCTTCTGATTTGGCGCTGAGAAAAATAACGGGAATGCTGTCATCCACCTTTCGAATCTCCCGGCAAACGGCGTATCCGTCCCGCTTGGGCATCATGATGTCCAAAATGACAAATTCCGGACCCTCTTCCCGAAAACATCGAATGGCTTCTTCGCCATCGGGAGCGGACAAGGTCTGAAATCCTTCAGAATCCAGTAAATCGATGAGGCCTTCACGAATATGACGATCATCTTCCGCGATCAGGATTTTCATGGGGCTTTCTCCTCAATAGGAGTATGCAAACGCAATTCGAAACAGGCTCCCTTTTCAGTTTCAATCAAAACCAGATCGCCACCGTGTAAATGGGCCAACTGCCGTGAAATGCTTAAACCGATCCCTGTTCCCGTAACGCCTTCGTTCAACGAGGAGCCGACTCGATAAAAGGGTTCGAATATGGATTGGCGGTCTTTTGCAGGAATTCCCGGTCCATGATCACTTACCCGGACGCGGGTCTGGTTTACGTTCTGAAGACTTTCTATTTTCATGAGTTTCCCCGAGGCTCCATATTTCTCGAGGTTGCTAAACAGATTGTTCAAAATTTGCTCCACGATTTCCGGATCGACTTCCACCGGATTTTCTGCGGACAGGTGGGTTTCGATACGGACGCCCTTCGACTCCATAATGGGCTTGAACGCTTCCAGGGATTTAAAAATAATACCATCCACCGAATCGGTTCGCGGTTGAAACCTTAGCTGATCCTTGCGCGATTTGGAAAACATCAGTACATTGGATATCAGTCGCGACAGCCGTTGGCTTTCGGAGGTGATGACGTTCAGATAATGCCGCGGCTTGTTATCCTGGCCCTCTTCAAAACCGCTTTGTTCCAGTTTGCTTTCCAGAAGTTCGGCGTAAAGGCGAATATTGGTGAGAGGCGTTTTCAACTCATGCGACACCTGGTTGACAAAATTAACTCTCTGCTCCGCCGATTTCATCTCCCGGTTTTGTTCGCGATAAAGAAAATAGCCCAAACCTCCAATAAACAAACAAGCCATCGTCATCAAGGTGATCCATTGGATCAACATATACCCCGAACTTTCTTTTAATCCGGGACCGTAATATTCCAGGTTCCAGTTGCCCAGAGGAGGACTCAGTGGAAGCCGCTCCAAAGGGTCCTGCAACTTTTCCATTTCATACTTGCCCCATTGATAAATGGGTGAGCCGTGCGCATCGAGCAAACGAATCCGATAATTTTCGGGCGTGTCCATTTCAAAATCCGTGGCTGGCAAGAGTGCGATCAAGTCAGACAAAAATCGTACCGAATCGAGTTCGAATCCCAGCACCCTGCCTGAATTGTCCCGCCGCCAAAAGATATGACTGATTCGGGTTCCGGACATCCAGCTGAACCAACCCCTGGATTCCTCGGGCAAAACTTTCATGAAACCGGAAGGCTTCTTTGTCCCTGGAAAAATGCTCTCCTCTTCCGGCGGAGGGTTCGCCATCGATGTTTCCTCATTGGGCCTGGTGCGAGAAACGAATTGATCCCACACCGCCTGGGTCCGTTGCAAAAAAGCCTCTTCCTTGCGGGTGCGTTCGGCGTCGGAAGGAGGAAACATGCGTTGCCCGTCAGCTTCCAGTGCAAAAACCTGTCGCAAGGACCAGGCCTTACGATTAAACTCGCGCAGAGCCGTTGGATTCCATTTCAGTTCGCGGGATGATTTTAAAAACTGTTCTTCTTTTTCAGAAAAAATCTGGCCGATCAGGCGGTCGACGATAGCCAGCTGTGACTGTGTGAGGTCATGAAACAAAAGCGCCATGGTCTTGCGATCCTTGTTCATGATCTTCCAGCTTAGGAGTCCGAATGCCAGGATAGGAAAAATCACTAACATGATAAGAGGGATCAAAGCTTTTCGTTTCATAAACTCCAGTTCCAGTAGTTACCTTCCCCACCGTGCGGCCAAGTGCCGTCTGGTGGGGAAGGTATTGTTTTTCGAATGTCAGTACATTTGCTGACGTTCGCGTTTGAACTGTCTTGCCTTCATGCTTTTGCGTTTTTGGTTTACATTGGAATCATCCAGTTCCATAACATCTTGCCGCATCTCCTGCTCCATTTCACGAAGGGCGGGAGATTGCAATGTTTGAGCGTTCTTTTTAAGAAAACGGGCGCTTTCATCAAGTACTTCCTTGGCCTTTGACAAGTTGCCGGAATCCATATATCGCAGGGCGTCTTTGCTCATCTCATTGGCGGTCTGTTCGACAGCCGATTCCATAACACGCTGATCCTTGAATTTTTCTACCTTGTTGGCAGACTTTGTATATTCGATAAAAACAGAATCGTTTAAAGAGTCTTCCCGTTTGCTTTTAAGATCACGGTACGAAACATCCACGGAAGCCAGGTTCGTTTTTTGCCCCTCATGGCCCGGTGGAACTTCGACTTCCAGAATGACAAACTTTTCCTGTCCGCCGCTCAACTGGTTCAAAGGCACCCGGACGGTCCGACCCAGAATTTCGCCCTCCCGTCCCAGCAAACGCAGTGGGCGAATTCCATCCGCACAATGGATGATGACGATCAGTTCTTTCGCTACCACCGACAGGGCGCTATCGAATTCTTTGCGAAAAATATCTTCCAGGTCGCCTGCGTACTGGGCGAAGTAATGGTTGCCGTCGCTATAACCCGCAAGCCGGGTCATCAGGTCTTCATTGTACCCTAAACCCAGGCCGATGGTGGTGACGCTGATTCCTTCACGTCCGAGAGATGATCCTAACTGCCCCAACTCTTGCGGACTGCTGGGTCCGATGTTGGCCTGTCCGTCTGATAGCAGGATGACGCGGTTGATTTTGTTCCTGCTGAGAAACTTGCGCACCTCATGCGCACCTTTGCTGACGCCTGCGAACAGGGCGGTACTTCCATCGGCAGGAATTCTGCGGATTTTTTTGGTGATTTCATAAATGTCCGTCAATTTGGTGGCCGGGACGATCACCTGTACCACGCTGTCGTATGAAATGACCGAAACGATATCGCGCGAATGCAACATTTCGATGGCGCGAATAGCCGCCTCTTTAGCGCGCCGCAGTTTTTCGCCTTTCATGGAACCGGACTTGTCCAACACCACGGCAACATTTAAAGGAGATCGGTCTTCATTGAGAGGGACGTCGTATCCCTTGAGTGAAATTTTTAGAAAAGTTTTCTGAATGATCCCTGCCTGTACCACCGGGTTGCCGAGATTCACATCCAACTGAACCTGACGAGCGAAAACCTGCGATGGCGGTTGCAAAAACAGGGTGAGAATTAATATAAAGGAAAGAAAATATCGTGATGGTTTCATGTCCGTGCTCCTGAAATTCGGGTTTGATAGATTCAGGGACCCGCGAGCCGGTCGCTGTCCCTGAATACTACTGTAAAACCTTAGCCTCTTCCAGGGGTCAGACAGATTTAAAAGAATTGTAAAAAATTTGTAAGCGCCAACAATCGCGTTTACATCAAGGCATCTGGTTGATGGGATTGGAACCCTCTGACTGGGGAGAATACTTCTGAGACAAATGTTCCAATCTCCTCCCGCCCCGGTACACGGCGTTCATGTCCATCCGGTCGGTGTATCTTTGCAGGGATTGTTTCCCAAATTTAATGGCTTGAGAGCCGTCTCCTAAAGATTCGCTGATTATGCTCATATTGAAATAGGATTCTGCGGCGTAAGGATGATCGGGTTCTAACTCAAGTCCTCGTTGGTAGGACTGGATGGCTTCCGGATAACGTTCCAGTTGTTGCAGGCTAAAAGCCAATTGCAAATGGCCGTCGGGGTTTTCGGGGTCTTCTTGAACGATCTTTTTAAACAAGTCCAACGCTTGTTGGTATTCACCTTTTGAATTCAGGTGGGACGCTTGCGACATTAAATCATCAGGAGATTTCGCAAAATATACAGCGATTCCGGCGAGAGTAATAAATAATGCAATAGCTAAAGTTTTCTTTTTCACGATAATGATTCCCTGTCAATTTCAGGGGCTTCGGTTTATGCTTTGGTTCTATTTTATCACCTGCCAGACGGAATCCACAAAATGTTGTTTTTCATCGAACAGGTGTTCGACAATTTTGAATCCGTTGCCCGCCGCCAGAGCTTCTATTTCCGGAAGAGTGTATTTATAGGAGTGTTCGGTTTGCATGCTTTCCCACAAACCGAAATGGAACTTGCGGTTCAGCGCCTGAAAATCGACCGTCTGGTTGCGTGTGCTGTAGATGTGGCTTTCCACCGCACGCGAGCGCCAATTGTAGTGGCCCTGTTGAACGAATTGGGATTTGTCGAAATTGGCGCCGAGTTTCTGGTTCAACCCATCCAGTAAATGCAAATTGAACGTTTCGAACACACCACCGGGATCATTATATGCCTTGTATAAAATTTTCGGATTTTTCATCAGGTCGAATCCGATCATCACCCAGTCGCCCGCATTGAGCGTATCGTGAAGGCGCGCCAGAAAAGTCTCTGCGTTGGGCAGAGTCCGGTTGCCGAGGGTCGACCCGAGAAAGCAGACAAAGTTTTTCCTCGCTGAATCGTGAGGAATGTTTTCCAAACCTTCGAAGTAATCCCCCGCGATGCCGGTGGCAGGCAGGCTTGCTTCACCAAATTCCGAATCCAGGGTGGCCAGAAGATTCTTCACCGCACCTTCTGAGATGTCGATGGGGATAAAATGAATATCCAGTCCGCGTTCCAGAAAATATTTCAGCAACACACGAGTCTTGCGGGCGTCTCCCGACCCGAGATCGATGATTTGAACGGCCTGCCCTGAAAGCACTTCCGCAATACGCGCTTTGTGATTATGGAAAATTTCGAACTCCGACATCGCAGGCTGGTAGTCTTTCAACTCTGTAATTTTTTGAAACAGGTCACTTCCCTTATCATCGAAGATCAACCAGGAAGGCAAAACCTTGGGACTTCGCGACAGGCCGTCAATAACCGCCTTTGCAAAAAATTGATCGTTCAAGTCACCCGATTCCTGTGGGCTCAGATTTATGAGCTTATAGGGCATGCATCCTCCCAAACATCTTCTTTATGGACGTCGCGGTTTGAGGTATGCCGCGTGTTTTGTTATAGTAAGTAATCATCTAAAGTCTCATTGTTATGTATTTTCCTGCCAATTTTTGAAAAACCGTTTTGTTCATCGTTTGTTGGCATGGTATCACAGCAAGTACAGGGGCTCCTGACCCCCAAGCGTAGCCTGCTGAAAAATCACACAAATTTTAAGGGAAGTCAAATGCCGTTTAATTTAAATTCCTCTGTGACCACGCCGCCCATCGACTATGCGGTTCTCGAAAACAAGTTTGCCGAATTGATCCGGTTGCAAGACCTGGATGCCAAAATTGACGACAATCCAGCCTGGAAAGAGTCTTTTGAGGATATTCTGGAGGCGGCGTTTGTTGAGGCCTTTGACTCGGAGGAAGGCGAACCGGAAAGCATGCTGTTTTTGCAAAGAACCCTGTACCGCATCAATCGCATGAAATTTTTCTGGTATGACGACCTGGACAATTACAACAACGAAAACTCGCGGTTTTTGTTTGAAGTCCAAAGCCGAATCGAGTCGGCCTGGCAGGAGTGGGAAGCAGACCACGTGTACACCGGTCCGGTTTCGGCGCAGGAAGTAACAGCCCGCTTGCAGGAAAAAGTGGCTGAGGATCTTGATCCCGACCCCTCCGAACGCGATCTCTATTTTCGAAATGAAACGAGCAAGACCGGGTACCGTCATTTGCTCGCCATCGCATCCATCGACGGACTGGTCGAGGCCAGCCAGATGTCACGTGTGCTGGGCGGTGTGTCCAACGAAATTCACGCCAGGCTTACCAAAATTTTTCTGGAGGAGTATGGGAACGGCAACCTGTCCCGCAAACACTCCTCGTTTTTCAAGAGTATGCTGGAAGAGCTGGACATGAAAACCCGTCCCGAAGCCTATTTCGAGTTAGCGCCCTGGCAGGTGCTTGCTAACATCAATCACAGTTTTTTTCTGTGCGAACAAAAGCGCAATTTTTTGCAGTACATCGGAGCCTTACTGTTTTTCGAAGTATCCGTTCCCGCGTCCTTTAAGAACTATCAGCTTGCAGGAGAACGTCTGGGATTGAGTCCTGAAGCGGTCGATTACTGGCGATTGCATATCAAGGAAGACGAACGTCATGGCCGATGGATGCTGGATGATGTGGCCCTTCCTCTAGTAGATTTTTATCCCTCAGCCGCCTGGGAGATTGTGCGTGGATACGATCAGCAGAGATTCATCAGCGCCCGCGCGGGGCAAGCCGTTTTCGAGTCGGTGCGCCAGGCGGAACGCGGTTAAGCAGAATTTTCCCCTTCAAAAATGTTAAACCGATTGCACTTTAAGCTCTGGATGCAAATGCTCCTTCAGGAGACCTTCAATGTATTGCAGGGTTCCCGTCTGCGAACTGGGGCAGGTGCCGCAAGCACCGTGGTATTGAATTTCCACCACTGTCCCGTCTACGGCCATTAACGTCAGGCCGCCGCCATCTTTGGCCAGAGCAGGCCGAATGGAGTATTCAAACAGAATGTCGATGATCTGCCTTTTTTGATCGTTGCTGAAATTTATAAATTCTTCTGGCGTGAACTCTTTAAGATCAGGACTCAAGTCCAGGTCTGAAGATTCTGTCTCGGAAGTATTGGTTGCCGGTTGCGGAACCTGAGATTCGATAATTTTAATCACTTCCTGCTGAAGTTGTCCCCACCCGACGATGGGCGACTTGGTCACCGACACAAAATTATCTTTCAGAAACACATTTTCAACACCGAACAATGCAAACAAAGCCATCGCTAAAGGATTTTGCTGGGCTTCTTCCTGTGAGGCAAACGACTGCGCGCCTTTTGCGCTTGACGACCGATTCAAAACAAATTGAAGTGCATCGGGATTAGGCGTCGTCTGAGTTTCGGTCACTTTCAAAAGAGGCGTCCCACTGACGGCGGCCTCATCAGCGGTGTTTTCCATTTGAACCCGTCCCAGCTTTGCCAGCAGGTTTTTAATAGTATCAACAATAGGAAACACGCGGTATTTAGCTCATTCTGCAGGGTGAATGGAATAGTAACTATAGAATAAATTCTAACTTTAAGCTGATGGCAAGTCAATGAGCCCTATGGCCCTTTATCAAAAACGTTTTTAGTCTTTTCTATTTTTCAACAAGGTCTATTATTACCTATTAGTGGTTGAGTTGCCAGGTATCGGGTTTGCTAACGCGCAATATTCTGCTTTACTATAGGTTGCATTTTCGCCGCTACCGCACAATGCCCCCTTATTTTGCCAGAAAATACAGGGTAATTTCCGCAAATTGCTTCACTGCGCTGGCGGGTGTATCATTTTTCTGGAAATCACAAGAATATTTGGTGTAAAACTAAATCTGGCAATCGGCGAATAATCCTCATAAGAAAAACGAAGGAATTATTGACTTTTTTAATTTTGAAGATTATCACTAATGGATAATCAATCCATCAACCTTGGAATGAAGCCACCGGTCCCGGTGGGTTTATCAAAACCGGGGTTATGGAAAAGCCGGGCCTTGGCGTGACGAAAGCCGCAGAAATTCCGGGAGTTCACCGGACAATCCTGTCTGATTTGCTCAATGAAAAAGCTGTCCTGCTCACCAGAAATTGCATTAAGGGTGGAAAAAGCTTTTGGCCTGAATATGGAAAAGCTTCAAAGAGGCAAGCCTGATAAGATGGATATGAAATGCGTCACATCTCCGAAAAATCTATGTTCCTTCTCGAGTTTTGACGAAAAGGCGGGTTGATTATAAAAGACAATCAATTCTCCACAGTTTGTTGGAGAGAATTTTGAATCATCTTTTAAAGAGAAATCATCTAAACCTTACCTTGCAATAAGGTGGGGTTACATATATAAGTTATTGTTGTAAAAAGTGATACTTTTTAAGCCAAAAAAACCGAAGGTGTAACCCATGCCCACTAGCGAGGAAAAAGCCCGGGAACAACAACTGGTTGACGAATTAAAAGCAGGCAATCTCGAAGCTTTTGACGAAATTGTCAACCTGTTTCAAAAGAAAATTTATTCCCTCGGCTTTAATCTGACACGTAACCAAATGGACGCACAGGACATCGCGCAAGATGTCTTGTTGACCATTTACCGGAAAATCGACACGTTTCAGGGCAAATCTGCGTTTTCAAGCTGGGTCTACCGGATCACGCTGAACGCGGCTTACATGAAGTTGAGGAGCAAGAAAAAGGAACAGTTTGTATCTCTGGACGATGCCTTTCCGGCTTTCAATGGTTCGGGGTATCATCAGGAGAAAATTCGGGATTGGTCCGAAAGCACCGATTCGTTATTGTTTTCCAACGAAACCAAGGACGTGATCAATAAAGCGGTCGATCAACTTCCCGAGAAAGAAAAAGTGGTATTTATTTTGAGGGATGTCGACGGCTTGTCCACAGAAAAGGTGGGGGAAATCCTGGAATTATCAATCCCTGCCGTAAAATCCCGGTTGCATAGAGCACGCTTGTTTTTACGGAAAAAACTGTCCAATTATTTTGATGAATTTTATGCAAAAAAGGAAGCGAAAAAGCCATGATTTGCTGTAAAGAGTGCCTGGATTTGCTATGTGACTATCTGGAAGGGACCCTGGACCCGGAAATTGCCGCACAACTGGAAGAGCATTTCGAAGATTGCCCA
Organism: Nitrospina sp.; assembly: GCA_024648695.1. Classification (GTDB taxonomy): domain Bacteria; phylum Nitrospinota; class Nitrospinia; order Nitrospinales; family JACRGP01; genus JACAVV01. Next base: position 26,752 of record JACAVV010000030.1, read on the forward strand.
CCCTGCATCTCGTTTTTAAAAACTTATAAATCCACATCCAAGTTGTGTCGGCAAACCATGTCCCAGGAGGAGATTCCGGATTTTGTCAAATCTCGATTGAAGGATTTTTTAAATAAAAATATTCGAAAACCGTCCTGATCCTTTCAGCTGGAATCTTCGCTTGTGAGCCCATAAGGCCAACTCGAAAAGGATAAAGTCACTTTGGAAAAGTGTTAAATCAACCTTGAAGCCAGGGGGGAGTTAAACCCGGGGGGCCAAATCAAAACTTGATTGACAAAAGCCCGGTTTAACCTTATTTTAAAAAGAGACCCAATTAAATTGAAAATTCATCAGGTTAGCCGTTGTTGGAATTCTAGCTGACCCCACATTGTTCGAGGTTCTATTTTGGTTGAGATGAAAGTTGAGGGCCTGACGCTGGATCCTCTCACAAATATGCCCATTATCATTCTGAAGGATTTGGAAGGAGCGAAAGCTCTCCCAATCTGGGTGGGATTTTTTGAAGCCAACGCTATTGCGCTGGAAATCGAGAAAATTTCCACTCCCCGGCCTATGACCCATGACCTGCTAAAGAGCATGATTCAGAATCTGAAGGCCGAAGTGAACCATATTTTAGTAAGCGACCTCAAGGACAACACCTTTTACGCCATAATCTCGTTAGCGTTCGGGGGAACCACCCTGAATATCGACTCGCGGCCAAGTGATGCCATCGCCCTGGCCCTAAGGGCCAAAGCGCCTATCTTTGTTGAAGAAAAAGTGATTGATGCTGCCAAAAGCCTGGAAATCCCCACCCAAGGTTCAGAAAAAGGAAAACCGGATAAGGATGAAAAACGGCAGTGGAAGGATTGGCTGGAAAATATCAAACCTCAGGATTTTGGCAACCTGCAGTAATCTCCCGATAATCCATTGCACAAACCCTTCTAAGGAGAACCTTCTTGGGGGATGCTAAAGCGGTAGGCGTTTTTTGCAAGAAAAAACCCGCTATCAGCAGTCAAGTTTTGGCCGAACTGGTGGAATGGCTGAGAGCCCGCCAATGCCGGGTCCTTCTCGACGAAGATAATGCCAATATCATCGGGGAAGAGCCCACCTGCAAAACGGGGCATATTCCTGCTATTGCCGATTTAATAATTGTCTTGGGCGGCGACGGCACCCTTCTCAATATCTCCCACATCACCCACCCCTTCGATGTTCCGACCCTGGCCGTTAATTTAGGCAGTCTGGGGTTTCTGACGGAAATCACCTTACCCGAACTTTACGACACCCTGGAACGAGTTTTTCGCGGCGAATACTCCATCGAACCGCGCATGCTTTTAAAACCCTGCCTTTGGCGCGACGGTCAAAAGGTGGATGAAGATTATGTGCTGAACGATGTGGTGATCAACAAAGGCGGGCTGGCGCGAATCGTCGATCTGGAAGTGCATGTAAATGATCAGTACATGACCTCCTATCGCGCCGACGGGTTGATCATTTCAACGCCCACAGGGTCGACCGCCTATTCCCTGTCTGCAGGCGGACCGATCATCCATCCCAGTATGCAAGCGCTGGTGCTGAGTCCCATTTGCCCATTCACACTCACCAACCGGTCCATACTTGTACCCGACCAATCGGTTATCCAGGTGCGTCTGACCACCTCTAACGAAGATGTCCACATCACCCTGGACGGTCAAAAGTCGATGAACATGACGCATGGTGACGTTCTGGAAATCAAAAAGGCCGATTCGACGTTCAAGTTGATTCAGGCACCCGGCAAAAATTATTATCAAACGCTAAGAAAAAAACTCCACTGGGGCCGATAACCGTCCAGAAGCAGGTTCAGATATGCGGGAATAAGGTTGATCAATTTCTTCATCTCGAAAACCCTCATGAACAAAAAATTAAAGTTTTAATTTTTATCCCCAAATATGCTAGAATATCCAACGTCTTTTCAAAAATTCATCCGTATAACTCCTTAATAATCAATTATATGAGAATCTTGTTGCTGGTTTTTGTATTGCTGGGTTTGGGTTCTTCCGTGGTACAGGAATCCTGGGCGGCTTCTGCAAAAAAGGGAAATATCAGGGTCAAAAGAAAAGCGGTGGCTATTGACCCGATCAAACATAATCAGTTCAAACGATTTCAAAAGGGCTACAAGGATTTTGGAATTAATCTGGGCTACGGTTTTACGGATAATATTCCGCCGGGCTCTGATCGCACGGACTGGAATTTCGTTAGCATTTTTCCGTACTTTAAATATAATTTGACGGGTCCAATTGGGCGCTCGTTTTATAAGGGCAGTTTGTCCTGGTTCGTCGATGCGGGGGCCGCAATTTCTCATAGTCCTGAGGTGGGCTATGTGCTGGGATTCACACCGATTCAGGGGGAATACAAGTTTTTGTGGTCCAATGTCGATTGGGCGCCCTACATTAATTTGGGTGCCGGGTTTGCTTATACGGACTGGACCAAAAGGGGTCGGGAATTGGGAAGCGATTTCGAGTTTCTTCTCAATGGAGGAGCGGGTATCGAGTTTTATAAAACCCGCGAAGGAGCTTTTAATCTGAATTACAAGTTCTGGCATATTTCCAACGCGGGAATCAAACGCCCCAATATCGGACTGAATACCCACGTTTTCTCCATAGGCTATTCCTTCTAACCGGGCAACGCCCGGGAGAAGCACCGGCCTAAAAAGGGTGAATTTTTGCGATATGCTACTGGCCGGGGAATGCAGGAGCCTTATCAATAATAACGGTGTGGCTGGGGTCGCTTCGCTTCCGCGCCACGGGTTGATTTTTTGATATCTTTTTTTTGGAATTTTACGGTTTGTATATTTCTGTTTTTCCATTTCTTGTTAAGTCCATCCACAACAATTAATGGACCGTCCTGCTTCTGATCATTCCAAGCCAAACTCCCCGCCCATTTCCTGGCTGGATCATTTCTTTTTAAAAATAGAATCATTAGCCTATCACCGGCCCTGGCAGGTCCTGATCGTTTGCGTCGTGATGGCCGGCTTGTCGCTTTGGTATACGGCTAATAACCTCGAATTCAATACCAGTCGACGCGACCTCATTGCAAAAGACCTTCCCTACGAAACTCTCTATGAACGTTACCGGGAACTGTTCAAAGATTTTGATGGCTTGACGGTCGTGGTCGAGGGCGATAAACCGGAACCGATGAAACGGTTCACCGAGGCCCTGGCGCTCAAATTGAAATCCCTGCCTCACCTGTTTTCCGAAATTTTTTATAAAGTCGATATCGAATACTTCAAGGACAAGGTCCTCCTGTATATGTCGCCCGATGAGTTGGAGGACCTGATCGACAAACTGGAATCCCATCAAACTTTTCTGGAAACCATCAACGCAAGTCCGGGTTTAAACCAGATCCTTCAAGCCATCAACCATGAGATCAGTTCGGGCATGGTGGATTCCCTGATGTCTGGCTTCCTTGGTACCGAATCTGAAAAAGAAGAAGGCACGGATGATCAGGCGGATTTGCAATTGCTGATAACGCTTTTTAAAGCAATGCACGCCCAGTTGAAAGGAGACACGGTGTACCGCTCTCCCTGGAGAAGCTTGTTCACCGATAGCGAGGAATCTTTGCAGGAAGAAGGTTATCTGGTTTCGGATGATGAACGCTTACTGTTTATTCTGATGAGCCCAAAGGAGGATCAAAACGATTTTGCAGGATCAAAAGGAGCCATTCAGTCGGTCCGCGATCTCATTGCGGAACTGAAAACGGAGTATCCGGAAATCCAGGTCGGGGTTACTGGCGGAGATGTTATTGCCTCAGATGAAATGGTGGCCACCAAAGACGATGTCACGCACGCGTCGATTCTGGCTCTCGTGGGCGTGGCAGTTTTGTTTATTGGAATTTATCGTGGGGTGGTGCGGCCTTTACTGGCGGTGTTTTGCCTGCTGGTCGCCCTGGGATGGTCTATGGGTTACACCACTCTGGTGGTGGGGCATTTGAATATCCTCACCGTTGTGTTCACAACCATTCTCATTGGACTGGGCATTGATTTCGGAATCCATGTTATTGAACGCTACCGGGAAGAACGGGCCGGAGAAAAAAGCGTCCTGGAGGCCTTGGAAAAAACTCTGAGAGGAACAGGACGTGGCAATCTGGCGGGAGCCATCACCACGGCCATCGCCTTTGGCGCGATGACGCTTACGGATTTCCTGGGTATTGCGGAACTGGGCTGGATCGCGGGGGGCGGCATCCTGCTTTGTCTCCTGGCCATGATCCTTCTGCTCCCCGCTTTGATAATGATTGAAGAGAGGTTGTTTCCCAATAAAAAACCCAAACCGGTAGCCGTCCACCGTGCCAGAGTTTCCATTGAGTCCTGTTTTGAACACTACAGGATGATCATTGGCATCAGCCTGTTTGCCACCGTTCTCGCCGGAATCGCTTTTAAAAATTTGCAATTCGACTACAACCTGCTCAATCTTCAGGTGAAGGAAACCGAAGCGGTGGAATACGAGTTGAAAATTCTGGAAAACGCCAAACGTTCCACCTGGTACGCGGCGATCATTTCCGATTCCTATGCAGATGCGCTTAAAAAACTGCAACAGGTTAAATCCATTCCCAGCGTTGGAAAAGTGGAGAGTATTCTATCCGTACTCCCGGAGCATCAGGAGGAAAACCTGAAGCTCATTCCTGACTTGCAACCCTTGCTGGGAGACATGGAAATCGAACCGGATGACGAGTTGTTTTCATTACAGCGTTTGAAAAAGACCTTAAAGAAAATCCGCTTCAAACTGAGAGGGCGCGAGTCCGGCAAGGAGGATGAGGTTGCCGAGACGGGCCGTTGGGCTCAGAAGGTTATTGAGGCGATAGAAAACCAGGATCCGGCATCCGCGAAAACCCGCCTCCAAAACTTTTCCAGAAATCTGACGCAGGATTACCGCGACAAGCTGGAAAGCCTGAGGAAAGGTCTGAAAGCCGAAAAGGTAAAAGTGGAAAACCTTCCGAAAGATTTAAAAAGCCGTTTCATGAGCACACAGGGCCACTTTTTGATTCTGGCGTTTCCCAACATCAATATCTGGGAACGTGAGTCGATGGAACAGTTTCTTGCAAGCATGCGGGAAATCGACCCGGATGTTACCGGCAACGCAGTGCATATGTTCGAGTCGAGCCAACTGATGAAAATGGGTTACCTGACCGGCGGCCTGTACGCCATGTGCGCGATCATCCTCTTTTTATTTCTGTCGTTCAAGCGACCCGGAACCGTGTTATTGATCCTTTTGCCCACCTGGATCGGTACCGTTTGGACAGTGGGAATCATGGAACTGACAGGGGTCCGCTTCAATCTGGCGAACCTGGTGATCCTTCCTCTGATTATAGGCATCGGCGTGGTCAATGGAATTCATATCGTGCACCGGTTTCGGGAAGAAGGCGGCAAAGAAGACACCGTCCTTTCCAAAAGCACCGGTCAGGCGGTGATATTGAGTTCCCTGACAACCATGATCGGGTTTGGAAGCCTGATGGTAGCCAACCATCAGGGAATCTTCAGCTTAGGCCTCGTCCTGACCCTCGGCGTCGGCAATTCCCTGCTCGCGTCCATCACATTACTTCCCGCCTTACTGAAAATGTGCACAGTTCGTCAATGGCGGGTGTAAAAGTAAAAATCTCTTCATAGATTAAACACACCCCCTCCCCCCACCGCGGGAGAGGGGGTGGGGTCATCACAACCTAAAATGGGGTTCAAATCCAAACGTTCTGCATCCTTGTTTATCCGGGATTTGTTGCGTTGGTCCTGTTATAGAAATTCCTACTAATCCAGATAAATCTCTCCGGAGGGAGTTGCCGATTCATTGGTCTTTTCGGGTGGGGCCAGGAGGTTGAGTCGTTTCAGGAAACGGCGACCCGACTCCGGCATGGCCAGAACTTTTTCTGAAAACAGGATTTCTTTGGGACTCGCCGGTTGACCGTAAAATATTTCGTTCGATTCTTCGTCGAAGGATATGGCGGTTCCTTTGAGCGAAACACCTGCAAACGCTCCTTTACTTCTTGAGTATGAATATATCTCGCCCTGCGCCAGTATGTCGGTCGCCGCTTCTGCGTGCCGCCCTATCGGTCCTGCCGCGACTCCGGCGTCGGCGCCCAGGTTGAATTGTCCCTTCATCAATCCTTCAATCCCGCGATGCGACATCACCACTAAAATCAGGTCCACTGCGGTTCCGCCGATCTGGAATCCGAAACTGCCTCCGAATGTCGTTAAAAATGCAGGGGGACCCCACAGACCTGTATCCGGCGAGCGAACGGTGGCGACACCTTTGCCGAATCGGGCGGCGAAAATGAAACCGCCTTTGACCATGGTGGGAAACACGATGATCGCCTTGGCCTTTTTCAATAAGGTTGATGGGATGTTTTCGTCAGGTGAGCTCAGGATCTCATCCAGAACGGAAGCCGCATTGTTCAGGGTCTTTCTTTGTTTTTCGGTGGCGGCTTGCGCGTTGACAGTGAATAATACAATGAGGGTCAGGATGGTGATGAAACGTTTCATGGGATTCTCCAAAGGCGAGGTGGGAGCGTCCAAAGGAAGGGGTCAGCGAAGCTGAAATTCCTTTCTGGACCGGAAACTTTCTTTTTCTGTTAATATAATGAATTTCTTTTAAAGGGTCAATGTCGATTTTGAATTATTCTTTATATATCAATAATTTATGAGTTCCAACGGAGTGGAAGGAATGCTGGGTGCGGGGGGCCGTTTGTCCTCTTCGATGGCGTCGTATGAATTCCGTCCGCAACAATTACACATGTCGCAGGCGGTGGGGTCCGCCCTCGAACAGGCGCATCATTTGATGGTGGAAGCGGGCACCGGCACCGGGAAAAGTCTGGCTTATTTAATTCCTGCCGTGCAGTGGGCGGTCCGGCATGGCAAACGGGTGGTGGTGTCCACCTACACCAAAACTTTGCAACAGCAAATCCTCAATCAGGACCTGCCCATCATTCGTGAACAACTGGGCCTGGAGTTTCGCCATTCGCTTTGTGTGGGACACGAAAATTATTTATCGCTGAGGCGATTGAAACGCGCGGGCCAGACCGGCCTGTTCACTCTGGAAAGCGATGAGGAACAATTCCGCGAAATCATGCAGTGGGCGGGTGCGACATCGACCGGCATAAGGAACGAATTGCCCTTCGAGGTGTCTCCGGGAGTGTGGGAGGATCTTGGACGGCAAAGTGATTTGTGCATGGGGAAAAATTGCGAGACTTATTCGGTGTGCTTTTATTTCAAGGAACGGCGCAAACGCTTTTCCGCGCATATTCTGGTGGTGAACCATCATTTGTTTTTCGCCAATGTTGCCAATAACGGCGCGGTCCTGCCGCGGTTCGACGCGGTGATTTTCGACGAGGCGCAGAATCTGGAGGAGGTGGCGACGTCTTTTCTGGGACTGGAGATCACCAATTCAGGCCTGTATTACTTTTTGGACCGCCTCTACAATGGACGGACCAAACGCGGAACTTTGAGCCGGATCGACCACCCTGTGCCCCTGCATTTGTACCGCAAGGTGGATCAGGTTCGCCAAAAAGCTCTCCAGTTTTTCGGCAATGTTCTGGATGAAATGGGAAGCAAATCCCGTACTCTGCGTTTTTATCAACCGCCACCCTGGAACAATCTTCTCTACGAACCGCTGGAAGATTTGCATCAGTCGCTAAAAATTTTGCAGAGTGATCTGCGTCTGGATGAAGACATCCTGGAAATTGAAGCGGCGGCCAATCGGGTTTTTGAGTTTCAAAATACGCTCAACGCCTACCTCAACCATCATATGGAAGACTATGTGTACTGGATCGATATTGCCGAGAAGAAACGCGGACCGAGAATCAGTTTGAAAGGAGTGCCAATCAACGTTGCGAGCGCGATGGAGGAGCAGGTTTTTCGAAAAATCCCGCGCGTGGTGTTGACCTCTGCAACCCTCACCACGGATCGCAGTTTCGAGTTCATGAAAAACCGGATCGGTTACGATCCGAAAGAAGAGTTGGTTCTGGATTCCCCTTTCGATTTTGCCAGTCAGGCGGCGCTCTACTTACCTGAAGACATCCCGGAACCTTCGGATGAAGCGGGACGTCATCTACCGATGCTTACCGCTCGAATCCGCGACCTGATTATGATTTCGGGAGGAAAGACTTTTGTGTTGTTTACCAGTTACCAGTCCATGAACCAGGTGTTCCAGGGTCTCGAAGATTTAAGCCGGCTTTTCCCGTTGCTCCGTCAGGGTGAATTGTCCACAGGAAAAATGATCGAGCAGTTCAAGGAAAAACCGTCGGTGATTTTTGGAACGCATACCTTCTGGCAGGGCGTGGATATCCCCGGTGACGCATTGAAAAGCGTGATCATCACCAAACTCCCGTTCGATGTGCCCAAGGAGCCGCTTATTGAAGCGAGGATTGAGGAATTAAAAAGGAAATCGATCAATCCTTTCAAGCATTACCAGATTCCCCGCGCCATCATTCAGTTGAAACAGGGTTTTGGGAGGTTGATCCGGAAAAAAACCGATACCGGTCTGGTTTCCATTCTGGATTCAAGAGTGGTGCACCGTTTTTACGGCAAACGGTTTATAGAGTCCCTGCCTCCGTGCCGTTTGCTGGAAGACTGGAAGGCGGTAGAATCCTATTGGAAAGAAAACAATGGGTAGCCGTTACCCTCTCTTCTGGGGCGAGTGGACCAGGGGAACGGGATAAATGAGGCCGAAGGCCCATATTAAGAGGAGCGATGCCATCCGTATGGTTAGTAAAGGAAGTTCCTGGAATTTTTTGGTCGGTGGAATTTAGGCAGAGGTTCATCTGGTCTCGACTGGAGCTTCTTGCCTCGGCCTTAAGGTCGGCCAGGGGGACGGAAGAGGGGGAGGTCGAGGATCCATTCGATGTCCCAGACTTCGCCGATGGTGCCCAGGGCGAGCAGGGCGACGTAGATCACAAGAACGGTTAAGCCTATTTGAGCTTGGTTGCGTTTGCCCCAGTCCTTAATGCCCTGGAGAAAACCTGGCTTGGCGGCTTGTTTTTCGGTTTCTGTGGTTTCAGTAGTATCTGCCTGTTCGGACATATTTTTGATTGCCTTTGATATGCTATGGAGTTTTAAATGCTTTTTTGAAAATTTGAGATGAGGGACTTCGACCTTAATGATAAGTAAGGAATCATCTCCCTCACCTCTCCCGCGGTGGGGAGAGGGGGAATTTCATTCAAAAGCTGGAACTAGCTTAACGCAAAATATGGAGAATTGCTCATACTTTATGCTGAAATTTTTATACGAATCAACTCATCTGAGAGAAGGCTTTGAAAATAGCTTCGGCGCCTTCGAATTTCATTTTAAACCGTTCGGGTTGCAATGCATCAATTTGGGCAAACTTTTCTCGAAGGCTGTTTTTTTTGAATTCCTGTTGAAATCCCAAATACTGGGCCATTCCCTTATCGTGATAAAACTGACAGCGCGCAATTTGATGCTTGGCCACGGCGATCAACAGGGCGCGGGTGTGGGTGGCCATCAGTTCGGTACAGGTGAGTCCCCCGGTTCCAATGGCCGCATCGCAGGCGAGGTACTCAGGGAACAGATCGGTCAAACCGGTTTTGATTTCGTAGTCCAGTGACGTCGTCAATAACGTTTGCTGGAGTCTTTCGATGAAGGTGTAACCTGGTCCCAGCACAACCGTCAAATGCAGGTCGAGGTTCTCCTGGACGATTTGCTGGACGACATCGGACACGATATCGATTTTATCTGCCCCCCCCATTGTGATCAGGACGTTCTTAATGGGCGAAGCGTATCTTCTGGCTTTGATAGCTTCCCGGTCAAATGTGTCGGGCAGAATCACATATTCGGGTCCGATGAGAAACCGTGCTTTCGGATACCGGTCTCTGGGATAATCCGCCGTTCCCTTGATATTCCAGTTCACGATCAGATCCCAGTCGGAGGGAACCACACCATCTCCATTGATACAACCCTTTTTGGGTTTAGGGTCCAGGAGGGAATAGGGCGACAGGTTCCAGCGCGTGACGGCACAAAAGAAATGCGTGAAGTTTTTATCTCTAATCACCTCGTTGATTGCATCCACTTCCTCTTCCACGGTCTTCTCCGCGGGAATCCAAAAAACGTTTTCGAGGTTTCTTTGCGTAACGGTTTTGCGGGCGGTGGGATGGTCGCGAACCATGAAACATGTATCGAACCCGTTCCTTAGAAAGGTTTTGGACAGATAGGACAGCGCAACCAGGTCTCCTGTTCCCAGGCCAGGTTCGGCGTCGGCGCGAAAAAGAATTTTATAAGTCATTACAAACTGAGTTCTTGCAAAGGAGGGTCAAGCCACTCCGAAGACTTTTTTCCAATCTTCGAGGACCATGTTGCGGTAGACACTGCGGTTGTATTTTCCATGCTGGTCCCAGCCGAACCAGCGATTGACCGGCGCGCTGAACCCGCGTTTATCGGTACGTTCTACGATGGCTTTGGGAATGAATTGACCCGCGATGTCTTTCAAAATCCATTTCGTGATACCGTCGCGGATTTTGAACGACGACGGCATGCTGTAAGCATATTGGATGAGCCGGTAATCCAGAAAGGGCGACCGGTTTTCGATGGAGAAAGCCATGGTCATGCGATCGGACATCTGAAGCAGGACTTGCATAGTGCTGTAAAAATCGCACAGGCCCATACTGTGAACCACATCGTCGCTTCCATGATTGAAGTACTGCCCCACGTTTTTCAGCAGATACTCACCGACTTCCCTGTCATAAATATTGTCGCATCGGTTGACCAGTTTGGCGTAGCGTTCTATGGGCGACCCGTAATACTTGTTGATGAGGTATTGATACTCCTCCATCGCTTTCAATTTATGTATCTGCTCATCATGATTCAGCAGGTGGTAACGATGATAACCGGAAAAAATTTCGTCCGCTCCATCTCCCGCCATAACGACTTTGATGTCTTGCCTGGCTCGCTCCAACAGCATCCACAAGCTGAAACTCGTCCAGGTGCACGGCGTGTCCAGGTGAAATGCGATGTCCTCACGCACCCGTGTGAAGTCGTCCGGACCGGGTTCCACCACCACCAGTTCCCGGCCGATATGTTTTGCGACCATTTGGGCGTATTGTAGCTCGTCGAATTCGGGTCCAAGATTATAATGGCAGGTGTAGATAAAATCCGGTTTGGCAATGCAGGCGACGAGGGCGCTGTCGACACCTCCGCTCACAAAACAGCCGTATTGATGCGCACAGTTTTTGGTTCGCAGTAATATCGCGTCTTCCAGAAGTTCAGTGAGGTCCTTGCGAACCCGGTTCAGATCGTCGCCCGTATCTATCAGGTGTTCCCAGACTTTCCAGTAGGAACGCACCTCCAGCCTGCCATCTTTTATCTTGAGGTAGTCTCCGGGTTCCAGCTGATAGATGCCTTTAAACAAGGTTGCCTTACCCACGCTGAACTCATAGGCCCGGTAACTGATTTCCTCGGAATTCAACTGTGGTTCGACCAGTTCGAGAAGGGATTTGATTTCGCTGGCAAAGGCAATGAAGTCGGGACCCTCAGTATAGTAAACGGGTTTCTCGCCTGCCTTGTCACGAATCACATAGGTGCAATCGTCCACCCGGTCGTGAAGAGCGATGGCGTACATGCCATTTAAATCGTCTAAAAATGAGATGCCTTTTTTCAGATAGGCGTAAAGCAGGGTCTCTGCATCGGAGTCGGTGTCGAAGCGGCAATCCGAACCCAGCCCCGCGCGTATGTCTTCGTGATTATAAATCTCGCCATTGAAGACCAGAGTCACACGGCCTTCGCGGTCTTCGTAAGGAATTGTGTGCTGTGCGGTATCGACAATACTCAGCCGCGCCATCCCGAGAGTGGTGTGGTCGTAGGATTTCACGCCCGACTGGTCAGGACCCCGATAGCCTGATTTGGCAATCATCTTCTTTACCAGAGAGGCACCCGCATGTTCAGGATTCAGGGAATGGAATCCGGCTATACCGCACATAATGGTTAAATTGGAAGGGTTATAAAGTCAAAGTGGATTACTTCAGAATCTGGATTCGCCCGTCACCGACTTGATGGTACTGGGCGTGCTGGAAACGGTAGTAAGAAAAAATCCCGGTGTTGTCGACGATCAGTTTGATATTTGGGTGGAGCCATTCATCCAGGCATTCCTGCGCCAGGCATTTGTATTGAATGTGAGGCGACATCACGATCAAGGCATCGACATCCGCGGGAAGCGCTTCAAGTTTTGCCGGCGTGCAAAAGGGCATCAATGTTTTCAACTCTTCGCTCGAAAACTGGGGATCGTTCAGGTACACCGTCAGGCCCCGGGAATTCAGGTTTTCCGCCATCGCCAAAGAAGGCGAAATGGCAATGAGATCCTTCTGGTTTTCCAGGTTGGTGACCCCCCAGATCATAACCGACCGGTAACCATGCCGCGCGAGGTATTCACTATACGACAACACGGTGGAAAAATTGACCGCTTCCGCTTCCTTCAAAATGCTCATCGTCTCCGGAAATTCGCTTCCGGCCATCAGGGCGTCGACCGAAAACGGCATGCGGTATCCCCCGGCACCGATCTTGAGGTTGAAGCCGTTCACCGGCGCGTCTTTCGCCAGGCCATTGGCAATTTTCTGAAAGTCGATATCGGGATAACCGAGCGACAACTGATTGATCAGCGCGGTCGTCGTGTAGGCGATGGCATTTCGGGAGTTCTCATAAACTTCCGCTTCCTTAATGGAACCCAGATACTGATGCGAAACCTTAAGCAGATCAAGAAACATCGACGTGTGTTCCAAAGCTTGCGGATTGTTTCCGGCAATCATTTGAAGGCTCGATTGGGCCTGGTATTCTTCCCACATCCAGTCGCTTCGAAACGCGACACCCACCGAGCAGGAAATGTCAGCTTGCTGAAGCGGTTTGCAAAACTGTTCCTCGATTTGACCTGGTATGCCCACAGACTGGAATAAAATCAGAGGCTCCCCCTTGACATGTTTGATGAATAACTGGGCCAGTTTTTCGAGGTTGAGTCCTTTGGCTTTGCCCTTGTCGCGTATAGGAAACGAGATTACATGGACGGCACTGGTTTCAAAGAGGCCTTCGGGTTCCTTATATAATTCCAGCAGGTCGGGGTTGAGGTCCGGAATCGAATGGTGGCGCGACCAGTCCATGCGTTGCCGAGGCCCAGGGTAATCCCCTTTAAGAAAGGCGTCGAAGCGCCGTGACTCAAAGTCGAAAACGCGAGTACGGAATCCGAGTTCCTGCACCTTGAGGATTGCGAAGTAACCCAGGTAGCCAAAGCCCCAAATGGAAACAGTTTTGTTTTTTAAAATATCGTCGCGGGTCATAGTAATCCAAGGAGAGAGTGTCAGGTCCCTTTCGCCGCCTGTTCGATGACCTGTCCCGTACCCTGCACGCCCACAACCGGATACCAGGAATCGCATTTCGAACACACGGGATCGGTGATCTGCAAAGTACTGTGTTGTTCCCTGAGATTTATATAATTGTCGTTCATCCAGATTTCCTTGATCGTATTGACGTTGACATCGCCCATCGGTGGCCCGTCCCAATCGTGGTTGCATCGGCCGGTTTTGCCGTCGCAATAGATCAGCATTTCATAGATCGGCATCATGCAGGGCTTGCGCGGCCAGCGTCCTCCGCGAATCGACCCGAAAGCGCCGTCGCTGGAATGTTCCTGGTAGATGCGCACGCGGTCCACCTTTCCCGTCCAGAATTCCTGAAACACTGTCAAATCGTCAGGCCGCGTGCTATCGGTTTGCACCATGGAAACCTGCGTACGCACTTCGCCCTGGTTCATATCCAGAAAGTTTAGAATTTTTTTTTCGACCGAATCGTATTTCGCCGGCAAACGCGTTTCGTTGAAGCGGTCAGGCACATCAATGCTGAAGGAGATGAAATCGAGGCATTCGATTATCGCGCGGTTTTTTTTCTCCGTCATCGGCGTGACGTTGGTAGCGATTTGCACTTCCTTGAACTTGCCCTTGATGTACTCCAGGCACTCCACAAATTGCGGATGCAGTAAACTCTCACCGCGCCGATGCAGGGCCACAGCAAGGTCCGGATAGGGCGTCATCTCGTCGATCAACCGTTTGAACAAATCAAAATCGATGTACTTGGTGAGATCGTTCACAAAGTGGCGCGGACAATACACGCATTCCAGGTTGCAGTCGCTCACCAGTTCCAGCTCGATGCGGCTGGGAAATTCCGGGATGGGTATGGATTCGTATTCTGTGTTCGATCCGGTCATATAAGTGTTCAATCCCTGGATGTGGTTTCGAAAAAGCGGAATAAGGTGTCGATGATTCTATCTACATCGGCAGAGCTCAGGCCGGGGTAAATGGGCAGTGAAACGATATTTTTGAATACCTTCTCCACCTCGGGAAAATCACCCGGTTTCCATCCCCAGGCGTCCTGATAATAACTGAATAAATGCAAGGGAATGAAATGGACGCTGGACCCGATTTGCCGTTCCCCCAAAAACTCAATAAGCGATTCTCGCGTTTTGGACGTCTTGTCCAAAAGGATCGGAAACAAATGCCAGTTGTGCTTGCAATCGGCTCGCTCTGGCGGAAAGGAGATATGTTCCTCAAGTCCTTTCAGGCGCGATTTGAATTCCTCGGCGATTTCCGACCGCCGCGCGTTGAATGCGTCCAGGCGTTTCAATTGGACCCGCCCGATGGCCGCGAGCACATCGGACATATTGTACTTGTAGCCAGGAAGGATTATATCATATTGCCAGGATTGTTTTTTGCCGTAGCGTTCCCAGACCTCTTTATTGATGCCGAAGAATGCAAATTTGCGAATGCGCTCGGCCAGTTTGGCGTTGTTGGTCGTCACCATGCCGCCTTCGCCGGTGGTCATATTTTTGGTCGGGTAAAAACTGAAGACCGTCGAGTCGCCGAATGTCCCTACCCTCTTGTTCTTGTACTCCGAGCCTACCGCATGGGCCGCATCCTCGATGACGGCCAGGTTATGACGTTTTGCGATATCCAGGATGCGGTCCATGTCGCAGGGCAAACCGGCGAAATGCACCGGCATGATGGCCTTAGTACGCGGCGTGATCGCCGATTCAATCTTTTGCGGATCGATATTAAACGTATTTGGATCAATATCCACCAGCACGGGTTTCGCGCCAGTCCACACGATCACGTGACCGGTAGCTACAAACGTGAGCGGCGTGGTGATCACCTCATCCCCTTCGCCGATGTCCAAAGCCGAGAGCGAACAATGCAGTCCGCCGGTACACGAGTTCAAAGCGATGGCGTGCTCGCAACCGATGTATTCCTTGAACTCAGATTCGAATCCGGCAACATTCGGACCCGTTGTCAGCCAACCCGATTCAATAACTTTTTCGACGACACTGGCTTCTTCTTCAGAAAGGCTCGCGCGGCAAAATTGGATGAAAGGATCGGTCATGGAGGGTCCGGTAAGAGATTGGGAGATGACACATGGAATTGGGTCAAAGACAGAATAAAGCCTTTGAAGTCAATTCACTTGCCATTATACGCAGGAGGCTTTGTGGGTGTCAATCAAGCAGGGAAAGTCTTTTTTGCAGGTTTGCTTTGAGGGAATCAAACATTCAGTAATACAATGAAAAATGGTAAATGGCGAAACATTGGGCAAGATAGAAAAAACAGTTTTATGGGGGAAACTACGCACTATACCGACGTAAAAAAGCACGAGAACTGTTTGGTCTGGCGGTTGCACAGGAAAGAGGAAAAGTTAATCCTACCCGTATTATTGAGGCCTTTAGAGTATATATGGATCATGAGGCTACCTTGTTACGCGCGCTCAATTTGAGCAGAATATTGAAGTAAAATTACAGGATCCAATATTTTCAGCCGATATAGAACCGCTTCTCGCTGATGGTAATACCTGGGACATTAAGGCCGTAGCAACAAGCGTATCAATCGGACTCATCGAACTTCTTCCGGGTGATCCGTGGAAGGGTAAAGGATAATTTCACTTTCTGAGGTTCGAAAACTATGGCCCTGCAAGTTAAAACTGCTATTGATTGTATTTCTCAAGGTTGCAAGCGTCTTCATACCGAAGTATACCGAACGAAATCATTAGATCAGGTTATTTTTCGGGGCGATCAATTTTTTAATTTAATGTCAAAAATAAATAAACATTTTTAACCCGTGGGAGGCTGAAAAAGATCCAGAAAGTCGGTAAAATTTTTAAATCTCCGCTAATCCGCTTTCCCGTTTTGGTCAGGTTCGAACCAAATGAGTTGAGTCCTCTCGCTAATTTTTTCAGTTTTTTTAATTTTCAAGCCCTGCTTTTTTAAACCCTTATTAGAAATTAATTCAAAATTATAAAATGCACTTTGTAGAGGGCGCATATCATCAGGGGAAAAAACAGCTACATGTATGTCTTCCTTTTTGAAATCACTTTTTTTTTGGAATATCCTCCTAAAAGAAATCAATTGAATCCTCTCTCTTTTATCGATCAAATAGTAGGTTAATAAAGAATGCCGGATTCCGGGGGATACCAATTTAAGTTTTTTAACGTTTGAAATCTCTTTCTTTAAAATTTTTGCGACTTTTAGGGAATCTTTATTGAAGCCCGCATGAAACCTAAGAACGCGATCTGTTATATTCTGAACTTTTAAATTGAAACTTAAGGCCAGGAAGGCAATTGGAATAACAAGTTTAATCAATTTAATTGAAGTAGTGTGGAATGGAGACTCTTCGATTTTTTTATATACATCAAAAAATAATAGAATAGTAAAAAGAAGAAGAAAAATATACACAGGCCAAAAGTGGCGTTCCATAAAAATTATTTTGAAATAGGCCAATCCCCAAAAACCCATCACGAAAAAAATAAAAAAATTATATAAAAAAATAAAATTTTTTAACTTTGGCAGGAAATATAAGATAGCGAAAAGCGCGATACACAAGGCTAAAGGGTTAAAATAGAATTGGGTCATATAATTCCAAAATTGTAATGGAAAGTCCCAAGCGTCTACCTGCCAACCATAATTTATTGCAAAGCTTTTTGTTCGAGTGAGTCCCCACAGCCAGTTTTTTTTTATTAATAAATTCATCCCCACCCAAATTATTGGGGCCAGGCTTAAAATAAAAACACAATAAAAAGCCTTTTGAATGGCTAAGCGTTTTTTATAGGTTTCGTAAAAAAGGAAAACAATGATTGGAGCAATCAAGACAGTGGGTTCCGGCCGGCTTAACCCTGCAAAAAGAATCCAAATACACCCTGGTTTAAGTTTTCCCAGATCAAAAAAATATAAAGCCCCTAAAACAAAAAAGGTGGAGTAAAGAACGCTATTACACGTCAATACCAAATGATAGAGCATGGGAGAAATCAATAATATCACCCAGGCCAGCAAAGCCCACATTTCGCTCTTGATGGTTTGTTTCACTAATAAGTAAAAAATGAAACAGGTTCCCGCCCCAAATGCTATCGACAAGGACACGAATAAAATGGGGGCGTCGAAATAAGCGACGCCTAATCCAAAAATAAAAGCCAGGAATTTGTTTGAGTCTCCATACCAACCGGGGGTCAGCAGGTTTAATTTGCTATTGACCAGAATTCCCCACTCATCCGGGTCAATGGATAAGGGATATTGAAGGGTACGAAAAACCAGATAAATTATGGAAAAAAAGGCAAGGAAAAAAAGAACGGGAATCGATAAACAAGACTTTTCGGGAATCTCCTTTGGGTCAGTCATAATTGGGCGGGCGTAAGATTGAAGGTTGTGGAATTTTGAATTCGATTAATGCTGGCATCGTGGAAAATAAAGGATCACAGGCACAAAATTTTTTATGAAATTCTAATCCTGTCAGCGTGATTTCCATTTCAATGGAATAATTGAATCACCTGCGATTTTTATAGCTGATGTTATTTTCATTTTCCACCTTTTAATTTCCCCCACACCTGCCTCTGCCGCCGGGGGAAAGGGGTAGCTTATTTTCTTCAGCAAGCTTGTAAAAAGGTTTTGTTAATAAAAAGATGATCTATTTTTAATATGCCTTTAAAATAGACAGTCCTTATGAACCTGATGTTCGGAATTATAGCTCATGCTTCAAGAAATACTCAGGAATAGCCGTCTCGGTATACGGGCTCAGCGAGGCTGACAAAAAACTTTACTCAGGGTGATCGGTGAATGATTTTGAATTGAATTCGGATCTGTCGGCAAACAAGATTCTTATCGCCGAAGTGTCGACCAGTCCGGGTCCGCGTAAATCCTTCGACAACCGTTCAGCAGAGGCTAACGATCCAGAATTAGGCGAGGACAGCGGAGGAGCTCTGCTCGTCGGGGGCACACATGCGTTCGCCTGGGTGGCTGATGGTACCAGTGATCAGGCTAATGTCGGACCTTTCAATTCGCGTCGCTTGGCGCAGGATTTGTGTCGGTTGTTTTCATCCTGCGTTATGGAATCATGGAGCGACTTTCATCGGGACCCACCCTCGGCAGGGGATGCCTTGACACGGTGGATGAATGATTCCATCATTCAGGTGTTGAAGGATTGGCAAAGACAATCGGCAAAGCAGGAACCTGTGCGCGAAACCCTGCTCACGCATTGGTCCGATCTGGAATCCGCTCAACAGGACGATCCGGCCAGACAATTGTTTTTCGAATTTTCAACGACCTTTTCTACCGCTCATATGGCGTCCAATGGGGATTTCCATGCTTGCAGTATCGGCGATTCTTTTTTGCTTCTGCACGGAACGTCCCAAACGGTGTGCTACGGAATGGATCCGGTCAGCGTGACGTTTCGTCTTAAAATGGAAGAGGGCCGGGCGGAATGGAAACATTTTATCCCTTCGCCCCAGAATATCAACAGCACCGGTGTGGAGTTGGCCTTGCTCTCTACAGACGGGTCGCGTGACACCATACGTTTTCTTTACGAAACCCTGCAACGCGAAACGCCGGTCAATCGAAACCATTACCTGAACATCAAAAAGAACCTGCCCAAAATCAAACCCAAAACCCAGGACGACAAAACCCTGGCCCTGTTAGCGCGCTGGAATGAAAGTTAAGATCGGCTGGAAAACGCACCATTTCGACCCGGAAAGCATCGCCTGGCGACACCGCTCCTCCACACAAAGCCAGTTCGGCTTCTGGAAACCGGATGCCTCCTCCTTTTTCGTAAAACGGTTCCAAGGCACGCCCACGGGATGGAAATTGATCCGCTATTTGAGCCAATCGCCTATGCCGAACACTCCAAAAGTCCTGTTCGTAGCTGTGGACGGCCCCTTTTTCTACATATTCTCCGAACAATTGCATGGAGAAACCTTCGACCGGCTTTTGAACGCACAAAACGCCAAATTTCACACCGACCTGCTTTCCAGAGACAACCGCATCGCCCTGTTCTCTTCGGTGTTTGCTGTATTGCGCCTGCTCAACCGGCGCGGATTCTGGTACCCGGACCTGGATTTTTCCAACATATTTCTGGTACCCCATAAAACCGGGTACCACACCCACCTCATCGACCTCGACAGCGCGGTGGCCCACGACACCCCCTTTTGTCCCGACTTGGTCGCGCAAACCTTTTGGGAAGGCCTGGCCAGCACGTATCGGAAAATGGATATAAAATTCATCAAGAAAGAAGGGTCCCCTTTCTCCGTGCTGGTGCCCCACGGGGAGGCGCTCAACCAATCCATGCTGATTCTGCTCGCCTATGCCCTGCAGAGACTGGGTAAAGTGCCAATGAATGTTTCCCTGTACGATCCCCTGGTGCACCCGAAAAACCCGAATTCCGCCGTGGTTTCTCAAATTCACCAGGACTTGGCGGATAATAAAAACTGCTGGGATCTGGTGCTGGAATGCTGTTCTTACCTGTTAAAAATCAATACTTTAGATTTGAAAAAAAACATTCGGCAAAAAATGGCAGAACCCCTTCAAGGCCGGGGAAAACTCGGAAGGTGGCTGGATTCCATCTTCCGCCGACCCGTTGCCTGAACCTCTTGAGAAGGCCATTTCAAGCCCCAAAAGCTTTTTCTTATTATTTTTACATTGGGTGTTATGCCTATAAAGGCGAAAAAAATAATCATTTTTTTGCTATCAAATCCTTCCTGAGAAACATTCTCAATTTTGCCCGTTTTGACCTTTTATTTGAATTTCTGCAAGCAAAACTCAAATAAATTGAATGAGTTAATAAAAATGGAGAATTTTATTATGTTCAAAAATTTGTTTAAATTTGATGAAAAAGGTGCTATATTTTCAGAACATTAAAATCCATTTAAATTAATATCTTTAAACTTTCACCCCAAACGGGAACATCATGACTTCCACAATTACTGGAGAGTCCCTGCTGGTGGCCCAGTTTCGAGAGTTTTACAACGAACTCATTCGTATGAAGAAAATGGGCCAATTGACCGTTGCTCCGAAGAAGCTGAGTCTTGCGGATGCGGAAGAAGCCGATTCCGAGGCGGCGCGTTCGATCCGTACCATCTGGCAGAGGTTGATGACGGTGCTCGAACAGCAGGAAATTGATGCCAATCGCCTGACTGGCGACTACTTGTTCGAATATTACAAGGATGTCCAGTTCATTCTGGCTTCGCTGGCGGATGAGATTTTTCTGCATCTTGACTGGACGGGTAAGGATTTCTGGCAGAACAACCTGCTGGAGACGAAGTTGTTCAACAGTCATAGTGCCGGCGACATTTTTTTCGAAAAGCTCGATAAATTGTTGCAGACGCGGGATCCGATTCACACGGAACTGGCGAAAGTTTACCTGCTCGCGCTCGCCCTGGGCTTTGAAGGCAAGTACCGGGGCAAGGAAGGGGCTCAGGAATACGAGCTCAACCACTACCGCGCCCAGTTGTTCGAATTCATCACACAAAGAAAATCAAAAATAGGCACCCACGAGTTTCAATTGTTTCCCAGGTCTTACGCGAACACGCTGGACAAGGGGAAACAGAAAAAACTGCCCCACCCCAGAGCCTGGGTCTGGGGCTTGATTATTTTGGGCATCACCCTGCTGGGCTTGTCCCATCTGGTTTGGCTGGACACGACGTTTGATCTGAAGCTGGTATTGGAAGAAATCAATTCTCTCAAGTAGATAGGATTCCTTAATGGACGTTCTTTACAGAATGGTGTCGTCGATCTCTTCGTACATGCCCTATTTCTTTGTCACGCTCGCCTTCACCGTCCTCATGATCGTGGGCTATATCCTGTTGATGGTCCGGTCTTCCAAAAAGAAGGCGGCCAAGGAGGCGGCTGATAAACCGGAAGAAACGCCCTCACCAGCAGAACCCGTCGCAGAAAAATCCAGAAAACAAAAAAGCAGAAAAGCGGTTAAAGGCGGAAAACTGGCCCGCTCTTTCAGTCACGCGGTCAGCGATTTAAAAAGCGCCATTCCCGGCAAAGATGCGTTGTATCAGGTGCCCTGGTTCCTGATGCTGGGCGAAACGGGGTGCGGAAAAACCACGGCGCTCAACAACCTGCCCCTCTCCCTGCCCCTGGGCAAACCGATTGGAGACGATTTCGAAAGCAGGGATGGTGTTCATTGGTGGTTCTACGATAAAGGCGTGGTCCTCGATGTCGACGGTCAATATATTCTGGATCCGCAAACGCTGGCTTCCGATGAAAAGGGATGGGACACGCTGATTCAGCTCCTTAAAAAGCATCGCCCGGAACGGCCTTTGGACGGGGTCATTCTCACCCTGTCGATGGAGGATTTTTCGGGTCCACGGGAAGAATTGAACCTGCGCTCCATGCAGGCGGCAGAAAAAGCGAAAATCCTCTACAACAAATTATGGACATTGCAAAGGGCTACCGGCATCTGTTTTCCGGTTTACCTGCTGGTGACCAAATCGGACCAAGTGACCGGATTTTCCAGCTTTGCGAATGAAATTCCCGTAGACCAGCAAAACGGTATATTTGGCTGGTCCAGTCCTTACGGCCTCGATGTCAACTACACGCCTGAATGGGCAGACACGGCACTGTCTGAATTGTTCATGAACACTTATCAGGGCCAAATCGAACTCATCACCGACGGTATTCAGGTCGAGGACAAGGATGATTTTTTCATTTTTCCCTCGGAGTTTGAGGAGGTCGGCCATCCTTTAAAGATATTTTTGAATCACCTGTTTCAGGAAAGTGTGTATCACGACACTTTCTTCTTTCGCGGAGTGTATTTCACCGGTAACGGGAATATAGAAACCACGTCGGATCAAAGACCGCAACCGGTTCCGGTGTCACCTCCGGCGGTGGACGAACCGCCACCTCTGGGACCTCCGGGAACGGATCTGGAAGCGCCACCACTCGGGCCGCCCGGTTCGGATTTGGAGGAACCGCCCCTGGGGCCCCCAGGTTCCCCTATGGGTAGCCCTGCAGGTCCGCAACAAGGCGACGGACCCGAAACGGTGCCAACGTTTTGGGCAAAAACCCCACCCAGGCTACCAGCGGCGCCTCAGCCTCCTTTGCAGGAGGTGGCGATGCCTATGCCGATCAAACCGGCGGGCAAAGTGGTCCCGTTTTTCCTTAAAGACTTGTTTGACACAAAAATATTCAACGAAAAAAATCTGGCCCGACCGGTTGAAAAACGGTTCTTGTCCTTAAATCGCACCATCGTGATCGCACAGATCCTGTTGGTCCTGATGGTTTTGGTTGGCGGATTGGGACTGATCACCAGTTTCAATAATTTGACCGCAAGTAAAGAATCACTGACACCGGTTCTGAGGCGGTCACTCAACGATCTGCATCAGGCCAAGGTGTACATCAAAAAAGGTGGGGAAGCGGAGCATAATTTTTTCAATAACAGCGCCCTGAATTTGCTTGAGGGCATGACCAATATCAACACCAACACCTTCAAGTCGATTTTTATTCCCACTTCCTGGTTCGACACCATTAACGAAGATATTCGGCGTGCGATGGCAGTGGCATACAACCGGATTATTTTGAAGTCCTTGTACTTCGAATTGAAAGAAAAAACGGAAGACCTGTTGGCGGAAAGCGAGTCCTTTTATCCGGGTTCCTCAGACGTGCCCGGTAATGTGGTCTATCTGGCGCAAATTCCCGAGTTTATCCAGCTTAAGCGCACTGTGGCCGAATTCATGGACATCGAGCGCAATGCCATTATGTACAACGGATTGCGAAGCTCGAAAAATTTAAAGGATCTGGGCTCGGTAGTGAACTTTCTTTATGGCGTCGAATTGCCTGCTGAGTTTTTTACCAACGCCATGCTATACCATCAGGCGCTCGACAAAACCACGTACAAAGTATTCACACCTCAGGAATACAAAGACCGTTCCATTCCTATGATCCAGCGCATCGTGGCGCGCTTGTACGACCAGTTGTTCCGGGCCAATCCGCTGGAACGGCAACTGCAAAAACTGGCATACAAAATCGATCAGCTACGAAGCGGGCAAATTAAGTCCTGGCCGGTCAGCACCACCCTTCGGGAGTTTCAAAATGTGGTGGACGCCATCGATCGCGAGGAAGACCTGCTGGCAAATCCGGAATACGCCTGGCTCACCCGCACCAAACTGGATTTGGGAAGCGAATACAAACATGTCCTGACTGCTATTCAAAAATCAGAATTTTTCGGCGAGGAACTGCGTTCGGATATTGAAGACATCGGCCAAAATGCCTTTCAGATTCTGAGAGGAGAATTGACCAGCAAACAGGCCTCTCTGACCGGTCCCTTATTAAAAAAGGGAACCTCCTTTTTTAACGGTCAGCTCGCCAGTGATCCGGTTTCAAGCAAATTCAAAAAAGAACTGGCGAGTAAAAAGAGCGATCTGGGTTTTCCCGGCAAAAACGCCAATCCTTTGAGTGTGCGCCTGGAACTGTCTCCCCGTGTCATGAACCTGAAATCGGCGCTGAGCAATTTTCTGGACCAGCCCTTCATCACTCTGGAGCTTCCGAGCAAAACATTCGTCACCGAACTTCCGCAGGGAGCGCAATTGTTTTGGGACCGGAAGTTTCTCGTCGAGGCCGCCGATCTGTACGAACAATATGTCCTTTTTGAACAAGCGGGCCTTGTTGAGTTTCCGGCTTTGCTGAAGAAACTGATACAAACCGTGGCGCTGAAAAAACTTGAGCAGAACATGTTCCGCCTGGTCAGCCAGAGCCAGAACTACAAACCGGCAGAAAAGGGATTCAGCTTCATCGGACTCGATGGGGATATCGGACCCGAGGTCACCAATTTCAAGGAGGCGTCGAATCATTTGGGGTTGTTGATCGACATTTTCAACAAACTGGATTTCATCGAATCGTCCTGGTCGCTCTCGGAGGTGTTGACTTCCCAGGCGGGTAACCTCTTACATACAGTCGATCAGGTATTGGAAGAGGAGGGCTTTTACGCTTATCAGGAAGGCACTTTCGCCTGGTGGGACGGTGTGTCGCCGGTATCCCTCACCGCCTTTGAAGCACGTAATTCGAAGGAGCTGGAATATTACCTGGACATTCAACGCACCCGGATCAAACATCTCGCCACCGATTACGCGACGCCGATCATTCGCTTTCTGGTGGATCGCACGATGATGGAAGGATCCGACACACAACCCTTGATGGCAAAATGGCAGGCTCTCATTATGGAGCTCAAACGTTACGACGCGCGCAAAGCCGGCAATTCGGTGACCCTGCTGGAAAAATTCATTTTGTTCGATATGGACAAGATCGCTCCCGACCAGCGGTGCCAGAGTCCGGCACTGCCCGAAATGCGCGATCCGTCGGGAGATTTCTTTCTGGAAAAAATGTTCCGCCTGCGAAGTGAGATTCTCAGTCAGTGCAAGGTGCTCATCAATGATGAGGTATTGACCGATTATTCGGTGCTGGAAGCGTATTTCAATCGCAATCTCGCAGGCAAGTTTCCGTTTGCTCCGGTCAGTCTGGACCAGGTTTTTACCGAAGCCAGTCCGGAAGCGATTCGCGAATTTTACATTTTGCTGGATGAATACAAAAAAAACAGTATGCCTTTGTTAGAAAAAAGCGTGCGGTTCGGCTTGTCATCGGAGAAGGCCCTCGATTTTATGGATCAAATGGAAGAAATCCGGGATTTCTTTTCGACCTTCGTGGGTAAAGGCAAAGCCAACCGCCAGCCTCAATACGCCCTGGAAATTGATTTCAGGGTCAATCAGGCCTTTGAAAGAGGGGCCAACCAGATCATCGACTGGAACCTGAGAGTGGGACAGGATCAGTTCAATTTTCGGTCGCCCAAACGAGCGGTAACCTGGACTTACGGAGACCCCATCAAGCTTTCGCTCCGTTGGGCCAAGGATTCCCAATACCAGCCGCTGGATTTCACGACGGCGAATGCGAAGGTGACCAATCGGGTGGTGACGTACGAGTTCAACAACCGCTGGTCGCTTATCAGCCTGTTGCGGTTGTATAAGAGCCAGCCCGAGGATTTCGAACGGTTGGTCGATCCCAAGCCACATACGCTCAAGTTTGAAATCGGTACTTCCAAGCGGGAATCGGTGATTGAATCGATTCAGGAGGCACCGGATGAAGAGGTCTGGATGCGGGAAAACCTGGTGCGCTTTTTCGTGCGTACCGTGGTGATGAATCGCGAAAAGAATGAGATCAAGTTTTTGCCGGAGTTTCCGGTGGTAGCGCCAGGATTGAAAGAGAATTATGCCTCGGCACGATTCCGAAACTGAGTTGGATTTTTTATTGGAAACAATACCCCAACAATTACTGATGCAATTCAGAAACTAACAAGGATTCTGTAAGATTAACAGATGGCTTCTTCAAAAACATTGACGGTCGATATGGAACAGTTGATGGCACCCATCGCGGACGGACAACCCACCGGGGAGTCTCTGCGCTATGAGGGCACCTACGACGAAATCAAAAAGTTCCGCGAAGAAGATGACCCTAATCTGGATCAGGGAATCTGGCAGACTAAATTAAAAAAAGCCGATTGGGAGTCGATCGAGAAAACCTGTCTGGCATCGTTGAAAAGCAAGTCCAAGGATTTGCAGGTCGCCGCCTGGTTGATGGAAGCCTGGGTGCACATATACGGGTTCACCGGCATCAATCGCGGACTCCAGTTACTGTTTAGTTTATGCGACACCTTTTGGGAAGACCTGTATCCAGAAATCATGGAAGGCGATCTGGAACTACGGCTATCGCCCTTTTTCTGGATCAACGAAAAACTGTCCATCCGTGTGGCGCTCATTCCCATCACGCAACCGGAGACGGGTGACCCGAATTGCTATTCGCTGGTGGATTGGGAAAACGCCAGCCGAATGGAGAACCTGGTCAAGCGGGAAACCGGTAAGGAAAGCCCGGACCTGTCAAAACTCGAACTGACGCTGGATCACATCCGGGCCAATGCGTCATTGACTCCCGTTGACCGGTTAAGGACGATTTACAAGGAATTGGAAGAGTCGCTGAAACATCTGGACACGCTTGGAACCTTTTTGGACGAACAATGTCAAAACGATTCACCAAGCCTGAGCCGATTCAAGGAAACACTGGAAAAAATTCAACGCTTAATCGTGGAGTTTGGAGGCGCCCCAATGGATGAACCCAAGGCCGAAACGGAAGAACACGCGGAACAACAACCGGCAGAAGGAGATGCCGTGGCGCAGGCCGAATCCAAACCCGGTTCCGGTTCCGCAATGGCCATGGCCAAAGCCCCCTATTCCGGATCTATTCAGAATCGTGCCGAAGCATATCGCGCGCTCAGCGACGCCGCGGAATACCTCATGCGTACCGAACCGCACAGCCCGGTTCCTTATCTGGTCAAGCGTGCGGTGAGCTGGGGCAATTTGCCACTGACTGAACTATTGCAACAATTGGTGCAGGATCCAAATTACCTTAACTGGATATATGACTTATTAGGAATGAATGACTCGGAAACCAAATAGTTAATCCTGAAACTTTGAGGAGGACACAACCAGCACCATTTAGTGAGATGGAGAAGTTTAAAGTATGTTTTAAAAAGTATCATCATTTGGAGTAAATGGTGATCAGGTTTTTTTAGAAGTAGAACCCATTCAATGTTTGAATGGCGTTCCATTAATTTACAGTTGGCGGCGTTTCAGGATAGAGCCAAACCGGAGTGCCATCGGGTCAAACCTTATCGCATACTGGTCCCAGGCCTCGCCTGGCATTCGGAACGTTGCCTGATTTTAACTTTAAAAAGGAAGGAGGGGAAACATGGGCGAAAGCACTCAGCATAAATTGAGCCGCATCCGTCCCCCCAGAGTACAGATCACATATGATGTGGAAATTGGGGATGCAATCCAAATGAAAGAACTGCCTTTTGTCGCAGGCATCATGGCCGATCTTTCTGGTAAACCCGAAGAACCGCTTCCCAAACTGATTGACCGAAAGTTTGTGGAAATCGATCGGGATAACTTCAACGACATTCTGGAGTCCATTGAGCCGCGCCTGACGTATCAGGTCGAAAACAGGCTGGCTGATGACGACACCAAATTCAACGTTGAATTAAAGTTCAAGAACATCGACGATTTTGGTCCGGTGGAAGTACTCTCTCAGGTGGAGCCTTTGCGCAAATTGTTCGAAGCCCGCCAGAAGTTGAGTGACATGCTGACCAAGCTCGACGGCAACGACGACCTGGAACGTTTGTTGGGCGAAGTTGTTGAAAACACTGATGGCTTGAATGAACTTAAAACCGCTACCCAGAAAGAAGAAGGTGGGGACGATGCCCCGGCTGAGGAAGGAGGAGAATAATGGCTGAAGAAACTGCTGCTGAAGGTGGAGCCGCAACGGCCGAACTGAGTCTGCTCGACCGTATCATTCAGGAAGGTAAAATGATCCGTGACGAATCCCAAACGGAATTCGCCAAGGACCTGATCAACGAATTCGTCACCCAGATCCTGGAAGGCACCATGACCGTGAGTAACGACACGGTTGCCATGATCAATGCGCGAATCGCGCAAATCGACGAGTTGTTGAGCAAACAATTGAACGAGGTCATGCACCATCCGGACTTTCAGAAAATGGAAGGTTCCTGGAAAGGTTTGCACTACCTGGTCATGAATACGGAAACCGGAACCCAGCTTAAACTCCGGCTCCTGAACGTGACGCAAAAGGAACTGTTGACCGATCTCGAAAAGGCAACGGAATTTGACCAAAGCCAGCTCTTCAAGAAAATCTACGAAGAGGAATATGGAACGTTCGGGGGCAATCCCTACTCCATGCTGGTGGCGGATTACGAATTCGGTCGCCATCCGCAGGACATGGCCCTGGTCGAAAAGTTGTCTAACGTGGCCGCCGCGGCGCATGCGCCTTTGATCGCCGCCGCCGGTGCAAAACTGTTCGACATGGGTTCCTTCACCGAACTGGGTGTGCCGCGCGACCTCGCCAAGATGTTCGAATCGCTTGAACTCATCAAATGGCGTTCGTTCCGCGACAGTGAAGATTCCCGCTATGTCACCCTGACGATTCCGCATATTCTGATGCGTCTGCCTTACGGACCCGAAACGGTTCCGGTGGAAGGCTTCGATTTTGTGGAAGATGTGGACGGCAGGGACCACAGCAAATACCTGTGGGCCAATTCCTCCTGGGCGTTGGCACAACGGATCACCAACGCGTTCTCCCTGCATGGCTGGTGCGCCGCCATGCGTGGTGTGGAAGGCGGCGGTTTGGTGGAAGGGCTTCCCGCTCATACCTTTAAAACGGATGAAGGGGATATCGCTCTCAAATGCCCGACGGAAATCGCCATCACGGACCGTCGCGAGAAAGAGTTGTCGGACCTCGGTTTCATCACCCTCGTGCACTGCAAGGGAACTGATTACGCGGCCTTTTTCGGTGGGCAGACAACCAACAAGCCCAAGGTGTATAATACCAACGAGGCGAATGCCAATGCCCGCATTTCGGCACAGCTTCCCTACTTGTTGGCGGCCTCACGTTTCGCCCACTACCTGAAAGTTATCATGCGCGACAAGATTGGTAGCTTCATGACCCGTGAGAATGTGGAAGTCTACCTCAACAACTGGATTTCGAATTACGTCCTGTTGAGTGACGACGCCGCACAAAACACCAAAGCCAAGTATCCTCTGCGCGAAGCCCGCGTGGATGTGGCGGACATTCCGGGCAAACCAGGTTGTTACAAAGCTGTGGTCTTCCTCAAGCCGCATTTCCAGCTTGAAGAACTCACCGCTTCCATCCGGCTCGTGGCCGAATTACCGCCGCCTGCCGGTTAAACATTTAATACCTGCATAAGTATTCGGTGGAAAATCTAAATGATTTCCAAAAGAGTTTCGAAAACTTGTGCAACTGGCTTTACAAATCCTCGGGCTGGCCTCAGGGTCGGCCCGATGTAAGATTTTCAATATTTCATTTGCCGTTGGAATCGGCGCCATCGATTCCAATTCAAAAACTGCTAAAGAAAGGAAGCAACTATGGCAATTGACATGTTCATCAAGATTGACGGGATCCAGGGTGAAAGTACCGATTCGAAGCATAAAAACGAAATCGAAGTGCTTTCCTACAACCATGGAGTTTCCCAAATGGCTTCGATGACACGAAGCTCCACGGGTAGTGGTACCGCTGAACGGGTATCGCATCAGGAGTTCGTTTTCTCCAAGGAAATGGACAAATCCACTCCCGTATTCAACAAGTTCGTGTGTGTGGGCGATCATATCCCCACCATTCACTTTTACTGCCGCCGCGCAAAGGGGGATTCACCGGTCGATTTCATGACTTATGAATTGAAAGACACGGTCATCACCTCCTACTCCGTCTCCGGAGGCTCAGGCGTTCCCACGGAAACGATTTCGCTGAACTACGGTGAAATCAAATGGACCTATGTGGAAACCGACGATTCGGATGCCACTAAAGGTAACGTGGAACATGGATGGAGTATTATCGACAACAAACTCCTGTAACGCTCCATGGCCAGGAAACACAATAGTGAAAGCGCTAGGGCTACGCTCCTGGATCGTCTGGTTGATCTTCAACCAGACGTGTCCAGGGAACCCCGCCCTTTGAGAACTCTGGACCGCGCGGCCCTAAGGCAGTCGGTCCGCCGCGAATTGCTCCGCCTGTTAAATACCCGTTGCTCCCAAAGGCCAGACGTCGTAAACTCTCAGGAACGTACTGTGGTCAATTACGGTATCCCCGACTTTTCGCACCTGACTCCGCAAAACCTGGAAGACCATAAAATTCTTTCCAGGGACCTTGCCCGCACCATCGCCGCTTACGAACCTCGACTTCAGGATATTCACGTCATCATCGAAGAATACAATAAAGACAAAAAATCTCTGATCGCCAGAATCAACGCCCTGATCGTTGTAGAATCCATTCGGGAAGCCGTTTCGTTTCCATTTATGATCCAACTCAAAGATAGGGATTTTGACCTCAATGCCACTCGATAATTATGAAGAACTGCTTCCGTATTACGAAAGGGAACTGACCTATCTGCGCAAGATGGGTTCTGCGTTCGCAAGCCGCTACCCGAAAATTGCCAGCCGTCTGGAACTGGGTATGGACCATTGTCCCGACCCCAATGTGGAACGCCTGATCGAATCGTTCGCGTTTCTTACCGGCAGACTGCAACACAATATCGACAGCCAGTTTCCTGAAATCTCTTCGGCTTTGCTCGGCATCCTGTACCCGCATTTTTTGAATCCGGTACCCTCGATGTCGATCGCGCAATTTGCGGCCGATCCCGATCAAATGAACCTGACGGGTGGATTTAATATAAAAAAGAACACGCCCTTATCGACGCAGAATGAACAAGGGCAAACGGTCCGGTTCAAAACCTGCTATCCGGTAACACTGTGGCCGGTACGTGTGACCTACGCCGGGTTTGAATCTACGGACCAGTTTGATTTTCTCGACCAGACTTCGAATGTGGTCACGGTCTTGCGATTGCGCCTGCAGACCACGGCTGAAAATTTTGCCGAGGCCGGGCTGACCGATTTGCGATTCTATTTGCACGGAGAAGGTGCGTTGCCGCTCATTCTTTATGAACTGCTTTTCTGCAACCTCATCGACGTGGTTCTGTTGCCGGACAAAAAATCGCCGCCGGTGTATTTGCCGAAAGACGCCGTTCAACCGGTTGGATTCGGAACGGATGAGGATGTGCTTCCTTATCACAAGTTTTCACATCCGGGCTACCGCTTACTTCAGGAATATTTTACCTTCGAAGACAAGTTTTTATTTTTCGATCTCAAACACCTCAATCGGCACGGATCGGACAAGTCGTTCGACGTGCTGATTTTGCTGGACCAGAGACCGCGCAACAACCTGGTGCTGGATGAGGACACGTTTTCTTTAGGCTGTACACCCATCATCAATCTGTTTTCAAAAACATCGGAACCGATCCGTTGGGACCACCGGCAGACGGAATACCAGTTGATTCCGGACATTCGCCGTGAACGGACCACAGAGATCCATTCGGTATTAAAAGTATCGGGAACTTCGGATCCGAGCGACGAGACTCAGGTGTATCAACCATTTTATTCCTTCACTCACGAGATGGAGCAGGGCGATCATCAGGCTTTCTGGCATGCGCGCCGCGACCATACAGGAAAAAAGAATTTCCCCGGAACGGATATGTTCCTGACGTTTCTGGATTTGCAATTCAAGCCCACGCAACCTCCGAAAGAAGCTATTTATGCGCACACCCTCTGCACTAATCGGGATCTTGCTGAGCAGTTGCCTGAACGGGCGATACTGAAACCGGAAGAGGCGGCGCCGGTCACCAACATAACCACCCTGACCAAACCGACCCGGCAATTGATGCCGCCGTTATCGGGTGCGGCGCAGTGGCGTCTGATTTCGCATTTATCACTCAACTTTTTATCGCTCAATAATGAGAAGGCGGGATTGAAAGCTTTTCATGAAATCCTGGGTTTGTACGGATTCGCCAAGCGCCGCTCCACCACCCAGCAAATTCTGGGCATTCGCGAAATGGAATCGCGCAAAGTAGTACGCCGAATCGGCCAAAGCGCCTGGAAAGGATTTTCCCGTGGCGTGGAGGTGACACTCACGTTTGATGAAAGCGTTTATGGCGGCAATAGCGCATTCCTGCTGGCCTCGGTTTTGAACCACTTTTTACCTCTTTATGCATCCTTGAACACTTTCACTCAGCTTGTCATTAAAAGCCATCAACGCGAAGGGATCTGGAAACAATGGCCACCCATGGTTGGGGAACAGATCATCCTCTAAAAGATTTTCTTTTTGACGAGACCTACCGTTTTGATTTTTTCCAGGCGGTAAAACTTCTCGAAATCATCTATTCTGAAAGAACGCCGGTCGGCACGCAACCGGATCCGCTGAAGGAAACGGTGATGTTCAAGTCGCGGGTGAGCGCCGGTTTTCCAGCATCGGAAGTGCAAATGCTGGAAGGGCCGGATAATGGCTACCCGGCGCAAATGGTGGTCAATTTCATGGGGCTTGCAGGTGCCAATTCGCCTTTGCCCGCATCTTACACCGAATTATTGCTGGAACGGGTATCGCGCAAGGATTTTTCCCTGCTCGAGTTTTTGAATATATTCAATCACCGCCTGGTTTCCCTGATGTACCGCATTCGCAAGAAGTATCACATCGGGTTCGAATTCGCTCCACCTTATGAAGACCATATAGCCGAGTTCCTGTATTCCCTGGTGGGGCTTGGGACGGACGGATTGCAACAGCGCATGCGGGTGAAGGACCGGGCGCTGGTTTTCTATACGGGATTGTTCAATCAGAAACCACATTCCATGATAGGATTGGAATGTATCCTGAGTCACTATTTCCAGTTTCGGGTGAAAGGGGAACAGTATCACGGGCACTGGTATCCTCTGGAACCGGATCAATACACCCTTATTGGCCGGACCGGGCAAAACCAGTTGCTGGGACAGGATGTGGTTTTGGGAACGCGCGTCTGGGATATTCAGGGACGGTTCCGTCTTCATCTGGGCCCCTTGAATCTCAGGCAGTTTTTGGATATTTTACCTATTGGCACCGGCTACGCTCCCCTGTGCGAACTGACACGATATTACGTCGGCCAGGAATTCGAATTCGACTTTCAACTCACTCTCAATGCGGAGGAAGTTCCTGCTTCACAGCTGGGAGGGGAATTGGGTCCCCGCCTGGGCTGGACTGCTTATTTGAAAACCCGGGATTTCACAAAGAACGATTCGCAGGTCAAACTGACTCTCCAATCAGGAGCTTTTCTCAACATCGCTCACAAGGAATTTGAATAATAGCTTGGTCATCTAAAACTTCATATTGACTCTCCAATCGGGAGCCTTCCTGAACATCACTCACAAGGAATTTCTATAATGGATTCGGAATTAAAAACCCTCATTGGCAAACTCAATCCCACCTGCCATCAGGGACTCGAAGAGGCCGCCGGGCTGTGTGTGGCGCAAACCAATTACGCCGTCGAAATAGAACACCTTCTCCTGAAGCTGTTGGAAGGTTCGGATACGGACCTGCACCGCCTACTGCGCTATTACGAAATAAGTGCTACGGACCTTGAAACCGAATTGACTCAGGCCATCGATCGATTGAAACGCGGCAACACGCGAACGCCAAGTTTATCGCCGCATATTTTGAGTCTGCTTCAGGAAGCCTGGGTGTTCAGTTCCCTGCAATTCAAGGAGTCCCAGATTCGCAGTGCTTCGCTTTTGCTGGCTCTGCTGAACCACAATCTGTTACGCGGTATCGCGCTGGAATCGTCGCGCTCCCTGCGCCGCATTCCGAGACAAACTTTGAAAAAAGATGCCTTCGAAATCATTCGCGGGTCCAAGGAAGATTCCAACGGTTACACCCCTATTCCGGGAGACGATTCAAATGAGGTTTCCAACGACTCCAACGGCAGAAAAGGAACCCCGAGAGTTACCAAGACTCCGGCGCTCGACCAGTTCACCATCAACCTCACCCAGCAGGCGCGGGCGGGCAAGATCGATCCGATCACGGGACGCGATTTTGAAATCCGGCAAGTGGTCGACATACTCACCCGGCGGCGCCAGAACAATCCGATTCTGGTGGGAGAGGCGGGTGTGGGTAAAACGGCCATTGTGGAAGGTTTCGCACAACGCATTGTTGACGAGGATGTTCCGCCACCGCTGAAAAACATTTGTGTCCGCATTCTGGATCTCGGCCTGTTGCAAGCGGGAGCGGGGGTGCGGGGAGAATTTGAAAACCGCCTGAAATCTGTGATCAAGGAAGTGCGGGCATCGGTCCAGCCCATCATATTGTTCATCGACGAAGCGCATACGATGATCGGTACCGGCGCTTCCACGGGACAAGGCGATGCGGCCAATTTATTGAAACCCGCCCTGGCGCGCGGCGAACTGCGCACCATTGCCGCAACCACCTGGTCAGAATATAAAAAATACTTTGAAAAGGATCCCGCGCTCACGCGCCGCTTTCAAGTCGTTAAGGTTGACGAACCCGACGAACCGACAGCGGTTCAAATGTTGCGCGGCACGGTGGCGCATCTGGAGCGTCATCATAAAGTGCGCATCCTCGACGAAGCGGTGAAGGAAGCAGTTCGGTTGTCGCACCGGTTCATCAGCGGCAGGCAACTTCCGGACAAGGCGATCAGTGTGCTCGACACGGCATCCGCGCGCGTGGCCCTGGGCCAGAACGGCACGCCCGCGCCTATGGAGGACACGCTGAAAACTATCCAGCAAATGGAACTGGAGCTGGAAATATTAAAACGCGAACAATCCACCGGCACCGATCATGAGGACCGTATTCGTCATTTAAGCCGGCAGTTGAAAAAGAAAGAAGCGGAAAAAAGAAATCTGGATCATAAGTGGAAAAAAGAAAACGATCTGGTTCAAAAAATTCATGATCTGCAAAAAGAGCTTGAAGGAGAGGATGCCTTAAAACCGGCTCACAGGAAAGCTTTGCATGGCAAACTGGGCCGCAATAAAAACCGTCTTGAAAAAGTTCAGGACGCATTGCCCCTGGTTCCGGTTTGTGTCGATGCCAACGCGATTGCGATGGTGATTTCGGGCTGGACGGGTATTCCTGTTGGAAAGATGATGACTGATGATATTGAACAGGTGCTGGCTCTGAAGGATAATCTGGAAGAACGGGTGGTCGGGCAATCGCAGGCGTTGGACACCATTTGCCAGCGCATCCGCACCTCCAAAGCGTCTATGGACGATCCCGGCAAACCGGTGGGCGTGTTCCTTCTGTTGGGACCGAGTGGGATCGGCAAAACGGAGACCGCGCACGCGCTGGCGGATTTACTTTATGGCGGCGAAAAAAATATGATCCGGGTTAACATGTCCGAATTTCAGGAAGCGCATACGGTTTCCGGGCTAAAAGGTTCGCCTCCCGGCTACGTGGGGTTTGGCCAGGGTGGAGTTCTGACCGAAGCAGTGCGGCGCACGCCGTATTCGGTGGTTCTTCTGGACGAGGTGGAAAAGGCGCATCCGGATGTGATGGAATTGTTCTATCAGGTGTTCGATAAGGGAATCATGGAAGATGCGGAAGGACTGGAAATCGATTTCAAAAATACGATCATTCTGCTGACCTCCAATCTGGGCACCGACGAAATCATGGCATTTACAAAAAAGTTTGGCCAGCGCAAAGATTCCAAAATTCTGGTCGATCAGTTACGACCGGTTTTGTTGAAACGTTTTCCACCGGCTTTTCTGGGCCGCTTATTCATCACGCCTTATTACCCGCTGGGCGGCCAGGAGATGAAGAATATCGTTCAGTTGAAACTGGAAAAAATCAAGACACGCTTTCTGGAAAACCATAACGCCGAGCTTGTGTTCGCCAAAGACCTGGCGGCGGCCATCGCGCTTCGTTGCAAGGAGGTGGAAAGCGGGGCACGCAACATCGACCATATATTGACTCAATCGTTTCTTCCGGAATTGTCCGAAGAAGTTTTGGAATGGATGGCTGAAGGCAAAACGTTCACTCGCGTTCGGGCTTCCCTGGACCGTTCCGGAAAGTTTAAATTTAAATTTCGCGGATAAAGTTGTTTTATTAATTAACGATGATTCCTGAATTAGTAATATTCCACCCTCTCCCTAAAAGGAGGAGAGTGGCTTCTTATCCATAACTGGGGTTAACTATAAAAAAATAACCGGAGCGGATTATGGCAGAGGTAACCAAAGAACTCAACCTGTCTCTCACCACCCCTTTGGGCGAAGACTCCCTCAAAATTCAAAAAATTCATGGCGAGGAACGGATCTCCAGTTTGTACCGCTACACCCTGGCTATGACCTCTACGGATAACAGCCTGGATTTTGATTCCATCGTTGGCGAAAACGTAACCGTCTCCATGAGCTACGGAGACGGCCAAACCCGATACTTCAACGGCGTGGTGGGCCGGTTTGTCCAATCGGGTAGCGACCAGTGGTTTACAACTTATTATGCAGAGATCTACCCCTGGTTCTGGCTCCTCACTTTTTACAAAGACAGCCGTATCTTCCAGAATAAATCGGTGCCGGACATCATCACCGAGTTGTGTTCCGAACTGGGTTTCACCGATTATCGTGACGACACGACGGGGACCTACACGGCACGGGAATATTGCGTCCAGTATCAGGAAACCACTTTCGATTTTTTGTCGCGCCTGATGGAAGAAGAAGGCATTTTCTATTTCTTTGAGCATACGGATGGAGTGAATACCCTGGTGCTGGGAGACGATGCTTCCAATCACGCCGCCCTTACGGGACTGGCCACAGCGCGGTTGGGCCGGTCCGACTCTCCCATTCAGGAAGAGGATATCATCCTCCACTGCACATTGGAAAAACGCGTCACCACCGGAAAGTATGCCGTGGACGATTTCAATTTCGAGACACCGTCTACCGATCTCATAACCACATCGGATGGAACCAATTCCTACCGGGTGTATGAATATCCCGGTGGATTCACAACCTCCTCCGAAGGAGAAGGCATTGCCGACAAGCGGTTGCAGGCGCAGGAACAACCCGCAAAAATGTTAAGAGGGGACAGCCTGTGTCGGGCCTTCACCGCAGGTTATAAATTCGATATCGACGAACATGACCGCACCGATATCAATTCCACCTATATCATCCAGCAATTGTCGGTGAATGCATCACAGGACGGGTACCGGAATTCTTTTCTTGCGTTTCCTTCCACAGTGCCCTTTCGGCCTGCGCGAACGACGCCCAAGCCAAGGGTTTACGGCACGCAATCGGCCATCGTGGTGGGGGCAAGTGGAGAAGAGATTTATACAGACGAGTACGGCAGAATCAAGGTTCAGTTTCATTGGGACCAGGAGGGACAGAATGACGAAAACAGTTCCTGCTGGATTCGAGTGGCTCACGGCTGGGCAGGCAAAGCCTGGGGGCAAATTTTTATTCCAAGGATCGGCCAGGAAGTACTAGTCAGCTATTTGAACGGCGATCCGGATTGCCCCATTGTCACAGGCTGTGTGTACAATGCGGAACAAACGGTTCCCTACACGCTTCCGGATGATAAAACCAAGAGCACGATCAAGACGCGGTCCAGCAAAACGGGCGATACCGCGACCTTCAACGAAATCCGTTTTCAGGATTTAAAAGGATCGGAAGAGTTTTACGTTCATGCCGAAAAGGACATGAACCGGATGATTGAGAACAACCGCACCACCACCATCGGCGACCCCGACACGGCGGAAGATGGTAGCGATACGATGACGATCAAGAATAACCGTACTACCACCATTCAGGAAGGCGACGAAACGCTCACTGTGGAACAGGGCAACCGCGTGGAGACCATCAGCCAGGGCAACGAAACGCTGACTGTGACGGAAGGCAACCGTACGGTTGAGGTGACCGCAGGCAACGAAACGTACACAGTCGGCGGTACCCGCGACAGCACGGTGACAGGTAACGAAACGCGCACCAATGAAGCGGACTACACGCAGGATGTGACGGGTAATTTCACGCTGAATGTCTCCGGCAATTTAACCATCGATGTGAGCGGAACGGTCACCATAAAATCCGGCGGGGCCATGACTATTGAATCCGGGAGTACCATAGACATAACAGCCACCGGTGACTTGACGGCCGAAGGCAACAACGTCACCAACAAAGCAGGAATGAACCTCACCAACGAGGCGGGGATGAATCTGGAAAATACGGGTCTCAATGTGAAGAACAATGCCAGCGCGAAATTGGAAAATATCGCTTCCGGTATGCAGGATGTGAAAGCCGGCGGCATCCTCACCGTTGCTGGTTCCATGATAAATATAGGCTAAAGTTTTTTTGGTATTTGAAATATGCCTGCTCCCAACAACCCATCCGACAACAAAACTTTGGAGACGCCTGCCAACGGCAACGGAGAGTCTTCTGCAGAAGAAAACTCCCAGCCCGACAAACCTCCTGCCAAGGTCGTCACCGACACCGAAGAATTACATTATCAGGTTACCGGCAAGGTCAGCGAAAAGTACACGCTCAAAGACGGCATGCGCCAGGGTGAGGCGTTGATTTTCAATTTCGATGGTGAGGTCACCGCCAGGGAAAATTATAAGGAAGATGTTCTGGACGGACCCTGCCACTACTATCGAAATGGAAACATTGTCGAGACGGTGAACTATAAAAAAGGAGTGGTCAGCCAAAGAACTTATTACCACTCGAACGGGCAGGTTTCCCGATCGGTTAAATTGGTCAATGGCAATATTCAGGGTGAGGTGGTCAGTTACGACGAGGCGGGCAAACCCCTGCAAAAGGAAGCCTATAAGGGCAACCAATTAAATGGGGTCACCACCTATTACGATGGAAAAGGTAGAGCCAGCGAACAGGCATCGTATCGTCAGGGCAAACTGGAAGGTCCATTGGCCACCTACAGCAACGGCGTGCTCCAGGCGAAAATGAAATTCAAACAGGGTCAGTTAGCGAGCCCGATTTATTCTTACAAACCCGATGGGAAATTGTATCTGGTCCAAAACCTGAAGGACGGTCAACCTCATGGCGAGACCCTTATATACGACGACGCGGAGCAATTGCACAAAAAACTGAATTACATCAATGGCCTCTTGCAAGGACCGGCACTCGAGTATTTTCCCGGTGGCAAACAGCTAAAGCAACGGTCGCAATATCACAACAATGAGCTTCATGGCGAATTGATCGAGTACTATAAGAATGGCAATGTCAAGGAGCGCCGGTTTTACAAGGCCGGTCAGCCGGTGGGCCAAATTGTTTCGTATGATCCTGAAGGTAAGGAAAAAGAAGACCAGGCGGTTCCAAAAAGCGAGCCCAAAAAATCCTGGTGGCAAAGGTTCATAGACTGGTTGCTGGGCGAGGAAGTGGATTGAGGGTATTTGTTGAGCATACAAAAGAAAAATCCTCTGTAGTTAAAAGCCCAGAGTGTCATCCTGAATGAAATGAAGGGTCTCTAGCCCGCATATTGCATGAGAGTCTCAGAATTATTAAAATCGAGAGAGAATTTTAAATTGCGCATTTCGGTGAGGGAATTTGTTATAAAACTTTGGCTTCCTATTGAAAAAACCTGATTGAAGACG